>CATLAL010000022.1 GCA_949878425.1 uncultured Oscillospiraceae bacterium
GTGGAACCTAGACGACCGCATCCTTATGGACGACTTCAACCAGTTCGCCGCTTCCCTCGATACCGCCCTCTCCCTGAACCAGCAGGCCGCTCAGAACGCTCAGGAGGCCGCCGAGGAGGCAAAAACCGGCCTCCAGATGTGCGCCAAAACCACCTTCGGCATGTACCGGGGCAACGGCGGGACCTTCACAATGGAGCTGGGCGGCCTGGCCAGAGTCATTTTCATCTCCGGACGGCCAAGCTCCACCTCACCTTCGCTGACAAACGACGTCTCGCACAAGTACACCGGCTTCCTGGTTGTGGGCGGCGTAACGGCCTGCGGCCGGATTGACTCCACCAGTTTCACCGTCTTTGCCACAAACCGAGAGGACTGTCCCAGCCTGAACACCGAAGGCTACCACTATGCCTTTGCCGTAATTTGCTGAAACAGGGGAGGGTCCCCCCCGGGCCGAGGCCCAGGGGGGATTCCCTTTGCTGAATCAATGTGGATATGGGGCAGATCAGGGGTTGGTCACAGCGTGGACACCAGTGATCTCGCCGGAGTCAGTGCCGCCATAGGTGAACCTATAGACGAACTGAACCATGTTGTTGGCGATGTTGGTGATCTTCACGTACTGCATGGTCACACCGGGAACCGTGTTGCCCGCGGCCGTCAGCAGATCGGTCGCCGTAGAGACGTTGCCGGTGCTGATGGTCTGGCTGTTAAACGCGGCCTCAATCGCGCTCTGCGTCGCACGCAGGTCAGCATAGGCGATGGAAGCGTTGATGCCAGTGGCGGACACAGTGGCGGTCGCGCCGTTGAGGATCAGGGTGAGGGTGGCGTTGCCGTTGCTGTACACGGCAGTGCCAGGAGCCTGCATGGTGGGATTGCTGGACAGAGTGGCTCTCACGGTAACACCGGTGAAGCCAAGAGCAGCGATCTCACGCTGAGCCTGAGCGGCGACGGCATCCTCAATGGCGCCCTTCAGAGCGGTGATGGAGGCGGCGTCAGCACTGACATTGTAGAAGTTGTTGCCCACAATGTAGTTCTTCTCGGTGATGTTGGTGTAAGCAGCAGCCACAGCGGCGACGCGATCCTGCTCGGTGTAGCGGCCAACAGTGATCTCGACATTACCAGTGGCGGGGGTGAAGTACCACACGCCATTGACAGCGTCGTAAGTGGCCCGAGTACCATCAGCATTGGTGTTGGTCACCTTGTAGTTCGCGGTATCCCGCAGAGTGACGTACACATCCTTGCCGCTGTAGTCGCTAGCCTTGAAGTACTGGCCGTTGGTCATGGTAGTCGTGCCGAACTTCACGCCAGTAACCTCAGCCGGGTTCCAGCTGATGGTGTTGTACCCGCTAACAGAAGTCCAGGTCAGGTTGGTGGTGGTGGAAGCGACACAGGTGTCGCCAACATAGATGCCCACATCATAGCTGGAGGTACTGATGTTGATGAGCTGGGTGTCGGTGTTGGTCAGATAGATGTTGCTGCCCTTGGCGTTCATCTTGACGGTCACAGTGCCCTTGTCGGAGCTCAGGTAACCGGCCAGCTGACGCAGGGTCATGGTGGGATTGAACACCGTAACCTTGGGAGCCGCAGAATTAGTGTTGTCCACCAGGACATCCAGGCTGCTGCTCTTCAGGTTCCAAGTGGTAGCGGTCTGGGACTCCTGCCGCAGCAGCCACCAGTTGTTGCCGATCACAACGATGTAGGCCATGCCCTTGGTGGGCTCAGGCACACCGGGATAGCCGACGGTAGTGCCGAAGTTGGTGTCAGCAGCCGTGGCAATCATGGTGTAGTTCACAGCGTTGGGGGCAATCCAGTGGTTGTTGCCAGCGGCAACGGCCTGATCATAGGTAACGGTGACGCTGCCCATGTAGGTCTTGCCGGAGACAGCGGAGGCGGAGCTGGCGCTCAGCGTGGACTGAGCCGCAGGATTGAGGTCCGGCTTGTTGACGCCGTAGAAGGCGAAGGGCAGGACGTTGTAGCGGCGGATCTGATCAGCGGAGATGGCGTTCCACAGAGCATCCAGCTTGGCAATGGAGTTCTTCTCGGTGGTCTTGCTCTCGCTGACGTTGATCACCAGGCCCACATTGTTGTTGGAATCCACCATGTAGATGATGTAATCGCCAATGGCAATGTTGCTGCCGTCGCGGGTGGTGAAGTTGCGCAGAGTGTTGTTCGCGTAAGCGGTGTTCTCGGTCAGGTTGTACAGAGGCACCTCGTCGGTGTAGAAGCTGAACGCGGGCTCACCGTAGTTGAGGTTGGTGGTGCGCTTGCCGGTCAGCTCGCTCTTGTTGATGCTGAGCTGGACATAGTTGCGGCCCTTGACGCGGTCATAGGTCACAACGCGGCCGGCGTACACGCCGTAGTCCTCGTAGTCGCCAGTGATGAGGTTGCCAGCCTGGTCATAGAAGTTGATCAGACCATTGTAGGCGGTGTTCTTGGTCTTGCCGACCTTCTCGCCGTAGCCGTCGCCGGACTTGCCCAGCAGGTAGTGGTCACGGATACCGCCGTCGACCATAGCGTACAGGAAGTCAGCGTTCAGAACGGTGGGAGCGAAGCGGCCCTCGATGACAACGATCTCAGCAACCAGGTAGGGCAGAGTGTTGTCGTTGGTGCCGGTATCGCGATCAGGCACGTAGGAACCAACAGCGTAGGCCTTGTTGACCTGGAAGCGCTCGGGAGCGTTGGCTCCGTTGTAGCCGTTCCAAGAGACGATCTCGCCGTTGTTCTGCAGGTAGTAGTACAGGGTATCGGTGGTGGTCTGGATACGGACGTTCTTGGAATCGTCCACAGTGCCGTCGCTGTTCCAAGCGGTGATACCGTACAGAGTGCGGTCGTTGGAGTAGACGGTGCCGGCGCCGGCGCCATTGATGAGGTCGGTGTTGTCGATGGCATAGGCCTCATAGCGGGCGCGGCTGGTGTCAGCGGCGTCAACGGTGCTCAGGGTGTACTTGCCGTTGTTCTCAACGTAAGCGGCGATATTGGTGAGATAGGGATCCCGGACCTGGATGCCGGTCAGGCCAGCCTGGGTGTCAACCCAGTGTCCATAGTACTCGGACTTGGCGGCGCCGTAGTAGACGTGGCCAAACTCCTTCAGACGCTGCCAGGTACCCTCGTCGTCGTGGTAGTTCTGGTTGTCGTCACGGTCGGCGTTGTTCCAGATGAAGGTGGTGGCGGGAGCAGCGTTGGTGTGAGTCACATCAATGTCGCTGGTCTTGCCATCGGCCCAGATCTCAGCCTTATAGGCGTCGGCGCGGCGGTCGGTCTCGAAGTAACCGTCGGTCAGCAGCACGAAGCCCTTGTCAGCCTCAGTGAACAGACGGATGTAGCCGAACTGATCCAGATACATGGTGTAGTTCACGTTGAGGGAGACCTCGTCGATCTCGGTGTAGTACTGGATGGCCTTCTTGTCAATGCCGGACCACTCGCGGGTAGCGCCGTCAGCGCAGTCCACGGTGCCAAGGCGGTAGTTGATCTTGCTGGCGCTGGTAGCGACAACAGCGGGCTCGGTGATGTAGTAGACACCATCGATGTAGGTGTACATGTACACCTGGCCCTCAACCAGATCCTTGGCGGCGACCAGCTTCATGTTCTCCTCGGTGGGCATAGCCAGCTCGGTCTTGGAGGAGATGTCAGCGGCGTCGATCTCGGTGGGCAGGCCGGTCTCGTAGTCCAGGTACTCCACAAACCAGATGTCGCTCTTGGTGTTGTGGTCGGTGGTGGTGGTCATGACGAAGTCGGTGCGCATGACGTAGTCGGCGTTGCCGTCGTTGTCATAGTCCACGATCTTCAGCCACTCGCCGTTGTCGCTGGCGGAGAAGTCCTTGAACTCGTCGTTGATGTACTTATCCAGGAACTCAATGTAGGAGATATCATCGGAGATATCCACGGAGTTGCCGGCGTTGTCAACCTGGCTCTTGGTGGCCACGTAGACCTCACCGAAGTAGATGTCGTAGTTCTCATCGAACAGGCCGTGGAGGCTGTCGGAGCCGTAGAAGATCTCGCGGATGAAGAACATATCCTGAGCGGTGATCTCCTCCTCAACGCGGATCACCTTGTCGTAGGTGTACTCACCCACGACATCGGCGTCACGGTTGTAGGTGCTCACGAACTTGTCCCAAGCATCCTGGTCAACGCCCTTGACGGGGTCGCCAACGGGGGTGCCGTTCTTGGCCTGGGCAGTACCGCCGTTGCGGTAGAGCAGCTCCATGATCTGGTACTCGGTGTAGCCGAGGCCGATCTTGTACTCAATGCGGTAGTCGCTGGTGTACTTGTCGATGGGATCGCCGAAGTTGACGAAGTACTCGGTGTCGGCGGTGAGCCGCAGGTTGGCGCTGCGGGCCACGTCATTGACGGTGTCGCCCTCGCCGCCGAAGTTGGCGGGCTCGGCAACGGTGTAGTCCTCAGCGTCATACAGGCCGTAGAGCACCTTGGCGCCCTTGTCGGTGACGTAGGCGTGACGGATCTCGCCGATGTCGGTCAGCACGGAGCCGGTGTCCAGAACGTACTTGGTGCCGTTCACGTTCAGCCGGGTCTGGCCGTCCTTCATGGGGGAGGTGCCGTACAGGTCAGCGTACTCGTTGGCCTCGACCACGCCGGCCAGGTCCTCAAGACCCAGGCTGTCGTAACCGACGGAGGTGGTGCCCTCCTGGTAGCCGTAAGCGGGGGTGTAGTCGACCTTGTTGATCAGGATGGCCCGGAAGAGAATCTCAGCGATCATCTCACGGGTGGCAGCCTGGCCCAGCTGGCCGCTGCTGATGTTCTTGAGAATGCCGCGCTCACGGGCAACGGAGGCGGTGTTGACCTGCCAGTTGCTGCCGGTGAACTCGCCGAGCTTGTCGTAACCGACAGCGCGGAGAATCATGGCCAGAGCCTCGTAGCCAGTGACCTCAGTATTGGGGTCAAAGACGTCGGCGCTGCGGCCCTTGATGTAGCCGGCGTTGGCGCAGTAGTTGACGTAACCGGCGAACCAGTTGCTGTCAGAAACATCCTGCTTGAACATACCCCAGGTGGAGTAGATGTCCTTCTGGGTGTCGGCCACATCGCCGGTGGCGATGCGGTAGATGATGGCAGCGACTTCGGCACGGGTGATCTTGCCCTGAGGCTCGAACCGGGCGCCGTCATCGTAGCCCTTGAAGACTCCCAGGCCGTTGAGGACCTCCACGGCGACTTCGTAGTCTTCGCCGATCTGGTCCGCGTCCGAGAAGTCCGTGGCGCCGGCGGTGGCCATAAGCGACAGGCTCATGATGAGCGCCAGCACCATTGCGAGAATCTTCTTCAGATTTCTCATGGTGGATTTTTCCTCCTTTTTATTTTTCGGGGACGAAAAATGTGTTTCTGCCCTAAAAGTTGCCGTTTCCTGCACTAATAGGAGCAGTACCATTCCCCTTACCCGATTTTTGCAAACCCTCGAGGCTTCCGCCCCTTCGTCCGCACCGGCGCACATACCGTGGCTAGCCGGTCCCGTATCTGCCCCGGGGAGGGCGTCAGAGAGGGAGTTCGGTGGTTTACGTTTTGGAGTTTATCACGGGGGAGAGGGTTTGTCAATGGAGGGAAGGGGATTGTAACATGATTGTAAAAATAGGGGGAGGTTATGGAAGAAGGGGCTTTACCCCCCGGGGGAAACAGGGGGCCGGTCAAACGGAGGCGTACGACTATTACATATGTATTTTATATCGGTTTGGCGGGGACGCCTGCTGCCCGGCAGCCCCGGGGGTCCCCCCGGCGCTATCATGCAGATAGGCATATGCGCCGGGGCGCTTCGCCTAATCGATATCGTACGCGCTGTCCTCCACGTGGTCCCGCTCCGGCTTCTTGTACACGCTCCTGAGCCCCTTGCTGGCCTCCTCGCGGCCGTTGTTCTCACAATATGCAATAAAGCTCTTGATGAGGGCCGTGAGCATGTTGTCCAGGGGCCGCCCCAGGAGCACCTCCAGAAGCGCCGCGCAGCGATCGCACACGCGGCCGGGCAGCACCGTCCTTGTCACGCGGGCATAGGAGAGCCACATTCGCACATAGGTATGGACCGAGTAGCGGTATCCGCCGGAATAGCCCCTGTTCAGGGCAATCTCGTGCATCTCCTCCGCCCCCTCCTGGAACTTCTGCTCCCCATCGCCCAGCCCCGTCTGAATCAGGTACAGTCCCCACTCCATCTTGTTCTTGGCCAGAGCGTGGTTGACATTGTAGGACTGGGGCCGCATTCGGTGGGCGTAGAGCAGGTGGTTGTTGGCGTTCTCATAGTCCATATTGATCTGGGCCGCGATACCGTACTGGACCCAGAAGTAGCTCATGTGGCCGCATCTGTCCTCCAGCCCCTTGAGCAGGTCCAGCAGCTCCTGCTTGGTGAGCAGATCCTCGCTGCGGATTCGCTTGACCCGCAGGCACTTTTCAAATATGGAGGCGGCCTCATTGCGGGTCCCCTCCCTGGCGGGGACGGTGTACAGCGCCGTCTCACGGAGCGCGTCGGCGCAGAGCGCAGCATCGCTGACGTCAATCAGCTGGTTGAGAATCCGCCCCCGGTACAGCCTCGTATGCCCGCTGGCGATGCGGACCACCTCCCCGTACTTCCGGCCGAAGTCGCTGAGGCGGAAATTCCGGTTCAGCTTCCGCCCCAGCTTCGTAACCAGGGGGTTGGGCAGGTTGACTATGCCCAGCCGGAAGAGGTAGCTGAGCTGATAGAGCAGCTTTCGCTCCCCGTCCGAGGCGTACCGCCGCAGCCACTTCTCGTAGTGCTTCTGGAAGGGGACGCCCTCCGTGGAGTAGTAGAGCGCGTCAATGATATCGTGCTCCTCCCGTATTTTGGCCGTGATCAGCTCCCGCTCCCGGCGGGAGAAGGGCCTCGTCTTTGGCGGCAGGCAGTTGAGGTACTTGTTCAGCCGCTTGTTCCTGGCCAGCCGCTCGTAGATCGCCCTGGCGTACTCGGCGTTCATCTCCGCGGAGATGAGATGCTGCCTGGATTCCTCGTCGTCCAGCAGGATGTACGCCTTGCCGCTGTGGTTCTCCTTGGTGTCCTCCGTTATCAGAACCAGCTTCCCCACGTTGGGCGGGCGGCGGTTCTTTATGTCAAGGAACTGCTTGTAGTAGTAGGAGGCGTCATCCATGTACACCGCCACCCGCGCCCCCTTCGGCAGGGACTGCAGATAGCTGAGCAGCAGGTCGCTGACCCGGTCGTCGAAGCGGTTGAGCTGAATGGCCGTATACCCCTCCTTGAACAGCTCCACCAGAAGCCGCTTCACAAAGCAGGACTTGCCCACGTAGCACTCCCCGTAGAAGGCCATCAGAAGGGTCTCCGAGGAGGAGGCGATCTCCTTCTTCCAGGCCTCCAGATCCTGGGGGAAAATGTCGGCTTCGTGGAAGAAGTCGGGATAGACGGCCTCCATCCCCTTGTACAGATTGAAGGAGGAGGGGGTGCTCCAGCTGATGTCCTCCAGAAACACGGCCCCTTTTTCCTTTAAGTAGCTCTTCTCCCGGTTGGGAATGACAATCTCCCGGTCCAGCGTCTCCAGAAAGGTCTTTGTATCGCCCTGAATCCACACATCCCGGGGGGAGCTCTCCAGCCGCAGGCGCAGACGCCCCTCCACATTGGGCAGGATGAAGATGCGGTAATAGGGGTCGCTGGAGTACCCGCTCCGCTCGTATATGTCCAGAATGGTCTGGAGGTCCTCCTCCTGAAACTGCATTCCCACCAGAATCAGGTCGTGCTGGAGGGCCTGATGGGCAAACTCCTTCAAAAGGCTGTTGGCGTCGATGGTAAAGTCCCGGTACTCAAAGTCGTCAAAGACATAGCCGCTGCCCGGGTCGTCCACGGAGCCGTGGAGCTTGATGAGATTGGTATCGCACCCCCGAATCGTCCCCGTGGGGTTGGACCGGTCCCAGACGGACAGAGCCGTCTGGGCGTCCCGGTAGATGGCCTCCACCAGATCGTCAATATTCGTGGTAAAAATGTACTCCCAGGGGTACTGGGACAGCTTGCCGTGGTATCCCTCCGGGGAGGGCCTGCACCCAGAGAAGATCTTCGTCAAAAACTCGTCGCGCTCGTCCACCATGCCCAGATCCCGCAGATAGGTGCACAGCTCCTTCAGGTCCATCTTTTTCCTCTCAATGTCCCTCAAAATGGCCGGATCGATCCCGGAGCGCCCGCCGCTGGAAAAAAAGTGGTCGTATAGAGCGCAGGAGAGCTGCGAGGCCAGAAGGAGGGAATTCCCCTCGCCGTTGACCGCGCCGACGGAGAAGCCCGCGCCAAGGAGCAGAGCAGGCCGCCTGCTGCGCATGCGCTCCATCAAGAAGTCAAAGCCGCGTTTCATTTGTGATCCTCCCTTTCTCTTGTGATTCTCTCTTTCCCCCAACGGGCAGCATTCCTGCTGCCTCCTCTATTATATCAGCCAGATTGACCCACGTCAACGAGGGGCGGAAATTTGTCCGCAGAAATCGCCAGAGCCCCCGTTCCTCCGGAGGACGGGAAAAATTTTTTCTGACCGTTGCCTGTTTGGGGTTGACCTTTCCGGGTTTGCGGCCCCAGGGTGAAGGGACGTGAGGACAATGGAACTGGATCGGGAGGAAATCCTGGAGTCGCTGCGGAAAATCGCGCTGAGCAAGCCTAACGACGCCATTGAGCTGGCCTTGGCGCCAAAGGAGCAATTTGTACAGGGACTGGATTTATGGGGGGTGAGTGAATTCAAAATCAACAGCGCCGGCAGCGTGGAGATCAAGTTCGCGGACCGTGTGAAGGCGGTCTCCCTGCTGCTGGAGTGCGCCGGAGGCGGCGAGGACGGCATGCGGGCGCTGCTGGAGGCGCTGGAGGAGGGGGAGGAGTGACCGGCGGAGCATGAAGATCAGGAGATTTTCCCCAAAGCAGCGGCGTGTGATGAGCTGGTGGGGGCCAAAAAGCCCGGACCGGCGCTTTGACGCCATCATCTGCGACGGAGCCGTGCGCAGCGGCAAGACGCTGTGCATGGGGCTGAGCTTCGTCTGCTGGGCCATGAGCTGCTTTCAGGGGCAGCAATTCGCCTTCTGCGGCAAGAGCGTGGTCAGCCTCCGGCGCAACCTCCTTCAGGAGCTGACGCCAACGCTCCGGGAGCTGGGATTCCAGTGCAGGGAGAAGCGCAGCGAGAACCTGGTGACCATCCGCAGGGGCGGACGGGAAAACCGCTTCTACCTGATGGGCGGCAAGGACGAGGGCAGCGCGGCCTTTATCCAGGGGGTCACCCTGGCGGGGGTCCTGCTGGACGAGGTCGCCCTCATGCCCCGCTCCTTTGTGGAGCAGGCCATCGCCAGGTGCAGCGTCGCCGGGTCCAGGCTGTGGTTCAACTGCAACCCGGAGGGACCCCAGCACTGGTTCTACCGGGAGTGGATCCTCAAAAGCGAGGAGCGCAACGCCCTCTACCTCCACTTCACCATGGAGGACAATCCCTCCCTCTCCCAGCGCATCCGGCAGCGCTACCGGTCCAGCTACAGCGGAGCCTTTTACCGGCGGTTCATTTTGGGGGAGTGGACCGCCGCCAAGGGGCTGGTATACGACTTCTTCGACCCGGCCAGGGACGCAAAGCCCAAACCGGAGGGGGAGATGGACTCGTATGTCATCTCCGTAGACTACGGGACCGCGAACCCCTGTTCCTTCGGGCTCTGGGGACGCAGGGACGGCGTCTGGTACCGCATGGAGGAGTACTACTACGCCTCCCGGCGCACCGGCGTACAGCTGACGGACCAGGAGTACGCCGCCGCCCTGGGACGCCTGGCCGGCGGGCGGCCCATCCAGTGCGTGGTAGCGGACCCCTCCGCCGCCAGCTTCATTACCGCTCTGCGGCAGGCGGGGTACCGGGTGGTCAAGGCCGACAACGACGTGCTCTCCGGCATCCGCACCACCGCGGACCTGCTCAAGAGCGGGCGGATCGTCATCTGCCAGGGCTGCGAGGACTGCCTGCGGGAGATCGCCCTCTACCGCTGGAGCGAGGAGCCGTCGGGGCGGGACGCCCCCCGCAAGGACAACGACCACGCCATGGACGACATGCGCTACTTCGCCGCCACCATTGTGGGGGGGAGGTCCGGAGAGGCGGGCGCGTTCTGCTCGGTGGCCAGGCGGTGAAAAAGGGGGCCACACGGCCCCCGGACCCTGGCCCCTCCCCGGGGGCTCTGCCCCCGGAGCTGTCGAATAGATAGGCACTCCCCGGGGCCGCGTAGTCCCGGGGGCCATGCAGATCGTCACTTGAAAAAAAGTTAAAGGACAGAGTAAAAATGAGATTCTTTAAAAAAAAAGCGGCGGAGCCCCTGGCGGCGGCTTCGCCCCAGATGAAGCGGGGCGGCGGACAGCCCTTTCCCGCCCTGGGCGGCTACGTGCCGCTACAGCAGGGGGAGGCAAAGCTGTATCGGGCCATCCGGGAGGCCGTGCCCCTGGTGGACGCCTGCATCTACAAAATCATCCGGCTCTGCGGCGGCGTCAGGGCGGAATGCGGCGACCCGGAGGCCGAGGAGGGGCTCAACGCCTTCCTGAACCAGGTGGACGTGGGGCGGGGCCGGCGGGGCGTCAACGCCTTCCTGGACCAGTACCTGGAGAGCATGCTGGTGTTCGGCCAGGGGGTGGGAGAGATCGTCACCACAGGGGACAGGCGGGACATCGCCGCGCTGCTGTGCGGCCGGACGGAGGACATCCAGGTCCGGGAGGGGGAGAGCCCCCTGGACTTTCAGCTGTGCCGTCTGGACCAGTGGGGACAGGTCAAGCCCCTCCCCTACCAGAACCTGCTGCTTTTCACCCCCTTTAATCCGGAGACCTACGCCCCCTACGGCGTGTCCCTGCTGCGGTCCATGCCCTTCCTCACAGAGCTGCTGAGCAAGATCTACTGCGCTATGGGCCTCAACTGGGAGAGGATGGGCAACGTGCGCTTCGCCGTGGTCTACCGGCCCAAGGACGGCGAGTGGGAGCGGGGCATGGCACAGGAGCGAAGCCGCCAGCTGGCCAGCGAGTGGAGCCGGGCCATGGCCAGCACCAGAGACGGCAGCGTCCGAGACTTCGTGGCCGTGGGGGACGTGGACATCAAGGTGATCGGCGCGGACAACCAGATCCTGGACAGCTCCGTGCCCATCCGGCAGATCCTGGAGCAGCTGGTGAGCAAGACCGGCATTCCCCCCTTCATGCTGGGGCTCAACTGGTCCTCCACCGAGCGCATGAGCGCCCAGCAGGCGGACCTTCTGACCACGGAGATGACCGCCATCCGCCGGACCCTCACCCCGGCCCTGGAGAAAATCTGCCGGCTGTGGCTGCGCATGCACGGATACTGCTGCCCCTTCCAGGTGGTCTGGGAGGACATCAACCTCCAGGATCTGCTGGAGGAGGCCAAGGCGGACTGGTACCGGGAGCAGACCAGGAAGCTGGCCCTGGAAAACGACCGGCTGGAGCGGGAGGCCCAGAGGGCCCCCTGACGCCACGCCAGATTTCCGACCCCTGCCGGTATATTTTGACACACGCGGCGGCAGACCGGCCGCCGGAGAAAGGAGCGCAATTTGGACATCAGAAAAGAGCCGGGCAGCGTGATCCGGCACAGCGTTTCCCAGGAGGACATGCGCCTCATCAATCAGCTGGCCAAATCGGAGCTGACGCCGGACCAGGTGTACACCTTCGCCGTCCGGCTGTGCGACAACGAGGTGGATCGGGACTGGGAGCGCTTCGACCAGGAGGCCCTCACAGAGCTCAGCCGCCTGTTCACCGGCAAAAGCGGTATCTTTGACCACAACTGGTCCGCCCAGGGGCAGACCGCCCGGCTATATAAAACCGAGGTCTGCCGGGAGGAGGGGGCCACCCTGGCCGGGGACCAGTGCCTGTTTTTAAAGGGGTACGCCTACATGCTGCGCAGTGAAAAAAACAGCGGGCTCATCGAGGAGATCGAGGCGGGCATCAAAAAAGAGGTCAGCATCGGGTGCAGCGTGTCGGAGCGGGTCTGCTCCATCTGCGGGCGAAGCGGCTGCAATCACAAGGGCGGCAGGCGCTATGAGGGGAAGCTCTGCTACTTTACCCTCTCCGGGCCCACGGACGCCTACGAGTGGAGCTTCGTGGCCGTGCCCGCCCAGCGGAAGGCCGGGGTCATCAAGGCCTTCGGCCAGGAGGCGGAGGGGGACCTGCGCCGGCTCCTGACCGGGCAGCCCGGATACCTGCGGCAGCTGGACGAGCTGGAGCGGCAGGCGGGGCTGGGCAGACGCTACATGGAGGAGCTGCGCAAGGAGCTCCTCCGGACAGCGGGCCTGGCGGACGAGAGTCTGGACCTGAAGCTGTTCGGCCAGGTGGCGGAGAAGCTGGAGGAGGCGGAGCTGCTGGAGATGACAAAGGCCTACCGCCGCAGGCTGGACGCCCTCTTTCCCCCCGCCGCCCAGCTGCGGCCCGCAAAACCGGTCCAGCAGACGGAGGAGGACCGGGCGTTTCTGGTGTGATGCTGCTCTGGGAGCATTGCTATATCATCCATACTTTTAAAGGAGGATCTTGAGATGAGCGTTTCTTTTGACGGGGTGGGCCAGGTGTGCGCCACCTTCCTGGGCGCCGGAATCCAGGAGGGACAGGCGGTCAAGGTGTCCGGACGGGGCGCGGCCGCCCCCTGCGGCGACGGCGAGAGCTTCTGCGGCGCGGCGGTCTGCTGCCGGGATGACGCCTGCACGGTGCAGGTGAGCGGATTCATGACCCTGGGCTATACCGGCACGGCCCCCGGCCTGGGTCCGGTGAAGCTCTGCGGCAACGGGCAGGGCGGCGTCCGCGCCGCCGCGGACGAGGACGCCGCCACCGCCTGTCTGGCCGTGGACGCGGACGAGGCGGCCAAGACTGTCACCATCCTGCTCTGACTGCCCGGAGCGGAATGAGCAGCAAAAAAACTGCAAGGAGGAAGTTTGAAAATGGCTTACAGCTACAGCAATCTGCATCTGGAGAAGGGCATGTATGGCGAGGCCGGGAAATCCTTTACCCAGGTGCTGGAGGGGCTGGACCCCAGCGAGAACTACAAGGGTACGTCCCTGGAGGGCCTGGACGCCTTTCAGCGGCAGCTCAAGCGCTTTGACATCCACGTCAAGGGCAGCAGGTCCGACATGGTGGAGAAGTTCTTCAGCACCACCCAGTCCGCCGTACTGTTCCCGGAGTTTGTCTCCCGGGTGGTACGCCAGGGCATGGAGGAGGACAACGTGCTGCCCTCCATTACCGCCACAGTGACGCAGTTCGACGGCATGGATTACCGCTCCATCTCCTCTGTGCCCAGCAAGGAGGACAAGTCCCTCCGGCGGGTGGAGGAGGGCTCCCAGCTGCCCCAGACCACCGTGCGCACCCAGAGCAACCTGGTGAAGCTCCACAAGCGGGGCAGAATGCTGGTGGCCTCCTATGAGGCCATCCGCTTCCAGCGGCTGGACCTGTTCTCCATCACCCTGCGGCAGATCGGAAGCCATATCGCCAGAATGCACCTGGAGGACGCCATCAACGTCATCCGCAATGGCGACGGCAACAACAACCCCGCCGCCGCCTTTACCGTGGGCACCGCCCCCATCGGCGGCGAGAAGGGCAGGCTCAGTTACGGTGCCCTGCTGGATTTCTGGGCCCAGTTCGACCCCTACACCATGAACACCATCCTGGTCCCCAACGCCGTGATGCTGGACATGCTGAAAATGACCGAGTTCCAAAACCCCCTGACCGGACTCAACTTCCAGGGCACCGGCTCCCTCTCCTCCCCCCTGGGCGCCAAGCTGCTGCGCACCAGCGCCATGCCCGA
Source organism: uncultured Oscillospiraceae bacterium (assembly GCA_949878425.1). Classification (GTDB taxonomy): domain Bacteria; phylum Bacillota; class Clostridia; order Oscillospirales; family Oscillospiraceae; genus Pelethomonas. Next base: position 13,716 of record CATLAL010000022.1, read on the forward strand.
GGGCACCCTCATCGGCCTGGACCGCAACTACGCCCTGGAGATGGTCAGCGCCGGGGACGTGACGGTGGAGTACGACAAGCTCATCGACCGGCAGGTGGAGCGGGCCGCTATCACCAGCACCTCCGGCTTCGCCAAGCTCTACACCGACGCCGGAAAGGTGCTCTCCATCTGATGGCGGCCGCGTTTCAGGGAGGGACGCCGATGCACGAGGAAATTCTTGCGCTGGCCAAGGCGCTCTCTCAGCCCGCGGAGGCGGAGCTGCCCCTGCTGGAGGCCCTGTGCGCCGCCGCCGAAGCGGAGCTGGCCGGAGGACTGCGGGAGGGCCTTGCGCCCGAGGACTGCTCCGACGCCTTCCGCTGCGCCGCCGCGCTCCTGGCCACGGCCGCGCTGCTGCCGGGACGGGAGGCCGGGGAGGCGGTGCAGTTCACCGCCGGGGAGGTGAGCCTGCGCGCCGGCGGCGGCTGCGAGACCGCCGCTGCCCTGCGCCGCCAGGCCGAGGCACTGATGGCCCCCTACCGGCCCGACGGCGGCTTCGCCTTCCTGGGGGTGCGGGGATGAGGGCCAGGTTTGAACGCATTTTGGAGCGGTACGGACAGACGGTTGTCCTCACAAGGCGGGAGAGCGGCCGGGAGACAGCCCTCCGGGCCTTCCTCCAGCCCCTTTTACAGCGGCGGGAGCACCCCCCGGTTGCGGCCACCCCCCTGGGCGCGGCCGACAGGCGGAGGTGGCTGTACATCGGACCGGGCGGCGTGCCCCTCTCCCCAGGGGACCGGATCGCCTGGGAGGGGCGGACGCTGCGGGTACAGGAGGCCGTCCCGGTCTATTGGAGGGACGAGCCCCTCTATTGCAGGGCCATCCTGGCCCCGGGAAAGGAGATGGCGGAATGAGCGGTCTGGAGCAGGTAAAATCAGCCCTGGCCGCCGCCCTGGAGCGCTCCGGCCTGCGCGCCCACAGCGCCTTCGCCCCGGGTTGGGCCAGGGCCTACACCGGCCCGGTGGCGGCGGTGGGCCTGCGCACAGGCGAGAGCCGGGGCGGCGCCCTGGGGAGCTACCTGGGGCGGCGGACGGACCCGGAGACCCTGGAGTGCCGGGAGATCTACGGGATGCGGATGGAGATGACGCTGTCCCTGGACCTCTACAGCCCGCCGAAAAGCGGCGCGGCCGGGTGCGACAGCGCTTTGGAGACCCTCCACCAGGCTATTCTGGAGGGACTGCCGGCGGGGCTGCGCCCCACGGAGCTGAAGTGGGAGGAGACGGCCTGGGACGAGGACGCCCAGATGTTCCTGCGGCGGGGGAGCCTCTCGTGCAGCGCGTTTTTTACCGCGGAGGCATCGGAGGACGGCCTTATGCTGTCCGATTTTATTTTGAAAGGTGTGGTGAGCAGATGAAAAACACAATCCACGAGCGCCCGGGTGTCTACTCCTCCTACGACGCGTCCGCCGTTGTCCGGGGGGGACGGGCCGTCCGGGTGATCGGCGTGGCGGCCAAAAGCGCCGCCGGAACCCCCAATGTGCCGGTGACGCTGACCAGCTACGAGGCGGGACTCAGCGCCTTCGGCGAGGACGAGTCCGGTACGCCCGGCATGTCGGCCCTGCTGCGGCTGCTGTTTCTGGGCGGCGCGTCCGCCGTGGCGGCGGTGGCGGTGGGGGAGGAGGGCTATGAGCCCGCCTTTGCCGCCTTGCAGGGGGTGGAGGACGTGCAGGTGGTGGTCTGCGACAGCGGCGAGCTGACCGTGCAGCAGGCCCTGCGCGAGAGCGTGGAGGCCGCCTCCGCCGCCCGGCGGGAGCGGCTGGCCGTGGTGGGCATGGACGGCGCCTCCGTCACGGAGCTGACAGGCCGCGCCAAGGCCCTCAACAGCGAGCGGATGGTACTGGTGGGGCCCGACGCGGTGGACGCGTCCGGGAAGGCTCTGCCGGGTATGTTCGCCGCCGCCGCGGCCGCCGCGGCAATCGCCGCCGCTAGGGACCCGGCAGTCCCCCTCAACGGAACCGCCCTGCCGGGCCTGGCCGGCGTCTCGGAGCGGTACAGCGACAGCGACGTGGACCTGCTAGTCCAGGGGGGCGTGACGCCCCTGGAGGCCGTATCCGGCGTGGTCTCCCCCATCCGGGGCATTACCACCCGCACTACCACCGGCGGCGTCCAGGACGCCGCCTGGCGGGAGCTGACTACCACCCTCATTGTGGACGACGTGATCCCCTCCATCCGCCGGAGCCTGCGCAGCCGGTTCAGCCGGGCCAAAAATACCGTCCAGACCAGAGGCGCTATCCGGTCCCAGGTGATCGTGGAGCTGGAGAACAAGCTCCGCGCGGAGGTGATCGACAGCTATGGCGACGTGGCCGTTTCCATCAGCCCGGAGGACCCCGCCGTGTGCCTGGTGGAGTTCAGCTTCGCCGTGGCCCACGGACTTAACCAGATCTATCTCACCGCCCACATCACGATTTAAGGAGGCGCAGACATGTTGGAAATGACAGGGTTCCCCACCAGCTGCGACATCTATTTGGAGCTGGAGGGACGAAAGGTGGCTGTGGTGCAGAGCTACGCCGCCAAGGCCACCAAGACCAGCCAGGTGGTGGAGGCCTTCGGCGAGCGGGAGCCGGTGGCCACCATCAACGGGCAAAACAAGTACGTGCTGGAGCTGACCCGGCTCTACGCCACCGACGACGCCGTCAGCGACGGCATCGACTTCTTCGCCCTGGCGGACTTCTCCCTGGTGATCTGCAAGCCGGACCGGAAGGTGATCTACAGCGGCTGTCAGTGGAGCGCCATTCAGGAGGAGGGCAAGGTGGGCTCCATGGTGGCGGAGAAGGTGACCGTGGTGGCCACAAGCCGCATTGAGGTGGCGGCCTGATGGCGGAGCGGGACCTGATCGAGCTGACCGTCCGGCTCCCCGCCGGGGCGCTGGAGGGCTTCTCCCGGCTGGCCTCGGAGCTGCGGGACCTGGCGCAGGCGCTGCGGGAGGGCGGTACGCCGTCCAGCGCCCCCCTCCGGGGGGAGCAGGGGGAGAACGCCGCCTTTGATCTCGGCCGCTTCCAGGCCCTGACCAATAGACCCCAGCCGCCAGGCCGGGCGGAGGCGGCGGTCTCCCGGACGGCGGACCCCCTTCGGGCGGAGGCTCCGGCGCCGTTGGAGGCGCCCCGGGCCGCTGGGGACGGGTTGGAGGGCGCTCCTGAGGCCCGGGAGGTCGCCCCTCCTCCCGCGGCCTCCCCCGTGCCGGACGCCCCGGCGGAGCAGCCCCGCCAGGAGCTCCGGAAGGAATTGGATATCCCCACAGCGGAGATTGCCTCTCTCCGCCCCAAAGATGGCCGGGATGTCAGGGAACCGGAGCGCCGTCCGCCGGAAACGCCCCAGGCGGAGGCCCACCGGGCGGCGGCGGACGCCGTTGTCCCAGAGGCCCGGGCGGTCCGCGAGACGGCGGAGGGGGATCTGGCGGAGGCCCGGGGGCTCCGCTCCGGTCCGGACAGTCCCTCTCCCGTCCCGGAGGCGGTCCCGGCGGACTGGGACCGCTCCCTGCCGGGACCGGCGGTTTTCCGGGCGGAGGGTCCGTCCGGCGGGGCCGGACTCCAGACCGCCGGATTTGCCCTCTCCGCCGGACCGGAGCTTCCCCTGGCCGGGCGGTCCGCCGCCCCGGAGTCCCTCCCTCCAGCGGAGAGCGCCGGCCTCTCCGCCGAGGCGGTGTCCCTGGCCTTCCGCCGGGACAGCCGGCGCTATGACGGCGGCTTTCCGCTGTACTGAGGAGGTCTTTCTATGCTGCTGACGCCCATGCGCTACAAGGACTACATCTGGCCCCACAATCCCGCCACCTACTCCATCACCTACGAGCGGCAGGTGGCGGTGCACAAGGTGCCCTTCGGACGCTACGCCATGCAGGATCTGGGCCAGAGCTGCCGGGTGATACGGGGCCAGGGGGAATTCGCCGGGGAGGGCGCCTACGACGCCTTCAAGCAGCTGGCCTCCGTCTTTTACAGCGAGGGGCCGGGACTCCTCATCCACCCCCTGTGGCAGATCTCCAACGCCTACTTCACCGCCCTGAAGCTGGAGCAGGAGCCCCTGCCCAACTACGTCCGCTACAGCTTCGAATTCCGGGAGCGCTACGACGGCTACAGCGAGGCGCTGACCGCGCTGGGGGCCGCCGGTACGGCCTCCGGCAGGCCGGAGGCGTCCCAAGAGGCGGTGCGCTGCACCGTCAGCGGCGGGGACACCCTGTGGGGCATCGCCCAGCGCTGCGGCGTGGCCCTGGAGGACCTGCTGGCCGCCAATCCGGGCATCAAAAACCCCAATCTCATCCATGTGGGAGATCAGGTGGTGATCCCATGCTGACCATACGGCTGGAGACCTATGACGGGGCCGTCTACGAGCTGCCCACGCTGCTGGAGTGGGACGTCCAGCTCACCGGGTCCGTCCCCTGCGACAGCCTGTGGGCCTCCTTCCTGTACGATCCCGGCATGGCGGAGGTGCTGCCCAAGGCCGTCCGGTTCACCGCCCTCCGGGAGGGGGCCGTTGTGCTCCGGGGCGTGGTGGACGCCTATGAGGTCTCCCTCTCCCCCCGGGGGCTGCTGGCCGAGGTGGAGGGGCGTGGCATGGCGGCGCTCCTGCTGGACAACGAGTCGGAGGCCTTCTCCTATGAGCGGGCCCTACTCTCGGAAATCCTCGCCAACCACGTCTCCCCCTGCGGTATTGCCGCCGAGGCTCCCCAGGACCTCTCCGGGGACGGCTACGCCGTAGCCTCCGGGTCCAGTCAGTGGAAGGCCCTCCAGGGCTTCACCCGCCGCTACGGCGGCTTTGACCCCTATTTTACCGGCGAGGGCGTGCTGGTTACCGCCCCCCTCTGGGGCAGCGGGCGGACCCTGCGGGTGGACGGCGGCACCCCCCTGCTGGGCCTGCGCAAGCGGGAGCAGCGCTACGGCGTCATCTCCGAGGTGCTCATTCAGGACAAGGTGCAGGGCATCCGCCACGCGGTGGTCAACGAGCCCTTCGCCGCCGCGGGCGGGCAGCGGCGCCACGTGCTCTACATGCCCAAAAGCACTGCCAACGCCCGGCGGTACACCGGCGAGTACCAGATCGCCCAGTCCGCCCTGGAGCAGCTGGAGATTACCCTGGAGCTCCCCTTCGCCTTCGCCGCCGCCCCCGGGGACACCGTGGAGCTGGACCTGGAGCGGCTGAACCTGTCCGGCAGCTTCGCGGTGACAGAGGCCCGCAGCCGGATGGACGGGACGGGCGAGGGCACGGAGCTGACTTTAAGCGTGAGGTGACAAGATATGTGGCTTTCAAAGGCAATGGCCCTGCGCCAGGCGGCGGAGCAGGAGCGCTCCAGCGCGGACATGGGCGTAACCACCATCGGCGGCGCCAGCGCCTCCGTTCTGACCCGGGGGGAGCAGCGGGCCCTGGAGGTGTTCGCCCCCGGCGGCCTGGTCTGGCGGCCCCGGGCCGGGGACACGGTGCTGGTGCTCCGGGGCGGCGTGGGCGGACAGGAGCAGTGCGTGGTGGCGGCGGACACCGCCGCCGCCGCGCCGGAGGACCTGGCCCCGGGGGAGCTGTTCCTCTTCTCCGACGGCGGCGCGTCCATTCGCCTGCGGGCGGACGGTGCCATCGCCGTCAAGGGGCCGGTATCCCTGGAGGGGGATCTGGCGGTGAGCGGGGACGTGGAGCTGACCGGAGCGGTAAGCATCCGCGGCTCCCTCACTGTCAACGGCGCGCCCTACCGGCCCTGCGCCTGCGAGGAGGCGTCTCATGGAGCTTAAACTGATCAACGGCGACTACGTCCCCGACGGCATGGGCGGCGTGGTCCGCTGCGCCGGGGCCGACGCCCTGCTGGAGCGGGTCCTGTTCCGGCTCACCGCCCGGCGGGGCCAGTTTCCCCTGCTGCCGGACCTGGGGAGCCGGCTCTACCTCCTGGCCCGGGAGCCCGCCTCCCAGCGGCTCTCCGCCGCCAGGCAGTATGCCGCGGAGGCCCTGGAGGGGGAGGCGGTCTCGCTCTCGGACGTGGAGCTGGCTCCCGCCGGGGAGGGCCGGATTCAAATCACGATCCTGCTGGACTACCGGGGGACGGATCTCACCGTCACCCTGACCGTATAAACAGGGGGAGGAGCATGCAGAAAACAATTGACGAAATCTATCAGGAGATGCTCTCCGTGTTCGCCGGGGCCAGCGGCTACCTGCCCAACGCCTCCTGCGACCTGGCGGCGCGGCTCTACGCCGCCGCGGCCCAGATCCAGGGGCTCTACCTCCAGGCCCAGTGGCTTCTGGACCAGAGCTTTCCCCAGACCGCCGGCGGGGTCTACCTGGACCGGCACGCCCAGCTGCGGGGACTCAGCCGGGGCGTGGCCACCTGCGCCGTGGGGACGCTGCGCTTCGGCATCTCCACCGCCGTCAGCGGCGATCTGACCATCGGCTCCGGCACCGTGTGCATGACCGGGGACGGCATCCGCTTCGCCACCACGGACGACGTTGTCCTGAGGGCGGGCCAGCTCTATGCCGACGCACCCGCCGCGGCCCTGGAGCCCGGGAAAAGGGGCAACGCGGCCGCCGGTACGGTGACCATTATGGCCGCCATGCCCGTGGGCATTCAGGCCTGCACCAACCCAGCCGCCTTCAGCGGCGGCGACGACGCGGAGAGCGACGATGCTCTGAGAGAGCGTTTGCTGGACAGCTACCGCCGCCTCCCCAACGGCGCCAACGCCGCCTACTATGAGCAGACGGCACTCTCCTACAACGGGGTCGCCGCGGCGGTGGCGGTGCGCTGTCCCAGAGGCGTGGGCTCCGTGGATCTCTACGTGGCTACCGACGCGGGACTTCCCGACGAGACGCTGCTCCAGGCCTTAAACAAGTTCCTCCAGGAGAAGAGGGAGATCTCCGTGGACCTGCGGGTCCTGGCCCCCACGCCGGCCCCGCTGGATATCAGCGTCGCCGTAAAGCCCGCCTCCGGCTACACCTTTGCGGCCGCAAGCGCTCAGGTGGACGAGGCCCTGCGGGGCGCCTTCACCGGCGCGATGCTGGGCAGGGAGGTGACTCTGGCCTCTCTGGGGAATCTGCTCTACAGCCTCAAGAGCGTCCAGAACTACCGGTTTCTGTCTCCCACGGCGGACCTGACCGCCAGCGCAACCTCTCTGCCCCAGCTGGGGACCGTGACCGTAACGGAATGGAGGAGCTGAGATGGGATACAGCGACTACCTGCGCGCCCTGCTGCGGCCTATGGACATCTACGACCTCACCCCCTCCAGCCTCAGCGGCGCGGAGCTGGAGGCCCTGGGCCGGGGGCTGGACGATCTGAGCCAGCGTCTGGACTACGTGGAGCGGGAGAGCGCCCTGGCCACCGCCGAGGGGGAGGGCCTGGATCGGATGGAGTCCCTCTTTGCCCGCACGCCTGTGCGCTACACCACCCAGCTGCGCCGGCAGGCCATCGCGGCTTTGCTGCGCATCGGCGGGGGCTGCGTTACCCTAGCGGACATCAACAGCACCATCTCCGGCTGCGGCATCAACGCCCTGGTCCAGGAGACGGGCCGGTTCGGATATATCCGGATCATCTTTCCGGATGTGTCCGGCGTTCCGGAGGGGTTTGATCAGATCCGGGAGATCATCCTGGACATCGTCCCCTGCCATTTGGATGTGGACTTCTACTTCCGCTACCTGACCTGGGCGGAGTGCGAGGCCTTTGGCTGCACCTGGGCCGCTGTGGAGGAGAGGGCCTATACCTGGCGCCAGTTCCAGCTGGCGGTCTCCCCATCGTGCTGGGAAAGCGGCTCCCCGTGACAGCGGAGCCTGGCCGCTTCGCTTCCAAGGGAGAGGGGAGGCCGGGGATCAATCCCCGGCCTCCCCTTTACGCTGTCCCAAGTCCAGCCGGAGCGCCCATACGGTTTCTCGTTTAAATCCTGCAAATCGCCGCCGGACGGAACGCATTGTTGCACTTCCCTTAACAAATCAGGTCAAGAAAACGCCTCACCCTCCGCAGCGGGCGTCCTCCAGGCGCTCCTTCTGCACGGCAAGCGTCTCCAGCGTATCGCCCAGTTGGGTGAATACCGCCGCCATCACCGCCAGATCGCCGGGAGACAGGCAGCCGTAGAGCGCGTTGGCCACCGCCGTCACCAGCACAGTTAACTCCCGCGGGTCCATAAGCATCCCTCCCCCCGCTATTCTATGCGGCGCTCTCTGACAGCGGCCCTCAGTCTCTCAGCCCGGCAAGGGACCTCCGGAACAATATTCGCGAAAGAAGCGCCGCCTGTGGAGGGCGGCGCTTCTCAGCGTGTCGAAGAAGTGTTTTCTAAAGCAGGAAGGACTGTTTCTCCGGTATGTCTCTATGTGGATCGTTCAAGCGAACCGTTTAAACAGGACGGGAACCTTCTCCAGCGCCTTGCATACGGCCGCCACCACGACACAGGAGACCAGGGCCTCCGGAGCGCCCAGGGACACGGCGGCGGTCATTACAAAGCCGCCCACGCCGCTCAGGTCAATGCCGTAGTACTGGCTGATCACGCCCGCGCAGAGAGCCCAGAGCCCGCCCAGGTAGAACACGGTGTTCATGGCCGAGCCCACCAGACCCGTCATACCGTACCCCAGCAGGGAGAAGCGCCGGCTGGAGAGCCTATGCAGGCCCGCCGCCAGCAGGCCCGACAGCCATCCCATCAGGATGCGGGCACCCAGGCAAACCAGCAGGTAGGCAAAGGGGGAGTGGGTCATGGCCAGGGTGGCGAAGGCGTCCGCTCCGGGCATGATCAGCACGCTGATCACCGCAGTCATGCCGAAGAAGAAGCCCAGCACTGCGCCCACCGAGGGACCCATCAGCACCGCGCCCACGATCACCGGCATCTGCACAGTGGTGGCCGCGATGGGGCCTACCCGCAGATACCCCAGGGGCGTGAAGGCCAGAAGGAAGATGATTGCCACCAGTATCGCCACCCGTGTGATCTGATGGACTTTGCCGCTGTTTCTCATGGTAGTTTCTCCTTTGAGGGTATTTCACCTCGCGCTGCCGTCTCCCCTCTGGGGAGTACGGCGCGCATTTTTTATAACAACGGCTGGCGCCGTCATTACCGTCAAACGTATTTTTTCCTGGGCCGGTTGTTTTCATAGAGGTAGCGCAGCCCCTTCAGGGTGAGGTCCGGGTCCAGAAGGATCTCCTCACGGCACTGGGCCGTCACCAGGCCCGCCGAGCCGCCGGTGGCGATCCGCTTCGCCCCCGCCATGCCCGCCAGGGCCTCGTAGCGCGCGATAAAGCCGTCCACCATCATGGCGCTGCCCAGCAGCAGCCCGCACCGGATGGCCGAGGCGCTGCTGCGGCCCAGACAGGCGCTCTCCGGGCCGGTCAGATCGATGGGCGGCAGCAGCGCCGCCGTCTCCCGCAGCACCGCCGCGCTCCGGTGGATGCCCGGCAGGATGCAGCCCCCCAGGTAGGTCCGGGTTTCGTCCACCGCCGCGATGGTAGTGACCGTTCCGGCGTCGATGAGCACCACCGGCGCGCCGTACTCCGTCAGCGCCGCCAGAGTGTCCGCCGCCAGATCGCCCCCCAGCTGGGACGGGTCGTCGATGCGGATGCGAAAGCCGGTGCGAAGGCCCGGCCCCACCCGGAGCACCGGCGTGCCCGCCGCCGTCCGGGCCGCCGCCTCCACCAGCCCCGTGAGGGCCGGCACCACCGAGGAGAGGATGCACCCATCCAGCCTGCCCCGGTCCACCCCGCGAAACCGCAGAAGGTCCCACAGCAGCGCCGCGTACTCGTCCGCGCTGCGCTCCGTCTTGGCGGACACCTTGGCCCGCAGACGCAGGACCGGGCCGTCAAAAACGCCCAGGGAGATGTTGGAATTCCCAATGTCAATGGCCAGCAGCATCCCGTCTCCTCCTATCGGTCCGATCCCTTTGGTCCCTTTCACGCCTCTGCAAAGCAGTACATGCTGAAAAACGCCGTTACGCCGGGACCGCAGTCGTACTCCATGCCGCATTTTTCCGCCATGTCCCGGACAAAGATGCAGTAGGCCGACATACACGAGAAGCTCCTGTCCGGAAACCGGCAGGGCCGTCCCTCCGCCAGGGCGCAGGGCCCGCAGAGGTCGCAGCCGCCCGCCCCGATCATCAGCCCCGGCAGCCCCGCCCGGTCAATGAGCCGGCGGGTCAGCCTGTTGTGGGCGCCCTTGGCCGGCTTGGTCTGGGTCTCGTCCATGGGGTTTTCAATGTCCCACATGGTCTGTGCCACCAGCGCCCGCCGCCAGCGCAGCACCCGCCGGCGCATCTCCTCCACCGTGCCGCAGTCCGGCGGACAGCAGTAGTTTACCCCGTATTTCCCGCAGAGATTTTCCTCGCACAGGGGCCGGAAGTCCGGCACGAACACCAGCTCCGCCGTGTCCATCACCGCCGCGTTGGCAAATCCCTCCGCCAGGGCCAGCTCGATGAGCTCTCTTTCGTTCATGTCCATCCCTCCCGGCTCTACAGTATACACCAACCCGTCCCCCTTTTCCAGTAAAAAATTCAGGGACCCCGTGGGGGCGCTTTGTGCAGTTTGCTCCTGTGCGCCAGCAGCGTGCCGAAAAGCTACAGCAATCTTCAAGACAGAGGCCATGCGCCTGTAGGGGCGAGCATCGCTCGCCCCTACGCCAGCTTGCGAATGACAGTATGCGGCCCGGCGGGGGGGGGGGGAGCTCGAGAGGGCGAAGCCCACCTCGAATGAAATCTGCCGCCCCCGCGGGCCGGCCTGTGGCCGGCCCAGCGCTCAAAGCGCCGCGCGGCGGCGCTTAACGGAAAAGCCTGCGCAGCAGGCGTTCGGCGAGCGTAGCGAGGACTTTTGCGAAGGCATAGCCGAAGCGAAAGTATCGGCGGCATTGGGCTGTCAAAAAAGTCCGCGAGACTCTTTGACAGCCTGCTGAGAGAGGGCATCCGGAACCGGACGCCCTCTCTCAGCAAAATTTATATTAAAAATCCATCCCGCTCAGGGCTTGTCTGAAAAATGCCAACACGCCCAAAGAGCGGGCATATTTCCATTTTTCAAACCGCGCCCGGAAGGCGGGCGGGATTTTACGGTGGGCGTCATCCGGTCTAAGCCACCGCCCCGCCGGGTTCCCGCTCCCGGAACAGCAGAGAGACGCACCACAATCCGGCGATCCCCACCACGGCGTAAATCACCCGGGAGAGCGCCGCCATCTGGCCGCCAAAGAAAAAAGCCACCAGATCCAGGCCAAACAGGCCGACGAACCCCCAGTTCAGCGCGCCGATGATCACCAGGATCAGCGCGATCCGATCCAGAACCATGCTCCGTTACCTCCCTTCTCGTTTCAGCCGCTTCTCTTTTTTTGAGGCTTCCGTCGTAGTCTGTCCGTTTTTGCCGGTCCTATGCGCCGCCGGATCCGGTGGAAAGTTTTTTTCGCGGAGGTCCATGTTGCCGTTGAAAATTTTTTGAAAAGCCTGTATAATACCGTCAGGCAAAATGAGGCGCAGAACGGAGCGGGCAGCCACAGGCTGCCGGGCAGTTATTCAGCTCCGCTGAATGACGGCCTTAACTCAAAAAAGTGGCTCCGCCACTTTTTTGACCCAGAGGAGGAATCCTTTTTATATGAAATATCTGCTGATTATCGGCGATGGCATGGCCGACGACCCCGTCCCGGAGCTATGCGGCCTCACGCCCCTGCAAAAGGCGTCCATCCCAGCCATCGACCGCATGGCCGCCCGGGGCCTGGTGGGCAGTGTCATTAACTGCCCGCCCCCCCTGCCCGCCGGCAGCGAGACGGCCATTCTCTCCATCTTCGGCTGCGACCCCCGGCGGTACTTTACCGGCCGCTCCCCCATGGAGGCCGCCGCCGCCGGCATCCCCCTGCTCCCCGGCGACGCCGCCTTCCGCTGCAACCTGGCGGCCCTTGAGGAGGGGGACATGCCCCTGGCGGAAAAGCGCCTCCTCTCCCACAGCGCCGGGTCCATCGACGGCCCCGCCGCCCTGGAGGCCGTGGAGACCCTGCTGGCGGACCCCGCCTTCGCCCGGGCCATGGCGGAATCCCGGGTGGAGCTCCACCGGTTCCCCGCCTTCCGGCAGCTGGCCGTCCAGCACCAGAGCGATCTGACCGGCATCCGCTTCACCCCGCCCCACGACCACTTGGGGGAGGTCTGCGGCCCCCTCCTTCCCGCCGGAAACCGCCGGGCGGAGGCGTTCACAAATCTCATGGCCCTGGCCCACCGGATTCTGGAGCGCTCCCCGGCGGCGGAAAAGCGCCGGGCCGCCGGAAAGCTCCCCGCCAACGGCATCTGGTTCTGGGCGGAGGGCACCGCCGTGGAGCTGCCCAGCTTCCGCGGCCAGTACGGCCTGGACGGCGCGGTGGTCAGCGCCGTGCCCCTGTGCCACGGCATCGGCGTGCTCCGGGGCCTGGAGACGGTGGAGGTGGAGGGCGCTACCGGCGAGCTGGACACCAATTTTGAGGCAAAGCTGGAGGCCGCCTGGCGCAAGCTAAACCAATATGACTTCGTCTGCCTCCACCTGGAGGCCCCCGACGAGTGCACCCACAACGGCGACCTGGCCGGAAAAATCCAGGCCATCGAGTGGCTGGACAGCCGCCTGACCGCCCCCCTGCTCTCCCGCCTGGAGGCGGCGGGGCAGGACCACCGGGTGCTGCTCCTCAGCGACCACAAGACCCTCACCGCCACCCGGGGCCACGCCGGCGGCAGCGTCCCCTTCCTGCTCTACGACAGCAGGCGGGACACCGGGTGCGGCGCGCCCTACAACGAGGAGAGCGGCGAGAGGGGCCCCTTTGTGGAGCACGGCTGGAAACTGTTGGACATGCTGTTTGAAAAGACAGCGGAATAAATGATGGAGGAGAAACCATGAACCAAACATTTGAGAATCTGGGTCTGCGGCCGGCGGACATCCTGCTGCCCAAGCCGGGAACCGACATGCACAAGTGGGCTGTGGTGGCCTGCGACCAGTTCACCTCCCAGCCCGAGTACTGGGCGGAGGCGGACCGCATCGCCGGAGACGCGCCCTCCGCCCTCCGGCTCATCCTGCCGGAGAGCAAGCTCAACGACCCGGACGTGGACGAGCACATCAGCGCCATCAACCGCTCCATGGAGGACTACCTGGCCCGGGACATCTTCCAGACCTATCCCGACTCCATTGTCTACATCGAGCGCACCCAGTCCGACGGCGCCGTGCGCCACGGCCTGGTGGCCGCGGTGGACCTGGAGCACTACGACTACACCCCCGGCTCCGGCTCCCTTATCCGGGCCACCGAGGGCACGGTCCTCGAGCGCATCCCCCCCAGAGTCCGGGTCCGCAAGGACGCCCCCATCGAGCTGCCCCACGTGATGCTGCTCATCGACGACCCGGAAAAAACCTGCATCGAGCCCATCACCGCCGCCGCGGACGCCATGGACAAGCTCTACGACTTCGACCTGATGCTGAAGGGCGGACGCCTGAAGGGCTGGCGCCTCTCCCAGGACCAGACCGGCGCCCTGGCCGGCGCCCTGGCCCACCTGGCCAGCAGCGAGGCCATGGCCCACAAGTACGGCCTTGCCGGCGTGTCCCCCCTGCTCTTCGCCGTGGGCGACGGCAACCACTCCCTGGCTACCGCCAAAACCTGCTATGAGAACCTGAAGAAAGTGACGCCGGAGGACCAGTGGGCCAGCCTCCCCGCCCGCTACGCCCTGGTGGAGATCGAAAACCTCCACGACAGCGCCCTCCAGTTCGAGGCCATCCACCGGGTGGTATTCCATGTGGACCCCCAGAAGCTGCTCTCCGCCTTCCTGGACTTCTACCCCTCCGCCCGAGAGGGCCAGGGCCCGGGACACACCATCGCCTATACCTGGGCCGGCGGCAGCGGCTTCCTCAACGTGCCCGACCCCAAGGTCCAGCTGGCCGTGGGCACCCTCCAGAACTTCCTGGACGCCTACCTCAAGGAGAACGGCGGCGAGGTGGACTATATCCACGGCGCCGACATCACCGACGAGCTGGGCGCCAAGCCCGGCAACATCGGCTTTAAGCTCCCCGCCATGGGTAAGGACCAGCTCTTTAAAACCGTCATCGCCGACGGCGTCCTCCCCCGCAAAACCTTCTCCATGGGCCACGCCGAGGATAAGCGCTATTACGTCGAGGGGAGAAAAATCCGGTAGAACCAGGGGCTTGAGGCATACATTCTTTTTTCTTGAAAGAAAAAAGAATCAAAAAAGAACTTTTTGCGCGAAACTGCGTTTCGCTTATGGGAAACTATTGGGCTTGCTGGCGGGACTGGGGGGTAAGCGCATCGCTCAGCCCCAGTCCCGTGCGGGCCCCTAACAGAAACGCGTGGCAGCTGTAGTACTCCAGCGCCCGGGCGTACTGCGCCCTCTGGTCCTGGTTTAAAGTTGATTCCATCAGGGACAGCGACATCTCGTAGTCCGCCTCGTCCTGCCCGCTGATCTGAGGCTTGATGTAGTTTGCGTACAGCCAGCGCATAAAATCCGTCATGGTCCCGGTTCCTTTCTGTAAAATAGTAGGACGTTGATTTTGGCGTGTTCTGTGTATATCATAACACGTAAATTTTGGCGTGTCAAGAGGCATCTATGCTATCAAAAGAAGCTTTTAGAAACCGCCTGCGGGAGCTGCGCAGGGAGCGCGGGGAGACCCAGGCGGAGGTTGGATCGGCGCTGGGGATCGGTGCGCGCCACTACCAGAAATTTGAGGCGGGGGACAACTACCCCAGTGCTGAGAATCTATGCGCCCTGGCGGATCATTTCGCCGTGAGTCTGGACTATTTGATGGGCCGGACGGACGACAGGGCCGCCCCCGGGAAATAAACTGCCCCCACAGTTCCCCAATTTGCCCAATTGTACCCGCCTGCCGGGGGCCGGGTTTGAGGGGGTTTGACGATTTCATTTATTTGGTTCACTTCTCTCTTGCCTTTCCGGAGAAAACAGGGTAAAATAAGGCGAGTCCGAAATGAATCCCCACTTTTCCATTTTTCCATAAGGAGGAACATAATCTATGGAAACCTACGGATTGGAGCGCTACGGCATCTCCGATATCAAGGAGGTCGTATACAATCCCACCTACGAGCAGCTCTTTGAGGCGGAGATGGACCCCAGCCTGGAGGGCTACGACAAGGGGCAGCTGACCGAGCTGGACGCGGTGAACGTGATGACCGGCGTCTACACCGGCCGCTCCCCCAAGGACAAGTTCATCGTCATGGACGAGAACTCCAAGGACACCGTCTGGTGGACCTCCGACGAGTTCAAAAATGACAACAAGCCCGCCACCCAGGAGGCCTGGAGCGCCTGCAAGGAGCTGGCCATCCAGGAGCTGTCCGGCAAGAGGCTCTATGTCATGGACGTGTTCTGCGGCACCAACCCCGACTCCCGCATGGCCATCCGCTTCATCATGGAGGTGGCCTGGCAGGCCCACTTTGTCAAGAATATGTTTATTGCCCCCACCGAGGAGGAGCTGAAGAACTTCAAGCCCGACTTCATCTCCTACAACGCCTCCAAGGCCAAGCTGACCAACTACAAGGAGCTGGGCCTCAACTCCGAGACCGCCGCCATCTTCAACATCACCTCCCGTGAGCAGGTTATCATCAACACCTGGTACGGCGGCGAGATGAAGAAGGGCATGTTCTCCATGATGAACTACTACCTGCCCCTGAAGGGCATCGCCTCCATGCACTGCTCCGCCAACACCGACATGAACGGCGAGAATACCGCCCTGTTCTTCGGCCTCAGCGGCACCGGCAAGACCACCCTCTCCACCGACCCCAAGCGCCTGCTCATCGGCGACGACGAGCACGGCTGGGACGACAACGGCGTGTTCAACTTCGAGGGCGGCTGCTACGCCAAGGTCATCGACCTGGACAAGGAGTCCGAGCCCGACATCTATAACGCCATCCGCCGCAACGCCCTGCTGGAGAACGTCACCGTGGACGCCGGGGGCAAGCTGGACTTCCACGACAAGTCCGTCACCGAGAATACCCGGGTGAGCTACCCCATCGAGCACATTGAGAAGATCGTCAAGAACGTGCGCCCCACGTCCTCCGGCCCCGACGCCAAGAACGTGATCTTCCTCTCCGCCGACGCCTTCGGCGTGCTGCCCCCCGTGTCCATTCTGACCCCGGAGCAGACCCAGTACTACTTCCTGTCCGGCTTCACCTCCAAGCTGGCCGGCACGGAGCGGGGCATTACCGAGCCCACCCCCACCTTCTCCGCCTGCTTCGGCCAGGCCTTCCTGGAGCTGCACCCCACCAAGTACGGCGAGGAGCTGGTCAAGAAGATGCAGAAGAGCGGCGCCAAGGCCTATCTGGTGAACACCGGCTGGAACGGCACCGGCAAGCGCATCTCCATCAAGGACACCCGCGGCATCATTGACGCCATTCTGGACGGCTCCATCCTCAAGGCCGAGACCAAAACCATCCCCTACTTCAATCTGGAAGTGCCCACCTCCCTGCCCGGCGTGGATCCCGCCATTCTGGACCCCCGGGACACCTACGCCGATCCCGCCCAGTGGGACGAGAAGGCCAGGGATCTGGCTGGCCGCTTCGTGAAGAACTTTGTCAAGTACACCGGCAACGACGCCGGCAAGGCCCTCGTATCCGCCGGCCCCAAGGTATAACAGGGTATATCCCGGCAATACCAACAAGCGAAAAAGCCTGGATTCTCAGAGAGAATCCAGGCTTTTTTCATGGGAAAAGCCGCTAGGCTCCCAGCAGGATGCCGACCACCGTTCCGGCGTAGTTGCCGATCACGTAGCCCAAAACGCCCACCAGCATGGCCGGCCCCGCCAGCTGGGTCCAACCCTGAGAGATGGCCATGCCGGCGGCGGTGGTGGGGCCGCCGATGTTGGCGTTAGAGGCGATGACGGCATCCTCCAGGTCAAAGCGCAGCAGCCTGGCGCCGCAGAAGCAGAAGAGCATGTTCACCGCCACCATGATAAAGGTGAGGACCAGAAACAGCGGCGCCTCCGTAAGCACAGTGTAGATATTCGCGGGCACGCCGATGACGAACAGAAACAGGTAGATGAAATACGTGCCCAGCTCCTGGGCCCCGTGGAGCCGCTCCGCCTGCTTGTCCAGAAGGGTGGCAGCGGCCACGGAGATGGTGGTAATCCAGACGTAGGGGCTCCCGAGGAACTTGCCCGCGAAGTCCGAGAGGGCCTCCTGGAAGCTGCCGGCCGTGCCCTCCAGAGCCAGGGGGCTGAAAATCCCGGCGAGGAGGTTCGAGCACCACACCACCGCCGCCGCGTAGGCCAAGTCCAGGGCAATGTCCAGCAGGGAGATGTCCTTCCGGCTCCAGAAAGCGGCGGCCTGGGTCCGGCCCTTTCTCTCGCCCCGCTCCGCCGCGTCGATGTGGGGATGGCGGTAGCGGCTCCGGAAAAACCGGAGCCCGGAGCAGGCGATGAGCACGAAGAAGTAGAGGGCCATCAGCAGGTTGTCCGCCACCGTGGCGGCGGCGGCGGTCCGGGTGCCCCGGAGGCCGTGCTGGAGGGCCATGGCGGAGAAGTTGACGCTGCCGCCGATATAGGAGCCGGTCATCATGGAGGCCACGGCGGCCAGCTCCTCCACCGCCCCACCCGCGGCGGCGTAGGGCCCCCGCAGGGCGAAAAAGGCCAGAAACGCCCCCGCAATGGTTCCCGCCGCGCCGATGAGGAATACGGCCAGCATCCGGCCCGCCTCCCGCCAGATCCGCTTCAGGTTGCACTGGAGCAGCAGCAGGGGGATGCCCATGGGCACGATGATCCCCCAGACCACGTCGTCATACAGCGGGCAGCTGGTGGGAATGACGCCGGTATTGGCCAGCGCCATGGCCAGCACCATGGCGATGATGGAGCCGGAGACTCTGGAGGCCCACCGGTACCTCTGCTCCAGCCAAACGGCCAGGGCCACACAGACGCACATCACACCCAGCAGGCCCCAGACGTCCTCCCCCTGAATCAGGGGATGTCCCAGCCACGTTTCAAACAGCATACCGTCTCCTCCCGATCATTCACCGCGGCCGTCGGGCCGCGGAAGGATTCCAGGGCACATTATACGGGCAAACGGCCCATTTCGCAATGCCCTCTCCAGCGGATAGAAAAAATTTTTTCGCATTTCCGCCTTTTTTTCTGCCCGTCCCCTTGCCAACAGCCGCTTTTTGTGCTATAAAAGAGAAGCTGTTAGATGCGAGGAACGGGAAAATAGCGAGTTTGCGGAGCCTAAGAGAGGGGCGGCCATCGGCTGAGAGCCGCCCCGGCCCGTGTCGCTTGGTTCGCCCGGGAGCGGCCCGTGAGAGCGGGACGGAGGCCCACCGTTACAGGGGCGGCAAGTGCGCGTCCGTTGGGCGCGAAGGCGGGTGGTACCGCGGAAGGTGATGCCTTTCGTCCCCAGACGGGGATGGGGGCGTCTTTTTGCTGTGCAAACGCATCGTAAAAAGGGAGAGCTGACCGCCGCGCCTCGGCTCTCTGACTGCCTGTATTGTACAGCGGCCTCTATAAAAATGGAAGCGGGGAACGCCATAAATTTTTATTAAGAAAGGCGGAATGGGTATGGACCTGGCCGTAAAAGTTCTTACCGCCGCGCTTTGGCTGTGGTTCCTGGGGGCCATCGTCACCTACAGATGGGGGGACAAGCTGCTGGTGGAGGGCGTGGGCGTGAAGAGCGCCGAGTTTATCATGCTGGCCATGTTCTCCGCCGGCGCCCTGCTGGCCCTGCTGCGGCCCCGGGAGGGCCGCTGGGTCCTCCTGGCGGTGCTGGTGCTGTGGCTGGTGGTCCAGTTCTTCTGCCACTGGTACTACACCATCTTCGGCGCCTCCCCCAAAAAGCTGGAGGGCTACAACCGGTGCTTCGAGGGCACCCTGCGGCTCATCCCCCGGAGCGATGTGCGGCTGATCCCGGACCTGTACCACATCGTCCTCCACGCCCTGATTTTGCTGGATATCCTCTTTTTGGCGGCCAGTATGCTGGCCGACTAATTCATTTGACTCGGCTATAGCCGAAGCGCCTGATAAAAATCGATGTGAATTCTTGACTACTCTTGAAAGGAAATCGAACAAGATGAGAGACCAATTAGCGAAGATCCGCGCCGAGGCCCTGGCCGCCTTCCAGGGCGCGGAGACCTCCGGGGGGCTGGAGGCCCTGCGGGTGAAGTACCTGGGCAAGAAGGGGGAGCTCACCGGCCTGCTCAAGCAGATGGGCCGGCTCTCTCCCGAGGAGCGGCCCCAGATGGGACAGCTGGCCAACGAGGTCCGCGCCGCCCTGGAGCGCGCCCTGGAGGAGAGCTCTAAAAAGCTGGAGGCCGCCGCTCTGGAGCTGCGGCTGAGGGCCGAGGCGGTGGACGTCACCATCCCCGGCAGGCCGGTGTCCATGGGCCATCAGCACCCCATGAACATTGCCCTGGAGGAGCTCAAGGACATCTTCATCGGCATGGGCTTCACCGTCATGGACGGGCCGGAGGTGGAGCTGGCGGAGCTGAACTTCGACCGCCTCAACGCCGAGGAGGGCCACCCCAGCCGGGACTGGTCCGACACCTTCTACTTTGACGAGGACAGCCGGGTGATGCTCCGCTCCCAGACCAGCCCCATGCAGGTGCGGGCCATGGACACCATGCCCCTGCCCATCCGCATTGTGGCCCCCGGTCGGGTGTACCGGAAGGACGAGGTGGACGCCACCCACTCCCCCATGTTCCACCAGGTGGAGGGCATGGTGATCGACAAGGGCGTCACCATGGCGGATCTGAAGGGGACTCTGAGCGCCGTAGCGGAGAAGCTCTTCGGCCAGGGAACCGTCACCCGCTTCCGCCCCCACCACTTCCCCTTTACCGAGCCCAGCTGTGAGATGGACGTGCAGTGCCACAAGTGCGGCGGCGCGGGCTGCCCCACCTGCAAGGGCGAGGGCTGGATCGAGCTGCTGGGGGCCGGCATGGTCCACCCCAGAGTGCTGGAGATGAGCGGCATCGACCCGGAGGTCTACTCCGGCTGGGCCTTCGGCATGGGCCTGGAGCGCACCGCCCTGCGGCGGTTTAAGATCGACGATATGCGGCTGATCTTCGAGAATGACGTGCGGTTTTTGGAGCAGTTTTAAGTCCTCGCCGAGCAGTTTTAAGTCCTCGCCGGACGTGCGTTCCTTTTCTTGAAAGAAAAGGAACTGAAAAGAACTTTAATCGCGAAACTTCGTTTCGCTCTTACCATATGTTAAAGAGAGGTTTTTCTTATGAACTTAAGCCGCAAATGGCTCAATGAGTTTGTTCAGATAGACGCTGACGACAAAACCTTCGCCGAGGCCATGACCCTCTCCGGCTCCAAGGTGGAGACCACCGAGGATCTGGGCGAGTCAATCAGGAACGTGGTGGTGGGCCGCATTGAGAAGATGGAGCGCCACCCGGACAGCGACCACATGTGGGTCTGCCAGCTGGACGTGGGCCGGGAGGAGCCGGTCCAGATCGTCACCGGGGCCTGGAACATCCACGAGGGGGATCTGGTGCCCGTGGCCCTCCACAAGGCCCTCCTCCCCGGCGGGAAGAAGATTGAGAAGGGCAAGCTCCGGGGCGTGCTCTCCAACGGCATGCTCTGCTCCCTGGGCGAACTGGGCCTGGACGAGCGGGATTTCCCCTACGCCGTCATCGAGGCGGCGGCGCTTTTGAACGACTACCACCCCATCGACCCCGCCAAGCCCTCCATCCCGGCGGATATCCAGCCCGGGGACAAGATCTTTGGGCCCGTGGTGGCGGCAAAGGTGCTGGAGTGTATGCCCCTGGATAACGGCAGCTACCACACCTGTATGGAGGTCAAGGACGCCACCGTCTGCCCGGATATCTGCTGTGACAATGTCCACGTGGGGGATATGGTGGCCTACAACACCAAGACCGACGCCGTCTGCACCCTCGCGGACCTCCACGCGGAGCAGCGGGAGTTCCCCCACTGCATCAACGACGGCATCTTTGTCCTCCATGAGGACTGCAAGCCCGGGGACGACATCCGGCCGGTGGTGGGCCTGGACGACCACGTGGTGGAGTTTGAGATCACCCCCAACCGGCCCGACTGCCTTAGCGTCATCGGCCTGGCCCGGGAGGCCTCCGCCACCTTCAACGTCCCCCTCTCCCTCCACGAGCCCGCGGTCAGGGGCGGCGGCCCCGGCGTGCTCCCGGAGCTGCTGGACGTGGAGACCCCGGACCCGGACCTCTGCTCCCGGTACACCGCCCGGATGGTCCGGAATGTGAAGATCGCCCCCTCCCCCAAGTGGATGCGGGAGCGCCTGCGGGCTATGGGCGTGCGGCCCATCAACAACATCGTGGATATCACCAACTACGTCATGCTGGAGTACGGCCAGCCCATGCACGCCTTTGACTACCGCTATGTCCAGGGCGGGAGGATCGTGGTCCGCCGGGCGAAAGCTGGGGAGGAGCTGACCACCCTGGACGGCAATGTCCGGAAGCTGACCCCCAATATGCTGGTGATCGCCGACGACACGAGGGCCGTGGGCCTCGCCGGCATCATGGGCGGCGAGAACAGCGAGATTGTAGATGACACGGCGGACGTGGTGTTCGAGTCCGCCAACTTCGACGGCCCCACCATCCGCCGGGCCGCCCTGGCCCTGGGCATGCGCACGGAGGCCAGCGCCAAGTTCGAGAAGGGCTTGGACCCCATGAGCACCCTCCCCGCCGTCAACCGGGCCTGTGAGCTGGTGGAGCTGCTGGGGGCCGGAGAGGTAGTGGACGGCGTCATCGACGTGCTCAACTGCGTCCCCCAGCCCCGGACCGTCACCATGGACCCGGCGCGGGTCAACGCCCTGCTGGGCACCGATATCCAGGCAGCGGACATGTACCAGTACTTGGAGCGGGTGGAGATCCACACCGAAAACCGGGACTTCCCCAACGGCCCGGCCCCGGTGCTGATCCCATCCTGGCGGGGCGACGTGGCGCGCCTGGCGGATCTGGCGGAGGAGGTGGCCCGGTTCTACGGGTACAACAACATCCCCTCCACCCTTCAGCGGGGGGAGACCACCCAGGGCGGCTACACCCCGGCCCAGCAGGCGGAGCGCCGTCTGGGGGCGCTGTGCCGGGCCTGCGGGTACAGCGAGATCATCACCTACTCCTTCATCTCCCCCACGGCCTACGACAGGATCGGCTGGGCCCCGGAGGAGCCTCTGCGCCAGAGCCTGAAAATCCTCAACCCCCTGGGGGAGGACACCTCCATCATGCGCACCACGACCCTGCCCTCCATGCTGGAAACCCTGGCGCGGAACTACAATTACCGCAGCAGGAGCGTAAAGCTCTATGAGATCGGGAGGATCTACCTGCCCGGCGGCGAGGAGGGCCTGGCCAAGGAGCCCCGGCTGCTGACCCTGGGCGCCTACGGGGAGGACATGGACTTCTTTGCCATGAAGGGCGTGGTAGAGGCCATTATCCGGGACCTGCGGATCGAAAACGCCTCCTTCACCGCCTGCGGCAGCGATCCCTCCTACCACCCGGGGCGGGCCGCGGGGGTGTACGCCGGCGAGAGGCGGCTGGGCGTTGTGGGCCAGATCCATCCGAAAATCGCGGAGAACTACGGCGTGGACTGTCCCCTCTACTGCGCGGAGCTGAGCTTTGAGGCCCTACTGGAGAGCCAGGGCCCCGGCGCGTCGTACCGCCCCCTGCCCCGTTTCCCGGCGGTAAACCGGGATATCGCGGTGGTGTGCCGGGAGGAGGTCACAGTGGGAGCTCTCACCGCCTGCATCCGCCGCTCCGGCGGGAAGCTGCTCCAGAGCGTGGACCTCTTTGACATCTACCGGGGCCAGGGCGTGGCCGAGGGGAGCAAGAGCGCCGCCTTCAGCCTGACCCTCCGCGCAGAGGACCGCAGCATCACAGCCGCCGAGGCGGATCAGGAGCTCAAGACCATCCTGGAGGCTCTGGAGCGGGAGCTGGGGGCCGTTCTGCGGTAGGGGCCGGCCCTAAACTTATTAGCAGGCACAGTTGAAAACGAGTAAATGTTGGGCTTCGCCCCGTGGGCCGCGCTCTGCGCGGCTTAGGGCTGGGGCGGCCTCTGGCCGCCTAACGCCAAACCCGCTGGGGTTTTGCCCCAGGCCCCACTGCCCTTTGAAAAGAGCGGCCCTAAACGTTACCTCTTTTGAACGGTGGCTACTATATTTTCTTGAAAAAGGATAAAAAAGGGTCCGGCGCTTTGCGCCGGACCCTTTCCATCAAAAGAAGCAGGTTCTAACGGATTACTCGTTGATGTCGATAACAACGCCGGAGCCAACGGTACGGCCGCCCTCGCGGATAGCGAAGCGGAGGCCCTTCTCGATGGCGATGGGGGTGATGAGCTCCACCTTCATGTCCACGTTGTCGCCGGGCATGCACATCTCAACGCCGTCAGGCAGGGTGATGACGCCGGTAACATCGGTGGTGCGGAAGTAGAACTGGGGACGGTAGTTGTTAAAGAAGGGGGTGTGACGGCCGCCCTCGTCCTTGCTCAGCACGTACACCTGGCCCACGAACTTGGTGTGGGGGTGAATGGAGCCGGGCTTGGCCAGAACCTGGCCGCGCTCGATCTCAGTCTTGGCCACGCCGCGCAGCAGGCAGCCAGCGTTGTCGCCGGCCTCGACGTAATCCAGGGTCTTGTGGAACATCTCCATGCTGGTGACCACGGTGGTCCGCTTCTCCTCGGTGAGGCCCACGATCTCCACGGTCTCGCCGGCCTTCAGCTGGCCGCGCTCCACACGGCCGGTGGCCACGGTGCCGCGGCCGGAGATGGTGAACACGTCCTCAACAGGCATCAGGAAGGGCATGTCGGCCTTGCGGTCGGGAGTGGGGATATAGCTGTCAACCGCGTCCATCAGCTCCTTGATGCAGGCATACTCCGGAGCGTTGGGATCCGTGGACTCGCTGACCAGGGCGTTCAGAGCGGAACCCTTGATGATGGGGATGTCGTCGCCGGGGAACTCATAGGAGCTCAGCAGCTCGCGGACCTCCATCTCCACCAGCTCCAGCAGCTCCTCGTCGTCCACCTGGTCGCACTTGTTCAGGAACACCACGATAGCGGGCACGCCCACCTGACGGGCCAGCAGCACGTGCTCGCGGGTCTGGGCCATGGGGCCGTCGGAGCCGGCAATAACCAGGATCGCGCCGTCCATCTGGGCAGCGCCGGTGATCATGTTCTTGATATAGTCGGCGTGGCCCGGGCAGTCGACGTGGGCGTAGTGGCGCTCGTCGGTCTCGTACTCCACGTGGGCGGTGTTGATGGTAATGCCGCGCTCGCGCTCCTCAGGAGCCTTGTCGATGCTGGAGTAGTCGGTGTAATCAGCCTTGCCCTGGAAAGCCAGGTACTTGGTGATGGCGGCGGTCAGGGTGGTCTTGCCGTGGTCAACGTGGCCAATGGTGCCGATGTTGACATGGGGCTTGGTTCTCTCAAACTTTTGCTTAGCCATTGGGATTTTCCTCCTTAACGGTTAAATGAAAATGATTAGATGGGATACAAAAATTATAACAAAAGTATTCTACAACAAACGGTAGAAAAAAGCAATCCTAAAAAGGGTAATTATGGTACAATTTTTGTTCCCCTACCGCATAGCACGGGCGCCCATGCGCTGGTCAATAATCTTTTCCCGGATATTTTTGGGAATTTCAATATAGTGGCTGGGCTCCATGGTGTACTGGCCCCGGCCCTGGGTACGGGAGCGCAGATCCGTGGCGTAGCCAAACATCTCGCTCAGGGGCACAAAGGCGTCGATCTGCTGCGCGCCGGTGCGGGCCTCAAAGCCCTGGATCTGGCCCCGGCGGCTGTTGAGGTCGCCGATGACGTCGCCCATATACTCCTCGGGCACGATAACGCACACCTTCATAATAGGCTCCAGCAGGGTGGGATCCGCCTTCTGGCAGGCCTCCTTAAAGGCCATGGAACCGGCGATCTTGAAGGCCATCTCGGAGGAGTCCACCTCGTGGTAGCTTCCATCATAGAGGGTCACCTTTACATCCACCACCGGATAACCGGCCAGCACGCCGGAGAGCATGGCGCCCTGAATGCCCGCGTCTACGGCGGGGATATACTCCTTGGGCACCGCGCCGCCTACTACCTCGTTGATGAACTCGTAGCCCTTGCCGGACTCGTTGGGCTCCACCCGGAGCTTGACGTGTCCGTACTGGCCCTTACCGCCGGACTGGCGGGCGTATTTGGTATCCTGCTGGACGCTCTTTTTGATGGTCTCCTTATAGGCCACCTGGGGAGCGCCCACGTTGGCCTCCACCTTGTACTCCCGGAGCAGGCGGTCTACGATGATCTCCAGATGCAGCTCGCCCATGCCGGCGATGATGGTCTGCCCGGTCTCCTCGTCGGTGTAGGTCTTAAAGGTGGGGTCCTCCTCCGCCAGCTTCATGAGGGCAATGCCCATCTTCTCCTGGCCGGCCTTGGTCTTAGGCTCAATGGCCACCCGGATCACCGGGTCGGGGAACTCCATGGACTCCAGGATGATGGGGTGCTTATCGTCACACAGGGTGTCGCCAGTGGTGGAGTTCTTCAGGCCGATGACGCCGGCAATGTCGCCGGAGTAGATGGTCTCAATGTCCTCCCGGTGGTTGGCGTGCATCTGAAGAATGCGGCCAATGCGCTCCCGCTGGCCCTTGGTGGAGTTCAGGACGGCGGTGCCGGCGCTCAGGGTGCCGGAATAGACCCGGACAAAGCTGAGGCGGCCCACATAGGGGTCGGTCATGATCTTGAAGGCCAGGGCGGAGAAGGGGGCGTTGTCGTCGGCGGGGCGCTCCTCCTCCTCCTCGGTCTTGGGATTGACGCCCTTGATGGCGGGGATGTCCAGGGGGGAGGGCATGTAGTCCACGATGGCGTCCAGCAGGCGCTGAATGCCCTTGTTGCGGTAGCTGGTGCCGCAGGTGACGGGAATCATCTCCACCGCGCAGGTGGCCTGACGAATGGCCTTGCGGATGCGGTCCTTGGGGATCTCCTGACCCTCCAGGTACATCTCCATGATCTCATCGTCAAACATGCTCACCGCGTCCAGCAGCTTCTCGTGGTACTGGCCGGCCAGCTCCGCCATGTCATCGGGGATAGGCTCCTCGCTGATGTCCTTGCCCAGGTCGTCGTGGTAGATATACGCCTTCATCTCCACCAGATCAATGATGCCCCGGAAATCGGCTTCCTTCCCAATGGGCAGCTGGATGGGAACGGCGTTGCACTTGAGCCGCTCATCGATCATCCGGAGTACGTTGTAGAAGTCCGCCCCCATGATGTCCATCTTGTTGACGTAGATCATGCGGGGGACTTTGTAGTGGTCCGCCTGCCGCCAGACGGTCTCGGATTGGGGCTCAACGCCTCCCTTGGCGCACATGACGGTAACAGAGCCGTCCAGCACCCGCAGGGATCGCTCCACCTCAACGGTGAAGTCCACATGGCCCGGTGTATCGATGATGTTGATGCGGGTTTGGGGGAACTGGTTGCGCATTCCCTGCCAATAGCAGGTGGTGGCGGCGGAGGTAATGGTAATCCCCCTCTCCTGCTCCTGGGCCATCCAGTCCATCGTGGCCGTGCCCTCATGGGTCTCACCGATCTTATAGTTCACACCGGTATAATACAGGATACGCTCGGTAGTGGTCGTCTTGCCTGCATCAATGTGAGCCATAATGCCGATATTCCTTGTGTTTTCCAGTGATACCTTTCTCGGCATACTGCTCCTCCTAACTTACCAGCGGAAATGGGCGAACGCCTTATTGGATTCGGCCATTTTGTGGGTATCTTCCCGCTTCTTCACAGCGGAACCGGTATTGTTTGCCGCGTCCATAATCTCGTTGGCCAGGCGCTGGGCCATGGTCCGCTCGCTGCGGGCGCGGGAGTAATTGGTCAGCCAGCGCAGTCCAAGGGTCTGCCGGCGGGCCGGACGCACATCCATGGGCACCTGGTAGGTGGCGCCGCCCACCCGGCGGGCCTTGACCTCCAGGCTGGGCATGATGTTGTCCATTGCGGTGCTGAACACCTCCAGGGGCTCCTTGCCGGTCTGCTCCTTGACAATGTCAAAGGCGCCGTAGACGATCTTCTGCGCCACACCCTTCTTGCCGTCCAGCATGATGGAGTTGACCAGGCGGGTCACCAGGATGCTGTTATAGATGGGGTCGGGCAAAATTTCTCTCTTGGGAACATTACCTCTTCTGGGCACTATGCTTCCCTCCTTCATGAATTTCTATGAAATCATAGGTACTCGCAAAGCGACGGGGCAGCGCCTGCGCTGCCGGGACCGGTCGTTCGCAGGCCGAAGGCCGGAGAATGACGGTCCCCGTCCGCTTTGTCGTTTGGCCTGCCAAAGAGGCATCGTCACAGTTATCAAATCGAAAACTATGTCAACCTATTCGGCAAAGCGTTGGTTTTGCTCCAAATTACTTGGACTTGGGGCGCTTCGCACCGTACTTGGAGCGGGCCTGCATACGGCCCTGAACGCCCTGGGTGTCCAGTGTGCCGCGGATGATGTGGTAACGGACGCCGGGCAGGTCCTTGACACGGCCGCCGCGGATCATCACCACGGAGTGCTCCTGCAGGGAGTGGCCCACGCCGGGAATGTAGGCGGTGACCTCGTAGCCGTTGGTCAGACGCACACGGGCGATCTTCCGCAGAGCGGAGTTGGGCTTCTTGGGGGTCTGGGTACGCACAGCCGTGCACACGCCCCGCTTCTGGGGAGAGGGCAGGTCGGTCTCCTTATTCTTCAGGGTGTTGAGGCCGTACTGCATAGCAGGGCTGTTGGACTTGTAGCTGGCCTGCTGCCGGCCCTTGCGGACCAGCTGGTTGAAAGTAGGCATAGTTTTCTCCTTTCTTCAAAAAGTGCCGGAGCAAACGCTCCTTTTTATTTTTTACAGAATATTGAAAAAATATCCTGAAAAAACCAAACTCATCTGTGCTTTTCCACCACGGTTACAACTGCCGCGCCTACCTGGATGCCGGCGGCCTCGCCCAGGCGGGCCATTGCGAACTCCTCGCACACGGGGATCCCACGCTCCTGACAAAGCCGGCGCAGAGGGGCGGTCAGCGCCGGGTCCGCGTCAGCGGCCAGGAAAACCTCTCTCGCAAGCCCATCCCGGATTGCGCGGCGGGACTGCTTCGCGCCGGTCACTTTATCCCTGGAGCGCAGCGCCTTGAGCAAGTTGATTCCCCCTGTTTCTGGAGACATAGGCTCTCTAAATTACACAGAGTGTTTCCACGCAATATTGTATTATATCATAGCGTATCAGTACAGTCAAGCGTTTTTGCCAAAATTGCCTTCCGTGGGTTGGAATACCTGATTGAACTCCAGCGGATACCGCCTAACTTCTTCCGCCCAATGGACACTCCCCCTGCTTCAGACGTTCTACAGTTGACACGGTTGAAACGAAGGATTTCCTTCTTTTCAATGCTGACGATATAGACAAAGACTTGAAAGGAGAACACACCATGATTATTTCTTCCACCTTTTATCGCCTCTGCGAGGAGCGGACCGGAAAACTGAAGAGAAGCCGCGTTGCCGCCCGGAAACTGGCGGAGGGCCAGCTGCTTGTCCGCCACGAGGTGCTCCGGGACCTGCGGGAACGGAGGATGCTCTGACGAGGCAGATGCCGCAAGCCGGCTCCTGCCTCGCCTTAACCCCGGGAGCGGCCCCGTTCAATTAGGCGCCTCCTTGGAAAAACTCCACAATAGCTGAGAGGGAGTTGATCCGCCATCTGCCGTCGCCCGACCGGCTGCGGTCGATGTGGAAGGCCGTAAAGCCCAGGGCCCTGGCCCCGTCCGCCTCCACGTCGTAGTCGTCCACATAGAGGCTCTCCTCCGCCGATGCCCCCAGCGCGTCCAGAGCCGCCTGGTAGATGGCAGGATCCGGCTTCATCACGCCCACCAGGTCGGAGCAGATCGCGCAATCGAAGTACTCCCCAATCCCGGCCGCCTCCAGCGTAAGGGGGAGGGATGGGCTGGTGTCCGAGATCACGCCCATGCGAAAGCCGTGGCTGCGAAACCAGCCCAGCACCTCCAGCGTCTCGGGGAAGAGCCGATAGCCCTTGAGCCACGTCAGCTGGTGCAGCTCCTCCGAGCGCTCCTCCAGACAGTCGGAAATCCCCGCCCGCAGCAGCAGCCGCTTCCAATAGCTGTGGTAAAAGGCAATCTCCTCCTCCACGGATTTTAGTCCCCGCTCCGGATAGCCCTGCAAAAAGATCTCCATCATCTCCTGGCCGGTCAGCGAAAAAGGCTGGCCGCTCCAGGAGGCAATTATTTTGTTCCGTCTCTCCCGCAGGGAGGGATCTCCATACAGCAGCGTATTATCTCGATCAAAAAATACTGTTTGAAATCTCATAAAAGCCGTACTCCCCATGCGTCCCCAGCTCTTTCGTAATAAAACTCACTGAGCTCATCCGACTCGAATACACGGACCATGTCCGCAAAGTCCATCGCCAGCGGATAGTTTTCCAGCTCCGTACGCTTGATCCAGAACACTTCGCCCTCCTCTGAGGAGGCAAGCTGGCCGGAGAAGAGGTTTGTCTTGAAGAATAGCAACACGTACCGGGTCCCGTCATCGGTGGGGAACTGCTTGACGCCGCACAACCGAGGAGACTCGATCTGAAGTCCGGTCTCCTCCCGAACCTCCCGGATTGCCGCCTCTACGAAGGACTCCCCCGGCTCCACGTGCCCGCCCGGAAACGTTATGCCTGGCCAGTCCCGCTTCCGGCGGTCCTCCACCAGGATATTTCCCTCCCCGTCATAGACCATGCACATGACTGTCAGCTCCGTCAGCTCCCGTCTTTCCATGCTTCTCTCCTCTATGTACAGAATTTGAAAAAAAGAAAGACAGTCAAAGGACTGTCTTTCTTATGTTGGCGTTACCTATTTTCCCGGGCCGTCTCCAGCCAAGTATTGTCGGCAGAAGCGAGCTTAACTTCCGTGTTCGGGATGGGAACGGGTGGACCCTCGCCCTAATCAACACCAACTTATTTTCTTTTTCAAAAGAAAGTGGACAAAAAAACTTTACTTAATACTTCCTTCTTCTCAAGAAAATATCGCTTTGATCACACCCTGAAAACCGAACAAAGGGAAGGAAGAGGCAGAGAGGAGATAGAGCAAGGCGTGAAGCCTGCATAAAGTAGGTCAAGCCCTCGGGCGATTAGTACAGGTCAGCTGCACGTGTTACCACGCTTCCACCTCCTGCCTATCAACCAGGTAGTCTTCCTGGGCCCTTACTCCATTAAGGATGAGAGATCTCATCTTAGGGGGGGCTTCACGCTTAGATGCCTTCAGCGTTTATCCC
>CATLAL010000023.1 GCA_949878425.1 uncultured Oscillospiraceae bacterium
AGGCGTCCTTTGAGTTCATCGTGGACAAAAACCCAGAGTACATTTTTGTGATGGATCGTGACGCTGCCATCGCAACAGAGGGTGCTCAACTCGCTCAGGAGATCATGGAAAATGAGCTGGTCATGGGGACGGACGCTTACCAAAACGGAAACATCGTGTATCTGGCCCATCCCGCTGTGTGGTACACCGCCGAGGGCGGCGTCACCGCGCTGGATTTGATGCTGGCGGACCTGGAGAGTACCCTGCTGCCATAAACAAAAAAGCACCGGTGTGATTTCTATCAGTCACATCGGTGCTTTTTTGTATTTTAACAATTCTCAAACACTTTTCAAACCCTGCAAAAACAATCGGGGGGTATGATACGTCCAACAAGTGGAACCGCACTTGAAATCAAAACGACCGGAGGTTTTCAGACATGAAGAAAAAGGATTTTGTGACCCTGATGATGGGCGTGGTGGGCGGCATTTTGTTCGCCTTGGGGATGTGCATGGCCCTCCTGCCGGAGTGGAACGCCATGACCCAGTGGGGTGTGGCGGGGGCCGTTGGGCTGGCGGCACTGCTGGCTATGCTGCTCGTCCGCCGCAAAATGGACGGCAAGCCTGCCATCGCATTCAGCGGTCAAACCATCGCAGCTACGCTGTTCGGCGTTTTTTCCACAATCGTGTTCGGCGTTGGAATGTGCATGACTATGGTCTGGAACATCATGATCCCTGGCATTGCCGTGGGTATCATTGGCATCGTTCTGCTGTTGTGTCTCATTCCTGTCTGCAAAGGTCTGAAATAACGAAGGAGGGGTTTCCATGAAAAAAGCATTTATTGCCGCCGTAGCTACCAGTGCTGTTCTTGCTGCCGCTGCCGCCATCATTACAGCGGTTACCCATTTTCGGGGAAATGATTAAGCATACCTATGGTGGCGGCCAAGGTGAAGCTGTCAAAACGATAGAAAAGCCCTGATGAGCAGTTGGTCTGACCTGCGCCATTCCCCTTGGCGCAGGTCAGATTTTTGATAAAGTTTTATAAATGAGTAAAACGCAAACAAAACTTTAACATTTCTATGGTATAATAGGCAAAACAGCTTGTGGAGGAACGCTTATGTTCAAAATATTGGTGGTTGAGGACGACAAGGAGCTTAACCGGTCGGTCTGCACGTTCCTGAATCAGAGCGGCTATGAGGCGGCCGGCTGCCTGAACGCCACCGATGCCTATGACGCCATGTATGCCGCGGCCTTTGACTTGATTATTTCCGATATCATGATGCCCGGCGTTGACGGCTTTGAATTTGCCCAGACCGTGCGGGAGCTGGACGCCAATGTCCCCATCCTGTATTGAGATGCAGCGGAGCATAGGAATTGTGTTCGCAAAGGAAAATATTGAGAGCGCAGCAAAGCTCACCTTTGGCAATGTGGTACTCATCAGCCTGCTTTGCACATTGATTGACGGTGTCCGGCGCTGGTATACCGTTATGCGCCCTGTCCGGAGGATCGCCGCCGCCGCGGAGAAGGTCATGGCTGGCGATCTGTCGGTACGCATCCAGCCGGTCCGGGGACTGAACGCCCAAGACGGCTTTAACGTCACCATTAACTATTTTAACCGCATGGTACAGGAACTGTCCGGCATCGAGACGTTGCGCACAGATTTTATTGCCAATGTCTCCCATGAATTGAAAACACCTCTGGCCGTCATCCAGAATTACGCGGCTATGCTCCAGCAGGCAAATCTCCCAGAGGAGCAGCGGGCGGAATACGCCAAAACGATTGTGGACGCATCCTGCCGCCTGTCGGACCTCATCACAAATATTCTGAAGCTGAACAAGCTGGAGAACCAGCAGATATACCCGGAAAAAACAGTCTACAACCTGGGAGAACAGCTTTGCCAGTGCCTTTTGTCCTTTGAAGATGTTTGGGAGGGAAAGGACATTGAACTGGAAACCGATCTGGCAGAGGATGTGCTGAATGAATCCGATGCGGAGCTGCTGACGCTGGTATGGAATAATCTCATCTCCAACGCGCTGAAATTCACGCCAGCCTGCGGGTGTGTTGCGGTCATCCTGGAAGGGCTGGAGGATTTCGCTGTGGTACGGATCACGGACACCGGCTGCGGCATCCCTCCAGAGGTAGGCGAGCACATTTTCGAGAAGTTCTATCAGGGCGATACCTCCCATGCTGACCAGGGCAACGGCCTGGGGCTGGCCCTGGTCAAGCGGGTGATGGACATTGTGGGCGGCGATATTTCGGTTGACAGCGAGGTGGGAACCGGCAGCAGCTTCGCGGTAAAAATCAGGAGGAAGGGCCATGAAACAGGTTAAAGCCATTCTGAAACGGATATTTTTCCTGCCGCCTCTGCCAACCCCTTGCATCGCGCTCCCTTCCTTTGCATTGGTAATCTATGTACTGGATCAGGGATCTCACGGGCCGTTGGCGTATGCGGTATATGTCCTCTCCGCCTATGCGCTGGTCATTTCCATAACAGGTGGTCCCGGCATCATAACAGGATTCGCACAGTGGATCAAAGCTCATCCACTGACCCGAAAAATGCTGCGGATTCCCCTGGTAAAACGGTTTGCGGAGGATGTTCGCTTTCGCACCAGCGTTTCCTTGTATCAGGGACTTTTGGTCAACCTGCTTTATATTGCCCTGAAACTCACATCGGGAATCTATTACCGCTCCTGGTGGTTTATCACGCTGGCGGTTTATTACGCGCTGCTGGCTGTCATGCGGTTTCTTCTGCTCTGGCGCTGGGGCGGCATCGGGCCAGCGCTGGAGCTGCGCCGTTACCGCCTGTGCGGGGCCGTCCTGCTGATTATGAACGCGGCATTGGCCGGAATGGTGATTCTCATGGTAAGCCAAAATCGTGGGTATGTCTATCCAGGAATATTGATTTATGCAATGGCGGTGTATTCTTTTTACACGGCGATTCTCGCGGTCATCAATGTGATAAAGTTCCGCGCACACGGCAGTCCTGTCCTCTCGGCGGCAAAGGCGATCAATCTGGCTGCGGCTCTGGTATCCATCCTTGCGCTGGAAACAGCCATGATCGCACAATTTGGAGGCACAGATGACTATCGGAAAATGCGGAGTCAATTTTGTGAAAAATGCCCTTTGCTTTTTTCTCTCTGTTTTGCTGAACTGAACCTGTCAATTCAATATGGACATTCAACGATACACGCAGTGCATTGCACGTAAGCCTGATCACGGTACAGTAATGCTCGGTGTGTGTCTTTTTGCGCCAAAAGGCACACGCTGATGCGTGTGCCTTTCTCTGTCCGCAAACCGTTGAAGGAGGAACCATTATGGAATCATCTATGTCATCATCCGTGGACAGGGCCAGATTGACCATCTCCCGCTTGGCGGTGAAGGACTTGCCAGAGCCGGACACCCCAAGGACAAAGCCGTTGCCGTTGAGCAGTTCTTTCCGATTTGCAATGATGAGGTTCTTACTGATGACGTTCTGTCCGTAATACACTCCGCCCTGGTCGCGCACCTCCTGGGCCTTGAAGGGCATGAGAACGGCCAGAGCCTCGGTGGTGAGGGTACGCAGGGCGTCGATCCGCCGCAGGCCCAGGTGGAGGGCGGTCACCAGCCCGTCCGCCTGCTGCCAGTTCAGGGTGGAGAGCTGGCACAGGTGCTGACCGGCGGCGGACTGGAGGGCGTCTGTGTTGCTGTCCAGCTCCTCCTTGCTGTCCGCCAGATGCACCAGCGTGACCACCGCGAACATCATCCGCTGGTCACGGGTGGTGAGATCATCCAGCATTTTCCCGCAGTTGTGCGATGGTTCCCATCATCGGAGACGCATGATGCCGGTCTATGGACGCCTGGTCTCTCCATCTGTCAATGAGCAGAACGGTCTCAGATTCGCTGAAAGGAAAGAAATATTCATACCGCTCATTTCCATCCTCTCCGCGAATCAACGCCGCCGTTCCGCTTCTCTCCATTTCCTCGGCAAACTTGCGGGCGCCGCCGTCCTTCCCCATGTAGGTCAGAAGTACCAGGATGCTCATACGGCAGGTTCCTCCCTCTGATAGATGTTCTTTCCAAATTGATATGCTTTTTCCAAGTAATCTGTCCTGTCGATTTGAGGTTTTCCATTCGTATCTCCGCAGCCGCCTGCCAGCAGCATCCCCTTGTCGTGGAAGCCGATATAGTTGACGAGGGCGAAACGGTAATAGGACACCGCCTGCTCAAAGGTCCAGAAGAAGTCATCCGCCGCCGTCATCAGCAGGGCGCAGTCCTTTACCGGATACTTTTCATACCGGCCCAGGGGTGGGTCAGTGTCCTCCTCCGCGATACAGTAGAACCGCTCAATGAACGCCTTGATCCGGGAGGACATCGTCCAGAAATACAGAGGTGAAGCAAAGACCAGCAAATCTGCCTCTTTGATTTTGGGGACAAGATCATTGAAGCTGTCTTTCTGTACACAGGGCTTGCCATAACGGCAGGCGTTACAGCCCAAACATCCCTTTACCTCATGCCGCAGCAGGGAGATTACCTCCACGCTGTGTCCGGCCTCCTCGGCGCCCCGCTTGAAGCTGTCTACCAACTGAGCGGTGTTGCCCTTTGGCCGTCCGCCGCCCTGAATCACCACAATTCTTTTCATAGCCGCCTCCTGTCGATTGGTTTGCAATCATTATATCTGATAAAATGGCCGCATTCAAGATGGATGACAGAATCGGCAGACAGACCGTTGCAAGGTCCGCCTGCCTATGGTAAGATGCCACAAACTACTCAGAGGAGGTTGTGGCAATGATGTTTATGATTTTAGGTATCGGGCTGTTTCTGCTGCCCATTTTGTTCCGTCTCAGGCTTCTTTAATTCAGTAAAGCTGCCGCAGGTCTTGACGATGCCCATGACGAAGAACAGCACCAGCAGGGCGTAGCCGATGGCCTGGAGCACGCCGTTGATATTCTGTATCACCGTCCAGACTCCGCCTCCCTTGAACTCCTCCGGGGTGGTGGAGATCAGTGTCCATATCTCCGCCAGCTTCCCGTTCCAGGTCCCCAGGGCAGAGTTCAGGTTGTCCACGATCCAGTTTCCGCTTCCTATTTTTATCACCTCATTTCTTCAAAAAATACACGGGGATGGCTTTTGCGGCCATCCCCGTATTGATTCGCCATTAGCGTTCTTCGATCATAACGTGAAGCGTATCCCCGTCCTTTTTCCCAAGCTGCTCCCGGATGGATTTGAGTACGCCGATCACATAGCACACATTACCCTCAGAGTCCTTCAGTCCCATGTTCACAATGCTGCCGTCATAGGGAAGACCATCAAATTCGGCATGGACCTTTACCCGGCCTTTTCCAAATTCCTCCCGGATGTTCCAAGGGAAAACCACATATGCCCTTTTTCGGGCCGCAGGTCACCCGCCCGGTGAACAGGTCCACATAGGTCTTTTCCGAGCGGAGAACGATTATTTTTACCCCCATCCGCTCCAATGCAGGAATAGCGGTGTTGTAGATGAAGTCCCGATGCTCCGGCACCTCGCCGGAGATTCCCTTGTCGAACATCACTTCGCAGTAGACCGCCTCATCCAGAGGCTCGCCATACTCTTTTGCAAGCAAAATGGTGGCCAACGAATCTTTCCCGAATGAGCATGAGGCGATAAATTTGGGCCGATCCACTGTCACCGCTCCTGTCTGGGCGTTTTCTTCTTGGAAGCGGTCTTTTGGCCGGACTTACCCTTTGCCGGAGGCTGCTTCTGTGCTTTGTCCTTTGGGCCGAAGATCGCATCCTCCAGCCGATCCAGCCACGTCATGTCCGCTTCCTCAGCTTTACATTCAATTTCCCAGGCTGCCGTTGCTGTAGTAGAGGTCGCTGGTCACCCCGGTGTAGCCGCCTGTGGCGTTGCCCTGGGCGATGTCGGTGGGGGTGCCGCCGGGGATCTGGGTCATGGTGACATTGCCGCTCACCGAGGGGTACTGGCCGGGGATGACGGAACTGCCCGCCGTACCTCCGTTGATGTTGGCGCTGCCCACCTGGTTCACCAGCCGGCCGGACAGAGCGCCGGGGACGAGGTTGGGGGTGAGGTACTCGCCGCTGCCGGGGAGGTAGCTGGTGGGGCTGCCGAAGCCGGGGGCGATCAGGGCGGCGTTCTTGCTACGGTCCACGTTGGGGTTCTCCCACTCGTAGATGGTGTCGTCGCTGGTGGGCTGGCCGAAGAGGTAGTCCTCCGGGGCGTCAAAGCTGTATTCCAGCGCGTGGGCCGGGACGTAGCACAGGGCGCACAGCATCATGGCCAGCAGAAAACTGCGGATCTTCAAGGGCTTCATCTCCTCTCACGGAATTTTTTGTACGCGAACACACCGCCAGCGCCCAGGGCCAGCACCACCACCCCGATGATCACGGGGCGCTTCAGACCGGACAGAGCCATAGGCTCTTTAGCGGTGTCCGGGGCCTCGGAGCTGCCGGGGGCCTCCGTCTGACCGGGGTCGGGGTCATGCGTGTCATCGCCGCCAGGGGCCTTGGATTCCTCCGGGGCCTTTTCGCTGCCGAAGACGGCGGTGTAGGTGACCACGGCGCAGTTGGACTTGGACACCTCGCCGGTGTAGCTGGCGCTGACGGTGTAGCCGGTGGCGTACCGGCTGGAAGTGGTCCCGGTATGTACTGTGCGGTGGTCAGGCCCGATTCCTCTCTGGCATCTGAGATTTTTTGATGCAATTCTAAGCTGATCTGGGCGCAGAGGTTCTTTGTGGCTGGCATGGTGTCATTCTCCTTTCACCAGACCTTTTTCCACACACTGGCGCACCACTTCCTCAAACAGCCGCCGGAACACCTTCCGAAACGCAGGCTTCCGCCGCCGCAGCTGGCTGATCGTACTGTGGTCTGGCACTCGTTCATCCAAATCTATTCCAAGATACCAACGAAACGCGTTGCTGTCCGCACACCGCACCTCGATCTGCCGCTCCGAGGGGATGCCGTACAAAAAACCCAGCAACAGGTATTTTACCATTACTACCGGGTCAATGGGCGCACGGCCATACCTCCGGCTGTACAAGTGAGCCGTCTCCTCATACACAAACGATAAATCCAGCGCCGCTTCCAATTTCCGCAGAAAATGATTTTCCGGTACCAAATCCTCTATCGTCACCATGTGATATTTTAACTGCATTTCCTCGCCCCCCTGCTCTAATTATACCATATTTATTCGAGCGCTTTGGGGGCACTTTGTCAACAGCTCCACCGTGAGACGCATTTTTTACTGACAGATACCCTATTTCATATTGTCGATCATATTCAAGATAAGCTGTTTCTGTTCGGCAGACAGCAGCGCCCACTTATCCAGCAGTCCCCGCTGTTCCCCGGTCAATGGCACAAGCTCCCCCTCAGTAAAGAACTCGCCCAGCGTCATACCAAACGCCTTGCAGATTGTTTCCAGTGTCGAGATCGTTGGCTCCGAATCTTTGCGGAAAACGTGTGAGAGTGTGGACTGTGCCAAGCCGGATTCTTTGCATAGGCGATATACGCTCCAATTCCGCTGTTCCATGAGTTGTTCTATCCGTCCAAGTACATCCATAGTCTATCACCTCTTTTGAAACTATTTTACATTCGTTTTAGATTGCAAAATAGAACGAAAATAGGCTTTATTTTACTTCGATAATAGGCTATAATAGGATGTGCAATTAGGGATGAAAAATCAAAGAAAAGGGAGCGAAAAATGGAAATAGCAAAAAAACGGAT
Organism: uncultured Oscillospiraceae bacterium; assembly: GCA_949878425.1. Classification (GTDB taxonomy): domain Bacteria; phylum Bacillota; class Clostridia; order Oscillospirales; family Oscillospiraceae; genus Pelethomonas. The sequence goes on from CATLAL010000023.1 coordinate 7,671, forward strand.
GCAGACCTGCTGCTTCACGGGCCACCGGGAGCTACCACCGAAGGAACAGGCGGAGATTGCCAACAGGCTGAAGCGTGTCATAGTGGCCCTATACCAAAAGGGTATCAGATATTACGGGGCGGGGGGTGCCCTGGGCTTTGATGCCCTCGCCGCCCGGACGGTGATCTGTCTGCGGGAGAACTGTCCCGGCATGAAACTGATTCTTGTCCTGCCGTGTCTGACGCAGACCAGGGGATGGAGGCCGGAGGACATAGCGGAGTATGAGCGGATCAAGTCTCAGGCGGATAAGGTTGTCTATACAGCCCAGCAGTACACACCGGGCTGTATGCACAGGCGCAACCGGCATTTGGTAGATCACAGCGGGGTATTTGTCTGCTATCTGACAAAGGAGAGCGGAGGGACGGCATATACCGCCAATTATGCAAAGCGGCATGGAATCGAAATTATCAATATTGCTTGGAGAGATGGCCTTTATCCCATTAAAAAATGCGTCTCACCGTGGAGCTGTTGACAAAGTGCCCCCAAAGCGCTCGAAATAAATGAGGAGGGACTGGAGGAGCTGAAACGGCAGACAGGGCAGCGCCGGGCGAAGCGAACAAAGCAGGTGAAAAAGGACAAGCGCCGTTCCCGCAAGAAGGTGAGCAGTACCGATCCGGAGTCGGGCTACATGAAGCAGCCCGGCAAGCCCAGCGGTTTTTATTATCTGTCTCACCAGACAACCGACCCGGACCACGGTATCATCACTGCTGTAACCGTGACGCCGGGGGATGTCCATGACTCACGGCCCTATTTGGAGCAGTTGGAGTATGTCCATAAACATGTTGTGCCGCTGCAAGCCGCCGCGGCGGACTCCGCCTATGACTTCCCCCTGGCACACCGAGCGCTGGAAGAACTGGGCATTGACTTCTTTGTCGTGCCCCAGCCCGCCTATGACCGCACGAAAGCTGAACTGAAGCGGGATGTATTCACCTAAGCTCCAACCTTACGACAAATGAAAAGGATTTTGGTATAGCAGAAGGAGTGCCGACCGCATGGTTGGCGCTTCTTTTTTACCCTGTACGCTTATCAGAGTGCTGCCGCCCAGCATTGTCATAAACGCACAGCGCAAAAAGAAGGAGAGCTAGCTGTATTTCGTTTGCCGGACCTACCAGCGGTTCACCAGGGCAGGGGTATGCACTAGCCACACCATCAAGGAGGAGACGGTCACCCAGGCGGTGGTGGAAAAGGTGCGGGAGGTCTGCGGGGCCTACTTGCAGGCGGATCGACTCCTGCCCAGGTCCCAAAAGCGGTAGTCAGGGCGATAGCCGAATGGGACAATGAGAAAGAGATCAACTCCATCAAGGCCAAAATCGACAGCCTGACCGCCCATCTGGATAAGATCTACATGGATAAGCTGGGCGGTGTCCTGGACGAGGCCGACTTCCAGCGCATTCACGCTAAGGTCAAGGCCGACCGCGCCGCCTTGGAACAGCGGCTCAGCCAGCTGGACCGCCCGGACTTCTCCCCGGCAGAGCAGGCCGGCCTGGCAAAAAAACTGGTGGAGCGGTTCCAGGAAGCCGCCCCCGCCAACCGGGAACTGCTGGTCAGTCTCATCGAACGGGTGGAGTTGACCGCAGGCAAACAAGTCATCATCAAATTCCGCTTCAAACAGCTGGAAACTGATTAAAACCGGCACAAAATCACAAACCACGTCGTTTACAATACCGGGGGCGCAAGTGTGTTGCCTATATCTGACCGGCGCAGGGCCCGGGAACAGAAGACTGTCCTCGGGCCCTGCGCCTCTGAAAAGATCAATTATCCGTTCTGGGCCATGACGCCCACCAGCCTGTGGGGGACGTAGGCCTCCTCCAGGCGCTCAATCTCCTCCGCCGTCAGATGCAGCTCCACGGCCCTGGCGGCGCCCTCGATGTGGTGGAACTTGGTAGCTCCCACTACGGGGGCGGTTACCTTCGTCAGAAGCCACGCCAGGGAGACCTCCGTCATAGATACGCCCCGGCTCTCGGCGATCTCTGCCACCCGGCGGATGATGACGCCGTCCTGCTCCGCCGTGGCGTCGTACTTGCCCTTGGCGTAGCTGTCCTTCTCCAGCCGCTGGGAGGTCTCGCCGGGCCTTTTGGCCAGCCGGCCACCCGCCAGGGCGCTGTAGGGCGTCATGGCGATGTTGTCCTCCCGGCACAGGGGGACCATCTCCCGCTCCTCCTCCCGGAAGATCAGGTTGTAGTGCCCCTGGACCGAGACAAACTTGGGGAAGCCCTCCCGCTCCGCCAGGGCGTTGGCCTTGGCCAGCTGCCAGGCGTAGCAGTTGGAGATACCCACAGCCCGGACCTTTCCGGTCTTGACGGCGCGGCTGAGGCCCTCCATGATTTCATGGAGGGGCGTGTGGTAGTCCCACATGTGGCAGATATAGAGGTCCACATAGTCCATGCCCAGGTTGGCGAGGCTCCGCTCCAGCATCCGCTCCACGTGCTGCTGGCCCGTGACGCCCGCCGCGATCTCCTCCGGGGTCCGGGGGGTGAACTTGGTGGCCACTACCACCTCGTCCCGCTTGGCCATGTCCCGCAGGGCGCGGCCCACGTACTGCTCGCTTGTTCCTCCCTGGTAGGAGATGGCGGTGTCGTAGAAGTTGACCCCCAGCTCCAGGCCCCGCCGGATAATCTCCCGGGAGCGCTCCTCGTCCAGCGTCCAGGCGTGCTGGCCCGCCCCGGCGTCGCCGAAGCCCATGCACCCCATGCAGATTCTGGAGACCTTCAGATCGGAAGTCCCTAATTTCACGTATTGCATCTCGCATTCCTCCTTGTCACTCGCTCTGCGGTATCCGGTTGTGTCTGCTCCACAGTATACGGGATTTTCGGTCCTGTTTCCAGATACAAAAGGGCTCTGCCGTCCAAAAATAGACGGTTTCCCTAAATTGTCTGTTCCCCATGGGGCTTATAGGGCCCCTCCGGCAGCTCCCGGCCCGCCAGCAGCTTTCCAAGCCCGATATCCCGGAGCCGGGTAATCATGGCGGCCACCTCCTCCGCGCCCGAGGACGCGCCCGAGAGGATCCAGGTCAGCAGCATGCTGATGGAGGCCACGGCGTGGTACTCCGTGGCAAATCGGAGCTCCTCCGGCATGGAGCCGCCATAGAGCATCTGATGCCAGGTCAGGTCGAACTCCTTGCAATGGCTGAACATGAACTCCCGCAGGCAGTTCTGCCCCTCCAGCATACAGGCCTGCCGCAGGAAGTCCCTGTGGGCCTGCACGTTCCTGGCGACCGCCAGATTGGCGCGGCTGAAATCCAGATTCTTATCGGGACTCTGGAAATCCGGAATGATCCGCTTGAGGTAGACGCGCTGGATGAGGTCGTTCTTGTCCTGGAAGTAGTTGTAGAAGGTCTGACGGCTCACGCCGGTCTCCGCCAGGATGTCCTTGACCGTAATGGCCTTCAGGGGCCTCCTCCCGCACAGGTTCAGCAGCCCGTCCATGATGAGGGCTTCCATATCCACCGCCATCTCTCCCACAGCTCCTCTCCGAAATATTCTCCTGTTCTCCCAGTATAGCACAGGTGTCCCGGCCCTAGCAAGGCTGAAATTAGAGCCTGCTCCGCGTTGATTCCCAGTTTACATTTCCCTCCATTTGTGGTATTCTGAACCTGTCCAATCTCCGGCCAGCCGGACGGAGACGGGCGGAATGAATGATGGAGGAATAATAAGATGGAAAGACCTGTTTTAGTCGTCCTGGCCGCCGGACTGGGCAGCCGCTATGGCGGACTCAAGCAGATGGACAGCGTAGGCGGCCACGGCCAGAGCATCATCGACTACTCGATCTACGACGCCCGGCGGGCGGGCTTTGAAACCGTTGTCTTTGTCATCAAGCACGAGATGGAATCGGACTTCCGCCAGGCGGTGGGGGACCGCATCAGCCGGGGCATCGAGGTCCGCTACGCCTTCCAGGAGCTCAGCGATCTCCCGGCGGGCTACGCCCTCCCCCCGGAGCGAAAGAAGCCCTGGGGCACCACCCACGCGGTGCTGGCCGCCCGGGAGCTGGTCCACGGCCCCTTCGCGGTGATAAACGCCGACGACTACTACGGGCCGGAGGCCTTCCAGGTGATCTTTGACTACCTCTCCAGCCACGCCGGCCAGCCGGACGCCTACGCCATGGTGGGCTACCGCCTGGGCAACACGGTCACGGAGAACGGCAGCGTGGCCCGGGGCATCTGCTCCGTGAGTCCGGACGGGTATCTGGAGAAGGTGGTGGAGCGCACCTGCATTGAGAAGGACGGCGCGGACGCCCGCTTTACCGTTGACGGCGGCCAGAGCTGGGAGCATCTGCCCGGCGATACGCTGGTGTCCATGAACTTCTGGGGCTTCCAGCGCAGCTTCCTGGACGAGGCCCAGGCCCGGTTCCCCTACTTCCTGGACCGCATCCTGGCGGAGAACCCGGAGAAGGGGGAGTTCTTCCTGCCCCTGCTGGTCAGTGACATGCTGGACCGGGGCCTGGCCCGGGTGCGGCTGCTCTCCAGCGGCGACAAGTGGTTTGGCGTCACTTACCGGGAGGACAAGCCCTCCGTTGTGCAGGCTCTGCGGGAAAAGACGGAGCAGGGCCTCTACCCGGAGAACCTCTGGGGCGTGTGAGAGAATCTGTCTGTCCCCCTTTTTTCTCTGGAAACCGGCAGAGGAAAAGGGGTATGATACCGTCAAACTGATATGGAAGGGGAACCCCAATGATTTTCTACTTTTCCGCCACAGGCAACAGCAAGTATGTGGCCGAGCGCATCGCCGAGGCCACGGACGACCGGCTCATCTCCCTGCGGGACGCCATCCGCAGCCGCAGCTACCGCTATGATGTGGGCCGGGAGGAGCGCGTCGGCTTCGTTGCGCCGGTATATTTCTGCGGCCTGCCCAGTATCCTGCAATTTTTCCTGGAGAAGCTGGAGCTGAGGGGCTACGAGGACCAGTATGTCTACGTGGTGCTCACCTGCGGCAAGGTGACGGGAGACGCCGCCAGCCAGCTGGGAAAGCAGCTGAAGAGGAGGGGGATCCTCCTCTCCGCTCAGTTCGGTATTCCCATGGTAGATAACTACGTGCCCGCTTTCCGCATGCCGGGGCGGGAGGAGGCGGACGAGGTGCTCGACCGGGCGGAGGAGTACATTGACGAGGCCCGCCGGGCTATCCGCGCCAAGGGCATTGGCGATTACAACCGCTGTCAGGGCGCGGTTCCCGGCATCCTTACGGCGGGCCACATCCTCTATGCCCACGGCCGGTCCACCAAGCCCTTTGTGGTAACGGATCAGTGCATCAGCTGCGGCCTCTGCCAGGAGATCTGCCCCTGCGGGGCCATCGCCCTCTCCGGCGGCAGGCCCCAGTGGCGCAAGCCCCAGTGCGTGCAGTGCATGGGCTGCCTCCACCGCTGCCCGGCGGAGGCCATCCGCTGGAAAAGAGCTGGCGAGGACCGAGGCCGCTATGTCAATCCCCGGGTGGATCTGTAGAGCCCTCGAAGGGTCCGCCGCCCCACAGGGCGCGTGTGCGTTTCCATGAGGTCATGTGCGTTTGGCCGCATGCGCGGCCAGCAGTGCTGCGCCGACTATTATAGTCAACGCAGTTGGAAACGAGTAAATGCTGGGCTCCGCCCAAACCCGCTGGGGCTTTGCCCCAGACCCCACCGCCCTTTTCAAAGGGCGGCCCTAAACTTTACCTCTTTTTAAGAAGCTGTACCAATAAGTGAAGTATGCAGATTTGCGGGAGAAAACCGTCTCTGGCAAGGCAAAAAATTGTAGGAATACTTTGGGTATTTCAAAAATTTTTAACGCGCCCAGGGGCGGTTTTGGCCGCAAAGATGCGTGCTGCGCCTATTGGTACAGCTTCTAATGTGGTCACTATAAAAAAGTCTCTCCGTCCGGCCGCAGCCGGACGGAGAGACTTTTCTCTGCGGCAGAGACCTCCGACCGCCCGACGCAGAAAGAGAGCCGCTGGTCCAGCGGCTCTCTTTTGAAATTGGGGAGGACTTCCGCACAGAGCCGGGGGAGCCTCAGTCCGCTTCTTCCGGGGCCTCTGTTCTGACGCCGCGCGCATCCGCCGGGGAGCCCGGAAGCTCCTTAACCATATTACTGCGGCCATTGAGCCGCCCGCCGTCCTGCACGACCAGAGAAGGCGTGGTAACATCTCCCTCCAGACTGCCGGTCTTTTCCAGGCACACGTGGTCCCGGGCAACGGCGTTGCCCTCCACACAGCCGGCCACTTGGATTACGTCCGCCATGATGGGGCCCTTGACCACGCCGGTGGGAGTGACGATGACGGCGCCCTTGAGGTTGATCTCGCCCTTTACAGCCCCCTCCACCTGGACAACGCCCTCGCCCTCCAGCGTGCCGGTCAGCGTTACGCCGGTGGCGATTACCGTACTGGAGAGGGGATTCGGCAGACTGGGGACTTCTTCGTAGCAATCCTGTTCGTCTACGGCCACAGGTTCCAGTTCCATATCTGCCCTTGCTTTGCTCCCAAACAGACCCATAAAAAATCTCTCCTTATCATAATTACTGGTTCAACACCGGGTAAAAGGCCGCATAGGCCTCCCGGCGGGACTGCCAATTTCCGCCTCCTACCATTCTGGAGGCAATATCCGTATTTTCCACGCCGGGCTGGCTGGAGAAAGCGCCGCCAATCCCGGCAGATTCCCAGTAGTATGCCGCGCTCTCCCAGGCAAACTGCTGCGCAATATAGTCAGCCCCGGTGGCGCCGGGGTACTGGGGGTCGTAAACAACTCTGGAGTAGAGGGACACATCGATTCCGCGGTTGGCGGCGGATTGCAGAGCGCTGTAGTAGGCTTGGGCAATTTCCGCCTTGGTGTGGCAGGTGGGGTTCATGTAGGCGATGGACTCCAAATCCGGTATGTACCGCCGCATAAGCCAGGTGGCAAAGGCCATCTGGCCGTATTCAAAGGTCAAGTGGAAATACCCCGCCCCTCTGGTGCCCGTGGTATAGCCGTAGCTTTGGAAATAGGCTTCATCTCCCGTCTCCGTCAGCCACTTGCCTCCAGAGGTCTCCACCGCCGCCTGGGCCAAAAACTGGCTGATCTCCTCTGAGGAGGTGATGTCATACTCCCGCAGCACCCGGTTCAGCTCGTCCAGGGACTGCTGGGAGAGCGTCCAGCTGACAGCGCCCATGGCGCTGTCCGTATAGGACATCTGCTCCAGCTGCTCCGCCGTCACCAGGTCCGGGAGGACCTCCTCCTGCTCCGGCTCCTCCGCGGGCTCCGGCTCCGGCTCCACCGGCGGCTGCCCCGCTCCCCACAGCAGGATCACGGCCGACAGCGCGGCAAGAAACAGCCACAGCAGCAGCTTATATCTGCCGCGGCGAAGCGGTTCAGTTTGGTCCCTAGGCGGCAGCATGGTCATCCGTCCCTCCGATATGGGCGCGAATGCGGCAGCGCCCGTTTTTCGCGTATTTCGGGGTCAACTGGATCACAGCCCTATTTTACCACATATGTACGCCCTTTTCAAGTGGATTTCCGGATACTTTTCTTTGAATGAAACCCGCCTTACGGCAAAAAATTTGTCGAATCCCGGCCGTATTGAGCCCTCAGGGCTCTCAGGGGGCATCCTCCGTGCCCGCGCGCCCATTCTTTTCCAATGCGCGAAGGAATAGATTCCTTATATAATTCTCCGGATAGTTTCCCAGCTCCGGCAGCCGGTCCCTGGGGATCATCCCGCCGCCCATAGAGGCGTGGCCGCCCCCGCTGCCGATCTCCTTGAGCGCCTCATGGAGCAGATCTCCGGCGTGAACGGCGGGGTCCTCCGAGCGGACGGACAGCTTGATGCCGTCGGTGCGGAAGGAGAACACCACCGCCACCTCCACCTCCACGAGGGCCAGGATAAAGTCCGAGAGAATGGCGATCAGCGCGTCCGGACAGGAGAAGGGGATGCAGGAGAACCCCACCTTGTCGTAGAGCTCAATGCTCTCGATCACCGCCCCATAGGCCTTCAGGTCCGTAAACTCCATGTTGTTTCGCTCCAGGTCGGCCAGCTTCTCCTGATCGCAGCGGGGGAACAGGAAGGCGAACATTTGGATGTCCAGCTCCGTCACACCCCGCGTGAATTGAAGCGTGTCCATTTTCAGCCCGTAGAGCAGCGCCGTGGCCGTGTCGCGGTCCGGCTCGCTGCCCGACAGGGCGTAGTACTCCGCGATCAGCGTGGCGCAGGCCCCTGTGATACGGATATCCTGATACCGGTACTCCACGGGGACAAAGGTGGGGTGATGGTCGATGCAGGCCACCTCGTCTCCGATGAAATCCGTAACATTTCCGCCGTGCTTCTGGCTGTCCACGCAGATGATCCGGTCGCTCTCCCGCATGTGGGGAAGCAGCCGCTCGTAGGGCAGCATCCGAATCTGGAAGGAGTCCAGCATTTTGGACGCGCTCAGCTTATCGATCCGTCCGTCGTAGCACAGCCGCGATTCCACGCCGTGGAGCGCCAGCAGCTTTTGCAGCCCGTACGCGGAGGCGATGGCATCCGGATCGGGGAAATTGTGGGTCTGGATATAAACAGGGTGCCCCTGGCACAGCGCAATCAGATCGTCCAGCTTGTTCATAGGACGCGTCCTCCTCATTGATGGTTTTCCGGGATTCCGCGGGAGCCGCTATTTGGATGTGATGCTGGAAAACTCAAGCACCCTGGCAAATACGCCGCACTCCGCCTGAGATATACCCGCCGTATTATCTGTGTTGATAATGTCGCAGAATACCTGGGCAAAGGCGCGGAAATCCGCCGCCTCCTCCCCGCCCAGTCCGGAGCGGGCCGTCACCTCCGAGTCCTCGCCGCAGAGCCCGGAGAGGAGCTCCGGCGTCACCTGGCTCCTGAGCCGCTTGAGCTGATCGTACACGGGCTGGAACCTTGTCTGCATACACAGCAGGGCAAACAGCATCAGCCGCTGGACCGTACTTTCATACAGATCCCTGTCGGCCATGCTTTTGAGCAGCAGGAAGGAGTTGAAGAGCCGGTCCATGCTCTTGGGCTCGCTCCCCACGGAGCGCCGGACCAGCGCGGTGTAAAAATTCAGCTCCGCCTCGTCGCCGGTCTGAATCCCCATGTGCTCCAGCTTTCCCTTCACATAACTGCCCACATCATAACCGGAGGAGGGCACGCGGAAGGACATCTGGAAGATCTCGTCAAAAAGGGCCTTGCCCCGCTCCTCGTCCATGCCGGGGCGCTTCCCCACCCCCTGCTGGAAAAAGCTGTAGTCGATTGCCGCCGCGAACACGCAGCTCCCGCAGTCGAAGAAATCCCCCATGGCCTCCAGCACCTCCACCGCTCTCGCCGGGGCCAGCTTGTCCAGATCGCTGACGAGGATGATGATCTTACCCTCCGGACCGCCGGCGCGCTGCTCCGCCAGCTTGGAAAAAGCGTCCGCCAGCTTTTCGGGGGACGCCGCCGCGCCGTCCTTGAACAGCCCCTCCACCAGATTCTGTCCGGCGGAGCTGTCCGGGGCGATGGCGCCGGCTAGGAGCTCAATGACCCCCTTCGCGATTTTGACCGCGGACCCCTTTGAGGCCCCGGCCTCGACGCCGCTGAGCTGGCGGATCAGCTCCCTGCCCACGGCCGAGGGCAGGCCGTCCTCCGCGCCGGACTGGGCCACCTGCCGGGCGCTGAGCCAGAAGCGCCTGTCCGAATAGCGGCCCTCCAGGCTGTCGGAGAGCATCTTCATCACGCCGCCTCTGCCGCTCCCCCAGCTCCCCTGGATCGCGATGGCCATGGGAGCCGCGCAGCTGTCGATAAAGCTGGCCACGCCCTCGATGTATTTCGTGATCCCCAGCTGATCCTGCGTTCCGCCGTCAGCTGGGGCGGGCCTCCCGCCGCCCGCCGGGCGCGCCGAGACCTCCGGCTCCGCCGCGGTCTCCGCCGGCTGGCTCTCCGGCTCCAGGGGCGCGGGCAGGACCAGCTGGCAGCCGGGGCAGGCGCTCTCCAGATAGTCCATGAGCCTGGCCGCCTCGATGAGATACTGGTCATACTTTTTGCTGCTCCGGCTGATTCCCAGGGGGAAGTCCCCGAAGCGGACCGTCTGGACCCACGGTCCCTGGTCCGTGCGGGCGGTCAGCTCCACCCCCACGTACCGGATGATATCGTCCGCGCCGGGCACGGCCGGCCTGCCCTGCACGCCCACGGCCTTTGCCGCGCCGGAGAGGAGGCCCAGGGCGCTTTTCGGCGCGCAGCACGCCGTCTGCTCGCATTTGACCAGGTCCGCCAGGGGGAGCTCCTCCGTGATCTCCCGGCCGCCCTGCCGGAGGAGGTGGAACACGCCCCGCTCCTCGTTGACCTCAAGGCGCTCGTCGACGCCAAAGACCCTCTCAAAGCCTGCGGTCCTTTTGATCACAAAGGGCTCGATCGCCTCTTGGACAAAGGCGAGGACCTCGCTCTGGATGTCCCGCTCCACGGCGAAGGATTTGGACACGCCGCTGGTCAGGGCCAGCTCCAGCGCGTCCGCGCACAGCGCGGCGGCCCGGACGTCCTTGAAGAAAACAGCCTCCCGCCGTCCTGTCTTGGCCGTGAATTCCGCCCTGTCCGCTAAAATGTTCAGCGTCCCTCCGTCAGGCCCGCAGCTGCTCAGGCAGGAGAAGTAGATCCCCTGGGCCAGAAGGGCGCTCCTTCTCTCCTCAATATAGGGCGTCAGCGCGTCTGCGATAAAGGCCAGAGCCTCGCCCTGCATGTCCTTGTCGACAGCGTAGGCCCTTGTGGCCGCGTCAAGCAGCGTGAGCTCCAGCTTTCCCATGGAGATGCCGGCGGACTTGACGTCCTGAAAGCGGACGGCCTCCCTTCGTCCCGACTTGGCGGTAAATTCCACTCTGTCCGATAAAATGTTGAGGATTCCGTCCACAAGCCCCAGGCTGTTGCTGACAATCAGGGAGTAGCGGACGCCCTGGGACAGGAGGAGCTCCCTTCGCCGGGCAAGGTATGGCCCGACCGCCTGCTCGATATACAGGAACGCCTCATGGACATTCTTCCGGTTTACATCGCAGGACTCCGTCTGCGCGTCCGCCGTGATGAAGTCGATGTGGTCCAGCCCCAGTCCCAGCCCCATTCTCTTGCGCACAGCCGCCAGAGCGGTATAATTGTAGATCGATTTTTGAACGCTGCTGGTAATAAACTCCGTTCTGTCGCGGTAAACAATCAGCTTTCCGGCCTTTCGCAGCCCCTTCACATCGGTCTGGTAGACCGGCTGCTCCTCCCCGGTTTTCCCCCCGGCGGTCCTTTCGCCGCAGTGAGAGCAGAACACGGAGCCCTCCGTGAGCTCGTGTCCGCAGTTGGCGCATTTCATATCGCTGTACTCCCCCTCCTTAAAATGGCTTTTTTCATTATATCATGGATATCGCTTTTTTTCAACAGACAGCCGCGCCGCAATTTGCCGCGCCGCAATTTGGCCCCTCCGGCCCGGGAGCGCCGTATTTTTCGCCGCCCTCCCCTCTCTGCGAGACTTTTTCTCGCCCCGCCCTTGACCTGCCGGGAATTTCGCGGTATACTTTGAAAAAAGACTACCTGAACCATCCCGGATAGGAGGCCGTTTATGGCAAGCACAGAAAAAAAGGTTCAAAAATCCGTCGCCCCCTACTACGGCGCCGCCGCTGTATGGGTCCTCTTCGCCCTGTTTCTCAGCCTCTACCGGGCCAGCGACTTCCTGCTGGCGGCGGGGCTGTCCCTGGGCGTATTTCTGCTGCTGCGGGCGGTGTGTACGGACAAGGCGGTTGAAGCGGAGGCCTCCGCCCCGCCCAAGCCCCAGGAGCAGCCCTCCGGCAATCCGGAGCTGGACAAGATGGTCAGGGACGGCCAGCTGGCCATCAGCGAGATGAAGCGCTTGGACGACGCCATCAAGGACGAGACCATCTCCGGCCACATCCGGCGGCTGGAGGCCGTCAGCCAGAAGATCTTCGACCAGGTCCGCGCCGACCCGGCCAAGCTGCCCCAGATCCGCAAATTTATGGACTACTACCTGCCCACCACCCTGAAGCTCCTCAACGCCTATGACCGCATGGACGCCGCCGGCGTCAGCGGGGAGAATATCTCCGGCACCAAGGAGAAGGTGGAGAACATTATGGGCACCATCGTCTCCGCCTTTGAAAAGCAGCTGGACGGCCTCTTCGGCGCCGACGCCATGGATATCTCCACGGATATCTCCGTGCTGGAGTCCATGCTCTCCCGGGAGGGCCTGGCCGGGGAGAAGCTGGAGGCGGAGACCACCAAGAACGCCGACGGCACGGATATCCGGCTGGACCTGTAGCGCGGGAGCAACCACTTCTTATTTCCGAATGTTCCATTCGGAAATACTACTATAACTGGAGGATAAAAAGATGCATGACAGTGAAAACAGGATGCCCGATCTGACGCTGGACGCGGCGGCCGCCGCCAAGGCGGAGATGCCCCAGCTGACCTTGAGCCTGGAGCCGGAGGCTCCCGCCGCCCCCGCTGTGGAGGAGAAAAAGGTGGAGCCCGTCCAGATTGACGAGAGCATGCTCACCGAGGCGGAGCGCAAGTACGTGGACGATTTCTCCCAAAAGATTGACATCTCCGATTCCCAGATGGTGCTCAACTACGGCGTGGCCGCCCAGAAGAGCGTGGCCTCCTTCTCCGAGAGCGCCCTGAGCAACGTGCGCACAAAGGACCTGGGCCAGGTGGGCGACGCCCTCTCCAGCCTGGTGGTGGAGCTGAAGAATTTCGGCCAGGAGGAGGAGGAAAAGGGCGGCCTCTTCGGATTTTTCAAAAAGGCCGGTAACAAGCTGGACACCATGAAGGCCCAGTACAGCAAGGCCGAGGTCAATGTGGACAAAATCGCCCGGGAGCTGGAGCAGCACCAGATGGTGCTGATGAAGGACATCGCCATGTTTGACCAGATGTACGAGCTGAACCTGAAGTACTACAAGGAGCTGACCATGTACATCATCGCCGGCAGGAAGCGGCTGGCGGCGGTCCAGGCCGGGGAGCTGGAGGAGCTGCGCAAAAAGGCGGAGCGCACCGGCGCGGCGGAGGACGCCCAGGCCTACAACGACCTGTCCCAGATGTGCAACCGGTTTGAGAAGAAGCTCCACGACCTGGAGCTGACCCGAATGGTGTCCATCCAGATGGGCCCCCAGACCCGGATGCTGCAAAATAACGACACTCTCATGGTGGAGAAGATCCAGTCCTCCCTGGTGAACACCATCCCCCTGTGGAAGAGCCAGATGGTGCTGGCCCTGGGCCTGGAGAACAGCCGCAAGGCCACCGCCGCCCAGTCCGCCGTCACCAACGCCACCAACGAGCTTTTGAAGAAGAACGCCGAGATGCTGAAGATGGGCACCATCGCCACCGCCAAGGAGGCGGAGCGCAGCATCATTGACATCGAGACCCTTCAGCACACCAACCAGCAGCTCATTACCACCCTGGACGAGGTGCTCCAGATCCAAAAGGACGGCGCGCAGAAGCGCCGTGAGGCGGAGGTGGAGCTGGGCCGCATCGAGGGCGAGCTCAAGCAGAAGCTGATGGAGCTGCGGGGCTGATCCAACAGAAAGGAGCGCTCCTTGAAACTGTTAAAAAGCAGAGGCTTCGCGATTCTGGTGCTGATCGCCGCCATCGCGGCCTCGTCCTTCTATGGCCTGTCCAAAGCGCCCAGGGTCCCCACGCCGGAGGGCGGCGCCGCGCTGGATACCCACATCAGCACAAAGGATGTGAGCCAGTATGTGGTGGACGACGCCCATATTCTCTCCGGCAGCACGGAGAACACCATCGACATCTACAACGCCAACTGGGCCAGGGACTATAAGAGCGTTCTGGCGGTGGTCACTGTCCAGGACGCCAGCGCCTACGGCGGCGATATCGCGGACGCCGCCTGGAGCTGGGTGTACGAGCTGGAGCTCTACGAGGACGACGCATTGCTCCTCATCGACGCCGGAGCCCCAGACGCCTACCTGCTCAGCTCGGGCCGCTTTGGGGACCGGTTCAACAACAGCGAGGGCCAATTTGTCAACGACTACCTCTACCCGCCGGCTGAGGCGGGGGACTGGGACCGGGGCGTTTTGGAGCTCTTCGCCCAGACGCACCTGCTCATCAGCTCCAAAAGCGGCGGCGGGAGCGGATACGGTGGATCCAGCCTGCTTTGGTCCCTGCTCCCGGTTATCTGCCTGCTCATCGCGCTGGCTGTCCTGCTCAGCCTCATTGACCGGATGCGCTACCGGACCTGGTACGGCCGCTATGGGACCATGGCCGTGCCCCCGGTGGTCTACCGGCCCATCTTCTGGTGGCACCGGCCGGGCAGCGCCTGGGCCCGCCGGAGGCGGCCCCCGCCTCCTCCCGGAAGGCCGGGAGGCCCGGGCGGATTCGGCGGCGGACCCAGGCCTCCCATGGGCGGCGGGTTCAGCGGAGGCGCCCGGGGCTCCTTCGGAGGGGGCAGCCGGGGCAGCTTCGGCGGCGGCTCCAGAGGCGGTTCTTTCGGGGGAGGCTCCCGGGGCAGCTTCGGGGGAGGCTCCAGAGGCGGTTCTTTCGGCGGCGGTTCCCGGGGCGGCTTCGGGGGAGGCTCCAGAGGCGGGTTCAGCGGCGGCTCCAGAGGCTCCTTCGGCGGCGGCTCCCGGGGCGGCGGATTCGGCGGCGGCCGAAGAAGATAATGCTTCCAAATTGAACCTTCGAAAGGAATGCTATGCGGGGCCCTCTCCGGCGGAAGGCCGGAGGGAGCCCCGCCTTCCACCCAGCGGCGCAGAGCGCCGCCAGAGCCGGTTTGTGCATTCTTGCCGGATTGTTTCGGGGGACCGCCGGATATTTACGGTAAAAATGCCGGTTGACGGGGCGGGGAATTTATCGTACACTCTAACCACAATAATCAAAGGCAGCGAAGAGAAGAGTAGGCAGTGAGATACGCCGCAGAGAGCCCGGCTGGTGAGAAAGGGCGCGAAAGGCACTGCCGAACATGGTCTCGGAGCCGCGCACCGACCTCCTGGGCGTTCTACCCCGGGACTAGATTGCGACGGGGACGCCCGTTATAGCGCCGGGGTATGTTGGTACCCGCTGAGGTCTCCGCCGCGAGGCGGGGATAAAACAAGGTGGTAACACGGTGCATTCTGCGTCGTCCTTGATGAGAGATCATCGAGGACGGCTTTTTTATTTTCAAAAGAGGAGAAGTGGTATGGGAGAACCCATTATTCAGCTGAGGCATCTGACCAAGCGCTTCGGCAGCGGGGACGGCCAGGTCCGCGCCCTGGAGGATATCAGCATCGATATCCGGGCGGGGGAGATTTTCGGCGTCATTGGGCTCAGCGGCGCGGGCAAGAGCACCCTGGTGCGCTGCATCAATCTGCTGGAGCGGCCCACCAGCGGGGAGGTAGTGGTGGACGGCCGGGACATGCTGCGCCTGAGCTCCAAGGAGCTCCGGGAGGCCAGAAAGTCCATCGGCATGATCTTCCAGGGCTTCAACCTCCTCATGCAGCGCACGGCCCTGGACAACGTCTGCTTTCCCCTGGAGCTGGCGGGCACACCCCGGCGGGAGGCGGCGGGCCGGGCCCGGGAGCTGCTGGAGCTGGTGGACCTGGCGGGCCGGGCGGACGCCTATCCCGCCCAGCTCTCCGGCGGTCAGAAGCAGCGGGTGGCCATCGCCCGGACTCTTGCCGCCAGCCCCAGGGTGCTCCTGTGCGACGAGGCCACCAGCGCTCTGGACCCCAAAACTACCCGGGATATCCTCCGGCTCATTCAAGACATCAACCGCCGCATGGGCATCACTGTGGTGGTGATCACCCACGAGATGAAGGTGATTGAGGAGATCTGTTCCCGGGTGGCGATTCTGGACCGGGGCCGTCTGGCGGAGACCGGCGCGGTGGAGGAGGTCTTTGCCAGCCCCAAGAGCGAGGCTGGGCGGCGGCTGGTGTACCCGGACGGCGTGCCAGCGGAGGTGCTCAGCACCGCCGCGGACCAGGCCCGGGTGGTCCGGGTGGCCTTCAACGGCGGCACCTCCTACCAGCCCCTCATCGCCTCCCTGGCCATCGACTGCGGCGTCAAGGCAAACATCCTGGGGGCCGACACCCGGAACATCGACGGCCGGGCCTTCGGCACCATGCTGCTGGGCCTGCCGGAGGACGGGGCGGAGAAGGCTCTGGCGTATATCAGAAGCCAAAAGGATATTACTGTAGAGGAGGCGGCGGACTGTCATGGCTGAACAACTCATCGCCCTGCTGGAGAGCTGGGGCGTATCCAAGGCGGCCAGCCAAGTGGAGTATCTGCTGGACTTCCCGGAGCTGCTGGACCAGATCTGGCAGACAATCTACGCCCCGGCGGCGGCGACGCTGCTGGCCTATGTCATCGGCCTGCCCCTGGGCATTGTGCTGGTGATCGGCGAGAAGGGGGGTGTCCGCCCCATGCCGGGGCCCCTGATGCGGGTCCTCAACTGGGCGGTAAACCTGCTGCGCAGCGTGCCCTTCCTGATCCTGATGGCCCTGGTGATGCCTCTGTCCACCCTCATCATCGGCACCAGCGTGGGCACCACCGCCACCATCGTGCCCCTGACCCTGGCGGCGGCCCCCTATGTATCCCGGATTGTGGAGATCTCCCTGCGGGAGATGGACCGGGGCGTCATCGAGGCGGCCCAGGCCATGGGCTGCTCCCCCTGGCAGATTGTCACCAAGGTGATGCTGCCCGAGTGCCGCCCGTCCCTCATCAACGGGGCCACCAACGCCTCCATCACCATCCTGGGCTACGGCGCCATGAGCGGAGCCATCGGCGGCGGCGGACTGGGGGCTGTGGCCCTGATGCGGGGCTACGGACGCCACTGGCTGGTCGTCATGTGGGCGGCTGTGATCCTGCTGGTGCTTTTGGTCCAGATCATTCAATCCATCGGTACCGCCCTGTCCGTGAAATCGGACCGGCGTATCAATCATAGTGAAAGCAAAAGGAGAAAACGGAAATGAGAAAGAAATTGATTGCACTTGCACTGTCCCTGGTCCTGGCCCTGGGTCTCACGGCCTGCGGCGGCAGCGGCAGCGGCGACGGCAAAACCATCAAGGTGGGCGCCACTCCGGCTCCCCACGCGGAGATCCTGGAGGAGGTCCAGGACATCCTGGCCAAGGACGGTTACACCCTGGAGATCGTGGAGTACGACGACTACGTCACGCCCAACACCTCCCTGGAGGACGGCTCCCTGGACGCCAACTACTTCCAGCACATCACCTATATGAATGAGTTCAACGCGGAGCACGGCACCCACCTGGTCAGCGCCGCGGGCATCCACTACGAGCCCTTTGGCCTCTACGCCGGCAGGACGGCCTCCCTGGAGGAGCTGGCGGACGGCGCGCAGATCGCCGTGCCCAACGACGGCACCAACGAGGCCCGGGCCCTGCTGCTGCTGGAGCAGGAGGGGCTCATCCAGCTCAAGGAGGGCGTGGGCCTCTCCGCCACCAAGAGCGACATCGCGGAGAACCCCCACAACTACGATATCGTGGAGCTGGAGGCCCGCCTGCTGCCCACCACCCTCTCGGATGTGGACGTGGCCGTCATCAACGGCAACTACGCCATTGACGCCGGACTGAAAGTGTCCGACGCCATCGCCGTGGAGGCCAACGACGGCGCCGCCGCTGAGGCCTATGTCAACGTCCTGGCCGTCAAGGAGGGCAATGAGAGCAGCGAGGCCATTCAGGCCCTGGTAAACGCCCTCCAGAGCGACGAGATCCGCGCCTTTATCCAGGAGACCTACGACGGCGCGGTGGTGCCCCTGTTCTGACCAGGGCGGACGCACGGGACATACAAGGCATACATTCTTTTCTTTTAAGAAAAGAATCAAAAGCAGTCTGGGCAGGACCCCTGAAGGGGTCCTGCCCAGACTGCTGTAAAAGTGCATTCTAAAAAAAGCATTATTTCTGCGAGGGAGCCCGAGGGGGCGCAGCCCTCCTCGAATAAAATTTGCCGCCCCGATAAGCCTGCGCAGCAGGCGTTCGGCGAACGTAGTGAGGACTTTTGTGACGGCTGGGCTGTCACAAAAGTAACGGCGGCATTGGGCTGCCGATAAAGTCCGATAGACTTTATTGACAGCCCAGGCAGGACCTTTTCAGGGTCCTGCCGCCTTTTGCGCCGCGGGGGAGCATGAATCGCCCCATCCCCGCATAGGGTTTATAGACAGCTGAAACGAAGTCAAAGGAATTCTATTTGCGCTTTTTGATGAGAGGAAATACACGCGCACAAAGCGGTAATGCCTAAAAGGAGGCGGCAGATATGGAGATACATGTGGTCCGGCCTGGGGAGACCCTCTACGGCATTGCGGGAGCGTACGGAGTGGATCCGGAGCTGCTGCGTCTGGCCAACGGCGTGCCCGCCGGCGGCGCGCTGGCGGTGGGGCAGACACTGGTGGTCCAGCAGGTGCAGACCTTCCACATCGTACAGCCCGGCCAGACGCTCTCCGCTGTCGCCCGGCTGTACGGCACAGGTCTGCGGGCGCTGTACCGGAACAACTACTGGCTGCTGGGCAATCCCGCCATCCAGCCGGGACAAAAGCTGGTAATCGCCTACCAGGGGGAGAGGCTGGGCGGCGCGTTTACCAACGGCTACGCCTACCCGTTCATCTCCCGGACGGACCTGAGCGCCACCCTGCCCTATATGACCTACATGACCCCCTTCACCTATGGGATTGACAGTCAGGGCGGGCTGCTGCCCCTGAATGACGGCCAGCTGCTGGCGGAGGCGGAGCGTCTGGGAACCGCGCCGCTGATGCACCTGTCCACCCTGACGGAGGACGACACCTTCTCCAGCCAGCGGGCGGTGGAGGTCCTCACCGACGCCGGACGCCAACAGGCGCTGATGGAGCAGATCCTGGCCGTGATCCGGGAGAAGGGCTATCGGGGCCTGGACGTGGACTTTGAATACATCCCAGCCGCCCAGCGGGAGGCCTACGCAGCCTTTATCCGCTCCCTGCGGGAGCGCCTGGCCCCCATGGGCCTGCCGGTCCTGGTGGCTCTGGCCCCCAAGACCCGTGCGGACCAGCCGGGCCTCCTCTACGAGGCCCACGACTATGCCCTGCTGGGCGCGGCGGCGGACTATGTGCTGCTGATGACCTATGAGTGGGGCTACACCTACGGTCCGCCCATGGCTGTCGCGCCGCTGCCAAATGTGCGGCAGGTGCTGGACTACGCCGTCACGGAGATTCCGCGGGAAAAAATTTATCTGGGCATCCCCAACTATGGCTATGACTGGCCCCTGCCCTTCCGACAGGGGGAGACCAAGGCCCGGTCCATCTCGAATCAGGAGGCGGTGGCCATCGCCGTGGCGCAGGGGGCGGAGATTCAGTTTGACGAGACGGATCAGAGTCCCTGGTTCCAGTATACCCGGCAGGGGACGGTCCACGTGGTCTGGTTCGAGGATGCCCGCAGTATGTCCGCCAAGCTTCGCCTGATCCCGGAGTACGGCCTCCACGGCGCGGGATATTGGAATCTGATGCGGCCATACCCCCAGGGCTGGACCCTGCTGAACGCCCTCTTCAACGTGGCGGATCTTTAGCTGTACGCTAAGGGAAGAAGGCCCCGGCGCAGTGCGCCGGGGCCTTCTTCGCTGCGAGCAAAACTATAAGCCGGGTTCTGTATTTGACAGCCATCTATCTAGGCGGCCTGTTGCCAGACCGCTCCAGCCACCTCCTCGAGGACGGCCGGGCCGGCCTTCTGTCCTCCCACGGTGTTGCTCCGGATAGAGTTTACAGCATCGGACAGTCTCCAGCCGATGGGTGAGCTCTTACCTCGCCTTTCCACCCTTACCAGGCCCTGGCCCAAAAGCGGCCAACGCCGGCGGTTTCTTTCTGTTGCACTTTTCCTGAAGTCGCCTTCGGCGGGCGTTACCCGTTATCCTTGCCCTGTGGAGCCCGGACTTTCCTCATAGCCGGTCCTTTCGGTCCGGCTACGCGGCTGTCTGTCTTACTCGCAAGACCATTCTACAGGAGGGAGGCCCCCTTGTCAATGGGGAATTGCCGGTCTGCCTGTTCTTCAGCATGACATCTGAACCGATGGACTGATTTTCCGCGAAACAGCGGATTGAAATCGGACCGGTTTTGTGGTAGAATAGACAGACGTGTTCTGAAGGCCGCAATAAGAGAAATCGGGAGGCGCTATGAAACAGAAATTGGCCGCCCTGCTGCTGGCGCTGGCGGTGCTGCTGCCAGCCGGCTGCGGGGATTTTAATGCGGAAAACGTCCTCAATTTGGCGGACGCGGTCTTGAGCGGAGAGGACGCGGGCGTTATTGGCGGTCAGGACGGTCCCACAGAGGTTTTCCTCCCCGAGGAGGAGGAAAGCGGCAGCCTCTACCAGGACGGAGAGGACGCGCCGACGGAGGACGGCACCTACAACAGCGCGGAGGAGGTGGCCGCGTATCTGAACGCCTACGGCCATCTGCCGGACAACTATCTCACCAAGAGCGAGGCCCGGGACCTGGGCTGGACGGGCGGGTCCGTGGAGCGCTATGCCCCCGGCTGCGCCATTGGCGGGGACCGGTTCGGCAACCGGGAGGGCCTTCTGCCGGACGCCCCGGGCAGAACCTACTATGAGTGCGACATCGACACGGCCGGGGAGACCAGCCGCGGCGCAAAACGGATCATCTACTCCAATGACGGCCTCATCTACTACACAGAGGACCACTACGAGAGCTTCACCTTGCTCTACGGGGAGGAGGCGCCGTGATCTCTGTGGTTCTAGACGGCGGCCAGATACCCACCCGGGAGGCCGCCTATGACCAGCTGGAGGTCCAGCTGGGCCTCCAAGCCTGGGGGAGGAACCTGGACGCCCTTTACGATGTCCTCACTGGGGGCCTGAGCGCCCCGGTCTGTCTGACCGTCCGCCGCAGAGCCGCCCTGGAGGCGGCGCTGGGGACCTACGGCGCCGCCCTGCTGCAAACGCTGGCCGAAGCGGCGGCGGAGAATCCGGCCCTCCGGCTGGTATATGAGGAGGGCTAGCGGTCCGTTGGGGGAGTGCTCCGCGCCTGAGCGCGGAGCACTCCCCTTTTTCTGCCGCCGGGGCTTGAAAAAATTTTTTGTTTTTCTCAGTTTTTATCAACACATGGCCCCGTTCATTCGTTATACAGTTGAACGCACAGCGGGAGGAGGGACGTTGCCATGGTCGAGGCGCTCTACACACAGTTTCAGGAGGATCTGCTGCGCTTCTGCGTCTCCCTGACCGGGGCGCGCTCCGCCGCGGAGGACCTGGTTCAGGAGGCGTTTCTGAGGGCGCTGACCCACCTGGAGGACCTGGAGCCCCTCAGCCAGGGCCAGCGCCGGGCCTGGCTCTATAAGACCGCCAGAAATCTCCAGATCGACCGGGTGCGGAAGCAGGCCCGGGAGGTGTCCGGGTCGGAGGAGGTTATGGCGCTGGTCCCCTTTGAGGAGGACCTCACCCAGGTGGCGGTCCGCCAGATGGTGGAGCGATTGCCGGAGGAGGAGCGGCCCCTCTTTGCCATGCGGTACTTCGAGGGCTACAACGCCGCGGAGCTGGGGGAGATCTTCGGCCTGGCGCCCTCAACGGTCCGCTCCCGGCTGGCCTCGGCCCGCAGGAAGCTGCTGCGCTGGCAGGAAACCGAACAATAAATAGTATATTATAATGTATGGAGGGTTTACTATGGGTAAGTCACTGCGAATCAACTGCGCCATCTGCGACGCCAGAACTGTCAGGGAGAGCGTCCTGGACGCCTACGAGCGGATTTCCATCAACAGCGCCCTTCTGCTGGCCGGTCCGGAGGCCAGGGAGCTGCTGAGCCGCCACCAGGTGAAGCTGAACGCGGCCAACATCCTGGACCTGGAGGGGGACGTGCAGGTCTCCACCGTCAACGGCTCCATGGAGCTGCACCCCGGCCAGTCCCTGCCGGCGGGCAGAGTCTACCTGATGGTCAACGGAAATCTCGTCATCGCTCCGGGCAGCGAGGAGCTGGTGGGGCGCTACCTGGGCATTAGGGTCAACGGCACGGTCATCTGCCCGGAGAGCATGGCCGTCCTCCTCTCCGCCGCCAACATCAACGGTTCCCTGAGCACCTACCCGGACGGCTGCGTCCTGCTCAAGCGGACGGTGGAGCTGGACCGCACCTTCTGCCTGCGCACGAAGCAGGACGCCCGCTACTACGCGGCCCGCCGGATTGTGGCCCTGGCTCCGGATATCGACTTCGGCAGGCTTGCGGAGAAGAACGTGGGGTTTGTCACCCGGCAGCTGATGGTGGCGGAGAGCCTGGCAGAGGCCGCCGTCCCCCTCTTTGACGAGCGGGCGGACATCCTGATCCTCCCGGACGGCTGCGCCTTTGTAAACGGCAGCGCCACCCTGGATGAGGCTCTGCTCCGCCGGTACGGCGGCAAGCTCTATGTCAACGGCAGCCTCGCCGTCACCCGCGCCAGCGCCTCCTGCCTGGAGCGGGTGTCCTACCTCCGGGTCGGCGGCGACCTGCTGGTGACAAAGGGCATGGAGGCAGCGGTAATGGAGTGCGCTCCCATCTACGGCAGGCTGCTGGTCCTGGGCGGCGTCCATCTCTGCGACAGGGACGGCGTTGTCATCGACCGCCCCCTGCTGGAGAGCGCGGAAGACGGGCTGTCTGTGAAGGACTGCGGCAGAGTGGAATTTTCCGAGGACGTGCCGCCGGAGCTGATCCGGGAGCGGCTGGTGGCCCTGCGGGACTGCGGCGACATCATCTGCACGGAGGTCCAGCGCGCCGCCGTACAGATGACCGCCGAGGACGTGGGCCGCATCGGTCCCGCCTGCCCGGAGGAAGAGGAAGGCGAGGATGTCACCTCCATCAACGCCGCCACCTATCAATTCTGATTTTTCCATCCTGTATAGGAGAGGGCCCGGCTGTGCATTGCAGCCGGGCCCTCTCCAGCGCCTCTACCTGCCGGAATCGCCGCCCCGCTTCCCGGCACGGGCCTTCCGGATGTGGGTTCTGGACAGCTGGGTCAGGTTGGTCTCATAGCTGGCGTTTGCGAAGGCCGTATAGAGGATGTCGATCACATTGAGCTGAGAGATGCGGGAGGACATAGCTCCGCTGCGGAAGGTGGCCTCGTTGGCGGCAATGTATATATTGTAGTCCGCCAGCTCCGCCACCGGGGAGTGTCCATAGCGGGTAATGGCGATCATAGGCGTTCTGTTGTTGCGCATCTCCCGCATGCAGGCGATCACCTCCTCCGTCTCTCCGGAGTAGGAGAACACCAGCCCCAGATCCTCGGCGCTGGCATTGCGGGCCTGGAGCAGCTGGGCGTGCCAGTCCGCGTTAATGGCGCACGGCTTGTTCAGCCGCAGAAATTTCAGATAGGCGTCCTGGGCCGCGCACAGGGAGGCGCCCAGTCCGTAGAGCAGCACCGTCCGGCAGGAGCAGATGAGATCCACGCACTTCTCCAGGACCTCCGCCTCCAGAAGGTTGCGGGTGTCCTCTAAGGAGATGATGTTCTTATAGGTCACCTTCTCAATGATGTCCTCCATGTGGTCAGAGCGGGCAATCTCCTTTTGCTCCTCCTCCTCGCTCTGCTTGCGCAGGGCCATTTCGTAGGTGACAGACTGGCGGAACTCCTTGTACCCCTCGAACCCCACCCGGCGGCACATGCGGATAATGGTGGAGGGGGAGGAGAAAGTTCTCTCCGCCAGCTCGTGGATATTGCACTCCATGGCGCTCTCCGGATGCTCCAGCAGGTAGTCTGCAATGGAGCGCTCCGTGGGACTGATGGCGTTTCTGCACTCCCGCAGGCACAGCAGCGCACTTTTCTTCATGGTGTGATACCCTCCTTATTCATTGCCCGCGCCCTGCGGGGTTCTGTATGCTCCCATCCCGCGGCGCAGGGTATATCCCTTGTCTCTCTGAAATCTCACGGCACATTTTACCACAACTCTGTACATAATGCAAAAAAACAGTGGATTTTTTTCCGCGAAGTTTCACCATATTGCCCAATGTCGCGGAAAACAAATCTATTTTCAAAACAAAGTACCGCATATTCCACCGCGAATTGACTTGAAAGAGATAATTTCGTAAAATACCAACTGTAGACAGGCGGCAGGGCGCGAATCGTCCCTAAACGGGTGCGCGGACCGCAGATACAGCCGACAGAAAGGAGAATTGCGCTTGGACATTAACTTAGAAAAAATGACCACAGAGACCAGAAACCCCGATACCATGAATCTGGACCAGATGACCCCCCTCGAGGTGGTTACCGCAATGAATCGGGAGGACGCCAAGGTCCCTGCGGCCATTGCGCCCGTTCTGCCGCAGATTGCGGAGGTGGTGGGCTGGGCCACGGCGGCCTTGGAGGCCGGCGCCAGGGTGTTCTATATGGGCGCCGGTACCAGCGGACGGCTGGGCGTTTTGGACGCCGCGGAGTGTCCGCCTACCTTTGGCGTATCTCCCGACCGGGTCGTGGGTCTGATCGCCGGCGGCGAGCAGGCGTTCCTCAAGGCCGTTGAGGGCGCGGAGGACAGCCGCGAGATGGGCCGCACGGATCTGGAGAATAACCATCTCACCAGCAAGGACGTGGTCATCGGCATCGCGGCCAGCGGCCGCACCCCCTATGTCCTGGGTGGACTGGCCTATGCCAGAGAGGTCGGCTGCCATACGGCGGCAATCTCCTGCAACGCGAATTCGGAGATCGGCCAGGCGGCGGATCTGGCGATCGAGGCTGTGGTAGGTCCCGAAGTCCTCACCGGCTCCACCCGCCTGAAGGCGGGAACTGCCCAGAAGCTGATCCTCAACATGATCTCCACCGCCTCCATGGTGGGGGCCGGCAAGGCCTACCAGAACCTGATGGTGGACGTGATGCAGACCAACGAGAAGCTGCACCGCCGGGCGGAGAAGATCGTGATGGAGGCCACCGGCGTGGACCGGGATACCGCCCGGGAGAAGATCTCCGCCGCCGGCGGCAGCGTCAAGGCCGCCATTACCATGATTCTGGCTAACTGCGGCGCCCAGGAGGCGGCCCAGCGCCTGGAGCGGGCCAACGGCCACGTCCGGGAAGCGATCCAATAGTCCAGCCTTTCTTCAGCAAAAAATGGCTCAGCCATTTTTTGCAGTCCTTTTCAAAGGGACTGCGCAAGGAACCGTACCATCCCAACGAAAAACATGAAAGAGAGGAAGAAGAAATGACAATTCAGGAACTGGTCCAAAGCATCCTGAAGGGTGTGGGCGGCAGACAGAACGTTGTCACCGCCACCAACTGCATGACCCGTCTGCGCATCAACGTCAAGAACGACGGCGCGATTGACGAGGCGGCCCTGAAGGGCATCGAGGGCGTGATGGGTATTGTCCACGACCGGCCGAACTACATTGAGGTCGTGGTGGGCCCCGGCAAGTGCCGCAAGTGCTCCGACTACTGCAAGGAGCTGGGTATCCCCGCCGCCGCTGACGCCGCCACCGCCACCGCGGGCGGCGACTGGAAGGCCAACAAGGCCGCCATCAAGGCCGGGCAGAAGGAGAACAAGCTCAAGTCCATGCTCAAGACCTTCGGCGACATCTTCGTGCCCCTGATCCCCGGCGTCATCGCCGCCGGTCTGTGCGCCGGCATCAACACCCTGATCCAGCAGGTGTTCAAGACCTCCGCCGAGGCCGGCTGGTATATCATCGTCACCAGCCTCCTGGGCCTGATCAACACCGCCTTCATGACCTACCTGACCGCTTGGGCGGGCTACCGTGCGGCGGAGAAGTTCGGCGGCACCCCCGTTCTGGGCGGCATGCTGGGCATGATCACCACTCTGGGCGGTATCGATGCCATCTCCAAGGTTGTCCATCTCTACAATGAGGCGCAGCCTCTGGACGCCATCCTCCGCGCCGGCCGCGGCGGCGTTCTGGCCGCTGTCATCGGCGTGTGGGTTATGTGCAAGATCGAGAAGGCCGTCCGCAGCAAGATGCCCGACGCGCTGGACATCGTGTTCACGCCCCTGCTGACCCTCATTATCACGCTGATCCCCTACATCTTCATCGTCATGCCCATCACGGGCCTCATCTCCACGGGCCTGGTGAAGCTGGTGGGCGCGGTGGCTATGAGCACCTCCCCCATCGTCCGCGCGGTCAGCGGTTATCTGGGCGCGGCGCTGTTCCTGCCCATGGTGGCTATGGGTATGCACCACGGCCTGGTGGCCCTGTACACGGTACAGCTTGAGACCTTCGGCGCCGTGTACCTCTACCCCGCTCTGGCCATGGCCGGCGCCGGCCAGGTTGGCGCTGCCATCGCCATCTACCTCAAGTGCAAGAAGGTCAACAACAACCGCCTCAAGAGCGTCATCGGTGGCGCCCTGCCCGCCGGTATCCTGGGCGTAGGCGAGCCCCTGATCTACGGCGTTACGCTTCCCATGGGCAAGCCCTTCATCACCGCCGGTCTGGGCGCTGGCTTCGGCGGCGCGTTCGTCAACTTCATGCAGGTGGCTTCCACCACTTGGGGCCCCTCCGGCCTGCTGGGCTGCTTCGTGATGACCGCCGGCCCCAACGGCGCTACCATGAGCGTGCTCTACTTCGTCATCGGTCTGGTGATCAGCTACATCATGGGCTTTATCTTCACCAACCTGGCCATCAAGCCGGAAGAAGTGGCAAATGTCTGAGCCCCTGGGCTACTCCGTCTATCTGACAAGCTTTGAAGCCCAGCGGGCGATGCTGGAGCGCTCCGCCGGAACCGGCGCGAAGGTGTTCCTGTCCCTGCACATCAGCGAGGAGTTTGCTCCGGACTACTGCGCCAACGCCGAGAGGGTCTGCCTCTGGCTGGCGGAGGCCGGGTTCCGGACCATCGCGGATGTATCCGTAAAAACAGTTTCTCAGTTTGGCGAGCCGGACCTAGTCCGGCTTGCCAAACGTTTTCGGATCTGGGCCCTGCGGATTGACTACGGCTTTACTGAGGCGGAGATTGCCGCTCTGGCCCGGGAGATGCCCATCGCGGTCAACGCCTCCACCACCTCGCCGGAGGCGGGACGGCGTCTGGCCTCGGCCGGCGGCCTCGTCATGGCAATGCACAATTTCTACCCCAGGCCGGAGACCGGCCTGGACGCGGACTTTCTCCTGGAGAGCACCCGCGCCCTACAGGAGGCGGGACTGCGGGTGCTGGCCTTCGTCCCCGGGGACCAGTCCCTGCGGGGGCCTGTCCACGCGGGACTCCCCACCCTGGAGGAGCACCGGGGACAGATCCCCTCCGCCTGCTACGCGGACATGGTCCTTCGCTTCGGAATGGACGGCGTCTTTGTAGGCGACCCGGGCCTCAGCGCTGGGGAGCAGCGGCGGATCCGGCGCTTTCAGGAGGAGGGCGTGCTCTCCATCCCCGCCGCGCTGGACCCGGCCTATGCCGGGCTCTACGGCCAGGTGTTCACCTGCCGGCCGGACTCCCCGTCCTGGCTGGTCCGCTTCACCGAGTCCCGGGAGTACTCCTGCTTCGGCGAGGCCGTGGAGCCCCGGCACTGCGTCTCCCGTGGGCGCGGAAGCATCACCGTGGATAACCGGACCTACGGCCGCTACTCCGGGGAGGTGCAGCTGCTGCGGCGGGAGGCCCCGCCGGACAGCCGGGTCAACGTCATCGGGCAGGTCCCGGACAGCGCCCTGCTCCTGGCGGACCGCATCCCCAGAGGCGGCTCCTTCACCCTGGTGGAGCCCTAATACTCCACCAAGCCTGGAACCTGCAATTGGCTTGGGCCGGATTCCCGCAGGGCTGCGTTGTCGTCTTTGGCGGGCGTCAGCCCATCCGCATCCTCCGCCTTGCCCTGCGAAAATCCATCTCCAAGCGCAGCTTGCAATTCCTAACTTGGTGGAGTACTAGAGTCTGTTTTAAAACCGACTCTAACCCTGCCACTCTTTAGCTTTTCCTAAAGGCGAAACAACGTTTCGCCGCAAAAGTTTTTCTTTTTGATTCTTTTTCTTTGTTCACAAAGAAAAAGAATGTATGCCCAAAGAATGTATGCCCAACCTACCGCCCGGAAAAGGAGATATTGCCCATGGAAATACGCGCAATCATTATGGACCTGGACGGCACCGCCCTGCGGCCCGACCGGGTATCCTTCTCCGCCAGGCTGGAGGCGGCCCTTCTGGAGGCCCACCGGCGGGGGGTGGCCATCGTGCCCGCCACCGGACGGCAACAGAGCCTGCTGCCGCCGCCCCTTCTGGGCAATCCGGCCTGGTCCGGCATCGCGGTGCTCTGCAACGGGGCTGAGATCCGCCGGCTGGCCACAGGGGAGCTGCTGGACGCCCGCTATATGACCGCCGCCCACCTGACGCCCCTTGTCCAGGCTGCCAAGCGGCTGGGGATCGCCATTGAGCTCTCCTCCGGCGGGCAGCTCTATCTCACAGCGGACAGCTGGGAGGTATCCCGCCGCCGGGAGTCCCTGCGCTTCCACCTGGGGGTACTGGAGCGGGTGGGCCGCCAGGTGGAGTGCCTGGAAACCTTCCTGGCCGGCACGGAGCTGGCCTTTGAGAAGGTCAACCTGCCCTACCTCCCCCCTGAGACCCGGGAGAAGATTCTCTCCGTCCTGGCGGCGCTCCCCCTCTCCGGCGTATTCAGCGGCCCGGACACCATGGAGGTCACCCACCGGGAGGCCACCAAGGCCCATGGACTGCGCACCGCTTGCCGCCTGCTGGGGATCGACCCCGCCCATACCATGGCGATCGGAGACAGCGGAAACGACATCTCCATGCTCCAGGCCGCGGGACTGGGCGTGGCCATGGGGGACGCGCCGGAGGAGGTCCGGCGGGCCGCCCGGGCGGTAACCGGCTCCAACCCGGACGACGGAGCGGCGCAGGCTATTGAACGCTACGTCCTCGGGGCCGCCGGCCCGGCTGAAATCTGAAGAAAAGGCGCCCAACCGGGCGGCCGTCTGGCACAAGCGCATTGTGCTGGGCGGCCGCTGTTTATATAAGATAGATCTCCCCGTCTACCAGCGCGGCGGAGAACTGCCTGGTCTCATACTCCAGGCGCAGGCTGGCCTCCCCAATATTCAGCACCGTCCCCGGATAAGCTAAACCGCAGGAGAGCCGGCCGCCCTCCTGGAACCGGTCGTTCCGATCTGCCTGTCTGAGCAGCTCGATGTCCTTGTCAAACTGGTCCAGCTTCAGCTTGGCCACCGAGCATTTCATCCGCAGGGTGGAGAGCCGGCTGGTCCGGGCGGGGCTGTCCGGCTGCTGCTCCGTCTGCTCCAGGCTCTCCGTCAGATCCCGAATCTCCCGCAGCAGGTTTTCCCGCTCAAAATCCGCGCAGGGCATTCCGCCCAAATCAATCGTGGTCTGCCGCTCGGATCGGGACCCCACGACGCTGGCGCTGACCTCCTGTGCGGCCCGGATGCGTCCGCCCAGGATGGTCCCCCGGCCGGAACGAACCTGCACGGTTCCGTCGCTGTACACATCGCAGTTGATGATACAGTCCGCCTGCAAGTTTTCCCGGGCGTAAACGCTGCAATTTTCCAGATACTTGGCAAAAATGCCTCTCTGGGCCATAAGTACAGCCTGACTGTTGCCCACTACGCCCTTTGCCACCACTACGTCGCCGCCAGCCTCCACCGAGGCGGCCTCCACCAGGCCGTCTACAGTCACGTTTCCCATCGCCCGCACAGAAAATCCGCTTGTGACGTCCCCCTGAATATGGACGTCGCCCAGAAAATTGATATTTCCGGTGGAGAAGTCCACATCTCCGCCAATCTCCAGCACGGGCTTGACCTGGAAGCAGCGGCTGATAAACTCCACATGGCCGGCCCGGGTGGCTACCAGAGCGCTGCCGTCCTCGTTGAGCTCCGTATTGCGCCCTTTGGGTGCGCTGGCAGGCCTGCCGTCTTTGGCGGGAATCGCCTGGCCCAGCACGGTGGTCCCCGGTGTGCCGGCCAGGGAGGGGACGATCTCGCAGATCGTCTCTCCCTCCTCCACGTTCTGCACCAGGTTGAGGGAGGTGTAGTCCACCTGGTCGAATTCGTCCACTACGATCTCGCGGACGATCTCCCGCCTGAAGCGGTCAATGATGCCGCCGTCCCGCCCGTGAATCGGAGGGGTTCCCCTGGCGATCAGAAACAGGCGGAAATACCGGTCCCGCTGCTCCGGCAGGCTGCCCAGCAGCTCCTCGTCAATGCCGAAGGATACCCGGGCCCCGTCCAGAGCGCGACGGATCATCTGCGTATCCAGCTCCCTGCCCGCGCCGACCGGCGGATAGACCAGAAGCCAGGCGGTCAGCTGGTTCCGCGTAATGAACACCGTGGGCAGCGCGTCCATAGCAGGAGGCTCCTCCTCCCCCTTGGGGAGGGCCTGGGCGATGCGCTGGTTGGCCGAGGTGGTCACGGCCAGACGCAGCCTGGGCAGCTCCCGCTCCGCCTCCTCCGGCGTCAGAGGCTCCGGCTGGGCCGAGAGGCACAGCTTCGGAGCGGGTCCGAAGCCCGCCTCGTCCAGACGCAGGCTCCACAGCCGGTGCAGAGCGTGCTCCGGAGGCAGATCCAGCCGGGCCGGGCCGGCGGCCGCCGGAGCTGCCCCGGTGCGCTCCGGCTCCAGGGGCTGTTCAGCCAGCGGGCCCTCCACCGGCTGTTCCGTCTCCGGCTTTTCCGCGCTGCCGCCAAAAAGCCGGGACAGGAAGGAATCCTTCAGCGCCATACCTGTCCGCACCTCCTCATATCCGCTCCAGCAAATTATATGTCAACCTTATTATACTCCAACTAAAACTAAGTAGCAAGAGAAAATTTCCTCTTCCGATAATTTCCTGTTAAAGAGGGGCTTGACAAACAACCGTATTACCCGTATAATACGGTTAAACTGTACTATTCAAATAATACAGTTCAGGAAGGGGGCGGCGGCTTGGTCTCTTTTGAACACCTGACCTTGGGGGACGACGGGCCCATCTACCGTCAGATCATCCGCTTTGTGCAGCGGGGGATTGTGGCGGGGGCCATCCGGGCGGGTGACGAGATGCCCTCCCGGCGGGCCCTGTCGGCCCTTCTGGGGGTGAACCCCAACACCATCCAAAAGGCCTGCCGGCTGCTGGAGGAGGAGGGGCTGATCCAGTCCCGGTCCGGCGCGAAGAGCTATGTATCCGCGGAGCCGGAGCTGGTGGAGCGGGTCCGCTCTCAGCTGCTGGCGGAGGACGCCCGGCGTCTGGTGGAGGCCCTGCGCCAGACCGGGGCCTCCAAGGAGGACTGCATGGCGCTTTTCCAGAGGATCTGGGACGAATCGGAGAGAGGAGCGGAGAACGAATGAGGAAGCATCTGGCGGTCCTGGCCCTGTGGGCCAGGCTGAAGCTGGGGAAGGTTTTCGGGCTGTTGGTCCTGATGGCGGTCTTTGAGGCGGCGCTTTTCGGCGGGCGGCTGCTGCGCGCCGGGGAGGACCCGCCGCTGCTGGAGGATCTGCTGTGGGGGATCTCCATCCTCTGCGCCGCAACGTTTCTCGCCGTCTTTGCCCTGCTCTGCTGGGAGCCGGGGGAGCGGAGGTACACCCTGGGGCGGCTATCCGTCTCCGAGGAGGCGGTGGTGCTGTGGAGCGCGGCCTGCAACAGCGTGTGCCTGCTGGCCCTCTGGGCGGTGCAGACGGCGGCGGCGTTGGCGCTCTGTGCCTGGTACGCCGCCAGCCTGCCGCCGGAGTACGCCAGCGGCCAGACTCTGTTTCTGGCCTTCTACCGTCTGGAGTTTCTCCACGGCCTGCTACCTCTGGCGGACTGGGGCGTCTATCTGCGCAACCTGTTTCTCGCGCTGGCGCTGGGCTTCGGCGCGGCGGTGCAGCCCTACCGGTACCGCCGCAGCGGCAAGCTCCCCCTGCTGCCCGCGGCTCTGGCGGCGGCCACGGTGGTGCTCTTTCCCCAGGAGACGGCGAATTTTCAGGATAACCTCACCCTGCTGCTTCTGGCCCTGCTTCTGCTGGTCCGGTACGGCGGGTATCTGATCCAGGGAAGGAGGGGGATGCCGGATGAGGCGGCTTGACTGGGAGGCCCTGGCCCCTCTGGGCCAGGACGGGCGGCGGACCGCCCGGCGGATCGGTCTCTGCCTGGGGCTCTCCACCCTCTGGGGGCTGTGCCAATTCCTGGCCAGCTTCCTGGACGCCCGGCAGACGGTGCTGTGGGCCGCCAGGCTGGGGGAGCGCTTCCCCATGCCGTCCTTTGCCGCTCTGCTGAGCCGCACTATGCTGGGCTTTGAAATTCTGGCGGTTTTTCTGCCCCTGGCGGCGGCGGGAAACTACCTCTCCCACTATCTGGAGACCCGCAGCATCTATCTCATGCGCCGCCTGCCGGACCGGCGGGACCTGTGGCGGCGGTGCCTGGCCCTGCCGGCGGCGGGGCTGCTGGGGGGCGTCGTATTGGCCCTGGCGCTGCTGGGACTGTTTCTCGCCGTCTACCGGCTGTGCACCCCCTGGGAGCTGACTGCGGGGGGAGCCTGGTGGGGAATGCAATGAGGAGGGAATCGCTATGCTGGAGTTAAAAAATCTGTACAAAGACTACCGCGCCGGGCACATCAGCCCCCAAAAGGCCCTGGACGGTGTGAGCGTCGCCATCGGCCCAGGGGAGATCGTGGGTCTCTTCGGGGAGAACGGCGCGGGTAAGACCACGCTGATGAAATGTATTCTGGGCCTTATCCGCTACAGGGGGGAGGTCCTGCTGGACGGGGAGCCCGTCACCCGGCGAAACATCGCCCGGCTCTCCTTCGCCACCTGTGAGCACTCTTTCTTCCCCGCCCTCACGGCGGAGGGACACAGGGACTTCTACCGGATGCACTTCCCCCGCTGGCGGGAGAAGCGGTTCCGGGCCCTGCTGGAGTTCTTTTCCCTGCCCGCCAACCGGGCTCTGCGCCACTTCTCCACCGGCCAGAAGAACCAGTTCGAGGTGATATTGGCACTCAGCCAGGGGGCGGACTATATCCTCATGGACGAGCCCTTCGCGGGAAACGACCTCTTCAACCGGGAGGACTTCTACAAGGTGCTGCTGGGCATCCTGGAGCCCACGGAGACGGTGGTCCTCTCCACCCACCTGCTGGAGGAGGTGGAACGCTTTGTGAGCCGGGCCCTGCTGCTGCGGAGGGGGAAGCTGGTGGGGGACGCCTCCACATTGGACCTGGAGGAGCGGGGCGGGAGCCTCACGGCCTACGTGAAGGAGACCTATGGGTATGAGCCGGACCGGGTCAGCCGGGCCCTGGATCGGCTCACGGAGGGAGAGGAGGAGCCATGAAACGAAGCCTTACAGCTCTCTGCCTCGCGGCGGCTTTGACCCTTGGGACCCTGGCCGGGGCCCACCTGTGGGTCAACGCCGCCCGGGACCGGCTGGCCCTCCGGGAGACCGTGCTAGCCGGCGACAGCGCCGCCGCGGCCGGCGTCACAGCCGCCTACCGCCTCTGGGACGCGGACGGCCACCTCTCCTGGGAGACCGCCTTCACCCCCGGCGGGACGCCGGAGACCGTATTCCGCTTTGACCCGGAGCGGCAGGAGCCGGACATGTCCTGGGCCTTCCAGCCCTATGGGGAGCTGAACTACAGCCTCTCCTCCATCGGCATCCAGAGCTACACCGGCCTGGTGCTGCCGGAGTCCGGGGAGGAGCCGGTGGTGGCGTTGGCCTACGGGGTCCAGGAGCGCACCAGCCCCGGGGAAACCCGGACGGAGACGGTCCCCATGGACGGCTACAGCCCCTACTATCCCCTTCTTTTCAGTGGCCGGTGGCAGGGCCTGTCCGACTCCTTTGACTCCTCCTCCAATGGGTATCTCTCCCACTATTTCCGCATCCCGGTGCCGCCGGAGCAGACCATAGAGGTATCTGTCACCAAGGACGATTCCGGCGCGGTAACGGCGGTGAGCGCCCAGTTCAGCCAGGACATGCCCGCCCTGTGGAGCGGGAGCGCGGTGTGCCCGGAGGGGATCTACCTGGTGGCCGGGGCGCCGACGGCGGACGGGACCGACGCCCTGGAGTGCCCCGACGGACCCGGCGTCCACTTCATCCCCTGCCGGGAGGACGACTGCCCCTGGTTCGACCTGTCCGGCCTCCGGCTCTTCTACCCGGCGGAGCACGCCTTGGGCCTCCGGCTGGGCGAGGACGGCCGGCTGCTGCTCTACACCCGGGAGGAGGGCAAGCTGGCGCTGACCGTGCTGGACCGGGAGACCGGGGAGGCCCTGGAGCGGCTGGAGCTGCTGGAGATGGGGGAGGAGGAGACCCTCCTGGACCCCATTGACAGTGGCCCCCTCCACCTGGCGGTCCTCTCCGGCGGAGCCTTCTGCCTGGTCCAGGAGGAGGAGGGGCGCGCGGTCCCCGTGCTGACCGGCTCCCTGGACCAGGAGGAGGACGCTCTGCGCCGGCTCATCCTCCGCAGCCAGGCCCTGGCCTGGGACGGGGCGCGGATGGTCTGGGGGACCTGCGACTGGTACGGCGCGGATCTGGGGGTGTGGGACGCCCAGGGACTGCAATTTCTGGCCCGGTACGAGCCCGGACCGGCCTGGGACTCCGGCTGGCCCCCCTCCATCTACAGCCAGGGCGCCGCGCCGCTGTCCCTCTCCTTTGGGTAAGGAAAATGAATAATCAT
>CATLAL010000024.1 GCA_949878425.1 uncultured Oscillospiraceae bacterium
CGCGTTCGTTTCACGAACGCTGTTGTCCCTGCTGCGCAGGAAAAGACGGAGCCTGCGCCCCTTTGCAGAGCGAAAAAGCGGCAGTCCTGTCCTTGCCACCATCATCGGATAGCGGCAAGACTGGCAAAGTGACCCGGCTGACGGAACTGACGCCTGAAATCGTCCACGAGTTCATTGACAAAATCGTAGTATCCAAGCCTGAAAAGCTGAACGGCAAGCGACACCAGCAGGTGGACATCCACTACAACACCATTGGCCTGTGGGTTGCGCCGGAGCCGGAAACACTGGAACGGGAATATCTGGCCTACTATAACTCTATGCAGAAGCGCAAGAAAAAGACGGCGTAACCGAAGCTACACCGTCCCAATCGAATGATTTTCACTTACGGGCACAGCTGCCAACGGGGCAACTTCCTTATGGGAGTTGCCCCGTTGGGTCCGCCGTTTTTTGCTATTCGTCCTCCGCGAAGGGGTCCGCCTGTTCCTGGGACGCCGGTTCCGGCAGGGCGTCAGCCATCTCCGCCGGCACATCGGGCGCGCCCTCAGCGGCCAGGTCCTCCGCCGGCTCCGCCACCCGGGGCGGCTCCGTCTGGCGCTCCAGGTTCATCCCCGTCTCCCGGTCGAACACGTGGGACGCGCTGCCCCTAAACAGGAACCGCACCGCCGCGCCACGCCAGAAGCGGTTCTCACTCTCCGACTCCTCCTCGCTGACGGGCACGACGATCACAACCTCTCTGCCCCAGGCGCTGACATGGATGTGGACCGCGCTGCCCATCATCTCCGCCACCTCCACGGAGGTCGAGACCGCCTCGGCGCCCTCCGAGAGCAGGATGTGCTCCGGCCGCACCCCCAGCGTAATATCCCGGCTCTCCACCTGGTTGGCCAGCAGCCGGGCCTCCTTCTCCGGGGAGAGGCGGACGCGGAGCGTGCCCGTGGGGCCGTCTCCGCCCAGCTCCACGCTGTAGCGGTCACCCTCCCGCAGGAGCCTGGCGTCAAAAAAATTCATCTGGGGCGTGCCGATAAAGCCCGCCACAAAGAGGTTGGCCGGGTGGTGGAACACCTCCTGGGGCGTCCCCACCTGCTGGACGTAGCCCTCCTTCATGATGACGATCCGGTCCCCCAAGGTCATGGCCTCCGTCTGGTCGTGGGTAACATAGATAAAGGTGGTGTTCACCTTCTGGCGCAGCTTGATGATCTCCGAGCGCATCTGGTTTCGCAGCTTGGCGTCCAGATTGCTCAGCGGCTCATCCATGAGAAACACCTGGGGCTCCCGGACAATGGCCCGACCAATGGCCACCCGCTGCCGCTGTCCGCCGGAGAGAGCCTTGGGCTTGCGCTTGAGCAGCTCCGTAATGTCCAGAATCTCCGCCGCCTCCCGGACCTTCTGGTCAATCACCCGCTTGGGAAACTTCCGCAGCTTCAGCCCGTAGGCAATGTTGTCGTAGACCGTCATATGGGGGTAGAGGGCATAGTTTTGAAAGACCATGGCAATATCCCGGCTCTTAGGCGGGACGTTGTTGACCTTCCTGCCGCCGATATAGATTTCCCCCTCCGTGATCTCCTCCAGACCGGCCACCATCCGCAGGGTGGTGGACTTCCCGCACCCGGAGGGGCCTACCAGTACGATAAACTCCTTGTCCGCGATCTCTAAATCAAAGGAGTGGACCGCTACCACGGAGTTGTCATATACCTTTTTTACCTTCCGCAAGCTCAGTTCCGCCATGGATTATTTCTCCTCCGGTCTTTCTTGCCCCGCCTCCGGGGCTGTCTCCGCGGCAGCCGGGACGGCGCTCTCCTTGTACCTCTGCTCCAGCCGCTCCTCCCGGCGTTTCTCCACCGCCGTCTCCACCGTCTCCGGCACCTTGGCCTTTACGAAGCGGTAGCTCCGGCGAATCCACCGGATGCTGTTTACCAGGAGAAACAGCATTGGGCACAGGGCAAAGACCACCGTCAGCACCAGCAGCAGCGCCGCATAGTCCTCCGTCAGCCGGGCGGCGTTCTCCCAGTAGGGGTAGATCACGCCGTTGGTCCGCATGGACCGCTCCCCAAAGCCGCCGATTACCTCCAGCAGGTGGACGATGCCGTAGCGGCTGCTGTTCTCCACCACATCGCCGCTGCCCACGGGGAAGTTCTCCGAAACCACGCTCTTGGCATAGCCGCTGATGGGGTCCGGCATCACCAGCTCATAGCAGGTAATCCTGGCGTCCTCCGACAGGCGGAGCATGGCGGAAAAGGACAGGAAAAGGCCTCCGCCGCCGCTGTAGGCCCGTTTAGAGGCAAAGTCGTCCTCCCGGCTGATGACGCCCGCGACCACGAAGGGCTCCCCGTTGATCTGCACGGCCATGCCGGCCAGATCCGTTCCGCCGAAGAGCCGCCAGGCCATCTCCTCATCCAGCACCACCAGGTCGTCCATGAGGTCGCTGCCGCTGATGTAGGACCCGCCCAGCAGCTTCAGCGGGTGGAAGTAGAAGAAGTCGCCCCCCACCCCCACGGCCTCCACCGAGGCGGAGCCGTTCTCCGAGCTGATGTTGACGGAGAGGGCGCCGCAGTAGGCGTCGATGTACAGGCTGCCCCCCTCCGGGGCCTCCAGGGACTGCTCCACCAGCTTGGCATCCAGCGCCTGGCGGAAGGTGTAGATATCGTCCTCCGTCTTGCCGCCGCCGACGGGCAGGTAGCAGGCCAGCTGGGCAAAGCGGGTCTCGCCGCCGCCCCGGAACTTCTCCGCAGCGGTGAGGGACTCCAGCGCGCCGCTGACAGCCCGGAGCCCTATCAGAGCTCCAATCACGGCCAGCACCAGCAGAACATTCAAAATCAGCAGAAACCACTGGCGAAACCCAAAGGCCCGGATCCGGTCCGCCGCCCGGCGAAGCAGCTTTGTCATGGATTCTCCACCATCCTTACCAGATCCCCGGCGCTCAGGGGCTTGCTGGCGGTGGTAATCACGTAGTCGTTAGCCGCCACGCCGGAGACGGCCACGTTGTTGTCGTCCTCCGCCAGCACCTGCACATCCACCCGGGTGGCGGTGTAGCGGTTGCCCAGGGGCGTGCTCCTGCTGGTGACAACAAAGACAAATTTGCCGTTGGTGTCCTCCCGCAGGGCGCTCTTGGGCACGATGGTATCCATCACCGTACTGCGCTGGCCTACGGAGAGGGTGATGTTGGCGCCGGCCTCGACATCCCCGGTAAGCCGGAACACCAGCAGCTTTTTCTGACCCGGAGCCGAGGGGTCGCTGGTAATGGCCTCCAGGACCGCGTTGATGTCGCTGCCCCAGCGGTAGTTGGACACGTCCGCCGTGTCGCCCACCTTCACCTGCTTGGCCTGCTCATTGGTGACCGAAATCTTGATGGTATACCCCCGGTCCACCACGTCGATGGTAGCCATGGGCTGGCCCGAGGTGTTCTCCTTGCCGGCGGTGACGTTGATGGCGCTGATGACCCCGGAGACCTTGGCCTTGATCTCCGTGTCCACCGAGTCC
This sequence comes from uncultured Oscillospiraceae bacterium, assembly GCA_949878425.1. Taxonomy (GTDB): domain Bacteria; phylum Bacillota; class Clostridia; order Oscillospirales; family Oscillospiraceae; genus Pelethomonas. The sequence goes on from CATLAL010000024.1 coordinate 3,475, forward strand.
TCCTTCAGCTTGGCCACCAGCTCCCTCTGGCGCTGGATCTCCAGCTGCTTGCTCTGGAGGCTCAAATCCTCCAGCTGGCCGTCGATGTCCTTGCCGGAGAGGGCCTCCTGGAGCTGCTTCTCCTTTGCCTCGATGGTCTCAAGAGCCTCCTGATAGAGGGTCTGCTTGGCGGTCAGGTCGCCCAGAGCGGTCTCCAGCTCCTTTTTTCTGGCCTCCCGGTCCCGCTGGGCGGCCTCGTAGCTGCGAATCTGCTCCTTGACCTGACTGTTGGAGCCGGCCAGGGAGGCCCGCTCCTGCTGGGCGGCGGTCAGCTGCCGCTGGGCGGCGCTGAGCTCCTGCTGGGCGGCGTTGATCCGCTGCTGGAGGTCCCGGCGGGCCTGGGCCGTGGTGTCGTAGGCGTTGTTCTGGTTCTGCACCAGCCGGTCGTAGGCCGTCTGGGCCTTGTCCACCGCGTCCTGATCGGCAATCAGCGTGGTGTAGGCGGTGCGGATCTGCGCTGTGTCGAGACCGTTATCGTAGGGATCTGAGGGATCTGAGGGGATCCGCTCCAGCCTGGCCAGGGAGGCCTCAATACTAACCTGCTCGCTGCTGGTGATGACCTGGGGGGATCTGCCCCGGTAGTAGTAGCCCACGTGCTGCAAAAGGTCGGCGTACGCCGCCCAGTCAGCGGCCCACTTGGTCTCCGCCTTGTCCAGGGTGTCCCGGGCGTCCTGGAGCTCCCACTCCTTGGAGAGGCTGTCGCCCTCGTCCAGCTTCTTGAGGTTCTCCTGGTCGGCCTTGATCTGATCGTTGAGCTCGCTGATCTTCTTCTCCAGCTCCGCCACCTTGGCGGAGGCGGCGGCGTAGGCGCTGTCCTCCCCCTCCGCCTCCGCCTGTACGGCCTTCAGCTCCGTGAGGATGGACTCAATCTGGCTCAGCTCGCTCTGTACCTGGGCCAGGTCGCCCTTGGCGTAAGAGATCTCGGCTTCCGTCACCACGTTGGCGTCCCGCTGGGCTATGGCCCGCTCCAGCTCCGAGCGGATGCCCTGGACTGTGAGGTCGTCGGTGGCGTGGGACTTGGCCAGCTCCAGAATCTGCCTCTGGTACTCCAGCTCCAGATTCCGCAGGGTGTCCTGGGCGGTCTTGAGCTCCTCGCTCTCCATGTCGCCCAGCACGAACAGCAGATCCCCCTGCTCCACCGTGTCGCCCACCTTGACGCATATAGACCGGACCTCACGGGTCTGGTTGATCACCACCTCGTAGCTCTCGTTGGCGGAGACCGTGCCGCTGCCCCGAATCTTGGCGTTGATGGTGCCGGAGGTCACCATCTGCGTGGCCACCTCTGGCAGAGAGTAGTTCATAAAGGTGTTGGAAAAAAAGGTCAGAATCAAGAGAATCACCAGAAAGATGATGGCTATCGTCTTGATTAGCTCCCTCTTTTTGGATTTTTCCTTTACTTCCATAGGGATCCTCGTCCTTTCCACTTGGTCTTACGGGAGCGCCCTCTCGTCGCAGGGGAGGCGCCTTCTTTTCTTTGTAAAAAAGAAAAGAAGCAAAAGAAAGTATGCGGCGCTTGCGCTGCCTGAGCGGTCGTTGGGCGAAGCCCAATGACGCGAACCGGCGCAAAACTCCGTTTTGCGTATCCTTTTAGATTTTTAGAATGTCTTTTTCATAAAACATGGGAGCGGAACGACAGTTTCGCGAATAAAGTTTTTCTTTTGGTGCTTTTCTTTGTTCACAAAGAAAAGCACATGAGTCTACCCCTTGACGGAGCCCTGGTGGGCGATGCCCTCCACCAGGTAGTCCTCGCCGTGGAGGAAGAGCAGCAGGCAGGGCACCATATAGATGGTAGCGATGGCGAAGGCCAGGCCCACCTCGTTGGTATTGATGGCGGACAGGTAGACCGAGAGGGGCTGCTGGGCCGCGTCCGGCAGGAGGATGATGGGCTGCTCCACCATATTCCAGTAGTCGATAAACACCAGGATCGCCACCGAGTAGAGGGCGCTGCGGCATTGGGGCAGGCAGATGTCCTTGAAGATCTGCCACTCGCTGGAGCCGTCCAGCTTGGCGGCCTCGATGAGGGACCCGGGAATTCGCCGCATGGACTTTGTCAGCAGGAACACGGAGAAGGGCGCGAACATGCCGGGAAAGATGATGGCCCAGCGGGTATTGAGCAGCCCGAGCCACCCGCTGACCAGGTAGTTGGGCACCAGGGTCACCTGGGTGGGCATGAGCATCAATATCACGTAGAAGAAGAACAGGAACGATCTGGCCTTGCCCCGCCAGCGGGTAAAGCCGTAGGCAGTGACGGAGGCCACCGCCAGCTGGAGCAGCACAACGGGCACCACCAGGATGACGGAGTTCCAGAACTTCAGCAGGTAGTCCGGACTCCGGATGAGCACGTCGACGTACTGACTGATGCTCACCTTGTCCGGGATAAATTTCAGATTCACCGTCTCCGCCACGTAGGTCTTTCCGCCGCTGCCGGAGAGGCTGGAGAACACCTTGCCATAGTTGGCGCTGATCTCACTCTGGGTCATAAAGGAGTTGGTGATGGTCAGCACTGTGGGTAGCAGGAAAGCAAGGGCGAAGCCCGCGGCCAGCACCGTCAGGGCGAACCGCCCGAAGTAGCGCTTCTTTTTCATGGATGCAAAAGCCCTCCGCAGGAGTTTCGCCGCCGGGGCGGCGAAATAAATTGAAATCGTTTTTCCGGCGGCGTGTACGTCGGAAAAACACTCTACGGGCCGCGCTCGGCCCGATCCTTCCCCCTCAAAAAAGATGCGTCAGCATCTTTTTTGACTAGAGCATGTTTGAAAAATATTAAAACACCCAAACAGCGGATCTTTTTCCGCCGGACCGCGTTAAAAATCTTGAAATACACAAAGTATTCCTGCGCAGATCGCGCAACGGGCGCATCGAGCGCCCGTGCGCGATTGAATTCCACACGGCCCCTTGATGGCCTTAGGCCGCCCTGCAGGCGGCCCACTAGGGCCGTTGTGGAATCGTATTTGCCTTGTCCGGAAAAAATTCTCTCACTGTTGGTCACTCTGCTATTTATCAAGCAAGCCCTAGCCCTCCACATCTTTTCCGAAGATATCCTCCGCCTTGAACAGCAGCGCGATCAGCGCCACCATCACCAGCGCCATCAGTACCGCCGCCGTGGACATCTTCTGGTAGTCCAGATTGTTGAAGGTGTTGTTCATAAAGTGCTGCATCATATACAGCCCGTCGTAGGGGTAGTTGCCCGTCAGCAGGTAGATCTCCCGGAACACCTTGAAGGAGTTGATAATGGAGAGAATGGCCACAAAGAGCACCGTAGGCGAGAGGTAGCGCAGCTTGATGTTGAAGAACTTGTGGGCCGCCGAGGCACCCTCCACGTCCGCCACCTCCAGCAGCTCCTTGGGGATGTTGTTCAGCGCGGCCATGAAGAGGATCATGTTGTAGCCCAGGTTCTTCCACAAAAAGAGCACCACAATCACCAGCAGACAGTAGGGGGAGTTAAGCCAGTCGATGGGCTCCACCCCAAAATTCCCCAAGATCACGTTTAGCGTCCCCCGGTAGTGGAACACCACCTGCCAGATGAGCACCACCGACGCCACCGGCACCATCATGGGGCTCAGGAAGAAGGTGCGGAAGAGGCTCTTGCAGGGGATGCGGCACTCCAGAAGCAGCGCCAGGGCCAGACTCAGCACCACCGCCAGGGGGACCGCGATGGCGGAGAACTTGGCCGTATTGCCCGCCGCGACCCGGAAGGAGGAGTTGTTCCACACCGCTTTGAAGTTGTCCAGGAACACGAACTCCGGATTGATGGGGCTGCGAATGACGGAGTAGTACACCACCACCAGGAAGGGCACGATAAAGAATACCGCCACCCCTGTCACGCTGGGGCCCAGGAAGCCCAGGCTGCACAGGGTGTCCCGCAGCCTGTCGTTCCCCCGGTCCCACACCTGGCGGGCGGTGCGCTTCTCTTTCCGCTTTTTGATAGGCTTTTCCTTAGAAATCACTGCTTTCACCGCCGCAGGTCAGATTTTTTCCCGGGGGCGGGCAGGCGAGGGCCTGCCCGCCCGGGCTTGTATACTGTCTCCAGAAAAAGTATCACCGGTTCTCGTTGAGGTAGAGGTTGACCCGGCTCTGGATCTGGCTGGCGGTCTCATCCAGGCTCCGGTCGCCGCTGAAATAGCCGCCCGCCAGGTCGCTGATGATGTCGTAGATGCTGGTATCGTAGCTGTAGAGGGAGTCGATGGCGTTGTAGAGCTCCATGAACTGGTCGTACTCCTCCTGGGTGGTGGCCTGGAGGTCGATGCTCAGGGTGCCCCAGGTCCAGCCGCCCTTGGACGCCTGCACCGGGTTGCCCTCGTCGTCCAGAATCTGCTTGCCCTCGCCGTCAATCATGTACTCCGGCGTCATGGCCTCCTCTGCGGCGGCCTCGAAGTCCTTCTTGTTGGTGGCGAAGTTATTGCGGCCAAAGACGCTGCTGCGGTTGTAGACCCGCTCCTCCGCGGGCAGCAGCAGCTCCCGCATGAAGGACCAGGCGGCCTCCTTGTCCTTGCAGGCGCTGGACATGGCCAGAGAGTTGCCGTAGACAGTGAAGCTGCTGCCGCAGCGGCCGTCCTCCATGGGGTAGCCCACGTAGGTGATGTACCGGCCCGGAATCAGCCGCTGGCTGGTGTAGCCGTCGCGGCTGAAGGAAGCGCCATCGCCGCCGACCACCACCGTCATAGACCCGCCGGAGCTCGTACCGTAGTCGATGGTGTAGTTTTTAAGCCCGCCCTCCGCGGCGGCGAACATGGCCTCGTACATCTGGATGTCGCCGAAACTGCTGATCATCTGGTCCTGGAGCATCTGCCTGCCGCTGGCGATCCGGGCTGGCTCGCTGTTGCTGTCGTCGTGCTCGTAGTTCTCCCAGTCAAACTCCGCCGGGAAGCTGTTGCAGAACTCCAGCGCGGCCTTGAAGGCGTCGCTGTCAAAGCTGCAGGTGCCGTTGTCCCAGTCCACGTAGCTGTCCAGGTTCGAGGAGAGCACCGATGAGAGCATCTGGTCCTTGATGTCCCCCTCGCCGAAGATGGTGCAGCCCTCCGGCATGGAGGCCAGGGCCGCCTGGAGGTCCGCCAGAGTCCAGCTGACGTCGTCCCCCACCACCTTCCGGGAGCCGATCACAGTGCTGATGCCGAAGCTGTCAAAGACCCGGTAGAGCTTGCCGTCCTGCTCGGCGGCGGTGAACACCCGCTCCATCAGGCCCTCCCGGCTGATGTCCGGGTCAGAGTCGATATAGGGCCACAGGTCCTCCAGCAGGCCCTTGGCGCCGTACTGCCGCAGGGGCAGACGGTTGACGTCTATAATGTCCGGCACATTGCCGCTGAGAATCTCCGTGTTCAGCTTGGTGAGCCCCGCCTGGTAGTCCTCCTCCGTGGCGTACTCGGAGTAGTCCCGGATCTCGATGCGGCAACTGGGGTTGGTCTTGTTGAACTTGATGATGGCGGAGCGCTGGTCGGAGCCCAGTCCCATGGTGGCATAGGTGAGGATGGTCTTATCAGCCAGGGTAGAAGCGTCCGTCTCCTCCAGCACCGCCAGCTCAACCGAGGGGTCCTCGCCCTCCCAGCCCCAGTTCTGGGTCATGGCCGCTACCCGGCCGTCCGCCAGAAAGGTGAAGAATGAGAGGCAGTCCACGTTGATGTCCGCGGAGCTCCAGCTGAGGAGCCTCTCCCCCTCCCCGGTCTCGGCGTCGTAGCCGTAGAGGGACTCGCCGCTGCCGTAGTAGAAGAGATGGTCCGCGCTGCCGCTGTAGATGTTGTCGGCGCTGGCGGGCAGGGGGTAGTCCTTCCCCCAGCCCTTGGCCTCCTTATCAATGGAGGTCGCCACAAAGGCGCCGTCGCTGTTTCTGCGGCGCACACCGATGGTGCCGTCGCCCAGAGTGATGAACTCGCCCCAGGTGTCGGCGTCCATAGAGAAGAGAACCTTCAGGTCCTTGTCCAGGACTGCCACCTTATCGCCGGTCTCGCTACTGCCGTACACGTAGATGCAGCCCTCCGCGTCCATCGCCATGCTCTGGAGGTACTGCATCTCCGGCACCAGCTCGCTCAGATTGGTAATCTCGAGGCGCTGGAGCTCGCTGCCGGTATTGTCCAGCTGCCGCAGCAGCTCCATATCCGTGCTGGTCTGATAGTTGTACTTGCTGTCCGTCTCCTCGTCGAAGTTCTCCGGGAGGTCATACTCGTAGAGGGAGACCCGCTCCCGGACCCACAGGGTCCCGTCCGCGCCCTGGGAGATGCTGTCCAGATTGAACCAGCCATCCTCGTAGGATTCAAAGCTGTAGCTGGGCTCGTAGTTCTCCAGAGGCACGGTCTTGCCGGTATCCAGATCCACCCGGTAGATGCCGCTCTCCGAGGAGTAGCTGACGGAGGTCTCCCCGGTCTCCGGGTCCGTGACCTCCTCCTCGCTGCGGATGTCCGCTGAAAGATAGACATACTGCCCGTCGCAGCAGCCGCTGTTTATGTAGTCAAAGTCCATATCCAAGTCCACAAACTTGGGCACGTAGACCTTCCCGCTGAGCTGCTGGGCGTTTTCGTCCGTCTCCTGGCCGCCGCTGCCGCAGGCAGCCAGGCCCAACGCGATGCACAGCGCCAGCAGCGCCGCAGTCAGCCGTCTTCCTCGTATTCTCATGGGAATCATCCTCCTTGGTTGTTTGGAATCACATCCCCTATTCTACTCAGCCGTGTATCCATTTTGCATCCTCACTCCATCATTTCTGTCATCTTTTTCCTTAAGATCCCCTTAACGTATATGGATTGAAGGCGTGCTGATACAATCTCCTGACGATAACGAGCAGCTTCGTTATCGGGCGTAAATTCAGGAATTACAGCCGGTTTAGGCTCGAATTAATGTCCTTTTTGGATTCTTTTTCTTGAAAGAAAAAGAATCACCGCTGCTCGCCGATGTAGAGCTTCACGCTGCTCTGGATGCGTCTGGCAGTGTCGTCCAGGCTCCAGTCGCCGCTGAAGTAGGGCCCGGCGGACTCCTCGACAATGTCGTAGACGCTCTGGTCATAGCGCCAGATGGTGGTAATGGCGTTGTAGAGGGCCATGATCTGGTCCACCTCCTCCTGGGTGGCGGCGTAGACCTCGATGATGTTGTCCTCATCGATCCAATAGGAGCGCTTGGAGACCTTTATGGGCTCGCCGTTCTCGTCCATCACCTGCTGGCCGTCCTCGTCCTCCACGTACTCCACCGTCATGGCCTTGGTCTTGTACTTCTCAAAGTCGCCGCTGTTCATAGGGAAGTCCCAGAGGTTCTCGAAGTCCTCCTCGTCCATGGGCAGCAGCACCTGGCGGATGAAGGACCAGACGCCCTCCTTGTTCTTGCTGGCGGCGCTCATGGCGAAGCTGCTGCCCATGGGCTGGAAGGAGCTGCCCACGCTGCCGTCCTCCATGGGGTAGCCCACGTAGCTCACGTCCCCGCCAAAGATGCTCTTGTCCGTCTGGAGGCCCACAAAGGTGTCCACGTAGACCGACCGGAGCAGCTGCTTGCCGGTGCGGATGCGCTGGTCCTCCTCCTCCCAGGTGTCCCAGTCGATGTTGTCATAGCTGAACTCCTCCGGGAAGTCGGCGCAGAAGGCCAGGAGGGCTTTGAAGGTGTCGCTGTCAAAGGAGCAGCTGCCGGTGAACCAGTCCACAAAGCTGTCGATGTTGCAGGACATGATGTTGGAGAGCATATTGCTCCGGGTGACGTCCTGGGCGAAGGGGGTACAGCCCTCGGGCATGGCGGCCAGGGCCGCCTGGAGGTCCGCCAGGGTCCAGCTCATCCGGTCGCCCACCACACTCCGGGCGCCCTCCACGGTGCGAATGTCGAACTTTCCAAAGATCTGGTAGAGCTTGCCGTCCTGCTCCGCGGCCTTGAACACGTTCTCCATCACGCCCGCCCGGCCGCCGATCTCCTGGTCCTGCTCGATGTAGGGCCACAGGTCCTCCAGCAGCCCCCTGGCCGCGTACTGGGAGATGGGCATATTGGAGGAGGCGTCCAGGATGTCGGGCACCCGTCCGGCCAGAATCTCGGTGTTCATCTTGGTAAGACCCGCGCTGGCGTCCTCGCCGGTGTTGAACTCCGAGTAGTCCAGGACCTCGATGCGGTAGCGGTCGCTGGTCTTGTTGAAGTCGATGATGGAGCCGCGCACGGAGTAGTCCAGGCCCATGGTGGCGTAGGTCAAAATCACCTTCTCCGGCAGGGTGGAGGCATCGGTGGGCGTCAGGATGGCGGCCTCATAGGTGGCCCGGTCCGCCCCCATGCCCCACTCCCGGGTCAGAGCGGCAATCCGGCCGTCGGTCAGGAAGGTGAAAAACTGCACCGCGTTGCTGTTGATATCCGAATCGATCCAGGAGAAGATCTTCTCCCCCTCCGACGCGCCGGCCTTGAAGCCGTAGATGGAGTCGTTGTTCTGGTAGTAGAAGAGGAAATCGCCGCCGCCGGGGAACACGTTGTAGGCGCTCTGGCTCAGCTCATAGGAGGGGCCCCAGTCCTGCTTGGACAGGTCAATGGTCCGCATCCGATAGCCGTGGCTCTCCTTCTCCTGGTCGTAGTAGCTGCTGGACAGCCCCACGGTGCCGTCTCCCAGCAGGACCATCTGGCCCCAGAGGTTCTCCCCCTCCAGGGTGAAGAGGAGGTTCTGGTCCTTGTCCAGCACGGCGATCTTGGTATCGGAGTTGAGGAAGATATTGCCGTCATTGTCAAAGGCCATGCTGCTCAAGGACTCCAGCCCCGCCTTCTCCGCCAGATCGCTGCTCAGCTCCGTGCGGCTGAGCTCCTTGCCCGTGGAATCCAGCTGGCGAAGGACTTCCATCGCCCCGTTTACCTCATAGGCCCACTGGTCGTCGGTCTCCGGGTTGAAGTTCTCCGGCAGGTCGTAGTACCACCAGTTGACGTATTCCGTCACCCACAGTGTGCCGTCCCCGCCGGCGCGGATATTGTTGACGCCGGTGTAGCTGTTTTCTACCTCCTCGGGGCCGGTGAGCGGCTCATAGTTCTCCAGCTCCACCGCCGCGCCGCCCTCCAGGGGCACCCGGAAGAGGCCGGTCCTGTAGTCGTAGTAGGTGTAGGTCTCGGTTTGCTCCTCGCCGTTCTCATCCTCCCAGGTGTAGGTCTCCTCGTGCTCCTCCCCCTGGGTGTCCGCAGTGAAATAGATGTACTGGCTGTCCGCGCAGCCCTGGTTGATGTACTCCACCTTGTCGGCCTCCACGGAGACGAAGGAGGGCACGTAGACCGTCCCTGTACGCTTCTGCGTGTCGCCGCCGTCCGTTTTACCGCCGCAGGCGGCCAGCCCCAGAACCATACAGCTGGCCAGCGCCAGAGCGGCCAGCCTCTTTCCATACTCTCTCATGAATGTTCCTCCCTTTATGACAAAAGTTCTCTGTCTCAGCCGGTTTCATTGGATAGACGCAGGGCAGGGCGGGAAAGTTCCGCCCTTCGTTTTTTCATTATCCATTTGCCATGTATCATTTTTGCATCCATCCGACATCACAGTTGTTTTATTTTCCATATGGCGGTCATCAGAAAACGAACCGTATCTATTTTGAAAACTGCGAAACGCCCCTGCCTGGGGCAGGGGCGTTTCGGCATATGCTTTTGTGCGTAGGGCTCCGCTAGCCCATATCCCTGCGCAGCTTCTCAATGGCCCGCTTCTCCAGCCGGGAGACCTGGACCTGGCTGACGCCCAAAATTCTGGCGCACTGCTGCTGGGTCAGGCCCTTGTAGAAGCGCAGGAGGATGGTTTTCCGCTCCTGCTCCGGCAGGGCGTCCACGGCGGAGCGCAGCGCGATATGCTCCAGCAGCGTCTCCTCCGTCACCGGGCTGGCCAGGGTGGACTCCAGCGTCAGGCCGTCGGCGTTCTCCTGCTGAAGGCTGTCCGTGGGCGCGCAGGCCAGCTCTGCCGCGGCGACCTCCTCCGGCGTGAGCCCGGTTTCCGCGCTGAGCTCCGATAGGACCGGCTCCCGTCCCAGCGAAGAGCGCAGGCGCTCTCTGGCGTTATATATGCAGATCCCCTGCTCCTTCAGGCTCCGCCCCACCTTGACGGAGCCGCTGTCCCGGAGATAGCGCCGGATCTCCCCGGCGATCTTCGGCACAGCGTAGGTGGAAAACTGGGTGCCGTATTCCGGGTCAAACCCTCGCACCGCCTTCAAAAACCCCAGACAGCCCAGCTGATAGAGGTCATCCGGCTCCGCGCCCTTGCCGTAGTACCGCCGCACCACCGCCCAGATGAGGCCGCTGTTCTCCTCGAGCACCTGGGCGGTGGCGGCCTCGTCCCCCTGCCGCGCCTGTAGAAGGAGATCCAGCGTCCCGGCGGTCACCGGATGGCGCGGCGGGGTCTGATCCGCCGGCGCATGGTCACTCGGGTGCCCTTGCCCTGGGCGGAGTGGACCGTGAGATTGTCCATAAAGCTCTCCATGATGGTAAAGCCCATGCCGCTGCGCTCCTCGCCGCCGGTTGTGTAGAGGGGTTCACGGGCCCGGTCCACATCCGCGATGCCCCGGCCCCAGTCCCGCACCGTGATCTCCAGCACAGTTTCCTCCAGCACCCGGGCCTTTACCACAATGCGGCCCAGGGCGTCCGGATAGGCGTGGACAATGGCGTTCGTTACCGCCTCGCTGACGGCGGTCTTGATGTCCCCCAGCTCCTCCAGGGTCGGGTCCAGCTGGGCGGCGAAGCAGGCCACCGCCCCCCGGACGAAAGCCTCGTTGGCGCTGCGGCTGAGGCATTCGATGGATATGTAATTTGTGGTTTTTGGTTTCATGGCGCACCTCTATTCTTTTGAATTTGCATCAGGGAGGACCCGAGGCCTGTTGGGCCTATGTCCATGTTTCAAACGGCGCCTAATCCCTGATGCATAAGTCCCCATAAGCGAAACGAAGTTTCGCGCAAAACGTCTTTTTGGTCCTTTTTCTTTTCAAAAAGAGGACAGAAAAATCGTAAAAATTGTAAAATCCGTCAGATCAGCTCCACGTACCGCTCCAGGCTGGCGGCCTCCAGGACCCGGGCCGCCTGGCGGGGAATATTCACCACCACCAGCGCGCCGGAAAGGGCCTCCATTCTCCTCTTGGCCCGCAGGACCACGGCGATGCCGGAGCTGTCCATGAAGGTCAGCCCCCCCAGGTCCAGGAAGGTCTTGGTGGGCAGGTTCTGCTCCATGCAGCGGTCAATGGAATCCATCAGCTCCCGGGCGGCGTGGTGGTCCAGCTCGCCGCTGAGCCTGATGGTCAGCTGCCGGTTCTCCGTAGCGTATGTCATCTCCATGGCTTGTCTCCTTTGCGTGCAAAAAAATAGCTGCAAGCACAACTGCTTGCAGCTATTATACGTTGGTTGAAACGATACTTTCTGTCGAAAGCGGGGGCCGGCACAAAAAAAGTCCGGGGCGCGGCGGAACGCGCCTCCCTCTTCCTCACTCCTTGTAAATCCGCTCTGTGGTGAAGCCCTGTCCCCGCACCTCCTTGATTTGGGTGATAGTCAGGAAGGCGGCCGGGTCCACCTGCTGAATCAGCTCCTTCGCCGCGAAGAGCTTCCGGGGCGGGATGACGCACAGCACGCCCCGCTGCTGCTGGCCGGTCATTCCGGTCTCGATGCAGACCATGGTGGCCCCCGCCTGGAGCTCGTCCAAGATCTTCCGGCGGATGGCCTCGTACTGACTGGAAATGACAAAGAGCTGAATCTGGGACTGGCCCAGGAGCATCACCCGGTCCAGGGCCACGGTCTCCACCACCAGCAGCACGATGCCGTAGAGAATCTGCTCCGGATCCGCAAAGAGGGCCTGTCCGCCCAGGATGACAATATCCGTCAGATACACCGTGACAGAGACAGGGATGTGGGTCCACTTGTGCAGCACCAGATTCACCACATCCGTGCCGCCGGTGGAGGAGCCCACCCGCATCACCATGCCCAGGGCGATGCCCACCAGGCCGCCGCCGAACAGGGCTGAGAGCATCAGGTTGTCCGTTACAGAATCGATGCCCGGAATCTTCTGCACCATCCCCAGAAAGAGCGGGTAGAGCAGGGAGCTGGCCACAGTGGTCATAACAAACTTTCTGCCCAGCACCACGCCGCCCAGCACCAGGGCCAGCAGGTTCAGGACCAGGACGATGGTGGCCGTCTCCAGGGGCAGAAACCTGCCAAACACGATTCCAACTCCCGTCGCGCCGCCCATAATGATCCCTTGAGGGATAATAAAAATCGCCACCGTAAAGGCCAAAAGGCAGTTCCCTACCAGAATAGCCGCCCCGGTGGAGACGGCGGAGCGCAGGCGCTCTCTGTTTCCTCTCATCCTCCAATCAATCCTCTACTTTCTCCATCAAATTTTATCAAACAGCCTAAAACCGGCAATGCACACCCCGGCGCCCCGCTTTCGCGGGACGCCGGCGTGCGCAGGCAGATGGGCTGCAAGATACGGTTATGCGGGGCCTAAGAAGCTGTACCAATAAGCGAAGTATGCAGATTTGCGGGGGAAAATCGCTTCTGGCAAGGCAAAAAATGGCAGGAATACTTTGTGTATTGCAAAATTTTTTAACGCGGACAGGGGCGGTTTTGGCCGCAAAGATGCGTGCTGCGTCTATTGGTACAGCTTTTAGATATTGATCTTCGCGTACCTGTCCCGGAGCAGGTCCACGATCTCCGTGTACTTGTTCCGGCTGAGCAGAATCTCCCCGTCGTAGTCCTTGAACCGGAGGGCGTAGTTCTTCGCGTCGTTGTCCGCCCGGATGAAGGACACCTGGGCTAGGTTCACAATAAAGGACTGGTAGCAGCGATAGAAGCCGCTGCCCCCCAGCATCTCCTCCAGCTGGTTCATGGTGTAGCCCAGAAGGACCGTCTCCTGTCCGTCCGTGGCGACAATGCGGTTTTTCCGGCTGCTGCGTTCGATAAAAAGGATATCGCTGAGGCGCGTGAGCTGGTAGCCGCTCTTCGTCTTAATCATGATGCTGCGGTTAGCCATCTCCCGCTTGGCCCGCTGGAGGTCGTAGATATAGGTCAGCCGGTTCACCAACGCCTGGAAGGCAAGCGGGTCGATGGGGGTCAGCAGGAACCCGGCGCACTGGCTGCGGTAGGCCCAGTAGGCGGCATCCGCGGAATCGGCGTAGACCACCACCTGAATATCCGGGCGCTCATGGGCCAGATAGGAGGTCAGGGCGGTCCCCTGACTGGTATAGCGGGGGTCTGCCGGCTGGTTGTTGATGAACACCACATCCACCTCGTTGGAGGCGATGCAGTCCACAGCCTCCTCCGTGGTTTTCAGCTCCGCCGGCACCATCTGAAAGCAGCGGTACATCGACAGCAGATTCCACAGCTCGCCCCGCAGATCCAAGTTGCTGTCCACCAGCAGGGTCCTCATTCCCACTGATCTCCCCCCTCTGAAGCCGTATTATTATTGTGCTATTCCCGGCCGAACGCCTCGAAAGCCGCCAGCAGCGCGTCCACGTCGCCGGTATAGTAGGAGGTGAAAATGGCGAAGGGGCCATTTTTCGTCACGGGCATAAAGGTCCGCCCCTGCTGGTAGAGGTCGATGGGTTCCCCCGCCAGGGCATCCTGATAGGCGGCCTCATAGTCGCTGCCCTCCTCCAGGTTGTCCACGTCCCACCAGTAGAGCTCTATATTGTTGTAGACATAGCCCTCCGTGGCGACGCCGCCGGCGAGGGGCAGCATCTCATCCCGGTTCCAGAGGCTCTTCTCCTCCAGGTAGTCCATCATGTCGTCCATGGTCATGGTCCACACGGGGGCGTTGGGGTCCTCCGCGCCGCCGCCGGTCTGGCCCACGGCCCGGAACGCCTTGTCCAGGGCGTCCACATCCCCCTCGCAGAAGCTCAGCAGCAGCCCGAAGGGCCCGTTGGAGGAGAGGGATATAATGCTCCCCGAGCCGTAGATGTCAATAATGCCCTCCTCCTTAAGCTGCTGGTAGGACTTGTACTCCATGCTGTTCTCGTCCAGGTTCTCCAGGTCCCACCAGTAGAGCTCCGCGCCGTTGGTGACCTTCACGGCAACGGTGCAAAGACCGCTGGCCGCCAGATTGACCAGGCCGTCCGTCTCAACGAGGCCCTGGCTCTCCAGCTCCGCGAGAACCTCGTCCACGGTCATGCTCCAGATGGGGGCGTCCATGTCCTCGCCGGAGGCCGCGGCCCCGGCGGGGTCCACAAAGTCCGGGGAGGAGGCAACGTAGGCCAGCGATCCCGCAAAGCCCAGCACCAGCAGGATGGAAAAGATAATGGTAAAGCGCTTCATTACACCTGCGCCCCCTCTCCAACGTCGTAGCCCTGCTTCTCCAAATACCCCCGGTAGGTGGGACTGTTTGCCAGCAGCTGCTCATGGGCACCGGCGGCCTCCAGGTCGCCGTGATTGAGGACGATAATGTAGTCCGCGTCCACCACGGAGCGCATGTCGTGGGCCACCACCACGATGGTCCGGCCCTTCAGGGACTCCCGGACGTTGCGGAAGATGGTGGTATCGCTCTTGTGGTCCAGACTTGCCCCGGCCTCGTCCATGAGGAGATAGTCCGGATTGCGCATGAGGGTCCGGGCGATGGCCAGGCGCTGGCGCTGGCCGCCGGAGAGGAGCTTGCCCCCCTCGCCGATGTCGGTATCGTAGCCCTGGGGCAGCGCATTGATAAACTCGTCCGCGTCCGCCAGCCTCGCGGCGGCGGCGACAGCCTCCTGGGGAACCTCGCCCTTCATACCATAGGTAATGTTATCACGGATGGAGCCGGAGAGCAAGGGGTTATTTTGCAGAATATAGCCGAATTTTGCCCGCAGCTGCTCCGGCTTGACGGAGGCGATATCCGCCTCCCCCAGCAGGATGCGCCCGCTGTCCGGCGGGTAGAGGCCCTGGAGCAGCTTGAGCAGGGTGGACTTGCCGGAGCCGTTGTTGCCGATGATGGCGGTGATTTTCCCGTGGGGGATGGTGACGCTCAGGTCGTGGAGCACCGGGAACTCCGGGTCGTAGCCGAAGCTGACGTGGTCCAGGACGATATCAGCCGTCTCCCTGGTCTCCGGCAGGTCGTAGCCGGAATCCAGCACCTCCTGGGGCCCGTTCATCAGTACGCCCACGTACCGCATGGCGCCCTGGGTCCCGGTCAGGGTCTGGTAGTGGGTGAGCAGCTCCGCCTTGTAGCGCTCCACATTGGTCAGATAGGTGCTGAAGTCGTTGATGCCGGTATCCGGCATCCGGCCCCTGCGGATCATGTCGGAGCCGAACAGGGCCGTAACTACGGTCCCCAGGTTGGAGCAGGTGGAGTTAAACAGGACCTGCACCTGGCTCATAATGCCGTAGTAGATGTCCGCCTTGTACCGCTCATTGATGGCCCGCAGGCCCTCCTCCACCTCCCGGTCCTCCATGGCGTGGGCCTTGACATGCTTGGCGGCGGAGATGTGCTCGGAGAAAAACTCCGTCATGGTATTCAGGCTCTCAAAGCGCAGCCGCATGCTCCGGTGCTGAATCCGGCCCACTACGTAGAACAGCAGGAGGTTCAGCGGGATCAGCAGCAGGATGTAGCAGGTGAGGGTGGCGTTGAACCGGTACAGCTCCAGGCAGGAGCGGCCGAAGCCGTAGACGGACGATACGGTGAGGGACAGCATAGTAATGACGCTGCTGGCCTCCGCCACGTCGTTGACCACGCCGGAGATGAGGGCGGAGGGCTGCCGCCGCTCCACCTCCCGCAGGGGCATGTGGAGGATCTTGTTCCACAGCAGCTTTCTGGCGCGGAGGGTAATCTTTTCAGAGCCGTAGGCGCTCAGTACGTTCTGGAGCATGGAGAGCGCCGCATTGAGCACCGTCAGCAGGGCGTAGCCGATGATGACGGAGTTGTACAGCTCACCCTTGTTGATGCGGATGGTGAACGCCGCAGTCCGCATCAGCAGCTCCGTGTACACAACGCCCAGCAGGGCGGAGAGGATGTACAGCCACCAAGGGATGGGAAAGCGTGTGTAGAAGGCCAGGAACGAGCCCATGGAGAACTTGACCTTTTTCTGCTTGGACGCCCCGGTCCTGTTACGCTTCATCATCTTGTTCCTCCCCTCCCTTTTCCATCATTTCCCGACAATATGTGTTGGAGGTCAGAATTTCCTCCCGGCTTCCGGCCGCCTCCACCGCGCCGCTGCGCAGAACCACCAGGTAGTCCGCATTGGCGATGGTCTGCGCGTCGTGGGCCACGTAGATCACGGTCTTGCCCGCCATCAGGCGGCGGATACTGCTCCAAACGCCGGCCTTGCCGTCAATGTCCATGGCGGCGGTAGCCTCGTCCAGCAGCAGATAGTCCGGCTTTTTCAGCAGGGCCCGGGCCACGGCGAAGCGCTGGCGCTGGCCGCCGGAGAGGCTGGCGCCGGCCTCTCCCACCAGGACGTCGTATCCCTCCGGCCTGCTGCGGACAAAGTCCAGGATGCCCACCGCAGCGCAGGCCGCGTCCAGCTCCTCCTCCGAGATCTCCCGCTCCAGCCCTTGGAGCAGGTTCTCCCGGAGGGTGCCGGCATACATAACGCTCTCCTGGGTGACATAGCCCAGGGCGCGGCGGTAGCTTTGCAGGGCGAATTCGGATACGTCGTCAGAGCCGATCCGGATGGAGCCGCCCTGGAGCGGGTAGAGCCGGTCGATAAGGTTGATAAGGGTAGTCTTTCCGGAGCCGGAGGGCCCCACGATGGCGGTGATCTTCCCCGCCGGGATGGTGATGCTCAGATCGCGGAACAGCTCCTTCTCGCCGAAGCTGAAATCGACATGCTCCAGCCGGATGTCGCCGGAGAGGTTCTCCGCCCCCCGGCCCGTCTTGGCGGCCTCCTCCGCCAGGTCCATAATCCGGGACACCCGGTCCGTGGAGCCCTGGGCCCCCTTGAACGCGGCCCAGTAGCCGCAGTAGCTGCTCAGCAGGCTGGTCAGCTGGATCGCGAAGCCATAGTAGGCGATCCACTGGGGCAGGCTCAGGGAGCCGTCGGCGTAGAACCCCCGGCCCACCAGGATAATGACGATGACCTCAAGCGCGCCGGCGATGGCGTAGACGGGCACCGACAGCTGGGCGACCCAGTTGTTGGCAATCGCGGCGCCGTACAGGCCCTTCATTTTCTGCTCGCCGGCGGTAAAGGCCTTTCCCTCGGTGCCGGTGGACTTGACCAGCATCATACTGCCCGCCCGCTCCGCCACCGCGCCGGTGAGCTGGGCCCGGCGGCGGTTGACCAGGTCGTTGACGCCAAAGCGCATACGGCCCACAATAAAGACGATCACCAGGTTCACCGGCAGCACCGCCAGCAGGGAGAGCATCAGCTTGCTGTCATAGCTGGAGATCCGCCCCAGGATGGCGAAGGCGGAGTAGCCTCCGGTGAGGATGGGGAGGAAAACCTGCATAATCAGCGTACTGATGGAGCTGACATCGGTGGTAATGCGGCTGAGCAGCTCCTTCGGCTCGCTGCTCTCGTAGAAGCTCAGAGGCAGGCGGACAATCTTGGTCCACAGCACCCGCCGCAGGTTCCGGTCAATGCGGGCGGAGCACAGGGCCCCGACAGCGCCGCTGACACACCCCAGGGCCATGGACAGCAGGGTATAGAACAGGAACGGAAGCACCACCGCCGTCAGGCCCACGTTTCCAGCGAAGAGCTCCGCGCTGTACTCCGTGGTGCTGACGCCGATGCGAATGATGACCACGCTGGCAACAATGTCGCCCAGCAACCACAGATAGGGCAGTTTCGCCTTGGCCAGCAGCAGGAAGAACCGGCGGAAGCTGCCGTAGCCGTTTCCAAATATCTCGCTGAGTCGCATTTGATCTCATCCCTCCAATTCGGAAAGGCCCCTGCCTTATTGGGTTGGAATAAAGCAGGGGCTCTCATATGTAGATTGCTTACTCCTTGGGCAGGGCGTTGAAGTCGGCCAGGACGGCGTCCTTCTGGGCGTAGCCCTCGGCGAAAGCGATGGCGAAATTGCCGCTGTACGCCTCGGTCTGCAAAAGCGCCGCGCCGCCGGCGATGACGATGGTGCCGCCGTTCATGGCGATGTTCTGGAAATTGGACTGGTAGAGCTCGCTGTCGCCCTCCACGTCAAACCAGAACAGCCACAGCCCACCGAAGTCCTGGGCCTTGTCCGCCACCTGACAGATGGCGAAGTCGCCGCCGGTATTGTCGGTGACATAGCCCGCGTTGGTGTTAATGTCCACGGGGGAGGCGTCCTTGGCGATGTAGCCCTTGCCGGTAAGATAGGCCACCATGTCGTCAAAGCTGCCGGTCTTGGTGTTGACTTCCTTAGCTCCGCCGCCGCAGGCGGTCAGAGACGCGGCCAGCATCAGAGCGGCCAGCAGGGCGCAGAGAGACTTTTTCAGGGTCTTCATGTTCTTTTCCTCCTAAATTATGTAAGATACGGGGCGCCGCTTGGGGCACTGGAAACATATTAGACCATCTGCCGGGAACAGAAAAGCCCCCATGTCAATTCTGTCCCGGCGGCGGTTTATTTTGCCGGAAATCCTCCAGCCTCTCAGGCGTACATGTACTTGGCGATGATGTCCTTGACCTCCTGGGGCTGCATGACGCCCACGTGGCTGTCCACCAGCTGCCCGTCCTTGTAGAAGTGGATGGTGGGGACGGCGTGGATGTCCAGCTCCTCGGCAATCTCCGGGTTGTCGGTTGTGTTGAGCTTGACGATGTTTAGGAAGGGGATCTCCGCGGCGATGTCCTCCAGAATCTTCGAGAACAGCTTGCAGGGTACGCAGGTGGTTCCGTAGAAGTCGGCGATGACGAAGTCCTGGGCGATGAGGTCCTTGAAGGTGTTCTTGTCCGCGTTTTGAATAGCCATATCTGTTTCTCCTTTTGTATTTTTATCCTTCTCAAAATTGGGTCTTTGCGTACTCCCGCAGGATATGAACGGCGTGGCTGGCGTACTCATTATAGACAAAGCTGTCATAGGGGTCGACCTCCCGGGCCTTGTCCTCGGTGGTGTGCCACATCTTAGTGTAGTCCGCGATGTACTGCTCGTAGTCCGCCTCCGTGACGGTAAAGCCGTCGGACTGGGCGTAATACTTTCCCAGCAGGTGCATCAGCAGGGTATCCCACTCGTCCCGCTGGAGCATAGCCACCAGCTCGTGGTAGCTCTTGACCGGGATGCGGCCCTCAAAATCCCTCTCCGTGGCCTCCTCCATGACGATGCCCTCCTGACGGAAGAGCACCCGGCAGCGCTCCAGCTTCTGCCGCATGCCGGCCTGCCAGTCCTCCTTGAAGAGGACGAACTCCGTCTCCGCCAGCATCCGCTCCCGCAGATGCTGGAACGGCTCCCAGACCGCCTGCTCCAGGTACTTCTCCTTCTGCTGGACCAGCAGGTACGCCCGGTACTCCTCCAGATTGGACACGCCCTCCAGCCCCAGAGCCTCCGCCATGGCGTCCGTCAGCTCAGGAACCACCCGGTTCATCACGGACCGGACCGTGAGGGACACCCTACCCTCCGGCAGGTCAATCTCCCTCGTCTCGCCCGTGCTCATCCCGATGGACAGCGCCTCCAGCTCCTTGTGGAACATGCTGCTGCCGGCCACGAACCGGACGTTCTCCCTGTTGAACCGGGGACAGCCGGACCGCAGCGCGCACAGCACCTGGTCTCCGGAGGAGACCGCCGTGCCCGCCTCCCAGCGGACATGGGGGTTGGCCAGCCGCCGCAGCTCCCCTTCCAGGGCCTCCTCGTCGGGAACAAACGGCTTGACGTAGGGCTTGATGTCAATGCTCCGGAAGTCCTTTGCGTGCAGTACTCTCGATTTCATAGGTCTCCTCCTTCAGTATTTGATTCTGCCGCCAGTATACGGCATTTTTCGGCCAATGCAATAGGCTCTGTGTATTCCGCCCCGGATTCGGTCCATTCTGTACCGGTTCCGGCGGGACAGGCCCGCCGGAACCCAATGCCGCCGTTACTTTTGTGACAACGAAATTGTCACAAAAGTACTCACTACGTTCGCCGAACGCCTGCTACGCTGGCTTTTCCGTTAAGCGCCGCCGCGCGGCGCTTTGAGCGTCGGGCCGGCTTCGCCGGCTTAGGGCCGGGGCGGCCAAAGGCCGCCTAACGCCTCGGGCTCCCCCTGGAGAAACGATACCTTCCACGTTAAGAAAATATTTTATCGGCAGCCTAGGGCTTGTTTGAAAAATGTTAACACGCCCAAGCAGTGGGTCTTTTTCCGCCATGTATTGCCAATTTCCCTTGCAATACATCCAGTATGCCGGCGTCAAATTGGCTTCGCCTGGCGGAAAAATCCCTCGCTCTTGGGCATATTCCCATTTTTCAAACAGCGCCTAAAAGGACCGCCCCGCGCAGGCGGGACGGTCCTCTGCAGAATCTGGTATGGGGTTTACTTACTTACCGAAGCTTTCAATGATGTCCACAATCTCCGTGCCGATGCGCTGCTGGGCCTCCTTGGTGGCGGCGCCGATGTGGGGGGTGCAGGAGACGCTGGGGTGGTTGTAGAGGGCCTTATTGGTGGCGGGCTCGTCAGCGTAGACGTCCAGACCGGCGGCGCGGATCTTGCCGGAGTTCAGGGCCTCCAGCAGGTCGTGCTCGTTGACGTTGTCGCCCCGGCTGGTGTTGATGAACACCACGCCGTCCTTCATCTTGTCGATATTCTCCTTACTAATGAGCTTGACGCCGTTGAGGCTGGGGGTGTGGAGGGAGATGAAGTCGGCGCGGGCCAGGAGCTCGTCCAACTCCACATACTTCATACCCATCTGCTCCTCAATGCCGGGGACGTGGAAGATATCCTGGGCGATCACCTCCATGCCGATGCCCTTGGCCATGCGGCCCAGAGCCTGGCCGATGCGGCCGAAGCCAATAATGCCCAGGGTCTTGCCGCCCAGCTCGATGCCCTTGCCGTAGGCCTTCTTCTCCCACTTGTCCTCCCGCATGGTGTGGCCCGCGATGGAGAGGAACCTGGCGCAGGAGAACATGTGGCCCATGGCCAGCTCCGCCACGGAGTTGGAGGAGGCCCGGGGGGTGTTCTTGACGGTGATGCCGTTCTCCTCAGCGTACTTCACGTCGATGTTGTCCACGCCGACGCCGCCGCGAATAATGAGCTTCAGCCGGCCGCCCTTGGCCTCGTCGATGTGGTTGGCGCGGACCTTGGTGGCACTGCGGACCACAACGGCGTCAAACTCCTTCAGGGCCGCGCCCAGCTCCTCCGGGGCGTAGAAGCGCTCCACCACCTCGTGGCCGTTGGCCTTCAGCTGCTCCAGGGCGGTCTTATCCATCCCGTCGGTAACAAGGATTCTCATAGTAATCTTCTCCCATCAAATAGTTTCAGGTATCGTTTTGTCGATTACGACCGTTCCGTTTTCATCCAGCAGCGGCGTGATGCTGGACAGCGAGAGCCCGTTTCCCCCTGCCGCCAGATAGTTTACGCCCGTGGCCGTATCGCAGAGGACCCACAGACTGTACGGGCCAACGCTGTGGCTCTCCTTTACAGCAAAGCGCTGGTCCTTTTTTTCCTTGCCGAACATATCAGCCGTTCTCGGCCTCGAACTTCTTCAGGAACTCCACCAGGGCCTCCACGCCCTCCTTGGGCATGGCGTTGTAGGTGGAAGCCCGCAGGCCGCCCACGCTCTTGTGGCCCTTGAGGTTGTCGTAGCCGGCGGCCTTGGTGGCGGCCACCACCTTGGCGTCCAGATCCTTGTCGCCGGTGACGAAGGGGATATTCATGAGGGAGCGGAACGCCTTGTCCACCGTGCCCTGGAACATTTTGGAGGAATCCAAAAAGTCGTACATCACCTTGGCCTTCTCGATGTTGCGCCGCTCCATCTCCTCCAGGCCGCCGATGCTCTTGAGGTACTTAAACACCTTGCCGCAGCAGTAGATGGCCCAGCAGTTGGGGGTGTTGTACATGGAGCCGTTGTCGGCGTGGGTCTTATAGCTCATGTAGATAGGGGTCTTGGGGTCCAGGTCGCTCTCATCCCGGATAAGGTCCTCCCGGATGATGGCCACCACCATGCCGGCGGGGCCCACGTTCTTCTGCACGCCGGCGTAGATCATGCCGTAGTCGGCGACGTTGCAGGGCCGGGAGAGGAACATGGAGCTCTGGTCGCTGACCAGGATGTGTCCCTTGGTGTTGGGGAGCTTGGGCCAGGTGACGCCGTGGATGGTCTCATTCTCGCAGATGTAGACGTAGTCCGCGTTCTCCGGGATGTCCAGGTCGTCGCAGTCAGGGATATAGCTGTAGTTGCGGTCCTTGCTGGAGGCCACCACGCGGACGTCGCCATACTTCTTGGCCTCGGCAATGGCCTTTTTGGACCAGGCGCCGGTCTCCACGTAGCAGGCCACGCCGTTTTTCATCAGGTTCATGGGGATCATGGCAAACTGAAGCGTAGCGCCGCCCTGGATAAAGAGCACCTTATAGTTGTCGGGAATGTGCATCAGGTCCCGCAGATCCTGCTCCGCCTCGTCGATGATCTGCTGATAGACCGGGGAGCGGTGGCTCATCTCCATCACGCACATGCCGGAGCCCTTGTAGTTCATCATCTCATCCCGGATCTCCTCCAGAACGGGCTCCGGCATCGTGGCAGGGCCGGCGGAAAAGTTATAAATGCGGTTGTACTTCATTGGTTTTTTCCTCCTCAAATTTTGGGGTGTGCGCTGTTCTTCTCCCAGCGCCACCAGTATAGTACATTTTCTGGAAAGAATCAACAGGCAAGTAAAAAATTATCGGCGCGGGGGGACAGCGCCCCGGGAACTGGAAAAATTTTTCACCTCGCCGCCTCCGGCAAAGGCAACAAAGAAAAAAATGACTTTCCCTCTTGTTTTTACCCGTAATTCACAGTATAATATGAAAAGTATGCATCCGCAGTTACAAAAAACCGCCCCGCCCCACAGGCGGGAAAAGGAGGACTTTCTTGCTATGGCAGTATCAAAGGAACCCTTTGGGGTCACACGGGACGGTCGGACCGTAGAAAAATTCACCTTGCGCTGCGGCGGTCTGGAGGCCGAGGCGCTCACCTACGGCGGGGTCCTGCGGGCTCTGCGGGTTCCGGACCGGAACGGCGACCTGGTGGACGTGGTGCTGGGCTTTGATACCCTGGCCGGCTACGAGGAGAGCGACGGCTACATAGGCGCCGTGGTGGGCCGCTACGCCAACCGCATCGCCGGGGCGCGGTGCGTCATCGACGGGCAGACGGTCCACCTGGAGGCCAACGAGGGTGTCAAGCAGCTCCACGGCGGACCGGTCGGCTTCAACCGCCGGGTGTTCGACGCCCGGCAGTCCGGGGAGAGCTCCGTCACCCTCTCCTACCTCTCCCCCGACGGGGAAAACGGCTTTCCGGGCCGCCTGGAGCTGCTTGTTACGTACACCCTCACCGAGCGCGCCCTCTCCATCCGCTACGCAGCCGCCAGCGACAAGACCACCTACTGCAACATCACCAACCACAGCTACTTCAACCTCAACGGCGGCGGCGACGCCATGGGCCACACCCTCTGGCTGGCCGCCAGCCGCTACACCCCCGTGGGCCCGGACAGCATCCCCATCTCCATGAGCCGCCCCGTGGCCGGATCCCCCTTCGATTTCACCGCCGAAAAGCCCATTGGCCGGGACCTGCTCGCCCAGGACCAGCAGTTGCGCAACGTGGGCGGCTATGACCACAACTTCGTCCTGGACCCGGCGGAGGGCCTGCGGCGGGCCGCCCGGCTGACGGGGGACCGCTCCGGCATCGTCATGGAGACCTGGACGGAAAAGCCAGGCGTGCAGCTCTACACCGCCAACTTTCTCTCCACCGGAGAGGGCAAGGGCGGCCCGGGCTACCGGGCCCGCCAGGCCGTGTGCCTGGAGACCCAGTTCTTCCCCGACAGCCCCAACCACCCGGAGTGGGGGGACGTGCTTCTGCGCCCGGGACGGCAGTACGACTACACCACCGAATACCGGTTTTCCCACATCTGAGGAAAACGGGAAAAATTTTCCAGAGGCGCGGAACCTGCCCCGCCCCCTGTGCGTCTATGTACATAGAACCGCCGCGCCGGGGCGTTTTAACACATCTTTAAAGAATGATGCAAAACCGATGCATGTTTGAAACTACTTTTTCACATTGGTCTGCTATGGTTTTTCTGTAAGATGATTCCGCCCGGGGCGGGACCCAATGCGAGAAATGGAGGAAACGTTATGAAACACAAAACCCACAGGCTCCTGTCGCTTCTCATTGCGCTGGCGCTCCTATGCACCCTGGTTCCAACGGCCCTGGCGGCGGGCGAGCTCACCGTCATTCTGACAAAGAGCTCGCCGACTATGTCAGACCAAGCCACCGTACCCTATAATTCGCGTACCACCTTCACCGTCACACCCAGTGTCAAGCTGTACGGCGATGCGACTACGAACTATGCCCCTTATTCTCAGATCAACTACACCTGGACTCTGACGCAGAACGCTACCGCCACTACGGTCCAGATCCAGCTGAGGACCGGCAGCGGCTCCAGCTTCGACGTCTCCGCCTCTGAGCTTTCGTCCGGTTACACCTATACCGTCACCTGCTCGGCAACGGCCCAGCTTTCGACTGCTACCGCAACCTATAACGGCACGTCCGCTCCGGTCAGCTGGACGGTCTCTCTGGGCAATTCCTCCTACAGCGACATCTCCGTCTCCGCCACGGTCTATGACACCAGCGTCTACTCCCTGGATGACTACGACGACGCCGGCGGCACCTCCATCATCAGCCAGATCGAGAGCAAGATCGACCGGGACTACTACCTGGAGTATGTGGAGTTCACCAGCGTGCGGGACACCCGGGGCTACCTCAGCGCCACCACCAGCGGCCGCTACTTCGCCGACGACGGCCGTTTGAGCGGGAACCGCGACTACTACCTCTCCGATGTCACCTTTACCCCCGACGACACCTCCGGCAGGGCCTCCTTTGACTTCGTCGCCGTGGCCTACCCCACCCGCAACTACGCCACCGGCACGGAGCGGCGCTATTACGGCACCATGACCTTCACCATCGAGGAGGGCTACGCGGGCACCGGCATCGTCTACTCCGAGCGGACCGGCAACACCGTGCAGCTGAACGCCGCGGACTTTGAGAACTTCTGGGCCGACATCAATCCCCGGGGCACTCTGGATTACGTGGAGTTCACCAACGTCACCAGCGGCAACCTCTACTCCGGCTACAACGGCTCCCGGGGCAGCGACGTGGTGGATTCTCGCAACCCCACCCCCTGCTACGTCAATCCCACCCGGAACCGCACCGGCTTGGACGGCCTGACCTACGTGCCCCGGAACAACAGCGGCTCCCAGGTGACCATCCGCTTTACCGCCTACGGCACCGCCCGGGGCAGCGGCTCCAATGTCTCCCGCTCCGGCACTGTCACCATCCTGTTCGTCAGCGGCAACGCCACGCCCATCGAGTACAGCGCCGTCAGCTCTACCAACTCGGTAACCCTGGACCCCAACGATTTCACCGCCAAGTACCGGGAGGTGGTGGGCTCCACGGCCAACAACATCACCATCCAGTTTAAAAACGCCCCCACCAACGGCACCCTCTCCTACCGCAGCGGCAGCCGGGACGTGACCTTGACCAACGCCAACATCAGCACCTACAGCTTCAGCAGCTCCTCCGGCGGCTACCGGATCAGCGATCTGACCTACACCGCCGGCAAGGCCGGGACCACCGATACAGTGGAGTTCACCTGCTACAACGGCGGCACCCCCCGCTTCATCGGCTCCATCACCTTTACCTCCAAGCCCAACGTGGTGGAAAACCTCCTCGTCAGCTATGACTGCACCAGCAGCAACGGCGTGAACTTCCGGACTATTGACTTCTACAACGCCACCACCGCCATGAACGAGGTCAGCTATCTGACCTTCGGCGTGCCCTCCAGCGGCGGGCTCTACCTGAACAACGCCCCCATCACTTCCAGCATGGGCTTCTCCATCTCCGGCACGGGCTACCAGCAGAACGTGGGCAGCGTCGTCTACCGGCCCGCCAGCGGCTTCAACGGCACGGCCACCGTCCTCTTCTTCGCCTACAGCTCCACCGCCACCCTGCTGGCCTCCGGCACCGTGACCATTAACGTCACCCAGCCCACCACGCCCACTCAGCCCACCAACCCCACTAATCCCACTAATCCCACGAACCCCAGCACGCCTAGCAATCCCACCACGCCCACCGGCAAGACCTTCAGCGACGTGCCCAACACCCCCTCTACCTCCTGGTACTACTCCGCCGTGACGGAGCTGGCCAACGCCGGCATCGTCAGCGGCCGGTCCGACGGGCTCTTCCATCCCAAGGACAACGTCACCTATGGCGAGGCTCTCAAGCTCATCCTGCTGGCCGCCGGCTATGAGAAGCAGGTGGAGGGCACCGGAAACAACTGGGCCATGCCCTATCTGACACTGGCCACCCTGGAGGGCCTGCTGCCCACCGGCGGCGAAGCCCTGGTCCTCACCGACGCGGTGAACCGGGAGACCATCGCGGAGATCACCTGCAAGGCCATGAAGCTCTCCCCTGTGACCGGCGCGACCAGCCCCTTTACCGACACCAACAGCCCCTATGTGCTGGCCCTCAACAGCGCGGGGATCATCTTCGGCACCACCAGCACCACCTTTGAGGGGAGCAAGACCCTGACCCGGGCCGAGGTCTGCGTCATCGTCCAGCGCATCAACAACTACCACGCCCCCACTGATCAGACGCCCACCACCCCGGATAACACCGGCGGCTCCACCGGCGGCGGATCGGACGAGATGCCCGGCTGGCTCCTCTCCTGATAATTATTGCACAGATATCAAAAAGCTCCCCCCGCGCCGCTGGCGCGGGGGGAGCTTTTTAGCCGGGCAATCGGTTTATGCAATTTTCAGACAAAAGCGAAACGAAGTTTCCCACAAAGGTTTTTCTTTTTGGATACTTTTTCTTTTTTGTAAAAGAAAAAGTATCACCGTACCATCTCACGCCACGACCACAGGGGCCACCTTCCCGTTGCTGTGGATATCCACGATCAGCTTACGGGGGCACTTGGCGGCGCAGATGCCGCAGGAGGTACACTTATCGTAGTCGATCCGGGCCACGTTGTTGTTCACCGTAATGGCGCCCGAGGGGCAGTTCTTCTCGCACAGGCGGCAGCCGATGCAGCTGACGGCGCAGTGGGCCTTGGCCTGGGCGCCCTTTTCGTGGTTGGCGCAGGGGAGCACGATGTCCACCGCGTAGGGCATGCTGACGATGACCTTCCTGGGGCAGACGGCGGCGCACTGCATGCAGCAGGTGCACTTCTCCCGGTCCACCTCCGCCACGCCCCGGGCGTTGATGTGGATGGCGTCGAACTTGCAGGCCGCCACGCAGGTCCCCCGGCCCAGACAGCCAAAGGCGCAGTCCAGGGTTCCGTTGCCCGCCACCTTCATGGCGGCCACACAGTCCTCCAGGCCCACATACCGCTCAAACTTGTGGCCCGCCCGGTCGCCTCCGTTGCAGCGGACAAAAGCCACCCGGCGCTCCACCGCCTTCACCTCCACGCCCATCACGGCGGCAATCCGGCTGGTCTGCTCGCCGGAGCAGCTGGGGCAGGCGTTGACCGGGGCGGTCTTGGCCAGGATGGCCGCCGCACAGCCGGCACAGCCGGCGTAGCCGCAGCCGCCGCAGTTGGCCCCCGGCAGGCAGTCCTGAATCAGGGCCAGCCGGGGATCGGTCTTTACCTCAAACACCTTGGAGGCCACGGCCAGAAGCAGCCCGAACACACAGCCCAGGGCCCCCAGAACCATAACCGCATAGAAAATATTCATTCTCTCTTACCTCCTCTTTACCAGGGGATCTGGAGCCCGGAAAAGCCCATGAAGCACAGGGCCATCAATCCGGCGGTAATTAGCGCAATGGGGAAGCCCCGAAAGGCCTTCGGCGGGTCGGAGAACTCCAGCCGCTCCCGGATGCTGGCAAAGAGCACAATGGCCAGCAGGAACCCCGCGCCGCCAGTGATGCCGTAGACCACGGACTCTATGAAGTTGTAGTTCTCCTGCACGTTCAGCAGCACCACGCCCAGCACCGCGCAGTTGGTGGTAATGAGGGGCAGGTACACCCCCAGGGCCTCGTAGAGGGTGGGGATGGACTTTTTCAGGAACATCTCCACAAACTGCACCAGGGCCGCGATTACCAGAATGAACGCCACGGTCTTCATGTACCCCAGACCCAGGGAGTCCAGCAGCAGGTTCACCGGGTAGCACAGCGCGGAGGCCAGGCCCATAACGAAGATCACCGCGAAGCCCATGCCCACGGCGGTGTCCATCTTCTTGCTCACGCCCATAAAGGGGCAGATGCCCAAAAACTGGACCAGAATGAAGTTATTGACCAGGATCGCCCCCAGGGCGATGTCGAACAGTGTTGTCCACTCCATTGTCACTTACCTCCCTTGGCCTTGTTCTGGATCCACTGCATCAGGGCGATGAGCGCCCCCAGGGTCAGAAAGCCGCCCACGGGCAGGGCCATCATGGTGGCGGCGTAGTCCGCGGGAAAGACTCGGGCTCCCGCCAGGGAGCCGCTGCCCAGCAGCTCCCGGATGGCGCTCATCACCACCAGGACCACGGTGTAGCCCAGACCCTGGCAGATGCCGTCCACGGCGGCGGGCAGCACCTTGTTCTTGGACGCGAAGGACTCCGCCCGGGCCAGGATGATGCAGTTGACCACGATCAGGGGGATAAATACCCCCAGACTCTCGGCGATGTCCGGCTGGTAGGCCTGGAGCAGGAGATCCACCATGGTAACAAAGCCCGCGATCACCACAATATAGGAGGCGATGCGGATCTGCTCGGGGATAATCTTCCGCAGCAGGGAGATAAAGACGTTGGAGAGGGTCAAAATCGCCGTCACGGACAGCCCCATGCCGATGCCGTTGGAGATGGTGGTGGTAATGGCCAGGGTGGAGCACATGCCCAGCAGCTGCACCAGCACCGGGTTCTGGGTAATAAGCCCCTCTTTGAGCTGTTTGCCGATATTCATTCCGTTACCCCTCCTTCTTTACGGCCGCGTCCCGGTGGGCGAAGGCGTCCAGGGCCGTATTGACGCCGGCGGTGACGCCCTTGGAGCTGACCGTGGCGCCGGAGACGCCGTCAAAGCTGTTTGTCCCGGCGTTGACGGTAATCTCGCCCTTCTCGTGGCTCATGCCGGTGAAGCGGTCCAGAACCGCCTGGTCGCCGACCACCTTGGTGCCCAGGTTGGCGGTCTCGCTGTGCTTCGTGACGGATACGCCGGTGACGGTTCCGTCCATGTCCACGCCCACCACCATCCGGATCACGCCCTGGGAGCCGTTGGCGGTGACCTCCGCCACGTATCCCACCAAAATCGCCTTGTCGCCGCCATTAAAATTGTAGGCGGCGTAGAAGGCGCTCACATTGGGCAGCTCCAGACTCAGCTCCTCATAGCTCTCCGCGGGGAGCACCCGGACCATGGCGGCCCTGGTCTTTTCTGCCTGCATCTGGGTGATGATGGGCTCCGTGGCATAGTTGGTAATACCCAGCAGCAGCGCCACAACGGCGCAGATGCCCAGCAGCGTGCCCGTGAGCCTGCCGATGAACTTGGGGTCCATGGAGATGGCCGGCTGGGCCTTGGGGGCCGCCGGGGTCTTGGCTTCCTTGCTCATTTGCCGTCAACCTCCTTTTTTTCGGCCTTTGGGGCCTTTTTTACCTTGGGTACGCCGAAGCGGCTGGGGCGGACGTTCTTGTCGATCAGCCACACCATCAGATTCATCACCAGAATGGCGTAGCACACGCCCTCGTTATAGGAGCCGAAGTATCGGATGAACACCGTAATGAGGCCGCAGCCCACGCCGAAGATCACCTGGCCCTTGTGGCTGACCGGGCTTGTAACATAGTCGGTGGCCATGAAGAAGGCCCCCAGCATCAGCCCGCCGCCCAGCAGGTTGTAGAGCATCCACATGAGGGGGTCGTTCCCTCGGGGGAAGAGAAAGGTCAGAAGAGCTACGGAGCCGATATAGCTGGCCGGGATGTACCAGGTGATCACCTTGCGGAGGATGAGGAACGCCCCGCCGATGAGCAGCATCAGGGCGCTCACCTCGCCCACGCATCCGCCGATGAGACCCACCAGCATCTTCGGCAGATCGTACATCTGCTGAAGGCCCGCCAAGTTGTTCTCGTGGAGCAGGGCCATCGGGGTGGGGTAGGTGACGGCGTCCGCCACCGTGCCGGGAAACAGGGTAGTCCACAGGGGCGGCGCGCTCCGGGGGCCCACCCAGGTGGTCATCTCCCCGGCCCAGGAGAGCATGAAGGCCCGTGCCGCCAGGGCGGGGTTAAGGAAGTTCTTCCCCACGCCGCCGAAGAGCTGCTTGACCACTACGATGGCGAAGAAGTCGCCA
Source organism: uncultured Oscillospiraceae bacterium (assembly GCA_949878425.1). GTDB lineage: Bacteria > Bacillota > Clostridia > Oscillospirales > Oscillospiraceae > Pelethomonas. The sequence continues at coordinate 33,727 of CATLAL010000024.1, forward strand.
ATGAGCAGGATCCAGTAGGGGATGGTCACCGGGCACACAAAGGCGATCAGCACGCCGGTGACGGCGGCGCTGAGGTCGCCCACGGTGCAGTTCTTCCGCAGCAGGACCCGGTAGAGCCACTCGAAGAACACGCAGCCCGCCGCGCTCACCAAGGTGTTGGCCAGGGCCCGCCAGCCGAAGTTGTAGACCGCGAAGCCCAGGGCCGGCACCATGGCGATGAGAACCTCCCCCATGATGTGGGCGGCGCTGTCCTTGGTGCGCAGGTGGGGAGAAGAGGATCCGATCAGATTCAATTCCTTGTAGTTCACCGCTCAAGCCTCCTTCTTCTCTTCAGCGGCCTTGGCCGCGGCCTCGGCGGCAGCCTTCGCGGCGGCCTTGGCGTTGTTGATCCTCTGCTTGCCCGCCCGGAAGGACTGCACCAGGTGGAGCCGGCCGGGGCAGATATAGGTGCACGCGCCGCACTCAATGCAGTCGAGGACGTTGGCCGCCTCCAGCTCCCGCAGCATGCCCGCCCGCTCATACTGGTACATAAAGACCGGCTGGAGCCGCATGGGGCATACGCTCATGCACTTGCCGCAGCGGATGCAGGCCGGGTGCTCCACCGTCCGCTCCTCGTCCTTACAGAAGGCCAGGATCGCGTTGGTCCCCTTGCCGATGGGCGCGTCCATATCGTACTGGGCGTGTCCCATCATGGGGCCGCCCATAAGAATCTTAAAGGTCTTTTTATCCACGCCGCCGCAGGCGTCCAGCAGCTCGCAAATGGGCGTGCCGATGGGGCAGTAGAGATTCCTGGGCTCCTTGACGCCGGAGCCGGAGACCGTCACCACCCGGTGAGTGACGGGCCTGCCCTGGTAGACCGCCTGGTAGATGGCGGCGGCGGTGACCGCGTTGAACACCGCGCAGCCGATGGCGGCGGGCAGCGCCCCCGGAGGCACCTGCCGGCCGGTGATGGACTGGCACAGCTGCTTTTCCGCGCCCTGGGGGTAGCGGGTGTGGAGGATGTTGACCTCCGCCGGGGCCTTCTCCTCCTCGATCTTCAGGCGCAGCATCTCCGCGGCGTTAAGCTTGTTGTCCTCAATGGCGATGTGGACCTTGTCCACGCCGAAGAGCCGGGCCAGCACCTTCACCCCGCCCAGCACCTCGTCCGGATACTCCAGCAGCGTCCGGTGGTCGCTGGTAATATAGGGCTCGCACTCGCAGGCGTTGATGATCACCGTATCCACCTTGCCGATGCCAGAGGCGATCTTCACATGGGTTGGGAAGGTGGCCCCGCCCATGCCAACAATGCCGGCATTCTTCACCAGCTCCGTGATCTGCTCCGCCGGAAGGCTGTCCGGATTCGCCGGGGGGCGGATACTCGGGCAGGGCGTGTCGCTGAAGTCGTTTTCAATCACCACGCTCATCACCGGAACCCCGCTGAAATGGAGCCGGGGCTCCACCGCCGTCACCCTTCCGGAGATGCTGGCGTGGACCGGCGCGGACACAAAGGCCGCCGCCTCCCCCACCTGCTGCCCTACCGTCACATAGTCGCCCACCGCCACGCAGGGCTTGCAGGGCGCTCCGATATGCAGGGACATGGGGATGACTACATGGGCGGGAGGCGGCAGGGTTTCAATGGGCTTCTTATTGGTGGCGGCCTTGTGGTCGCTGGGATGGATTCCGCCAAAGAAAGCTTGTGCCATATCTTCACCTCATTCTCGTTTCTCACTTGGGCCCGCCGGCCCAAACTTCCACATTCTCCATCATACTCCTCTCTTCCGCCGCTGTCCAGAAAAATTTATAATTTCCAGGCGAAATTTGTTGAATTGAAGGGAAAATCTGTGAAAAGCTCGTTAATTTTATAACAAAACCTGTCCCTTTCTCCGCTTGCTTTTTCCTATGGATCATGCTATGATGGGCTGGAAACTGTTCAGAACCCCTATTTTTTCCTTCGGAGGATGTTGGATATGAGAACGCGTGTCGAAATAAAGGCTGAGGCCAGAGGGCTCATCCAGACAGCTCGGGTCTCCCCCCTGCTGATGACCGCCATTCTGCTGGCGGTGAGCTTTTTGCTGGACCGGGTGGTGAGCCTGGTGGAGACCGGATCCCTCTTTTACAGCTACGCCTTTACAGAGGAGGAGATCTACCGGATCATGAACGGCGACTACCAGCTGCTGCTGGACTCCGTCTCCATAACGCCTCAGGGCACCTTCTTCTCCATCCTGGTCTCCCTCTTCAATGTGGTCCTCTCCGGCGGCTACTACATCTACTGCATGGGCATCCGGCAACGGCAGACCATGGGCTGTTCCTCCCTGCTGGACGGGCTCAGCGCGGCCGGGAAGCTGATCTGGTGCCACATCCTGATGTCCATCAAAATTTTCCTGTGGTCGCTGCTGTTCGTCGTCCCCGGCCTGGTGGCCATGTACCGCTACCGCTTCGCCATTTACAACGTCCTCACCGACGCCAGCCTCTCCGCCGGGGACGCGATCCGTCTCAGCTGCCGGCAGACCGACGGGATGAAGGGCAGCCTCTTTGTGCTGGATCTGAGCTTCCTTGGCTGGATCCTCCTCTCCGCGGTCCTCTCCGGACTCAGCGGCCCCATCATCGGCGCCCTCGTCCCCGTGGCCTTCAACCTCTGGCTGACCCCCTATCAGGTCCTCTCCGACCTAGGCTACTACGAGGAGAGCCAGCGGCTGATGGGCCGGGTGTAGGCGGCCGTCAGCCTTACCTTCTTTGAAAACGAGCAAAAGTTGGGCTCTGCCTAGATAGTGTCTACACAAGATAGCGGGACCTGCCTCCCGATTACGGGAAATGGGGCAGCGTGCATCAGAGATTCATCCGTTGGCGCAGGAAAGGCGTTTGGGAAAAACTCCTGGAAATTCTGATTGATGAACCGGATTATGAATGGCTGATGATCGATGCCAACCATATGAATGAGTTTTAATAGGAACACTGTAATATCAAGGCTTTTCGGAGCCAGCAACCACAAAAAAATATTATTTGAGCTATCACATTACGCAGAAAGCCGTCCGGCATGAAAAAACGGGCGGCTTTTTTGCGTGGATAGCCGGGAGGGAGGCGAAAAAATAGTAACAAACTTTTAGCACAAGATTTGTGCAACATTCACGAAATCAAAAAAGGAGGTAACGAATGGCAGACGAAAAATTAAACGTGAGCCCGGAGGAAAATCCCCAGCCCATACGATTATTGATTCCTAAACCGTAGGGACCGACCTCATTTTCTATGGAGATTGAGATTGTCCGGGATGTAGCGCTGATGATACCATCTGTTATGCTGCCACTGAGTGTTCCGCCAGGATTGCCCACAGCATACACGGTCTCCGCCAGTTGTATTTTATCGCTGTCTCCCAGCACCGCCGTTTGCAGTCCTTCGGCCTCGATTTTCAGCACAGCAATATCCCCATCCTCATAGCTGCCCACCACGGTGGCCGTATACACCACTCCATCAGAAGTAGTAACTTGGATGGAATTAGCGCCTGAAATTACATGGGCGCAGGTCAGAATGTATCCGTCCTCACTGATAATTACACCGCTTCCCGCTCCACTGGAAATTTGCGGACCGAACCAGAAGTTGTTCACCGTCATTTTTTCTGTGGTGATAGACACTACCGTTGGGCTGATGGTCTTTGCCACTTCTACTGCCGGGGTTACGTTGCTCTCTGTACCAGATACATCAACCTTTTGAATCACGACCTTTTCTTCTTCCTGCAAGTTTGCAAGGCAGGAACCGAGATAGCCACAGGCCACTGCGATCACAGCAGCTAACAAAAGCGTCAAAAGTGTCGTGTGCGATTTTTTCTTGGGAGGCTCAATAGCGCTCTCATTCTGTACCTTGAAATCGTCCATGATGTTCACTCCTCCTGGATGATATTAATGTCTAAGTTTTGCACAGCTTTTAACTCGGAAAAGGATGCCCTCTCGTTTCGCCGCATTGACAGCTTATCACAGTTCATCAGTCTTTGCAGACAGCCTGACAATAAGCTGCGAGAGCCGGAATCAGCGTTTTGATCTCTTTGCCGGATGTGTTGACGCAGAGATCATACCCTTCTTTCGCTCCCCAGGGGATACTTGCCGCCAACTCGTGTTTTTTGACCCGGTTCTTGTCGATCTGCCGCATCCGGCGCTCCATCTCCGCCAGTGTAAAGTTCTCCTGCTCTGTGGCCCGCTCCTGACAACGCTTGAGTTTGGATGCTCGGTCAGCATAGACAAAAATGCGAAGCGGATGCAGGTGGGCCAGTACCGTGTCCGCGCAGCGCCCGACAATTACGCAGTCGCCCTGCTGTGCCAATTTCTCAACGACCTTTTGCTGAGTGACAGCCACCATGATAGACTGCTCCATCACCTTATAGGGAATGGAAAAGCGCCGCCCAATCGTTGGCGGATACGCTACTTGCAGATCGCTTTCTGAAATGCGGGCCACATAGTCGCTATCTAGTCCGTTCTCCTTTGAGATCATTTCGATAATCGTGTGGTCATAGCAAGGAATCTGGAGTGCCTCCGACAAGCGCTTTCCCAATTCCCGGCTAATCGTGATAATCATATTCGTTTCCTCCTTATTTAAACTGAATGCCATTCCGCTCAGAGTGCTTTAGCAATACTGCCGCGATCACCAATACGATTGTTTCATATGTAAACATCGAAAGCCAGATCGCCCCATCCCCAAAGATACGGGGCAAAATTAAAATAATCGCCGAATTAAGGATTACACTCCTTAAAAGGCTGATGCCTGTGGAAAGGGCGGACCGTTCTGTGGAATACAGATAGGCCGAGATCATGACATTGATTGCCATAACAATAAAGCCAAGGGAAGGAGTAAATATCTGGTCCCTGCATAAAGATGTCGTTATAGCCGATAAAGCGGCTGCGCTCACCGCACTCCACAACAAGGCTGTTGTTGTGGACCGTATCGTCTGTGTACTGCTCAGCAAAGGTTGGATAGACGTCCGGATTCTTTTTCACCACTGTAATATGGTCGGAGAGGCTGTCATATTTGCTCAACAGGTTTTCGATGACCTGGTTCTCCTCGCCGGACTGCACCACCCAATAGATGGTCACATCCTGATCCAAGGCATTGACGGATCATTGATCCGTTGGGAAGAGCCGGAACAGCGAAATGAACGAATTTTCGCCGCAAGGCGGAAATGAGCGATATGGAGCTTGTGACGGCGAGGCAGCGGTGCTGTGGAGCTATGACAGCCGGA
>CATLAL010000025.1 GCA_949878425.1 uncultured Oscillospiraceae bacterium
CTCTGCTGCTGGGCGGGGGCGTGGGGCTTCTGGGGCTGCCCGGCCTGCTGGGCGCCGCGGCTCTTCTCCGGCTCGGCGGGCTTCGCCTTCTCCGCGTCGGCGTAGATCTCCTGTATGCTGCTGATCTGGTTGTTCTGGGTCAGGTATTCAAAGACCACCGCCAGCTCCCGGTCATCCAGATTTTGACCGGATTTCTTCGGCGTGTCAAAGTACTGCCCCAGAATCTCGATAATCCTCTTGGTCTGCATACCGAAGTCCTTTGCCAGCTCGTTGACCTTGTACCTGTTTACGATATTACCCAATGCGGTCACCTCCATAGTGATTCCGGTTTGTACACCATAACACGCGCCCACGAACTCGCGCCGGGACGCGGGTTCCCAGGCGTGCGTTATGGTGGATTTCCTAGTTCTTTTTGGACGCGGCTCCGCCCCGCCGGGCCCTCCGCCGGGCGGCCTTGGCCGCGAACCGCTCCGCCGCGGGGCCGTAGGCCGCCGGGTCCTCCGCCGCCAGGCGCTTCGCGATGGCCTGGGCCAACCCCAGGTCCGTCACCGCCGCCATGGCGCACGCGCTCCGGCCCAGCGCGCCTCCCAGCTCCTCCTTGGTGCAGGGCAGGATCAGGAACAGGCACTGGCCCTCCGCCGCGAAGCGCTCCGCCCGCAGGCGGCTGCCCTGGGCGGCGTCGGAGGCCGCCAGCACCAGGCGGCTGCGCTTTCCCCGGCAGGCCGCGGCCACCGGCTCCTCGCCCACCTCCAGCCGTCCGGCCCGGAGGGCCAGGCCGGCCATGCGCAGCGCGTCACTCATGGGCTTGCGCCATCTGCGCCGCCAGCTGGTCGTAGACCTCCGCCGGGACGCCGGTCTGGAAGGCCCGCTCCAGGGCCCGGCTCTTTTTCGCCCTGGCGAGACACCCGGCGTCCGGGCACACGTAGGCCCCCCGGCCCGGCTTCTTGCCCTTGAAATCCAGGCTCAGCTCCCCCTCCGGGGAGCGGACCACCCGGATGAGGTCCTTTTTATTTTTCATCTCCCGGCAGCCAAGGCATTGGCGCTGGGGGATCTTTCTCGGCTTCTGCATGGGACCCTCCTTTCTCGGCTAACGGTCCAGGGTAAAGGGCTCCGGATCGGGGTAGCGCTGGGCGTTGAACGCCGCCTTCTGTGGGATCACGGACTCCAGGTCAATGCCGTAGCAGTTGGCGATGGCCAGGGCGTAGTAGATCACGTCCCAGAGCTCCTCGTCAATGCTCCCCCGGATATCCCCGGCGGGGCGCAGGCCCCTGCGCATGGCCCGGGCCAGCTCCCCGGTCTCCTCCGCCAGCTTCAGGAAATACTCCATGACCAGCTCCGGGTGGTAATCCTTGGATCTGATATAGGACTGCAAATAGGCGATGGAAATTCTCCCGTCCACGGCCTACTCCGCCTCCTCCTGCTCCCGGTAGCTCTGAGGCTTGATGTCGATCTTGTAGCCGGTGAGCCGGGCGGCCAGGCGGGCGTTCTGGCCCTCCTTGCCGATGGCCAGGGAAAGCTGGTCGTCGGGCACGATCACCCGGCAGCTCCGCCCCTCCTCGGAGATCCACACGTCCACCACGTCCGCCGGGGCCAGGGCGGCGGCCACGAACTGGGCCGGGTCATCGCTGTACTTGACAATGTCGATCTTCTCCCCCCGGAGCTCGCTGACAATATTGCCCACCCGCTGTCCGGCGGGGCCCACGCAGGCCCCGATGGGGTCCACGGCCTCGTCGCTGCTCCAGACCGCCAGCTTGGTGCGGCTGCCGGCCTCCCGGGCGATGGACTTCACCTCCACGATGCCGTCGTAGATCTCCGGCACCTCCAGCTCGAAGAGCCGCTTGACCAGGCCCGGGTGGGTCCGGGAGATGAGGACCTGGGGCCCCCGGGTGCTGCGGCGGACCTCCACCACGTAGACCTTCACGTGCTGGCCCTCCACCAGCTCCTCGGTCTTGATCTGCTCCCCGGCGGCCAGCAGGGCCTCTGTGGACTCCGCTCCCGTGCCGATGCGCAGGGACACGCCGCCGGTGCGGGGGTCGATGCGGGTCACCTCCCCGGTGAGGATCTCGTGCTGCTTGGAGTTGAACTCATCGTAGACCATGCCCCGCTCCGCCTCCCGCAGGCCCTGGATGATCACCTGCTTGCCGTTGCCGGCGGCGATGCGGCCAAACTCGATGGTGTCCACCGGGATGTTCACCGTGCCCCCCAGGTCCACCCGGCCAAATTTGGCCTTGGCCTCCTCCAGGCTCATCTGGGCCCCGGGGCGCTCCACCTCCTCCACAATCTCCTTCTGGACGTACATCTTCAGGTCCTTCTTGGCCTCGTTCACGTCCACCAAAACATTCTCCACGCCCTCGTGGTCCTTCTTATAGGCCGCGGTGAGGGCCTGAATGATCTTATCCATCATAAACGCCTGGGAGATCCCCCGCTCCTTCTCCAGAAGCTCCAGAGCGGCAAAGATTTCATCGCATTTCATAATCCCTACTCCTCCTCCTTATATATCTGCAGCCGGGCCGCGGCCCGGTTTATTCGTTCCTTCCGCCCCCGGAGGGCGCTCCCGATCTGGCGGAGGCGTCAAAACTCCACCCGGAGCCGGCACAGGGCCACCTCCGCCTTGGGAAAGGCGAGGGTCCGCTCCCCGACGGTGATGGCAATATTGCCGTCCTCATAGCCCGCCAGATACCCGGCGAACTCCTTGCGGCCCTCCTGGGCCCTGTAGAGCCGGACCAGCACAGGACTGCCCATAAAGCGGGCAAAGTCCCCCGGCCGCTTCAGGGGCCGCTCCGCCCCGGCGGAGGAGACCTCGAAGGTGTAGCTGCCCTCGATGGGGTCCGCCTCGTCTAGCAGATCGCTGACCGCCCGGCTCACCTGTTCGCAGTCCAGAATGTCCACTCCGCCCGCCTTGTCGATATACAGCCGCAAAAACCAGCTTCCGGCCTCCCGGACATACTCCACGTCCCACAGCTCGCAGCCCGCAGCCTCCACGGCGGGAGCCGCCAGCCGGGCCACTAGCTCCGTTACCTTTGCCATTGGCGTTTCACCCCATATTTCACAAAACAGCGGATGTATCCGCCTGAATTTTCAGCAAAATTGCCCCGTCAAATTAGACCAAGAAAAAGAGCGGACCGAAAAGTCCACTCTGGTCTACCCATACTGACAAGAAGTATGATACCACAAAAAAGCTGGAAACGCAAGAGGTTTCTTGTAAATATTATTTCCGAATTTAAAATTCGGAAATAATATTTCTGATTTAAGCCGTTTTGCCCGCCGCTGTAAACAACGGCAACCGCAAAGCATGGAAAACATAAGCGAAACACGGTTTCGCGCAAAAAGTTTTCGCCAGCCTTTTTCAAAAGGCTGCGGGGTCCGGGGCGGAGCCCCGGCGGGAGGGCCGGGCCGTCGTCTATGGGCGCTGGAGGGCGTCCAGGGTGAGGCCGAAGGCCTCCTCAAACCGCTCCAGGAACCAGTCCGCCTCCTCCAGCCCCATGGCCCGCAGAGCCTCCCGGGTCTCCCGGGCGGCATCCCGAAACTCGCCGTTGCCGCCGCGCAGTTCCTCCAGGCACTTGATGTAGGCGGCCAGCTTGTCCGCCGCCTTCACCAGGGCGAGGACCTCCCGGTCCTCCTCCCGCAGCAGGGGCTCATAGGCGCCGCGCAGCTCCCGGGGCAGCATGTCCAGCAGCTTTTCCGCGGCCACGTCCTCCACCTGGCGGTAGGCGTCCCGGATGGCGCCGCTGTAGTACTTGATGGGGGTGGGCAGGTCTCCGGTGAAGATCTCCGTGGCGTCGTGGAACAGCGCCGCCGCCGCGCAGGCGTTGGGGTCGCAGTCCCGGTGGAACACGTCCCGCCGGATCACCCCCAGGGCGTGGGCCAGCACCGCGGCCATATGGCTGTGCTCCTGGATGTTCTCCGGCACGCTGTTGCGCATCAGGGACCAGCGGTTGATGAACTTCATGCGGGAGATGTAGGCGAAAAATTTGTACATGGCGGCGGGCCTCCTCTTCGTGGGCTGGAACCGAATTATACCAGATTCCTTCCCGGATTGCAACAGCGCTTCAAATGTGATACAATCAGGCAAAAACGGGGAAAAACAGCGGATGCAACCGAAACTTTACATACAATCCACCCAAAAGCAACCTCCGCTCCCTGGAAATGCGGGGCGCGCTCGGGTACAATAGGGCCACCAAACACAAGGAGGAACCGCTTTATGAACCTATCGGAAAACCTGCAATTTCTCCGGGCCCGGTCGGGCCTGACCCAGGAGCAGCTCTCGGAGGCGCTGGGCGTCACCCGCCAGTCCGTAAGCAAGTGGGAGTCCGGGGCCAGCTATCCGGAGATGGATACCATCTTAAAGCTCTGCGACCTGTTCCAGATGGACCTGGACACCCTGCTGCGGGGCAGCGCGGAGCGCTCCCTGGGGGAGGACTCCGCCGGCTATGACCGCTTCATGACCCTTTACGCCCGGAAGGTGGCCGGGGCGGTGTCCGGCATTATTATCGGGGTGGCGCTGATGCTGCTGCTCAATGGACTGGGCCTGCCGGAGATGCTCGGCGGGGCGGTGTTTCTGCTGATCGTCACTGTGTCGGTGATCGTGCTGATTGCCAGCGGGCTGGAGGAGGAGAATTTCCGCAAGCAGTACCCCACTCTTCCGGATTTCTATACGGAGCGGCAGAAGAGCGACTTCCGCCGCCGGTTTATCTGGCACATCGCCGGCGGCATAGGGGCCATCCTCTTCGGCGTGGCCTTGACGGCCCTGGCCTTCACCGTCCTTCCGGAGAAGGAGCCCTACGAGACCCTGGTGGGCGCGGCGTTCCTGCTGATCGTGGCGGGGGCCGTGTTCTCCCTGATCTACGGCGGCATGCTGGAGGACAAGTACGACATCCCCAAGTACAACCGCCAGAACAACCCCACGCCGGAGGAGCGGGCCCTCCGCCGCAGGGCGAGGACTGCCTGCGCCCTGATTATGATCCTGGCTACGGCCCTCTTCCTCTGTTTGGGGCTGACCCAGAACAGCTGGGAGTCCGCCGCCGTTATTTACCCGGTGGGCGGCGTGCTCTGCGGCGGGGCCTGGGTGCTGCTGGGGCCCCGGAGCGAGGAGTAGCCTTGAAGGCATACATACTTTAGGGCATACATACTTTAGGGCATACATACTTTAGGGCATACATACTTTTCTTTGTGAACAAAGAAAAGTATCAAAAGAAAAACTTTTTGCGCAAAACTTCGTTTTGCTTATCTTTTACACAAGCAACAAGCAGAGAGCTTGGGCAGCGGCTTTGCCGCTGCCCAAGCTCTTTTTGGATGCTTTATCCGTGGACCGCCTGAAAGGCGGTTTAGGCTCGCCGGCGCCCAACGGGCGCCGTAAGCGACGCTTTCAAGAAAAAGTATCGGCTCCTTATCTGGCTTTGGCGGCTCCGGCGGGTACGCGGGTCTCCTTGCTGGCCGCGTTGGCCAGCATCAGCTTGAGCCGGTTCTCCTGGTTGACCCGGGTGGCTCCGGCGTCGTAGTCGATGGCCACGATGTTGATGTCCGGGTTTTTCGCCTTGATGGGCTTCATCATGCCCTTGCCGCAGATGTGGTTGGGCAGGCAGCCGAAGGGCTGGGTGCACACGATGTTGCTGACCCCCTTGTCCGCCAGCTCCAGCATCTCCGCCGTCAGCAGCCAGCCCTCCCCCATCTTCACCCCCATGCTGATGGTCCCCTGGACCAGCTGGATGGTGTGGGTGAAGAGGGTGGGCGGCGTAAAGACGCCGTGGGAGGCCATGGCCGCGATCAGGTCCCGCTCCTTGTTCACCAGGTAGCGGTAGGCGATCCGGTAGGCGAACTGGACGTTTTTCTGCATGCCGTAGAGCTTGTGGTCCAGGAGGTTGTTGTACACGCAGTACAGGCAGAAGTCCAGCAGGCCGGGGATGACCACCTCCGCCCCCTCGTCCACCAGGAACTGCTCCAGGTTGTTGTTGCCCAGAGGGGAGTACTTGACGAAGATCTCCCCCACCACGCCCACCATCACCTTCTCCCTGCGCTCCATGGGCAGCGCGGCGAAGGAGTCCAGAATGGGGCGGTAGCTGGCCCGGACCCGGCGGTAGCTGGCCCGGACGGACATCTCCTCCGCCAGGCGCTCCGTCCACCGGTCCGCCAGGGCCTGGGCGGAGCCCTTCTCCAGCTCGTAGGGCTTGCACTGGTTCACCAGGCTCATGAGCAGGTCCCCGTAGAGCACGCCGTACATCATCTTCATCATGAGGGGCACGGTCAGCCGGAAGCCGGGGTGCTTCTCCAGCCCCGCGAGGGACAGGGAGATCACGGGCACATGGCCCAGCCCCGCCTTGGCCAGGGCCTTGCGCAGCAGGTGTATGTAGTTGCTGGCCCGGCAGCCGCCCCCGGTCTGGAAGAGGATGAGGGCCACCTTGTCCGGGTCGTACCGCCCGCTCTGGAGGGCGTCGATAAACTGCCCGATCACCAGAATGGCGGGGTAGCAGGTGTCGTTGTGGACGTATTTGAGCCCCGTCTCCGCGATCTGGGGGCCGCTGGTCTCCAGCAGCTCCATCTTGTAGCCGCTGCGCTCCAGCACCCTGCTGATGAGCTTGAAGTGCATGGGCAGCATGTTGGGGACTAATATGGTGTGGGTCTTTTTCATCTCTTCCGTAAAAACTACGTAGCCTTTTTCTTGGTCGATCATAGATCAGGTTCCTTTCAATGCCATGGAGTGAAGTTAGTATTTCAGTACAAAGTAAATAACATATATCCAGCTCAGAAGTCCATGAAAAATAGCCCATCCGACAGAATGCCAAGTGGAGTAGCTGATGACCATAGCCAGAGCGCTGCCAAACGTAATGCCAGACTTTACTGTTTTTTTCACAGAGATTTGCTTTTCTTCATTCATACATACCTGCTCCAATTCATATTCCAATTTATCATCCAGCCGTCTTTTATACGCCCTTCTCCTCCAGGGCGCCGATGAGGCTTCTCAGCCGGATTTTCACCGCGCCGAGGTTGGTAATTTCATCGATCTTGATCTGGGTATAGAGCTTCCCGCTCTCCTCCAGGATGCGGCGCACCTCGTCGGTGGTGATGGCGTCCACCCCGCAGCCAAAGCTCACCAGCTGCACCAGCTGCACGTCCTTGTTCTCGCAGGCGAACCGGGCCGCCCGGTAGAGCCTGGCGTGGTAGGTCCACTGGTTGAGCACGTGTACCGGCACCGGGTCCGCCAGGTGGCACACGCTGTCCTCGCTGACCACCACGAACCCCAGAGAGGCCGCCAGCTTGTCGATGCCGTGGCCGATCTCCGGGTCCACGTGGTAGGGCCTCCCCGCCAGGACCATGATCCGCTTCCCGTGCTCCCGCGCCCAGGCCACCGCTGCCTCCCCCTGGCGGCGCACCTCCAACATGTGGCGCTCATAGGCGGCAAAGGCGGCGTCCACCGCCTTTTTCACCTCTTTTTTCGTGACGCCGGGGAATACCGGCTCCAGACAGGCGAAAAGCTCCCTGGCCAGCTCCCTCCGGTCATTGATGTTCAGGAAGGGGTAGAGGAACCTGGTCCGCTCCAGGTCGTCCATGTTGCCGTGGAGCAGCTCCGCGTAGTAGGCCACCACCGGGCAGTTGTAGTGGTTGTCGCCCCCGTGCTCCTCCACATTGTAGGTGAGGCTGGGATAGAAGATGGCGTCCACGCCCTTCTCCAGCAGCACCTCCATGTGGCCGTGCATGATCTTGGCCGGATAGCAGGCCGTGTCCGAGGGGATGGAGAACTGCCCCTTCTCATAGACCCGCCGGGTGGAGAGGCCCGAGACCTCCACCCTGAAGCCCAGATTCGTGAAAAACGCGTGCCACAGGGGGGCCAGCTCGTACATGCCCAGGGCCAGGGGCAGTCCGACGGTTCCCCGGAGCTCCGCGCCGGGGGTCAGGGCCGTCAGGGCGTCCCGCTTCCAGGCGTAGAGGCTGGGGACCTCCTGGGCGCTCTGTATCCCAAGCCCTTTCTGGCACTGGTTGCCGGAGATGTACTTCTTGCTCCCGCCGAAGCTGTTCACCGTCAGACGGCAGTGGTTGGCGCAGCCCTGGCAGACGGCGGTTTTCGCCGTGTGGACGAAATCCGCCAGTCCCTCGGGCGTGATGAGGCCGCTTCGGGGGGCGGAGACGGCGTCCATAGCGTACAGCGCCGCGCCGTAGGCCCCCATGAGTCCGGCGATGGCGGGGCGGATCACCTCCCTGCCCAGCTCCAGCTCAAAGGCCCGGAGCACCGCGTCGTTGTAGAACGTCCCCCCCTGGACCACCACGTGCTGTCCCAGCTCGTCGGCGCTGCCCGCCCGGATCACCTTGTAGATGGCGTTTTTCACCACGCTGACGGAGAGGCCGGCGGAGATGTCCTCCACCGTGGCCCCGTCCTTCTGGGACTGCTTCACGGAGGAGTTCATGAACACGGTGCACCGGCTCCCCAGGTTCACGGGCGCCCGGGCGTGGAGGCCTTTTTCCGCGAACTCCGCTACCTCGCAGCCCATGGATCTGGCGAAGGTCTCGATAAAGGACCCGCAGCCGGAGGAGCAGGCCTCGTTGAGCATGATGGAGTCAATAGCCCCGTTTTTGATCTGAAAGCACTTGATGTCCTGGCCGCCGATGTCCAGGATGAAGTCCACCTGGGGACAGAAGTACTTGGCGGCGGTGTAGTGGGCGATGGTCTCCACCACGCCCCTGTCCACGCCGAAGGCGGCCCTGATAAGCTCCTCCCCGTAGCCGGTGACGGCGCTGCCCCGGATCACCGCCCGGTCTCCACACAGCCTGTAAATTTTCTCCAGCTGCTCCCGGACGATCTCCACCGGGTTGCCCCGGTTGGAGCTGTAGTAGGTATAGAGAATCTCACGGTCCGCCCCCAGGAGCACCGCCTTGGTGGTGGTGCTGCCGCAGTCGATGCCCAGCCAGGCGTCGCCCGTATAGGAGGCGAGATCCCCCTCCCGTACCGTGGCGGCGGCGTGGCGGGCCCGAAAGGCCTCGTAGTCCGACTGGGAGGCGAAGAGGGGCGGCAGGAGGTTTTCCTCCGAGCGGACGCAGACGCTCTCCTCGATCCGCCGGCGGAGCTCCGCCATGGTGTAGGTCCCGCCGGCGCTCTCCGCGTACAGCGCCGCGCCCATGGCCACGGCGAAGCGGCCGTACTCCGGGAAAACCGCCTGGTCGTCCGTGAGCTTCAAGGTCTCCTGGAACCGGCGGCGCAGGCCCTTGCAGTAGTAGAGGGGCCCGCCCAGAAAGAGGACCTTTCCGGTGATGCGCCGGCCCTGGGCCAGCCCGGCGATGGTCTGGTTTACCACCGCCTGGTAGATGCTGGCCGCCACGTCGGCGTGCTTGGCCCCCTGGTTCAAAAGGGGCTGGATGTCCGTCTTGGCGAATACGCCGCACCGGCTGGCGATGGGGTAGAGCCGGGCGCTCTCCAGGCTCAGCGCGTCCAGCTCGTCGGCGGTGACGTTTAAAAGGGTGGCCATCTGGTCAATAAAGGCCCCGGTGCCCCCGGCGCAGGAGCCGTTCATGCGCTCGTCAATGCCGCCCTCGAAGAAGATGATCTTGGCGTCCTCGCCCCCCAGCTCCACCACAACGCCGGCGTCCGGCTCCAGGCGGCGCACCACCTCGCCGGTGGCGAACACCTCCTGGACAAAGGGGACGCCGGCCCCCTCCGCCAGGCCCAGCCCGGCGGAGCCGGAGATGGCGGCGGTGAAGGGCCGCTCCCCTGCATAGGGCGCGGCCTCGGTCAGCAGCTCCAGGGTCTTCTGCCGCACCTGGGAGAAGTGGCGCTGGTATCTCTCGTATATAATTTTTCCATCCTCCACAACGACTACCTTCGCGGTGGTGGAGCCGATGTCAATGCCCAGAGACAGTCTTTCCTTCATAGTTCACTCCGCTTTCCCCCATGGGGGATCGTTCTCATACTGGCGCACAGTGCGCCAGTATATTTCGCATTATAGCACAGATTTCAGAATCTGTTTATGGACAGTTTGTTAAATAAATGTGAAGGATTATTCCGGCTTTTTTGAAATCCTTACCCAATTTGCCCGCTCTCCGTACTGCCGGGAGGGCTATACCGGCAGAAGGACCTCCCCCGCAAGAGGGAGGTCCTTCTGGTCTGCGTGTCAAAAAAGATGCTTTGCATCTTTTTTGAGAAAGGGGATCGGGCCGAGTTCGGCCCGCAAAGTACTTTTTCGACGTACACGCCGCCGAAAAAGTGATTAAATTTTATTTTCGCCTTCGGCGAAAACTCCTGCGGAGGGCTTTTTTGACAGTCTGGGCAGAAGGACCTCCCCCGCAAGAGGGAGGTCCTTCTGCTTTTGAGCGCGGCTTTGCGTCCGCTTCTAACGGCAGGTTCGCGGTATCCCGCGGGCGGGCAATGCTCGCCCCTACAAAACGAACCGTATCTATTTTGAAGCTCGCAGTAAGACGCCAAACGTCAGCCCCGGGCTGCCAGGTTTTACGGCAGGCGCCTATAAAAAGGTAAAAGCAAAACGAAGTTTTGAGAAAAAAGTTCTTTTTGATTCTTTTTCTTTCAAGAAAAAGAATGTATGCCGCCCTTACCGCTCCATTTTCCAATAGGCGACGCTATAGGGGGGCAGCTCGCTGCCGCCGCCGAAGTCGTGGAGCTGTCCGGTGACGAGGTCCACGGCCTGGCCGCAGCCGGCGTCGAAGTGGGCGGTATAGGGGACGCTGTCGGCGTTTATGGCCACCAGCACCCGCTCGCCCTCCGCGGCCCGCTCAAAGATGATCTGCCGGTTGGTGAGGACCACGTTCCGGTAGCCGCCGTAGCACAGGGCGCGGCTGGACTTATGGGCGGCGGCCAGGCGGGCGATGAAGTCCGTGAGCTCGCTGCGCTCCGGCTTCTCCAGGTCGGGCCGCAGGGCGTGGTCGCCCTGGGCCTTTTTGCCCTCCAGGCCCCACTCGCTGCCGTAGTACACCGCCGGGACCCCGGGCATGCCGAAGAGGATACCGTAGGCCGGGCGCAGGTGGCTCTGGTCCTTGAGGATGCTGGCGATGCGCTCCACGTCGTGGTTGTCCAGGAAGTTCATGAGGTGCTGGCCCTTGTACAGCGTCCAGTTCTCCGGGCCGAACTGCCGGGCCAGGCTGTGGCCGATCTCGAACAGGTTCATGGAGTTGAAGCTGGACCAGAGGCCCTTGTAGCACTCGTAGTTGGTGACGGAGTGGCACATGTCGCCGCCCATCCACCGGTTGTAGTCCCCGTGGAGGGTCTCCCCCATGAGGACAAAGTCCGGCTTCAGAGCGCCGGTAAAGGAGCGCAGCTGGCGCAGGTAGTCTGGGCTCAGGCAGTAGGCCACGTCCAGGCGCAGTCCGTCGATGTCAAAGCGCTCCACCCAGGAGCGGATGGCGTCAAACTGGTGGCGGACCACCTCCGGATTCTGGAGGTTCAGCTTCACCAGCTCGTAGTGGCCCTCCCAGCCCTCGTACCAGAAGCCGTCGTGATAGCCGCTGTCGCCGCCGAAGTTGATGTGGAACCAGTCCTTGTAGGGGCTGTCCCACTTCTTCTCCTGTACGTCCCGGAAGGCCCAGAACCCCCGGCCCACGTGGTTGAATACGCCGTCGAACATCACCCGGAGCCCCGCGCCGTGGAGGGCCCCGCACACCGCCTGAAGGTCCTCCTCCGTGCCCAGACGGCAGTCCACCTGGCGGTAGTCCCGGGTGTCGTAGCCGTGCTTGTCGCTGTCAAACACCGGGTTGAACAGCACCGTGTCCGCCCCGGTCTCCTTGATGTGGTCCACCCAGTCCAGAATGCGCAAAATCCGGTGGGATGGAACGCCGTCGTTCTCCCTGGGCGCGCCGCAGAGCCCCAGGGGGTAGATCTGATAGATGACCGCCTCGTCAAACCACATAAATGATCTCCTTCCCGCCGGCGGGAGCCGGCGCGGTGTATTGAGGCATAGTATACAGGAAAATGACCCGCTTGTCAAAGGCGGAGGTGAAACTGGTCAGAGGAGAGGGACCCTGCCTGGAAAAAGATTGTGAAAAAATCTGCGCGTTTCGACTTGACGAACGGCGAAGAAACCAATATAGTAGAGGGGAGAAGCGCGCCTCTCCGGAGGAGGGGCAAAAACGCCTGGGAAGGAGGATGGAATCCATGCCAGAGGAGCCAGAGGTCGTGGAGGAGCAGAGCGTTCAGGAGCCGGCTTCGGAGCCGGAGTCCCCGCCGCCGGAGGAGGGCCAGGAGACCGGCGAGGAGGCCGCGGCGCCCGAGGAGTCCGACGAGGAGAAGCCGCCTAAGGAGCGCCGGTCCATCCTGCTTCCGGTCCTATACGCTTTGGCGGCCCTTTTGATCCTCGCGGAGGGCTTTGTGGCCTGCGCCTGGTGGTCCGCCTATTCAAAGGCGCAGACGGCGGAGGCCCAGCAGGCCGCCTGGGAGGCGAACCGCTCGGATTTTTCCGGTTCTTCCTATTTTAACAGCCAGGGGGACAGCTCCCGGCCCAACAGCTGGCCGGAGGCCTCCGCCGTCTACGCGGGAGGGGCCCGGCGCGGCGGACAGGGGCAGGTGGTGGACTCCCAGGAGCCCACGGAGCTGACCGGTCCTGTGCCGGATCTGGACCCGGAGGAGGGCGGCTGACGGAAAAAACGGCGCCGCCGCTATTGGCAGCGAACCAGAACGCCGCACTGCGCCGCAGCACTTGAAAAGAATCAAGGGATTCTTTTCAAGTGCTTTGACTATTAAGATGCGAAACAGGCCCTTATTGGGGCAAATTTCCTTGACGCGCCCAGGCCGCTGTGCTATAATTCGACATAGAGCGGCATCATCCGGCGCCCATCGAAGCGGCGCGCCCCTGTGTGAAGCGGTTTTGCCCATACGGGCGGGGGCCTCTCCGGCAGAGCGCCGCCTGCTGCCGCAGACTGATCGGGAAAAGAAAGGAAAAGGAAGAAATGAGCAAAATTTGTAAAAACTGCGGAACTCCTATGGAGGACAGCGAACAGGTATGCGGGAAGTGCGGCTCCAGATTTGTGTCCACTCCCACCCAGGGCCACGCCTCCCCTGAGCTGGGCGGCAAGGACATCAGCGGGCTCCTCACGGAGAAAAACCTGAAAATCGGCATCCTGGCCGCCAGCGCGCTGATGATTCTTTCCACGGTTCTGCCCTGCTATAAGGTGATGGGCTACTCCATCTCCCTGCTGCTTACGGATGGCAGCGGCATGGGCGACGGCATTTTCTTTGTCGCCATTGCCGCGCTGTGCATTGTGTTCCTGTTTATGAAAAAGGTGCTCTTCGAGCTGGTCGCCGGTGCGGCGGGCCTGCTGCTGGCCCTCTATGAGCTCAGCCAGTCCGGCCAGCTGGCGGCCTATGGCAGCCTTGTCTCCAAGGGAATCGGCTTTTATCTGATGGTACTGTCCGGCATTGCCCTGTGCGCGTTGTGCGCTTTGCACTTTTTGCAGGACAAGAAGTCCAAGACCGCGGTCTGAGCCTCTGAGGGAGCGAGGATGAGAAGGGCGGTTTTAGCGCTTCTGGCCGTTCTCCTGCTGCTTGTCTTTACCGGATGCAGCAAGACCTGCAAGGTCAAGGGCTGTGACAACGAGGTCCATGAGGACGGGTACTGCACGTACCACTATGTGCTCAACGGCTTGGAGGAGGCGGCGAACACGGCCGGGGACTTCCTGGGAGATCTCTTTGGCTGAGGGCGCTGTATTATTTCAAAAGGAGTCTGGACAGAGCGAGCTCTGTCCAGGCTCCTTTTTCCTGGCCCGCGTTTTTCCCGCCGGGGAACAGAAATCCGCTGGCGGCAAACCGGAACATTTGACAACAGCCTGCCGGACGGGTATAATAGAGCGCTATACGACTTCAGAAGGGGGACAAACCTATGCTGACGACCATACTATTCGACCTGGACGGCACCCTGGCGCCCTTTATGCAGGACGACTTCATCCGCGTCTACTTCCGCGCCCTGCTGGGGCGGCTGGTCCCTCTGGGCTATGACGGGGCCCGGCTCCAGGACGCGCTGTGGAAGGGCGTGGCGGACATCACCGCCAACGACGGCGCGTCCTGCAACCGGGACGTGTTCTGGCGGCGGTTCTGCCGGGAGCTGGGGGAGGAGGCCCGGTCCCTGGAGCCGGTGCTCCAGGACTTCTACACCGGGGAGTTTGACCAGGTCCGCCAGGTGCTCCGGGAGGCCCCGGACAGGCGGCCCCTTCTGGAGGGCCTGCGGGCAAGGGGCTATGGCCTGGTGCTGGCCACCAACCCCATCTTCCCCAGGGCGGCGGTGGAGACCCGGCTGGGCTGGGTGGGGCTGGCCGCCTCGGACTTTGACTGGGTCACTACCTATGAGAACAGCCGCTTCAGCAAGCCCAGCCCCGCCTACTACCGGGACATTCTGGCCCGGCTGGAGGTCCCCGGGGAGTCCTGCCTCATGGTGGGCAACAGCCTATCGGAGGACATGACCGCCGCCCAGGCGGGAATTTCCGTCTACCTTGTCACCGACTGCATTGAGAATCCCGGCGCTCTGCCCATCGACGCCTACCCCCACGGCTCCTTTTGCCAGCTGGAGGCGTATCTGGCCTCCCTGCCGGAGGCAAAGCGGGCCGGAACGTGAGGAGGGATACGATGCACTATCTGGATTACGCCGCCACCACGCCGGTCCCGCCGGAGGCAGCGGAGGTCATGGTCCGGGTCCTCACCCGGGACTACGGCAACCCCTCCGCCCAGTACGGCCTGGGCCGGGAGGCCCACTCCCTGGTGGAGCGGAGCAGGGCGGTTTTGGGACAGGCCCTGGGCTGTAGGCCGGAGGCCCTCTACTTCACCTCCTGCGGCACCGAGGGGGACAACTGGGCTATCCGCGCCGCCCTCCACCAGAACCGCCGGGTGGGCCGGCACATCGTCACCACCGCCGTGGAGCACAGCGCGGTGCTCCAGTGCGTCAAACGCCTGGAGCAGGAGGGGTATACAGTCACCTACGTAAAGCCGGACGCCGCGGGCCGCATCGCCGCGGACCGGGTGGCCGCGGCAGTCCGGGAGGACACGGCCCTGGTCAGCGTCATGCTGGTGAACAACGAGACCGGCGTCCGCTTCCCGGTGGAGGAGATCGCCCAGCTGCTCCAGGGCCGCGCCGCCCTGCTCCACACCGACGCGGTCCAGGGGTTTTTGAAGGCCCCCTTCACCGCCAAATCCCTGGGCGCGGACTTCATCACCCTCTCCGCCCACAAGGTGGGGGGGCCCAAGGGGGTGGGGGCCCTCTACGCGGGCGGCAGGGCCAAGCCCCCCCTGCCCCTCCTCTACGGCGGCGGCCAGGAGGCGGGCGCCCGCCCCGGCACCGAGGCCACGGCCCAGATCGCCGGCTTTGCGGCGGCGGTGCGGCTGCGCCTGGAGCGGCGGGAGGAGACCTCCCGCCATCTGGCGGACTGTAAGGCCTACGCCCTGGAGCGGCTGGGGACCATCCCGGACCTGGTGTTCGTGGGGGAGAGCGACGCCCCCCACATCCTCTCCGTCTCCCTGCCCGGCTACCCCAGCCAGAACATTGTCAGCGACCTGGACGCCAGGGGCGTCTGCGTCTCCGCCGGCTCCGCCTGCCACCGGGGGAGGGCCAGCCACGTGCTCACCGCCATGGGCCTGGAGCGGAAAACCGCCGCCGGGACCATCCGCGTCAGCTTTGGCCCGGAGACCACCCTCGAGGACATCGACGCGCTGGTCCAGGCCCTGCTGGACCACAAAAATACCCGCTTCCCCATGCTGTAGAGAGGATCAAACCGCTATGCTGAACCTACTGCGCCGGGAACCCGGCTTCTACCGCAGGCTGTGGACGCTCTCCCTGCCCATGATCCTGCAAAATCTCATCACCACCTCCCTGGGCTTTGCGGACACCTTTATGGTGGGCCTGCTGGGCAACGCGGAGATGGCCGCCGTCACCGCCGCCAACGTGCCCATCTTCATCATTCAGGTGGTGATCTTCGGCTTTCAGAGCGGCATGGCCGTGCTGGTCAGCCAGTACTGGGGCCGGGGGGATACGGACAACATTAACCGCTGTATGGGGGTGGCCCTCTACGCGGTCACCGGCTTTTCCACCCTTCTGGCCCTGCTTACCTTCTTTTTCCCCGTCCAGGTCCTCCGCCTCATCACGCCCAACGAGGACCTGGTCCGCCTGGGGACCTCCTATATCCAGATCGTGGGCTTTTCCTACATCTTCAACGGCGTCAGCAGCATCTACGCCGGCGTGCAGCGGAGCACGGAGCACCCCTCCTTCGGCATGGCCCTCTTCGCCCTGTCCATGTGCGTCAACACCTTTCTCAACTACGTGCTCATCTTCGGCAGGTTCGGCGCGGAGCCCATGGGGGTCACCGGCGCGGCGGCGGCCACGCTGGCCTCCCGGGTGGTGGAGTTCGCCGCGGCCGCGGCCTACGCCCTCTGGAACCGGCGCCTGCCCCTGCGCTGGAGCTGCATCCTCCGGCCGGGGCGGCGGATCCTGCGGGGGTTTCTGCGCTACTCCACCCCCGTGGTCTGCAACGAGGCCCTCTGGAGCACCGGCACCTCCATGCTCACTGTCATCATGGGCCACATGAAAAACAGCCAGGACATGCTGGCGGCCTACGCCCTCATCGGCAACATCGACAAGCTCTCCACCGTGGTCTGCTTCGGCCTGGCCGCCTCCGCCGCCGTCATCGTGGGCAAGGAGATCGGCGAGGGCCGCTCTCGCCAGCGGGTCTACGAGGTGAGCCGGACGCTTCTGGCGGCCTCCATGCTGGTGGGTGGGGTGGTGATGTGCCTGCTGCTGGCGCTGCTGCCCGCCTTCTTCCGGCCGGTGCTCTTCCCCCTGTTCCGGCTCAGCCCCGGCGCGGCCCAGGCGGCGACCTATCTGGCGGTGGTCTACGCGGTGTTTATGCCCATGCGGGCCTTTGACATCACCAATATCACCGGCGTGCTCCGGGCCGGGGGCGACGCCAGAACCGCCTTTCTCATCGACGTGGCCCCCCTGTGGCTGGCCGCCATCCCCCTGATGGCCCTCACGGCCCTGGTGCTGGAGGCCCCCACCTGGCTGGTCTGCGTGGCCATGCAGGCGGAGAACCTCTGCAAATGCCCCCTGGGCGTCCTGCGCTTTCGCGGCAGGCGCTGGATCAACGACATCACCCGGGACTCCCTCTGACGCGCTTGCGTTCACATACCGTTTGGAGAATGTTTAAAATCTGTGCGAATATTCTTCATATTCTGGACATAATTTCACTGTATTCTACCATCATCAACGGAAAGCCAAGGGATTTCACAAAGCCGGCCCTTTCCAAGGAGGTCATTCTACCATGTACGGCGAAAACAACGACAGAAGCAGCTTTGAATACCACTACAGCTATCAGCCCAACTACAGCGAGCCCATCCCCACCTTAGAGCCCGTCCAGCCCAAGCAGCCCAGGAGGGGCAGGTGGAGGAAGCTCACAGCCGTTCTGCTGGCGGCGGCGCTGCTGGCCGGCTCCTTCGGGGCGGGCTGGTACTGCAAGGACCGGGACGGCGCCAGGGAGACCAGGCTGCTGGTCAGCGACCGGGAGACGGCCAAGGTGGAGACGGTCAACATCACCGGCGGCAAGCGCCTGACCTACCCGGAGATCTACAGCGCCAACGTGGACAGCTCCGTCAGCATCAACGTCATCTCCATCTCCAGCGGCTACAACTACTTCGGCCGCCAGGTGGAGACCGCCAGCTCCGGCAGCGGTTTTATCATCAGCGAGGACGGCTATATTGTCACCAACTACCACGTGGTCCGGGGCGGCAGCAGCATGGAGGTAACCCTCAACAACGGCGCCACCTACCCCGCCCAGCTGGTGGGCGGCGACGCGGACTACGACATCGCCGTCATCAAGGTGGACCCGGGCGAGGAGAAGCTCCAGCCGGTGGTTCTGGGCTCCAGCGCCAATTTGCAGGTAGGCGACGAGGTGGTGGCCATCGGCAACCCCCTGGGGGAGCTGACCTTCTCCATGAGCGAGGGCATCGTCTCCTGCCTCAACCGGGAGATCAGCGTGGACAACACCCCCTTTAACATGATCCAGATCACCGCCCCGGTCAACTCCGGCAACTCCGGCGGCCCCCTCTTCAACATCTACGGCGAGGTGGTGGGCATCGTCTCCGCCAAGTACGGCAGCGACAACAGCTATTCCAACACCGCCTCTGTGGAGGGCTTGGGCTTTGCCATTCCCATTGACGACGTGCTGAGCATGATCGAGGACATCATCGAGAATGGACAGATCACCACCAAGGCCTATATGGGCGTCGTCGTGGGCAATGCGGCCTACTACTCCCAGAGCGGCATGACCAGCGGCGGCTACCTGACTGAGGTGGTGGAGAACGGCCCCGCCGCCAAGGCGGGACTCCAGGCCGGGGATGTGGTCACCATGGTGGGCACCACCCCCATCGCCTCCGCCGACGACCTGACGGCGGCCCTGGGCTCCAAGAGCTACAAGGCCGGCGACACCGCCACCATCACCTACGTCCGGGGCGGCCAGGTCTATACCACGGAGCTGACCTTCGGCAGCACCACGGAGATGCCTCAGCAGGAGAGCGCCCCGCAGCAGGATCCCGGCGCAGGGAGTCCGGACGCCTACAACGGCATGCAGGAGTTCTTTGAGGAGTTCTTCGGCAGCGGCTACGGCCAATAATTACTTTGCTTTCTTCCTTTTCTCCCTTTCTCTCTTTTCTCTTACCCAAGGCGGGTGCGGGGCCTCCGGCTCCGTACCCGCCTTGGGGCTTCTTGATTCTTTCGGAAAAATCTGGTATACTCCTCCAGTGGAGGGGTATACCCTCCCAAAACACCCAAATCAGGCGCGGCAGACGCCGGGAAAGGAGAAGCAGCCAATGAAAGATTTCCAACAGGTTCTTTTTGACAGGTACGCCAAGACGTGCCGCCAGTGCACCGGCGAGGAGGTGTATCGGGCCCTGCTGGCGTACACCAAGGAGCGGCTGGCCGGCCGGGGCTATCAGGACGGCAAGCGGAAGCTCTACTACCTCTCCGCGGAATTCCTCACCGGGAAGCTCCTCTCCAACAACCTCATCAACCTGGGCATTTACGACCAGGTCTCCGCCTTCCTGGCGGAAAACGGGAAATCTCTCGCGGAACTCGAGGCCCTGGAGCCGGAGCCCTCCCTGGGCAACGGGGGCCTGGGCAGGCTGGCCGCCTGCTTTCTGGACTCCATCGCCACGCTGGGCCTGCCCGGCGAGGGCATTGGCCTCAACTACCACCTGGGCCTCTTTCATCAGGCGTTCCAAAACCGCCTTCAGCGGGAGACGCCGGACCCCTGGCTCACGGAGGAGGGCTGGCTCACCGCCTCGGACGTGTCCTACGAGGTGCCCTACCGGGGCTTTACCCTGCGCTCCGTCCTCTACGACATGGATATTTCCGGCTATGAGAACAAGTCCATCCGCCTCCACCTCTTTGACACCCAGATCGCGGACGAATCCATTGTGGGGGACGGCATCTCCTTTGACAAAAACGACCTGCTCCACAACCTGACCCTCTTCCTCTACCCGGACGACAGCGATGACGCGGGCAGAAGGCTGCGCGTCTACCAGCAGTACTTCCTGGTCAGCAGCGCTGCCCAGTATATTCTGGACCAGGCGGTTCAGCGGGGCAGCAAGCTCCACGACCTGGCGGACTACGCGGTCATCCAGATCAACGACACCCACCCCAGCATGGTGATCCCGGAGCTCATCCGCCTGCTGGGCCTGCGGGGGATCGGCTTTGAGGAGGCCAGCGCCATCGTCTCCCGGATGTGCGCCTACACCAACCACACCATCCTGGCGGAGGCCCTGGAGAAGTGGCCCCTCAGCTACCTGGAGGAGGCGGTCCCCCAGCTGGTCCCCATTATCCGCAGGCTGGACGCCGGGATCCGGAGCCGGTATCCGGAGGAGGAGTCCACCTGGATCATCGATGGGGACGGTCTGGTCCACATGGCCCATATGGACATCCACTGTGGCTTCTCCGTCAACGGCGTGGCGGCCCTCCACACGGAGATCCTGAAAACCAGCGAGCTGAGAGACTTCTACCGGCTCTACCCGGAGAAATTCAGCAACAAGACCAACGGCATCACCTTCCGCCGCTGGCTGCTCCACTGCAACCGCCCCCTCAGCAGCTGGATTACCTCCCGCATCGGCCAGGGCTTTAAGCGGGACGCCGGCGAGCTGGAGAAGCTGCTGGCCTTTCGGAACGACCCTGCGGCCCTGGAGGAGCTGCTGGAGATCAAGGCGGCGGCAAAGCGGGACTGCGCCGCCTTTGTGCTGGACAACACCGGCGTGGAGATCGACCCGGACAGCGTCTTTGACATCCAGATCAAGCGGCTCCACGAGTACAAGCGCCAGCAGCTCAACGCCCTCTATATTATCCGCAGGTACCTGGAGATCAAGGCGGGGAAGCGGCCGGAGCGGCCCGTCACCTTCCTCTTCGGCGCAAAGGCCGCTCCCGCCTACGTGATTGCCAAGGACATCGTCCACCTGCTGCTGTGCCTCCAGGAGCTCACCTGCGGCGACCCGGACGTGTCCCCCTATCTGCGGGTGGTCATGGTGGAAAACTACAACGTGACCGCGGCGGAGAAGCTGATTCCCGCCTGCGACATCTCCGAGCAGATCTCCCTGGCCTCCAAGGAGGCCAGCGGCACGGGCAACATGAAGCTCATGCTCAACGGCGCGGTCACCCTGGGCACCATGGACGGGGCCAACGTGGAGATCCGGGAGCTGGTGGGGGAGGAAAACATCTATATCTTCGGTCAGTCCAGCCAGGCGGTGATCGACCGCTACGCGGCGGAGGACTACGATCCCCAGGAGATTCTAGAGGAGGACGGGGAGGTCCGCTCCTGCGTGGACTTTATCGTGGGGCCGGAGCTCCTGGCCCTGGGCTGCAAGGAAAATCTGACCCGGCTCCACCGGGAGCTGACGGGCAGGGACTATTTTATGACTCTCCCGGATTTCCAGGACTACGTCAAGACCAAGGACCGCGCCCTGGCCGGCTACGAGGACCGGACCGCCTGGGCCAAGAAGATGCTCACAAACATCGCCAAGGCGGGCTACTTCTCCTCAGACCGGACCATCCGCCAGTACAACGAGGACATCTGGCATCTCTGACAAAGGAGCGCAGGATTCCCGCCGCCGGAAAAATACTCCGGCGGCGGGAATCCTTTTGTTGGGCGCGCCCGGCGGGGAATCACTCCCCCACCGCGTCCGTGCGGTAGACGAACTTCACCTGGCCCTCCGTCCCCTGGCTGATGCCGGAGAAGGAGCGGTACTCGGCGTCCGCCGTGGCCCGGAGCCGTTCCAGGAGCTCCGCCAGCTCCCCGTCCAGGGCCTCTGCCAGCTTTCGGATGCCCTCCTCATTGAACTCCTCCAGTCCGCTGGAGAGGGCCAGGGCCCCGTCCCGCAGCTGGGCCACGCCCGCCGTCAACTCCGGCATGCTCCCCCGGAGGGTGAGAATCCCCTCGCAGAGCTGGCCGGCTCCGGCCTGGAGGCCGGCGGCGCCGGTCTCCAGCTCCGCCGCGCCGGCGCAGAGTCCCTGGGTTCCCTCCTCCAGCGTCTGAGCGCCGGCTTGCAGCTCCCGGGCCCCGCCGGCGGCCTCGTCCACCCCGGCGGTGTAGCCGCGCAGGCCCTGATAGAAGCCGCTGTAGCTGTCCAGGGAGGCCTTGAGGGCCCCTACAGGTGCCGCCGCCTCCGGCGGCAGGGCGGCCATGGCGCTCTCCAGCACCTGGGCGTAGTTCTCCGGCGTCAGGGCCGGGAGCTCCAGCCCGGCGGCGGAGAGCTGCTCCCCGGCGGAGGAGAGCAGGGTCTCAAAGACCTGGAGCGCACCGGCGTTCAGGGGGGCGCTGCTCTCCGAGAGGGCGTCCAGTCCCCCGGAGAGGGCCGCCGTCCCCTGCCGGAGCTGTCCCGCCCCGGCCTGGAGGCCCTCCGCCCCCTCCCGGAGGGACCCCGCGCCGCCGGAGAGGGCGGCGGTACCCTCCTGGAGGGCCTGTGCGCCGGCGGCCAGGCTGTCCACGCCAGAGGCCAGCTGGTTGGACCGCTCCAGGAGCGCTGCCAGCCCCTGGTGGAGCTGCGAGGAGCCCTCCAGCAGCTGGTCCATGGCCTCTGTCAGCCGGTCCACGGCCTCCCTCAGGCCGCCGGCATCCTCCAGCTCGCCGCCCTCCAGATCCCGGAAGAGGTCGCTGATGGCCACGGTGAAGGTGGACCCCAGGGCGAAGCTCTCCACATCGGCAGTGATCTCCACATAGCTGGGCAGCTCCAGGTCATCGCTGTCCAGGTTCAGGCTCTCCTGGAGGCCCGGCAGGGCGCCGCCCACCACGATGATCCGGTCCCCGTCGCTGTAGAGCCTGCCGTTGGCGACCTCCACGTTCCGGAAAATACTGCTGTCCAGCAGCACCCCGGTGACCATGGCGAAGGGTACATAGATCTTCGTCTCCGTCCCGTTGATCTCCCGCGTCTCGTACTGGCGGTTCACGTAGTCAAAGCGGATGGACACCCGGCCGCTTTTCCCGGCCAGCTCTTCGGCGGAGATCTCCCTGCCGTCCAGGGTGTAGGTGACGGTCAGCTCCACCGGCAGCTCCTTCTCCAAGCCGCCCTGGTAGTACACGTCCTCCCCCCGGGCGTCCCAGACGAGGGCGCCTTCGCCGCCGCCGGTCCAGGTCTCCTCCCCCTTCACGTTCTCCACCCCGGTGAGCTCCGAGACGTCGCTGAGCCGGCTGCTGCCGCCGGGATTTTTCAGCCAGTCGCTGACGATGATTCGCTCCACGGAGCCGTCCGCCCGGGCCAGGACGTAGACCGTCTCGTCCTTCTCCGCCGCCTCCGCCGCGGGGGCCGGGAGCGCAGACGCGGCGGCCAGGGGCCGCGATAGGGGGGCCCTCTCCCGCCCTCCGGAGAGGGCGGCGGCGTGAAGCCCCGTGCCTCCCAGGGCCACAGCGGCGGCCAGGGACAGGGATACCGCTTTT
Organism: uncultured Oscillospiraceae bacterium; assembly: GCA_949878425.1. Taxonomy (GTDB): domain Bacteria; phylum Bacillota; class Clostridia; order Oscillospirales; family Oscillospiraceae; genus Pelethomonas. The sequence goes on from CATLAL010000025.1 coordinate 22,876, forward strand.
ATCACAGGCTTTTTCATTTTACATAGACCTCCTGATTGGTTGTAGGATGGATGCTCCTCTGTTTCATGTCCAGGGTGGTGGCGGTAATGAGCCTGTCGCAGAGCAGCAGCAGCGCCGGCAGGACGAGGATCACCGCCGCCATGCTGACCAGAGCGCCCCTGGCCATGAGCATGCACATGGAGCTGATGATATCGATCTCGGAGTAGACCGCCACGCCGAAGGTGGCGGCGAAGAGGCCCGCACCGGAGACCAGAATGGAGGGAATGGAGGTGGTCAGGGCGGTGGAGACCGCCGCTTTCTTGTCCGCGCCGTTGAGTTTCTCTTGCTTATAACGGGTTGTCATCAAAATGGCGTAGTCCACCGTGGCCCCCAGCTGGATGGTGCTGATGCAGATGGGGGCGATAAAGGGCAGGCTCTGGCCCAGGTAGTGGGGCAGGCCCAGGTTGACGAAGATGGCCGCCTCAATCACGGCGATCAGCAGGAAGGGCAGGGAGAGGCTCTTTTCCACCAGGGCGATGATGAGGAAGATGGCCAGAATGGACACCGCGTTTACCACCTGGAAGTCCCGGTCCGTGGTCTCAATCATGTCCTTCATGCAGGGGGCCTCGCCGATGAGCAGGCCGCCCTGGTCGTACTTCTTCAGAATGCTGTTGAGCCGGCCCACCTGGGTGTTGACCTCATCGCTGGCCACCCGGTACGCGGAGCTGATGAGCAGCAGCTCCCGGTTCTCGCTCTTCAGGGCGGAGCGCAGAGACTCCGGCAGAAGCTCCTCCGGCACCCGGGGGCCCAGCACGGACTCCAGGCCCAGGACGTATTTGACGCCGTCCACCGCTTCCATCTCCCGGATCATGGCCCGGACCTCCCGGCCCGGCAGATCCGCGTCCACCAGGACCATGTGGGTGGAGGCCATGTCGAAGTCCTCGGAGAGCTTGCTGTTGGCGATGACGTAGGCCATGTCCTCCGGCAGGCACTGGCCCATATCGTAGTAGACCTCCCGGTTGGTCTCCCGGTAGCCATAGAGGGTGGGAGGGAGCAGGAGCGCGAACACCGCCAGAAACGCCGGGAACGCCTTCACGATGCCCCGGACCAGGCCCTCCGTCCGGGGGATGAGGGCGCGGTGGCGGGTTTTTTGCAGGGGCTTGTCAAAGACCAGGATTAGGGCGGGCAGCACGGTGACGCACCCCAGCACCCCCAGCAGAACGCCCTTGGCCATGACAACCCCCAGGTCCCGGCCCATGGTAAAGCTCATGAAGCACAGGGCGATGAAGCCGGCCACCGTAGTGATGGAGCTGCCCACCACGCTGGAGAGGGTGGCCCGGATGGCCTGGGCCATGGCCTCCTCCTTGTCCTCCCGGAGGAGGCGCTGCTCGTTGTAGCTGTTCCAGAGGAAGATGGAGTAGTCCATGGTCACCGCCAGCTGGAGCACGGCGGAGAGGGCCTTGGTGATGTAGGAGATCTCCCTCAGAAAGTAGTTGGTGCCCAGGTTCAGCGCGATCATCATCCCAATGCTGGCCAGGAACACGAAGGGGATCAGCCAGCTGTCCAGCAGGAGCAGCATGGCCGCGCAGGCCAGGGCCACGGCAATGCCCACGTAGATGGGCTCCTCCCGCTCGCACAGGTCCTTCAGGTCCGTCACCAGGGCGGACATGCCGGAGACAAAGCACTGCTCCCCGGCCAGGGCGCGGATCTCCCGTATGGCGTCCATGGTGAGGTCGGAGGAGGTGGAGGTGTCAAAGAACACCGCCATCATGGTGGCATTGCCCGTGTTGAAGGCCCGGTAAACCCGCTCCGGCAGCAGCTCCATGGGCACGGAGAGGTCCAGCAGGGAGTCGTACCAGAGAACGGTCTCCACGTGGTCCACCCCCTCAATCTGCTCCCTCAGGGCGGAGACCTGCCGGTCGGGCATATCCTCCAGGATGAGGAGGGAGAAGGCGCCCTTGTTGAACTCCTCCAAAAGCTCCTCCTGGCCTACCACCGTGTCCATGTCCTCCGGCAGGTAGTCCAGCATGTCGTAGTTGATCCGGGTTCCCGCCATCCCCAGCAGGGAGGGAACCATCAGCGCCAGCACGGCGATGAGGATGGGCACGCGGCATTTCACAACCGCTTTGGAAAAACGCATGAGGAATCAGTCATCCTTTCCTTGTTATAATAACGTTGCCTTCGCTTGATCCGGGCGGTTACTGCGGAATCTCCCGGAAGTCCGCCTCAATGACGTCCGGGCGCTGGTTCCGGACAATCTTTACGGTGCTCAGCGCCACGCAGAGATTCAGCCCCCCTTCCGCCAGCAGCGATACGCCCAGCAGCTCCGTCAGAAGCCTGGCGCTCTCCCAGGGCCGCAGGGCCAGCAGCCCGCCGGCCAGGCAGGCGGCCGCCGCCAGCGCCAGGATCAGCCACCAGCTCCGAATGCCGAACCGGCGGGCGTCCAGGGCGATGCGGACCTTGAAGAGTCCGTCCGCCAGGACGGCCAGGCCCAGGGCCGCAAAGAGGAGCTCCAGCGTCCCCTTGGGCCGCAGCAGCACCGCGGCGCCCAGGGCCAGCAGAAGGATCCCAAATTCCAGATCGTACTGGAAGGCCAGCCGGAACAGGTCCCTGGAGAAGTACCCCACCAGCTTGACCGCGCCAAATACCACCATCGCCCAGCCCAGCGTCCGGCCCAGCAGCGCCCCGGAGCGCTCCGGCCTGGCGATGAACAGCGCCCCCACCGCGCAGTACGCCAGCGACAGGGCGATGTATCCAAACTTGGCGATCCGCATGGGGACCACAGAGCGGCTTTTCATGATCCGCACCTCCTTTTGCGGGGGTCTTCCCCCTCGCTACGGCCACAGTATACCCGCTCCGCCCCGGCCTGAAAATGGGCAGAAAAAGCCCCGTGCCCAAAATTCAGGCACGGGGCTCGATTTGATGGAGCGACGGAAAAGCGGGGGCTACTTGTCCTTCTCCAGCAGCGCCTGCACGCCGGAGGCCAGGCCGGCCAGGCCCTGGATCTCGCTGGGGATGATGATCTTTGTCGCCTTGCCGTCGGCGGCGGCCTGGAAGGCCTCCAGGGCCTTGATTTTCACCACTTGGTCGTTGGGGTTGGCGTCGTTGAGGAGCTTAATGGAGTCGGCCAGGGCCTGCTGGACCTTGAGGATGGCGGCGGCCCGGCCCTCGGCCTCCAGGATGGCGGCCTGCTTGGAGGCGTCGGCCCGGAGGATGGCGGACTGCTTCTCGCCCTCGGCCACCAGGATCTGGCTCTCCTTCTGGCCCTGGGCCTGGAGGATGGCCTCCCGGCGCTCCCGCTCGGCCCGCATCTGCTTCTCCATGGAGTCCTGGATGTCCCGGGGCGGGATGATGTTTTTCAGCTCCACCCGATTGACCTTGATGCCCCAGGGGTCTGTGGCCTCGTCTAGAATGGCGCGCATCTGGGTGTTGATGTGGTCCCGGCTGGTGAGGGACTGGTCCAGCTCCAGGTCGCCGATGATGTTGCGCAGGGTGGTGGCGGTCAGGTTCTCAATGGCGCTCATGGGGTGCTCCACGCCGTAGGTGTACAGCTTCGGGTCGATGATCTGGAAGTAGATCACGGTGTCGATCTGCATGGTGACGTTGTCCTTGGTGATGACGGGCTGGGGGGCGAAGTCCACCACCTGCTCCTTCAGGCTCACCCGCTTGGCCACCCGGTCGAAGAAGGGCAGCTTGACATGCAGGCCAACGCCCCAGGTGGCGTGGTAGGCGCCCACGCGCTCCACCACATAGGCCCGGGACTGCTGGACCACGTGGATGTTCAGCACCAGCAGGATCAGGATAATGACACCGACGCCAATCAGAATATAGGGCATAGGGGAATCCTCCTTGTTTGGATAGAGTATCCTTAGTATACCACAGCCCCGCCGCCATTTCCAGCATAATTTTGCCTCAGGAGAGGCGGCATGGCGGCTATTCCCTCCCACCGCTCCGATCAGAAGGAATAATTCCGTCAAAATTACGGCAATGCGCTGGACAAAACCTGTGAATTATGCTAAAGTAGAGGGAAAGATTTGAAAATTAGATAATGAGAAGGCTCGGAAAGGAAGGATTGTACTATGACGGATATCACCGCAATCGGCGAGATTTTGATCGACCTGACCCAGACCGGGTTCAACGAGGCCAATGTACCCCTTTTCGCAGCCAATCCGGGCGGCGCGCCGGCCAATGTGGCGGCAGCGGCCTCCCGTCTGGGGGCCCGGACAGCCTTTATCGGGAAGGTGGGCGCCGACGGCTTTGGTGGCTATCTGCGCCGCGTCCTGGAGGAAAACGGGGTAAACGCCGCCCATCTGCGCTCCGGCGGGGCCACTACCATGGCCATCGTGTCTGTGGACGGCACCGGGGAGCGCAGCTTCCAGTTCCTCCGGGGGGCCGACTGCGACCTTACGCCGGAGGAGGTGGACGAGTCCCTCCTGCGGGAGAGCCGGGTGCTCCACTTTGGCTCCGTGAGTCTTACGAAGGGCGTCGCCCGCAGCGCCACCATCTTCGCCGCCCGGACCGCCCGGGAGGCCGGGGCCCTCGTCAGCTATGACCCCAACTACCGGCCCGCCCTGTGGCGCAGTGAAAAGGACGCCCTGGAGTGGATGCGCCTGCCCCTGCCCCTGGTGGATATCATCAAGCTCTCGGAGGAGGAGCTGCCCCTCCTCACCGGCCTAAAGGACCTGGAGGCGGGCAGCCGGGCCCTGGAGGAGCAGGGCGTGTCCCTGGTCCTGATTACCCTTGGCGGCGCGGGGGTGTTCTGCCGCTGGCGGGGGGAGTGCTTCACCGTCCCCGGCGTGCCCGTCAAGGTGGCGGACACAAACGGCGCGGGGGACACCTTCCTGGGGGCGGCGCTCAGCCGCCTGTGCCGCCGGAGGGAAAAGCCCCTGGAGGATTTGGAGCGCTTGGAGCTGGAGGAGATCCTCGCCTTCGCCAACCGGGCGGCGTCTCTCACCTGCTCCCGCAGCGGGGCCATCCCCGCCATGCCCTCCCTCCAGGAATTAGAGCCTGTTGAAGCAGGCTCTTAGAAGAGGTGAACCGTACATGACAAAACAAAAGAAAGCCGCTCCCGCCGGAAAAGCGGCAAAGAAGAAGGCTTCTCCGGTAAGGAAGCGGGTCCCGTCCGCTCCTCCGCCGCCGGCGGAGACCGGGGAGAACGCCTTTGACCGGCGCTTGGAGCGGCATTATGACGAGCTCAGGTGGCTCTACTGCGAGCTCTACCACAACGACACCCAGGCCTTTGACTACTTCGTGGGGATGCTCCGGCGCTGCTGGGAGGACCGCAAGGCGGCGCTGCGGGAGCAGGACGCGGTGCGGGAGGCGAGCCCGGACTGGTACCGCCGGCAGGATCTGCTGGGCATGATGCTCTACGTCAAATCCTTCGCCGGGACGCTGAAGGGGGTGGAGGAGAAGCTGCCCTACCTCCAGGAGTGCGCCGTGAACTACCTCCACCTGATGCCCCTGCTCCAGAGCCCCCGGGGCCGCAGCGACGGCGGCTACGCGGTCAGCGACTTCCGCCGGGTGCAGCGGGAGCTGGGGACCATGGAGGACCTGGAGCACCTGGCCGACGCCTGCCGGGATAGGGACATGTGCCTGTGCCTGGACTTTGTGATGAACCACACCAGCGAGGACCACGAGTGGGCCAAAAAGGCCCGGATCGGCGACGAGGAGTGCCGGAACCGGTACTTCTTCTACAACAGCTGGGACATCCCCCGGGAGTTTGAGAAGACCGTTCCCCAGGTCTTTCCCACCACCGCCCCGGGGAGCTTCACCTGGCTGGAGGACTGCGGCCGGGTGGTCATGACCAACTTCTACCCCTACCAGTGGGACCTCAACTACGCCAACCCGGTGGTCTTTAATGACATGACCGAAAACCTGCTCTTCCTGGCCAACCGGGGCATTGACGTCATCCGGCTGGACGCCATCCCCTACATATGGAAGGAGCTGGGCACCACCTGCCGCAACCTGCCCCAGGTCCACACCCTCTCCCGGATGCTGCGCATGGCGGTGGAGATCGTCTGCCCCGGCGTGCTGCTGCTGGGAGAGGTGGTGATGGAGCCGGTGAAGGTGGTCCCCTACTTCGGTACGCTGGAGAAGCCGGAGTGCCACATGCTCTACAACGTCACCACCATGGCCACCACCTGGCACACCCTGGCCACCGGGGACGTGTCCCTGCTGAGAAGGCAGATGGAGTCGGTCTGCGCCCTGCCCTTTACCTTCCTCAACTACCTGCGCTGTCACGACGACATCGGCTGGGGGCTGGACTACCCCTGGCTGGAGCGGACCTTCCAGATGAGCGAGACCGCCCACAAGCGCTACCTCAACGACTACTTCACCGGGAAGTGGCCCGGCAGCGCCAGCCGGGGCGAGCTCTACAACGACGACCCCCGGCTGGGGGACGCCCGGCTGTGCGGCACCACCGCCTCCCTCTGCGGCCTCGAGACCGCCGGGGACGACCCGGTGCGGCTGGAGCGGGCCGTGTCCTGCGATCTGACCCTCCACGCCTGGATGCTCTCCCAGAGCGGCATTCCCGTTATCTACAGCGGCGACGAGGTGGGCCAGCTCAACGACTGGACCTACCTGGACGACCCGGAGAAGAGCCCGGACAGCCGCTTCCTCCACCGGGGGGCCTTCCGGTGGGACCTGGCGGAGCTGCGCAAGGACCCGGACGCCTACCAGGGGAAGCTCTTCCAGGGCCTGCGGCGGCTCACGGCGATCCGGGCCCAGGAGCCCTGCTTCGATAGCCGCGCAACCGTGTGGGTGGAGGATAGCGGCAGCCCCCACGTGCTGGCCCTATGCCGCCGTCTGGGGGAGCGGGAGCTCGTCTGCCTCTTCAATTTCAGCGGGCAGTTCGTCACCGCGGGGGTGGACCGCCCCGGCGGCGGCCAGGAGCTGATGTACGGCGTGCGCTGGGAGCAGCTGCGCCGCGTGGAGCTCTATCCCTACGGCTTTGCCTGGCTGCTCCGGGACTGACCGGACGGCTGTGATGGGAACCCCGGGGCCTCCAGGCCTCCCGCAGAACATACAGGAGCCTGTATTCCTCCGGTTGAACGCGGGCTCCAATCTCAAATCAAGAAAGGAATCGTCACTATGAAGCAGTTCCAGTACACCATCACCGATCCCGTCGGCATCCACGCCCGGCCCGCCGGCCTTTTGGTCAAAGCGGCTAAGGCCCTTGACAGCGCCGTTACCGTGGAGAAGGTGGGCGGCAAGTCCGCCCCCGCCAACAAGCTGATGGCGCTGATGGGCGTGGGCGTCAAGCAGGGCGACACCGTCGTCGTCACCATCGAGGGCGGCGACGAGGAGGCCAGCTTCCAGGCCATGGAGCAGTTTTTTAAGGAAAATCTGTAAAATCTATCCAAACACCTGTATTCACAATCTCAAACAGCCGTCCGGCCGGGCCTTTTGCCTTGCAGAGCGAATAAGAGCCCTCGCCCATCCGGCATTTTTGCTTATGAATACAGGTTCTCAGACTTTTTGGAAGAAGGAGACTGATTATGCAAGTAGCAACCGGAAAATCGATTCTCAACGGCATCGCCATCGGCCCCATACGGATCTACCGCAAGGAGGACGCCCAGCTGGCCGTCACCTCCACCCGCACTGCGGAGGAGGAGCTCTCCCGGTTTGAGGACGCCTGCGAGAAGGCCAAGGAGCAGCTGGCCGGCCTCTACGAGAAGGCCCTGGCCGAGGTGGGCGAGGAGAACGCCGCCATCTTCGAGATCCACCAGATGATGCTGGACGACGACGACTATCTGAACGCGGCCCGGGAGATCATCGAGCGCCAGGGCGCCACCGCCGAGTACGCCGCCGCCACCACGGGGGACAACTTCGCCGCCACCTTCGCCGACATGGAGGACGCCTACATGAAGGCCCGGGCCACGGACGTGAGGGACATCTCCCACCGTCTGGTGAACATCCTCACCGGCGCCGGGGAGGCCAGCCACCTGGGCGACGAGGCGGCCATCCTGGTGGCCGACGACCTGACCCCCAGCGAGACGGTGCAGCTGGACAAGAGCAAGCTGCTGGGCTTTGTCACTCGCCACGGCTCCACCAACAGCCACACCGCCATTCTGGCCCGCACCATGAACATCCCCGCCCTCATCGGCGTGGACTTTGACGACAGCTGGGACGGCAAGCTGGCCATTATCGACGGCTACAACCACTGCGTCTACGTGGACCCCGCCTCGGAGCTTTTGAACACCATGGAGGAGAAGCGCCAGGCGGATCTGAAGCAGGAGTCCCTGCTCCAGGGGCTCAAGAAAAAGCCCAACGTGACGCTGGACGGCAGGGAGATCAAGGTGTACGCCAACATCGGCAACGCCGCTGACGTGGGCCTGGTCCTCCAGAACGACGCCCAGGGCATCGGCCTGTTCCGCAGTGAGTTCATCTACCTGGACAGCGAGGACTACCCCTCCGAGGAGAAGCAGTTTGAGATCTACAAGCGGGTCGTGGAGACCATGGCCGGGAAAAAAGTGATCATCCGCACCCTGGACATCGGCGCCGACAAGCAGGCGGACTACTTCCAGCTGGACAAGGAGGAGAACCCGGCCCTGGGCTACCGGGCCATCCGCATCTGCCTGACCAGGAAGGAGATCTTCAAGCAGCAGCTGCGGGCCATCCTCCGGGCCAGCGCCTTTGGCACGGTCTCCGTCATGTTCCCCATGATCATCTCCGTCCGGGAGGTCCGGGACGCCAAGGACACCCTGGAGGAGTGCCGGGCCGAGCTGCGGGAGCAGGGCGTGGCCATGGGCGAGGTGGAGACCGGCATCATGATCGAGACCCCCGCCGCCGTGATGATCGCCGACGAGCTGGCAGAGGAGGTGCAGTTCTTCTCCATCGGCACCAACGACCTGACCCAGTACACCCTGGCCATTGACCGGCAGAACCCCAAGCTGGACAACTTCTACAACGCCTTCCACCCCGCCGTGCTGCGCATGATCCGCATGACCGTGGAGGCGGGCCACCGCCACGACTGCTGGGTGGGCATCTGCGGCGAGCTGGGCGCGGATCAGACGCTGACGGAGACCTTCCTGCGCATGGGGCTGGACGAGCTGTCCGTGTCCCCGCCCTCCGTGCTGCCGCTGCGCAAGTGCATCCGCAGTCTGGATCTGAGCAAAACCCCGGAGAACTGATCCGCCTTGGCGCGCGTATCGCCAGCGTACCTGGAAAAGGCGCCCCCCGCCGCGAATGCGGCGGGGGGCGTAAAACAGTATTAAGCAATAGTCTGAAAACCTTGCGTTTTCAAGGGGGCGGCGTGACTTTGGTCACGCCGTTTCCCCTTTCATCAGCTCATCCAGAGGGATGAAGCCCATGCCGTCATACTTAATGCGGATGCTCTGGCGGCGTCTGCCGCTGGACTTGTCGGGGACCTCCACATAGATGGCCTGCACCGGTTCCCGGAGGGCATAGGGGTCAATGGTTTCGATGCCCACATACTTGTGCGCTTTCTGGATGAACTTCTCCATGTGACAGTATTCGGTTTTAGCCTTGCTGGAAAGGCACAGCCGGGTCGCGGGCGTATCTTTCCAGCGAGGGCGCAGGGATAGCCGCGAAGCGGCGCAAGGGGCGGACAGCCCCTTGTTCGGAGCGGAGCGACGGAAAACGGCTCTGACTTTCGGAAGTCCGGGCCGTGGCCTCGCAGAGCGCACGATATATGGTCGCAGACCATGTATAGAAGTGCGCCGTTCGGGTCTTGAACTCAATCCACACGGATGATCGTATACATCTGCACCAGTGGAATGTCCAAAAACATCTTATAAAAATGTGTGATATGCTCAACGCGGAATGGGCTAACCCCATAATAGGAATGTTCCTCATTCCAGACCACATCGTCGAGAATGCACTCCACGTGGTCTCTTGTGAGTTCCGTATCTTCACAAAGCGCCAGCAGGATATCAGCCGCTACCTTACAGTAATCACAGAACTCATTTTTTTCCCGGGAAGCGGTAAGTACGATTTCTTGAATCGGAGAGTCCGGCGTTTCTGCAAAAAGATAGACACTTGTGGCGATGATGTCTTGCTCGCCCTCTGGGAGCATGGGGTTGATAAAGGAAACAGCCCATACCTTCCCCCATGCGGAAAGTTCGGGGAACAGGGGCACCTCTTTCTTCTCCTCTATGCTGGCCTGATATGTATTTGGCGAGAGGGTGTTAAAATAACCGATCAACATATTGGGCGTCACAGTGAGTTTTCCATCCTTCACCGCATTTTCAAAGATGAAGCGATTCTCCTCCTTCTTTGCGATACAGCCCCGAGATTTAGTGAGTTCCTCTGTAATCTCAGCTATGCGCTTTTGATGGCGGTCAAACTCCTCCCGGAGGGGAGTTTCCTCCCGCTTTTGCCGCTCCTTCAGCTCGTTCAGCCGGGTTTCCTCCGCATTGATCTGTGATTGCAGTGCTTTCTTCTCCTTTATTTTGAACAGCCCAAGTCCGGCAAGTGTCTGGTTCAGTCCGTCAAGATTAGCCTTCTGCTGTTCAATTTCCGACAGGACGGGCAGAGTTTGCAGCTGCTCTGAAATCTGCTGTGACTGTCCCTCAAGATATTCCTTTTCCCGCTCCAGCGCTGCTTTTTCCTCTGCGTGTTCTTTCCAATATTCCGCACGGGCGAAATTTTCCCCCTCGCGGATTCGATCTCCAAAGAGTGTCTCCAAACCCTTCTTATGGTTCTCCAAAATAGATACTGCGTCCCACGTTTTCCACTCATCAATATCCTTTGTGCGGGATTCCTTGGCCGACTCGGTAAAGGAATACTCTTTAACATAATGGTCAGCGGTCCAGGAGTTCACATCAAATTTCCAAGAGCAGGAATCTCGGGCGGCTTCTCCGATGTGCACTGCATTGTCTCGAATGGTGTTCAGAGCAGAGAAAGTCCGAATGTAATTACGGGCCAAAACAAGTAGTGCAGTACAGCAGTCACAGCTCTCGGTAAAACGCTCCCATTGCCATTTAGACATATCACTGTGATCCGGACCGAAGTCATCCCTTGCGTCTCGATAGCCATCGCAGGCGGCGGAGTTCAGCTTTTTCACAATTTGGTTATGAATATACGCTCTGTTGAAGGAAGCACCGCCCTCTATCGTCAGACGGTTCAGAAAGTCCATGCAGTTGTCGATTTCCGATTTTACGCTTTCTTTCTGTTCTTTGTTGTGGATGGTTCCAAAATTCTTACATCGAAGGTCAATCATGGCAAGCATCAAAGAGGTGTACTTGTTCGCAACCTGCTGTTGGACTTCACGCCGCTTATCTTCTGGAGCGTATTTGATACTGTTCAGCCATGCGGTCACTGCATCGGATAGGCGCGGATTTGTACTTTTCGACTGCCAGCCGGCAGCCTCGCCTTTGATGAGCCATGCCTCGCTGTGCTGGGGGTCCAGCTCAATGATTTTGTTGGCGTATTCCTCCGCTTCTTCGTTGTTGCCTGCTTCCAGGGCGCTGTTCGCCATTTGGAGGTAGTTTGCAATGGCGGCGGTATTGTCCACCTTTACAGTACCCGTAACCTCTACGGTGCCCTCCACCATCATCTTCCGTGCCTCCTCCACGGAATACTTTGTTCCGCAGGTCTGGCATACGAAAACACCATCCTGCTTGAGCAAGTCCGCGCTTCCGCACATCTCACAAATCAGTTGTTTCATTTTGAACTCCTTTGCTTGACTTAAATCCCGTTCTGTTCCCACCAACTTCATGAGCAACGTTTTTGAATCTGCCGCTCTTAGGCTCATTTCGCCGCTTGCCCCGATAGAAATTGGAAATTTGTAGGTTGGCTCCATGTA
>CATLAL010000026.1 GCA_949878425.1 uncultured Oscillospiraceae bacterium
TCAGTCAAATCGAAGCTCATGTAGAGCGGGCATTGTTCTACGCCCGTGCGGAGAACCCGGAGCAAGACTGCCTGTTCCGGCAGATAGAGCTTGAAAAAATCGCAGCTCAGGCGATTGAGAACCACCGCTCCCTATTGATCCAAAACGGGATTCGGGTAGAGCTGGAAAATATGAGCTGCGCCGTCTATACCGATGAAAAATGGGCGGTCTTTATTCTGGGCCAGCTGCTCCAAAACGCTGCCCACTACCGGGGAGAAGCCCCGGTCATCACAATCTCAGCCCATCCTCTGGGAAAACAGGTACAGCTTACCGTCTCAGACAATGGCATTGGTATCCCCGCCCATGAACTGCCCCGTGTGTTTGACAGAGGCTTTACCGGCAGCAACGGACGGAGCCGGGGCGGCTCCACTGGTATGGGCCTGTATCTGTGCAAAAAACTGTCCGGTTTCCTGGAGCTTGGACTGGAGATTGTCTCTGAGGAAGGAAAGCGAACCACCGTTACCCTCACTTTTCCCGCAAAGCAAAACCTTACAAAACTGTAAGACAAATCAATATGACTTCGATACAACAGCCTTCGCTTTTGGTGTACCATAGAGCCACAAGCAAAGGAGGCAAATTGCCATGTTACAAGTGCAAAATATCGAAAAATATTATGGGAGCAAAAGCAACGTCACTAAGGCGCTGGACCGGGTGAGCTTTGACGTGGAGGCTGGGGAGTTCCTGGCCATCATGGGGGCATCCGGTTCAGGCAAGACCACCCTGCTCAACTGCATTTCCACCATTGACGCCACCAGCGCCGGGAAAATTCTCTTGGACGGGGTGAGCGTGGCCGACTTGTCGGAAACCGAACTGGCCAGGTTCCGCCGGGAGCGGCTGGGCTTTGTGTTTCAGGACTTCAATCTGCTGGATACCCTGACCGTCGAGGAAAACATCGGTCTGGCCCTCTCCCTGAATCACCAGGACCCCGGAACGGTCCAGAGCCGGGTCCGGGATATTGCCCAGAAGCTGGGCATCACCGACATCCTGCCCAAGTTTCCCTATCAAGTATCCGGGGGCCAGAAGCAGCGGGCCGCCTGCGCCCGGGCAATGGTTGCGGGACAATCCCTGCTCCTGGCTGACGAACCCACCGGGGCGCTGGACTCCAAGGCATCTAAGAATCTGCTGGAAATCATGACCACCATGAACCAGGACATGGGCGCTACCATTCTCATGGTTACTCACGACGCCTACAGCGCCAGCTATGCCAAACGGGTGCTGTTCCTGAAGGACGGACGGGTGTTCAATGAGCTGCTCCGGGGAGAGCGGGGACGGCCCGTATTCTACCATGAAATTCTGGATGTTCTTGCCGCGCTGGGGGGTGATGTCAGTGACGTTATCTGAGCTCTCCCTGCGCAACGCCAAGCGGCAGGCCCAGGACTATCTGGTCTATTTTGTCACAGTGGTCATGGCCGCGGCCCTGCTGTATTCGGTTAATGGGCTGGTATTCTCTCAGGAGATCATCACCTTGTCCAAGGGTATTTCCGTACTTCCCCTGATGATTGTGCTGGCCAGTGTGGTGGTGGTGTGCGTCTTTGGCTGGCTGGTGGCCTACGCCACAAGGTTCATGCTCCTGCGCCGGGGCAGGGAGCTGGGGCTCTATCTGCTCATCGGCATGGAGAACCGGCAGGTGGCCCGGCTGTTCTTTCTGGAAAATCTGGCCGTGGGCGGCTGCGCCCTGGTGCTGGGGACCGCCCTGGGCGGGCTGTTCTATCAGGCGTTCCGTGCCATTGTACTGGCGCTGTTCGGCCTGCCCTACGCCTTTTCATTCGGCTTTTCCCTCCCCGCCTTGGGACTGACGGTCCTCTATTTTGCCTTGATCTATCTCTTTGCCCTTCGCCGCAGCCGCAAATATATCCGCGGGGCGAATATTCACGACCTGATCTATGTTGACCGAGCCAACGAGGGCATGGCCATTCAGACGGGAAAAATGCGCCGTTGGATTTTCTCTGTTTCCATTGTGCTGGGCATAATCGGAACCTGCCTATTGATGGCGGGGGGAGCCATCTTTGGTATCATCGGGGCGGGATGCGTCATTGCGTTCCTGTTCGGATTTTTCCTCAGCTTCGCCTCCGGCGTACCCGCCTTTTTCGACAGGCGGCCCGCCCGGAAGTACCGGGGACAAAGCCTGCTGGTGTTTCGTACCCTGACAGCCAAGCTGTCCACCATGGGGGTGCTGATGGCCACCATCTCCATGATTTTTACGGCCACCCTGATCTCCGAGGGGGGCGGACTGGTTTTCCGGGGGCTTTTCGCGGGCCGTGCGGCGGAAAACGCCTGCTTCGACCTGTATATCGGAGCTGCCGGCGACGGACCGGTCAGCCAGGATTATTTCGATTACATCCAGGACAACATTTCCGTGGAACAGGAGCTGTTATACAGTATTTACCAGGCGGAGAACAGTCAGATTATGGACTATGTGGAAAGCGGGGGCGAGGCCTATTATCGCTACTTCAACCGGGACCCTGTGCTGCGCTGCAGCGACTACGCCGCGCTCCGCGCCATTGCCGGATACCCGCCGGTGGAGTTGAAGCCGGGGGAGTATCTCATCCACTGTAGGGCCTACCTGGAAAAGCACCTGACCGGCTACACCCAGCCCATCTCCCTGGGAGGCGCCAGCCTGATTCCCGGCGGGGTTCATACGGAACACCTGCTGCAAAATTACGACACGGGCAACGGGGCGCAGTATATCCTCGTGGTGCCAGACGAGGCGGCGGAGGGCCTTCCGGTGTTTCACCACGCCTATGCGGCCAAGACTACTCAGCCGGTGACGGAGGCCCAATTTGACGTCCTGTGTGACATCAACTACAGGCTGGGAGAGCAGAATCTTCTGGAGCCAAGCTATGATGAGATTCACACCAGAGCCTCGGAAAACGCGGGAGAGGCGGCCCAGACGGTCCTGGTCGTCTTTCCCTTCTTCTATCTGGCCCTGGCCTTGACCATGACCGCCGCCACGATTCTCACCATCCAGCAGCTCAGCGAAACAGAGCGGTACAAGCGACAGTTCCAGCTCCTGCAAAAGCTGGGCATGGACCGGCGGGAGATGGCAAAGGCTCTGGGGCGCCAGTTCACTATCTACTATGCTCTGCCCGCCGTTCCTCCTATACTGATTGGCGTACCCTTTATCCTTCATCTGGCCAGTGCGCCTGAGCCGGGGGTGATGGTGGGAATGAACAGTCCTTTGTCCATTGTGACGATCTCGCTGGGGATTTTCTTCCTGATTTATGCAATCTATATTTTGCTGGCCTATACCAGCTTGAAGCGAAACGTACTACCCAAATAAGGTAGCAGCAAGCAACGCGCCGGTATATACCGGCGCTCGCTTGTTGGTGGCTGCCGCCCCCAAGCCCCCGTAAGGACCGGCGCGGTCGCGCCGGTCCTTTTAAGCCGCCTCCGGCGTCTGCGCGTCGGAACAAACTCCACTCCGCTACGCCCGCCTGACGGCGGGCATCCGCTCCATTCCGTTGTCCCTCCTTCTCCCCACACAACCCGCTTCGCTGGGTTTGCGTGGGGACCCCCGTAATGCAGGGAGAGAAAAATCATTATCGTGCCTCCTGCTGGCGGTTGCGATTTTTCTCTTTTTCGGTCACGCCCAAAATCCTCTCCACGTTGTTTTTGGCAGTGAGCAGTTCTATATCATATCTCCTTTGATACAGTTCTTTTTTTAGAAAGAACTGTATGTATGCCTCTACGCCCGGCAAATGCTCAGGTACGCCAGGTATCCCAGGCCCTCTGGGTTCAGGAGGACCACCTGGTGGGAGACGGGGTCCTCCTCCGGGGCGGGGACGTTGTAGACGGTCCGCACCGGGCCCTCCCGGCTGATTTCCTCCACCAAAACCCAAGCCGTGTCCGCCTCACAGCGCACCTCCGGCAGCTCCTCGCCCAGGGCCAGATCGTCGGAGCGCAGGAGGTTGTTCCCCCCGTCAAACTGGGTCACAACCAGCCGCTCCAGCCGGTCTATCACCTCCACACCGACCGATATTTCCACCCGGTCGGTGACGGACCTGCCGTTTTCCCGGCGGGTCTGCTCCTGGCTGGCGCTGTAGCCAAAGCCGCCGTTCCCGCCAAAGCTGGTGCATATGCCGCTGAGGTAGACCCGACCGTCCTCCGTCTGGTAGACCTGATAGACTACCCAGCACTGACTGGTCTCCCACTGGTCCCAGTCCTCCTCCCCCAGGGGCGCTCCGCAGTAGATGGTGCCGCCAAAGGAGTCGGCGGTCCCCTCGTCGGTGACGTTGGTGTGCCACCCCTCCTCCCTGGGGGCCATGTTGGAGACCAGCTGGGAGCTGGGCCCGTAACTCCGCCTCTCCCGAATAAGGAAGAGGCTGTAGCCCCCCTCCATGCCGGGAAAGACGTACTCCCCGTCCTCCTCTTCGGCAAAGAGGACGTAGTCCGGCAGCTCCAGATTCCCAAGGTCCCCGGCGGACACTGTCGTGGAACCGTACGCGGTGAGATTTGGGTTGTCGTGGAACCCCCCGCCCTCGTTTGCCCAGTCCTCCCGGACCACGTAGAAGCCCGCGAACCGGTCCCCGGCCCCGGCCGCCTCGGGCCGCGCCAGGGAGCACCCCGCCAGCAGCAGCGCCCCAAGCGCCGCCAGCAGCCATTTAAGCCTCCGCATCCCCGTCCTCCAATCTCCCGTCAAAGCGCAGAATGTCCCCCACGCCGCAGTCCAGGTAGTAGCAAATTTTGTTGATGGTGTGGAACCGAACGCCGCTGGCCCTGCCGGAGCGCAGAATAGACAGGTTGGCCTCCGTAATGCCTACCTTCCCGCACAGCTCCTTGCCCGTGACGCCCCGTTGCTTCAGCATCTCATCTAAATGTACCGTAATCGCCATATAACTCCCCCTCCAAGGCGCGCGAGAGGCATACATTCTTTTCTTTGTGAACAAAGAAAAGAATCAAAAGAAAAACTTTTTGGCGCGAAACTCCGTTTCGCTTATGCTCTTAGTATAGTGATATCCCCATCACAAAAAATATGAGAGCAAAGCGTTAGCTTTGCGAATAAAGTTCTTTTTGATACTTTTTCTTTCAAGAAAAAGTATGTATGCCTGCCGTATGCCTAAATAATCGTATCATTCTCATCGCTGACTGCCTTTGCCCGCTGGAAGTACTGGCACAGCAGGCCCAGTGCGGCGGCCAGCAGCACGGTAGCGAAGGGGAAGGACACGTTGAACCGCATGGCGTGCAGGAGGGGGAACAGGAGCATTTGCAGCATGTTCTCGGCCACGCAGATGAGAACGGACGCAGCGGCGATCTGCCGGCACCGGCGGCTGAGCCGGGCCGCCAGGTCCACGGTCCGGGCCCCAAAGGGGTCCGCCCCCAGGGCGGCCGCCAGCTTTCCGCCCCAGGCCAGCACGCCGCAGCCCAGCAGGGCGGGGGCCAGGTCCGCCGCCGCCAGCAGGCAGAGGACCAGATTTGTGGGCCCCAGCTCCGCGCCTGGGGCGGTGTTGCTCTCCGCCGCGTCCCGGATGCTCTCCAGCAGGCCGGCGCACTGACTCCAGCAGGCCAGCCACCCCAGCAGCAGGGCGGACCAGGTGAGGAGTCTCTCCAGCGTTCTCCCCAGACCGGCGGAGCGGCCCAGCCGCTCCAGTCCCCGCAGCACCGCCCAGGCCAGCAGCGCGGCCCCGGCGCTGCCCGCGGCGGCCAGGCCCCACATGCTCCCCCCGGCTTCGCCAAGGAGCGGGGAGAGCAGGGTGGGGTTCACCAGGAAGTAGAGCCCCAGGAAGATCTCCACCGCCGCCAGAAGCAGCAGCAGGTCCCACCGGCTCCGCCCCCGCCAGAGGAGCCCCAGCCCCGGCAGGGCGCTCAGCGCCAGCACCACGGCCCACGCGGCGGCGTTTCCGCCGCCCCCGGAGAGGGACAGCTCCCGCAGCCAGCCCCCCAGCTCCGGCAGAGCCTCCAGCGGAAGAGCCGCCAGGACCGCCGTCAGCGCCGCCAAAGCCAGGGCCGCCAGGGCAGGCGCTCGCTTGTTTCCCATTTTTGCACCCCTCCTGAATTATTGTTTTACAACAATTATAGGGGTATCGTACCACGGAAATTATTGTTTGTCAATAATTTTTATCAGACGGGAATTTTTCTATGAATTCTCTGTAAACTTCTGGAGCGGCGTCTTGACATATGACAAGTTGTCATGTATGATAAGCGGCAGTCCAAAGAGGAGGCGTGCTATGCCCACCACGACCTTTTTCAACCTCCCGCCGCCGAAGCGGGAGAAGCTGTTCCAGGCCGCCATTGCGGAGTTTGCCCGGCGGCCCTACGGCGAAGTGTCCATCAACCGGATCATCCAGGCGGCGGAAATTCCTCGGGGCAGCTTTTACCAGTATTTTTCTGATAAGACGGACCTGTTCCGCTATGTGCTTCGACACTACGGGGAGTGGATATCCGTTATGGTCACGGAGAGTCTGGATGCCTGCGGCGGGCAGCTGTTGGAGCTGCCCTTGACCATATTTGACCGGATGCTGGAAAAGTACCGAGCCAATGAGGCGAGCTTCCATGACCTGTTTGGAATTGCCCGGCAAAACATAGGGATGGATGCCAGCCGGTTTCTGGATTTCCAGGCGGCGCGGCATACCCTGCTGGAGCGAGTGGACCCCTCCGGTCTTGCGGACCTGTCGCCGGAGGGCGTGGAGAGCCTATTCAAGCTCCTGATCCTTCTCACCGCCCACGCGCTGATGAGCGCCTGCTGCGGCAAGGATTCCGTGGAAGAAATACGAGGCCAGCTGGCCCGCGCGGTCGAGATCATCCGGCGGGGCGCGATCAATAAGGAGGAACCTTTATGCTGAAACTGGACAACATCGTCAAGGTCTACAAGACCGGGAGCGAGGATGTCACCGCCCTGCGGGGGGTGAGCCTCAGCTTTCGGGAGAATGAGTTTGTGGCCATTCTGGGCCACTCCGGCTGCGGCAAGACCACGCTGCTGAACATCGTAGGCGGCCTGGACCACTACACCAGCGGCGATCTCATCATTAACGGCCGCTCCACAAAGGAGTACCGGGACGGGGACTGGGACGCCTACCGCAACCACTCCATCGGCTTCGTGTTTCAGAGCTACAACCTGATCCCCCACCAGTCGGTGCTCTCCAACGTGGAGCTGGCCCTGACTCTATCCGGCGTGGGCAAAGCGGAGCGCCGCCGCCGGGCCGGGGAGGCCCTGGCCAAGGTGGGGCTGGCGGACCAGATGAAAAAGCGGCCCAACCAGCTCTCCGGCGGCCAGATGCAGCGGGTGGCCATCGCCCGGGCCCTGGTCAACGACCCGGACATCCTCCTGGCCGACGAGCCCACCGGGGCCTTGGACAGCGAGACCAGCGTGCAGGTGATGAACCTTCTGGCGGAGATCGCCCGGGATAAGCTGGTGATCATGGTGACCCACAACCCGGACCTGGCGGAGCGCTACGCCACCCGCACCATCCGCCTGCTGGACGGCCGGGTGGTGGATGACACCGCCCCCTACGACGGGGCGCGGGAGAAGCCGGCCCAGCCGGTCGGACGGCAGAAAAAGCCCTCCATGAGCTTTCTCACCGCCCTGTCCCTGTCCCTGAACAACCTGATGACCAAGAAGGGCCGCACCCTGCTGACCAGCTTCGCCGGCTCCATCGGCATCATCGGCATTGCCCTCATCCTCTCCCTCTCCACGGGCATCAACGCCTACATCAACCAGGTGCAGGAGGAGACCCTGTCCAGCTACCCCATCACCATTCAGGCGGAGACCACGGACATGTCCGACATGCTCACCACCCTGATGGGGGCCCGCCGGGACGGGGCGGACCAGGACCACGACCGGGACCGGGTCTACTCCTCCACAGTGATGTACGACATGCTCAACTCCATGGTCAACGCGGAGACCCAGACCAACAACCTCCGGGACTTCAAGGTCTGGCTGGACCAGGAGGGCGGCGGCGTCTCGGACCTGGCGGCGGTGCAGTACAGCTACGACCTGTCCTTTGACATCTACACCGAGGACGAGGAGGGGGGGATCGTCAAGAGCGATGTGATGGAGCTGATGCAGACCGCCCTCAGCGCCATGTACGGCGGTGACTACTCCTCCTACTTCTCCGCCATGGGCGGCATGTACGCGGGCATGGACGTGTGGGAGGAGCTGCTGCCCGGCGAGGACGGCCAGGCCGTAGGCGAGCAGGTGAGAAGCCAGTACGACCTGCTCTACGGCGCCTGGCCGGAGCGCTATGACGAGGTGGTGCTCTTTGTGGACCGGAACAACGAGATCAGCGATCTGATGCTCTACTCCCTGGGCCTGATGACCAGCAGCCACATGACCGACAGCCTGACCCAAGCCATGGAGGGGGAGACCCTGGATGCGGAACAGCGCAGCTGGAGCTGTGAGGAGCTCTGCGGCAAGACCTTCAAGCTGCTGCTGCCGGCGGAGCGCTACCAGCGGGAGGGGGAGACCTATGTGGACATGTCCGCCACAGACGCTGGCATGGACTTCCTCTACAACAGCGACGAGGTGGGCGTGCGGCTGAAGGTGGTGGGCGTGGCCCGGCCCAGCGAGGAGGCCTCCGCCGGCATGGTCACCGGGGCCATCGGCTACACCAGCGAGCTGACCGCCTACGCCATTGAGACTACGGCGGAGATGGACATCGTGCAAGAGCAGCTTCGCAGCCAGGACCTTGACGTGATCAGCGGCCTGCCCTTCCCCAGCGGGGACGACGTGGAGCCCACCGGGGAGGAGAAGCGGGAGGCCATCACCGGACATTTGCGGACACTTTCCGACACGGAAAAGGCGAACGCCTATATGGACGCAATGAGCCAGCCCTCGGAGGAGTACGTGGAAACCGTGGTTTCCCAGCAGATGGAGGGCATGACCCGCCAGTCCGTCGAGGAGGCCATCGTCCAGCAGTACGCCGGAGAGATGGGCGTGGACGCGGAGACCGTCTCCGGCTATATCGCGGACATGGATGACGAGACCCTCTTTGCCCGGATTGAGGAGGCCATTGCCCAACAGGTGCGAGAGCAGTACGCTCAGGCCGTCCGGGCCCAGATGGGGGGCATGAGCCAGGACATGCTGGCGGCGATGCTGGACGCGGCCCTGGAGGGCGGGTCCGACAGCCCGATGCTGCCGGCGGAGCCCTTTGAGCCCTGGCAGATCAGCTATCTCTATGACAGCTACATGCCCCCCACCCGGTCCGACTCCACCTACGAGGACAATCTGGATCTGCTGGGATACGTGGACCTGGAGAGCCCCTCCTCCATCAGCATCTATGCCTCCACCTTCGCGGAGAAAGACGAGATCGCCCAGCGCATCGCGGACTACAACGCCTCCGTTGACAGCAGCGAGGACGAGATCAGCTACACCGACTACGTGGCCCTGCTCATGAGCTCCATTACCGACATCATCAGCGGCATCAGCTACCTGCTCATTGCCTTTGTGTCCATCTCCCTGATTGTCTCCTCCATTATGATCGGCATTATCACCTATATCTCCGTGCTGGAGCGGACCAAGGAGATCGGCATTCTCCGGGCCGTGGGCGCCTCCAAGCGGGACGTCAGCCGGGTCTTTAACGCCGAAACCCTGATTGTGGGCCTGGGCGCGGGGCTCATCGGCATCGGCGTGACGCTGCTGCTCATTGTCCCCATCAACGCTGTGCTCCTCCAGGTTACCGGCATCCCGGGGCTGAAGGCGTCCCTCCCGGTTCAGGGGGCTGTGATCCTGACGGCCATCAGCGCCCTTTTGACCATCGCGGCGGGGCTTATCCCCTCCCGGCTGGCGGCCAAGAAGGACCCGGTGGTGGCCCTGCGGACGGAGTGAGGGAAAACCCAACGCACCCATCTGTTCCCTTCTTATGATAAAAGAGAACGGATCAAAAAAAGGAACGGGGCGGCGCAGAGCGCCGCCCCGTTCCTTTTTCATCTAGACCCGCCAGAGTCTCTTGTAGGGATTGTCGAAAAAGCTGCTGCATTTTTGGACCATATATGCCTTGCTGTTTGTGCAATATTGTGATATTCTGTTCCTATATCGTGAACAAAGTTGAAAAAGTGCGGCTTGCACGTTTTCAATCAGCGGGCCCTTGGCCCGCTGACGCGTGAAGCGCGCTTTGTTCCCTATGAAGTGCAAGTCAAGGCAGCCCATGGGGCCTCCAGCGGCGAACCATCGCCGCTGGGTTCAAACGGATCCGTTGGATCCGTTTGAACGTACTTGACTATAATCAGTCGGATTCGCCATATTGCCGCCCGCCGGCGCGGGCAGAGGGAGGGCCGTTATGAGGGTACGGAAGCTGCTTCAGGAGAAGTTCCTGCTGGCCGCGGAGTGGCTGGAGCTGTTCATTGCTGCCTGCATCATTCTTATGATCGTGGCCATCAACATCTCCCTGCTTGCGGGCTATATTGCCCAGCCCATCGATCTGGGGCAGGAGTCGCTGCTGGGGGACTTTCTTCAGAAGATGCTGTCCTTTGCGGTGGGGGTGGAGTTCGTGAAGATGCTGGTCCGCCACACCCCCGGCAGCGTCATCGACGTGCTGATTTTCGCCACGTCCCGCCAGATGATTGTGGAGCACATGAGCGGCTTTGAGACCCTGCTGGGCATTGCCGCCATTGGGGGCCTGTTCGCCATCCAGAAGTTCCTGCTGCCGGGGGCCAGGTGGCGGCACAACGCCGGGAAGAAGCCCGGCCAATCGTGAGACGCCCCGCCCTTGGGGCGCGGAAAGGAGCCGGCTATGGAGGGACCAACCATTGTTGCCCTGCTCTACGACTTTGACAAGACCCTGTGTACCCAGGATATGCAGAATTACGCCTTTATCCCCAGCCTGGGCATGGCCCCGGAGGACTTCTGGCGGGAGGCCAACGCCTTCGGCTGGCGGGAGCGCATGGACGGCGTGCTGGCCTACATGTACACCATGATCCGCAAGTGCGCGGATCTGGGGACCCCCCTGACCCGGGAGAGCCTGCGCCGCTGCGGGAGGAGCATCGCCTTTTTTCCCGGGGTTTTGGACTGGTTCAGCCGGCTCAACCGCTACGGCGGGCTCCTGGGGGTGCAGGTGGAGCACTATGTCATCTCCTCCGGCCTGCGGGAGATTATTGAGGGCAGCGTCATTGCCGGGGCGTTTAAGGAGATCTACGCCAGCGAGTTTTACTACGACGGCGGCGGGCAGCCCGTCTGGCCCAAGCTGGCGGTGAATTTCACCGCAAAAACCCAGTTTGTCTACCGGATCAACAAGGGGGTGCTGGACGTCTCCGACGACAAGACCCTCAACGACTCCATGCCGGACGACAGCAAGCGGGTGCCCTTCACCAACATGATCTACATCGGCGACGGGCTCAGCGACGTGCCATGCATGAAGATGATGCGGGCCTACGGCGGCCAGGCCATCGCGGTCTACCAGGCCGCCAACCGCTCCGGCGTGGAGCGGCTGCTCCGCCAGGGGAGGGTGGACTTTATCTATCCCGCCGACTACCGGGAGGGCACGGCGTTGGAGGACACGGTGAAAAAGATTATCCGGAAAATGGCCGTCAGCCACCAGCTCGGCGAGGAGAACAACCGGCAGCTCAAACGGATTCTGTAGCAAGCCTCAAAATATAGTCACCACAGTTGAAAAGCGGTAAAGTTTAGGGCCGCCCTTATGCTTTTGCATGGCCGCTCCGTTAAGCGCCGCCACGCGGCGTTTTGAGCGCTAAGCCGTCCAAAGGACGGCCCACGGGGCGGAGCCCAACGTTTACTCGTTCTCAACTGCGGTCACTGTATAAATGATAGCCGCGGATTCAGACTGCCCTGACGGGCAGGCTGAATCCGCGGTTTGCTACCGGCGCGCCATCATCTGGGCGGCGAACGCCCCGCCCCGCTCCGCGATTCCGGGCAGCTTGACAAGACTCCCCTTCTCGTTGGCCGTCTCCAGCAGGCAGAACCGGGGCGGCAGGTAGAAGCTCTTATTCATGTTCAGGCCGCTGATCAGCTGCCGGGCGATGAGGTCGCCGCCGGAGTAGCCGGAGACGATGAGCCCATAGAGCTGCTTGTCATAGAACCGGTTCTGGCGGAAGAGGGCGGTGAGGCGGTTGACAAAGGCGGTCAGGTTGGCGGACAGGGCGTCGTTGTAGTTGGCGCAGAGCATCACCAGTCCGTCGCAGTCCCGCACCGCCGGGAACACCTCCTCCACCATAGGCCCGCCGTAGAAGCAGCCCCCCTGCTGGCCGAAGTGGAGGCAGGCGGTGTAGCTGCACCCGATGCAGTCCGCCAGGGTCCCGTTCTGGAGGCAGACCTCCCGGACCTCTACCTCCTCCGGCAGACCCGCCTTCACCAGCTCCCAGAGGGCCAGGGTGTTGCTGGTGGAGCGGACGGAGGCGTGGAGGGCCAGCACCCGGCGGGGGGGCGGCAGGCCCTCCCAGCCCGCCAGCCGCTCTGCCAGCTCCGCGATGGCCATGCGGAAGGCGGTGGCCTCGTCGGTGCCGCCCAGCTGGGCCTGGACCTGGAAGTTGCGCAGGGAGCCGGTGGCCTCCACCAGCGGACGGCCCAAAAAGGCGCAGCCCGCCAGGTTGGCGGCCAGGACCAGGTCCCGGGCCACGTCCTTGGTGTAGAGCTCCCCCACGCCGGTGACCACCAGGGCGCCCACGGAATCCTCCAGCAGCCCCCCGCTCCGGCGGAGGAGGGAGAGCATCCGGTAGCAGCTCATGTTGCAGCCCCCCTGGTCCAGGGCCACGGCAAAGAGGAGCTTTCTGCCCCGCAGATCCTCCAGCCCCTCCTCCGGGTCCCGCCACAGGGCGCCAGGGGGCAAAAGGGGCTCCAGGATCTCCCGCAGATTTTCGCTGTACTCGTTCCGGGGGAAAATAACGGTTATTGCCATGGCTCAGACCTTCATCTCGTAGAGGGCCATGGCCCGCCCGTTGGGCAGCTCCCGCTTCTCCACGATCTCGAAGCCCAGCCCCAGATAGATCTCCTTCACCGTCTCCTCCTCCCAGCCCGTGTCCAGCCGGATGGCGGAGGCCCCCCGTTTGGCGCACTCCCGCCGGACATAGTCCAGCACCTTGGCCGGGACGCCCTTCCCGGCAAACTCCCGGCGGACGCAGAGCTTGTGGAGGTAGGCCGCCTCGCCGGGGGCGGCGTTGGGCCACCACTCCCGGTCCTGCCACTGCAAGAGGAAGGCGCAGGCGGGCCTGCCCCCCGCGTACCCCACGCGGAAGCTCTCCGGCCCCACCTCCTCCGTCAGCAGGGCCTCCCGGGTCAGCGCCTCCTCCGGCCAGAGCCGAAGCCCCCGCTCACAGCCCCACCGGGCCACCTCCCCCATCAGGGAGAGGGCCTCCTCCACCTGGCCGGATACCACGTCCAGCTCCACCAGCTTCAGCGCCTCCATGGTCTCCCGGAGCCGCTCCAGCAGCGCCTCCGGCAGGGGCAGGCGCTCAAGCTCGATCCCGTTGGGGGCGATCCGGTTGCGCGCCCCCATAAAGACGCCGTCCAAAAACACGGAGGAGCACTGCCACTCCCCCCGCAGGCAGGCCAGCAGGCTCAGGGCGCCGGAGGAGAGGGCCGGGGCCGCGTAGGGCTTGTACCCCAGCTCCCGCATATCCAGATTGGCGTGCTTGGTCCGCTCCGTCAGCTCCCGGGACAGGGCGTCGTCATAGCGGGAGACGGAGTTGGCCACCACCAGCCCCTCCCCGTGGGGGCCGAAGGTCCGGCCGTCGGTGAGAAAGTCCTGGAACCGGGGGTCCCGGGCGGCGTAGTATCTGGCCCGGGCGTTCATCACCCCCAGACCGAAGCCCCGGACCTGGTGGGGGAAGAGACCCCGGCAGTCCAGCTCCCCGGACTCGTCCCGGTTGCTCTCCAGCAGCACGGCCCGGCACAGGGGGTCCACCGGGTCGCTGACCACGCAGAACATGCCCCGAAAGCCCCGCTCCCGGGCCATGCGGGCGTAGCTGGCCGCCAGGGGGCGGTTGAGCTGGTACTGAGCCATGCGTACGTCGCCGCTCCGCACCGCCGTGTCCGGTACGAACCGGGAGGCGCAGAAGAGGAACACATCACAGTCCAAAATGTGATCAACGTCCACGATTTCTACTGGGGGAAATTCCTCCCCTCCGGGGGCGGCGATCTGGTTCAGCTCGAACTCCCACCGCTCCGGCACGTTTTCCCGGACGTCGCAGATGCCCAGGGTGGAGAGTACGCCGCCGCCCATAAGCCGCAGTCCCATGGCCAGGGTGCTGCCCACGTCCCCCAGGGCCAGCAGGTGGACCCGGTAGGTTTCCTTCCTGGCCGGCGGCTCCAGCAGCTCCTCCCACCGGGGGTGGCCGGCGTTCACCGCCCGGACCCGGCCCGCCCGGATGGCCTTCGCCAGCTCCGGGGGGATTTCCGGTCCCGCACCGCCGAGACACAGGGTCTCCGGTCCCTCGGCGGCGGCGAGGAGGGCGGCGTCAGAGACGGCGAAGGTCTCCCGGCCCGTGAGGGGCGCTCGGTGAAAGAGGCACACCACCTCCCCCTCCTCCGGCAGGCGGTCCAGGGGCCGGCCGGGGAGGGGCTCCTCTCCGTATAGAATCTTGTTTTTATACAAAAAGTATCCCATTCTAGCCTCCGATTACGATTTTGAAGCTGGCCTGGAGCCGCCGGAGCATCTCAATGTCGTTGTCCAGGTAGGTGGACGCGGCCCGGCTCAGGTCGTAGGCCATGCAGCTACCCTTGTCCGGGCACAGGGGCAAAACCACCGCCTCCCCCAGCCGGCTGAGGGTGAGGTTTCTGGCGTAGAGGGAGCGGTACTCCGTCTCCAGGGCCAGCAGGATGTCCCGGGCGTTCTCCAGGCAGGTCAGGCTCAGCCGGTAGGTGGACCCGTCGGCGCAGTCCTCGCTGAAGTCCGGGGCCGCGTAGGGGAAGATCCGGTTCACCGCCGGCTGGAGTCCGCCGGCCATGGGCTCGCTGCGGCGGACTGTATCCCCGCCGATAAAGGGGTAGAGGGTGGACTCCACAAATCGCATGCGCAGGTTGGGCAGGTAGTAGACGCTGTCCACCGGGCAGCTGAGAATCTCCATGGTGTCCCGGCCCACGCCGGTGAGGTAGCCCACCAGCACCTGCCGCACCTGTGCGCCGCTGGCGGAGAGCAGGGGGGCGATGCGCCGGATGCGCTTGCCGTCGTGGAGCATGTCGTCCACCAGGATCACCGGCCGGTCAAAGGAGCGGATCATGCGCACCTGGTCCGGCAGGGGCGGGTAGAAGGGGTAGGACTCAATGGAGTAGGACGAGAGGTCCGGGGCGTAGACCTTGTCCGTGTGGAGGGTCTTGGTGACGGTGTTGGGCACCGCCACCCCCCGCAAGATCTTGCCGAAGGGCACGCAGATGCACTCCCCCAGAATACCGGCGGGCTGGGGGGGCACGCCGTTGCAGGCGGCGATCTTCCGCAAAAGCCGCTGGTAGATCACCCCGGCGGACATAGACAGCACCAGGCACCCGGGATAGAGCTCCGTGAGGGAGCGCTGGAGCCGCCGGTGGGCGCTGCCCACGGCGGAGAGCACGGCGGGGCTGGAGGCCAGGGGGGCCTTGATGGCGGTCTCCACGTTCCGGGTGAGCACGATGGGCCGGCGCATGTCCACCGCCAGCAGCTCCTGGTCCCCGGCATCTACCTGGGCGGTGACAAAGCCCTGGAGGCCCAGGATCTCCCTGACGCAGGGCGCCGGGGCGTCCGCAGGGCAGAAGAGGGCGTAGGCGTACTCCTGCCGGAGGGCCAGGGTGATTACCTCCGTCACCAGCAGCTGGCAGAGGTCCAGCTGGCTGGGGCCCTTGGGGACCCAGACGCCGCTGATCACCAGAGCCCGGCCCCCGGTCTGGGCCCGGACAAAGGCGGTCAGCTCCGCGCTGCCCAGGCGGGAGAAGAGCTGGTGGGAGTCCAGGCACCGGAAGCTGGCGAAGCCCAGGGCCTCCCCCTCCTCCCCCTGCCGCAGCACGAAGAGGTGGTCCCCCAGGCGGCGGAGGGTATCACACAGGCCGCCGGGGTCCGGGTGGGCGGAGAGGACGGTGCGCCGCAGCAGGGCCTCCGTCTCCTCCGCCAGCTCCAGCTGCCGCTGGAAGCACAGCTCCTCCAGGCGCAGCAGGGGCTTGTCCTGGGGCTCCCGGAGGTAGAGGCCGTAGCGGTAGATGAAGGCCTGGGCCACGGGGTCGATGAGGTTGGAAATGTCCCGCCCCTGGTCCACGGCGTCTCGGATGCGGGTGGAGCTGATATCCTCCAGGTGGGGGGGCAGCTTCAGCTCCGTCACCCGGCCGGTAATGACGCCGTAGTCCGCCTCCGCCTGGTCCCGGCGGAAGATGATGTGGTCAAAGCTGTGGATGGAGCCGGGAGCGGGGCTCTTGCGGTAGGAGGAGGCCCCGGCCACCACGTCGCTGCCCACCACGACGGCTACGCTCCGGCCCGGGAAAGCGGCCCGCAGGGCGGCCAGGTTGTCGTTGTTGGCGATGTTGACCGGGAAGTCCTCCGGAAAGACGTGGACATGGAAGGCGTCCGCCGTGGAGAGGACCGCCAGGCGGCGGCGGATCCGGTGGGGCTGGGTCTTTTTGGACCAGGAGAACTCGTCAATGGCCAGCAGCACCTCGTAGCCCATGTCCCGGATGGCCTGAACGATCCCCTTGTGGGAGAGGGTGAAGGGGTCGAAGGTGCCGGGGAAAAAGGCCACGGGCCGGGGCTCCTCAAAGCGGAAGCCGCCGTGGAGGATCTCCTCCTCGGTGATAAACCGATAGAGCCGGCCCAGCATGGCGGCCCGGTAGTAGAAGGTGAGCTCGTCCCCCTGGATCTCCCCCAGGAGGGAGAGGATCTTCTTCTGCGTCAGCAGGAAGGCCCGCCGCTTCTCATGGCGGCCCAGGATCTCGGAGCCGAACACATGGCGGCCCAGGACGAACAGCGCCTCCTGGCGCACCTCGGCCTGGATGCCTGCCAGGCCCTTGAGCAGCATGCCCAGCAGCTTCTCCCGGCGGCGGCGGTAGGTGTCGTCCTCCTCCGGGAAGCGGTCCCGGTAGGTGTCGTAGGCCTCATAGATCACGCCCACGGTGTCAAGGGACAGGGACACCACCCTGCCGTTGGAGGAGCACAGCTTCTCCCCCAGGTCGTCTAGCAGCTCCTCCAGCAGCGCCGGGGGCAGCCACAGGCAGAACCGGCCCAGACAGCCGGGGATATATTTGGAGAACTCCAGCTGGTCGATCTCCAGGCCCCGGCACAGCTCCACCGCCACCTCATTGCGCTCCTCCGGCGTGAGCCGCGGGGCGATGGACAGCAGGGCCGCGCCGGCGGTCTGCCGCACCGCCACCTGGCCGCTGACCTTCACCAGGTTGGTCAGATGGGTGGCCACATGGAGCAGATGGCCGCTGTCGCCCTGGGCGAAGTCAGTCAGGCGGCTGATGTTGATCTGTTTGATGATCCAGGGGGTAGCGGCCTTGAGGTTATCCAGGAAGATCTCCGAGATGGCCTCCTCCGTCAGCCGCTGCCGGGCGATGACGCTGCGGGATACGGCATCGTAGAGCTTGGCCGCCGAGCGGCGGCTCAGGGGCCGCTCCGGCGGCCAGGAGCGGGGCGCTCCGACCGCCAAATGCTCCGTAAGCAGCGCCGCCGCGGCCTGCACCGCCACATCCTCCCGGGAGAGGAGGGCCTGGGCGAAGGCGGCGAGGCCGCTGCGCTGGCGGCTCTCCAGCACCTCCGGGGGCAGGGCCGTGGCGGTCTCCAGCAGCTGGAAGGCCACCTCGTCCTCCAGCTGGGCGGGATGGCGGTAGTAGCGGCCAAGGGCCTTCAGGAACAGGCCCCGGCGCTCCGGGGCGCACTTGTCCAGGAGGGAATTGACCACCATTTTCAGCGTGTAGCCGATCCAGCGACGGTGCTGGGCCATGAGCTTGCGGTCAGGGAAAATGACTTTCTCCAGATAGAGCTTCCACTGGTCCAGGTCCAGGGCGGCCCGGCTGTCGGGGACGTAGTCGGCGGGCTTTTCCTTCACGTAGCCGGCGTGGAACCGGGCGATAATCTCCCCCATCAGGGCGGCCGCCTGGCGGCGGATATCCCCCTCCCGGTGCATGAGCAGCTCATAGAGAAAGGCCAGGGTCTGGACCTTCTGGGAGGCGCTGAGATAGACGGAGTAGGACTCCAGCACCCCCAGATAGGCCCTCAGACGCCGCCAGTCCGTCTCCCCCCGGGCCAGCTCCAGAAGGCCGGCAAAGCTTCTCTGATCGGTCAGGCGGCTCATGAGGGCGATGTTGTGCTCCACCCCCAGAAGGCGCAGTGCCTCCATGACCTCCGGCGCCTCCATGAGGGCGCTGTCCCGCTGGGGGGCCGGCTCCCGCCGCCGGTCGGAGAGGGACACGTCCACCCCCAGGCCCTCCATGTAGCGCTCAAAGTCCCGCAGCTTGGCGTAGACAAAGGTGTAGCGGGTGTGCTTGACGCTGTCTACGTTGTCCAGCTTCTGGAGGATCACGTCAAAGGCCTCCGCCAGGGTGGAGATTTTCGTAATCTCCCGGCCGTCCGGTCCCCGCTCCTGCTTGACCCGGAAGTCGGCGTAGATGAGGATCAGGCTCTCTACGGACAGGTAGTCCAGCTCCAGATCCCAGACCGAGTGGTTGGCGGCCACGTAGCCGATATCCTCCATGTGCCGCCGGCGGAACCACTGGTCCGTGTAGTAGTAGTGGAGGTAGGGCACCCGCTCCCCGGCCCGGCAGCCGAACTTTCCAATGTCGTGGCCCGCCGCGCTGCCGGATACCAGGGCCAGATCCACCTCCGCGCCGGCCCGCTTCAAATCCCTGGCCACGCTGAGAGCCACATAGTGAACCCCGGCGATGTGCTCCAGGGTGCGCCAGGGGGTGGCCTCCAGCCCCAGGCGCATCATCTCGTAGAGGTACTCCCGGCGGTAGCTGCGCAGAAACTGCCGGTAGCTCTCCCGGTGGGCGCTGCCGGTCAGCTCCTCCTCCTCCAGCAGCTCCAGCTGCCACAGGGGGTCCCCGGGCAGCTTGGCGCGCTCCGTATCCAGCAGCACCTGGAGCAGGGAGAGGAAAAAGACGGCCCCGGCTCCGTGCTTCTCCCGCCGGGACTCAAAGTCCGGCTCCGGGAACATGGACTTGCGGGCAAAGTCGTAGGCAAAGGCCAGCCACCCCTCCTCCGGCTCCGGGGAGAGGCGGTCCAGCTCCTCCCGGCACAGCGCCAGAATACCGGCGCATTGCAGCCTGCCCTTGTCGTACAGGGGCGCGAAGCGCTGGAGATAGGCCTGGTCCTCCAGAAGCTCCGCCAGCATGGCCCGGTGGGGGGCCATATAGCGGACCGCGGGTTGGGTAGTCAGACGGCGCAGCAGACTGGCGCTCATCTGGCGGACGCGTTTCTTGTTCACGGCGCTCCCTCCTTTTTCTCCTTCATTATGCACCAAATTCCGCCGGCGCGCAAGGTGGAAAACACGGGGGCATACATTCTTTTTCTTTGTGAACAAAGAAAAAGCGTCGCTTCGCGAGCCCGTGGCTCCGGTGAAAAATTTTGACGGCAAGTGGGGCTTTGTGGACACCACCGGCGCAGAGATCGTGCCCTGCAAGCTCAACTGGATAGAATATACCGAAGAGCCGGGGATTTTCGTGGTGAATCATTTTAACGGCGAAAACAGAACGGCGAGTTTTATATTGAAAATGGACAGTCGGAAAAAGGAGTCCGGCTGTCCATTTTCATAAAAGCAGGGGGCAGGACCCCAGAAAGGAGGCTCTATATGGGCGAGGAAAAGGTTTTCGAGGTAAACAGCAGCTATACGCTGGGCTGGCCCTTGTTTGAACTGGCCTGCGCCGCTGTCAGCCGATTATCTGAAAAGCAGCTACTGCTGATTCTTTTCGCGCTGCTGATTTATTTCGCTGTCTTCCTGCGCTCCTTGCAAAAACTCCCCCTTTCGCCCTTGCATTTTCTGAAATTTGGAGTATCATATAGGCGATCATATTTTAAAGAGAGGCGCGATTTCTATGACAAAGGTAAACGTAATCTCCGGCTTTTTAGGCGCTGGCAAGACCACGCTCATCAAAAAACTGCTGGACGAGGCCCTGAAGGGCGAGAAGCTGGTGCTCATTGAGAACGAGTTTGGCGAGATCGGCATTGACGGCGGCTTTCTGAAGGACGCGGGCATTGAGATTTCGGAGATGAACTCCGGGTGCATCTGTTGCTCCCTGGTGGGGGACTTCGGCGAGGCCCTGAAAAAGGTGATGGACCAGTTCCACCCGGACCGCATCCTCATCGAGCCCTCCGGCGTGGGCAAGCTCTCCGACGTGATCCGGGCGGTCCAGGGCGTGGCGGAGGCGGTGCCGGAGATGGTTCTGGGCTGTGCCGTCACGGTGGCCGACGCCGCCAAGTGCAGGGTCTACCTGAAGAACTTCGGCGAATTCTACGCCAACCAGGTCCAGTACGCCGGGGCCATTATCCTCAGCCGCACCCAGAAGCTCTCCGCCGGGAAGCTGGAGGAGGCGGTTGCCCTGCTGCGGGAGAAGAACGCCGCGGCCCCCATTGTCACTACCCCCTGGGACGACCTCACCGGGGCGCAGCTCCTCTCCGCCATGGAGAACGGCAACACTCTGGCCCAGGAGCTGCTGGACCAGGAGGAGGTCTGCCCCGTCTGCGGAGAGCACCACCACGACCACGACTGCGGCTGCCACGGGCACCACCACGAGCATGACCACAATCACGAGTATGACCATGACCATGAGCATGAGCATGAGCATGACCATGAGCATGAGCACGAGCATGAGCACCATCATGACCACCGCCATCACCACCACGGCCACGACGCGGACGAGGTCTTTGCCAGCTGGGGGGTGGAGACCACCCGCGCCTTTACGGAGGAGCGGCTGGAGCGGATACTGACCGCCCTGGACGGCGGGCAGTACGGGGCCGTGCTCCGGGCCAAGGGCATCGTCCCCGGGGAGGGGGGCGGCTGGCTCCACTTTGACTACGTGCCTGAGGAGCACCAGATCCGCACCGGCCCCGCCGACTACACCGGCCGGCTGTGCGTCATCGGCGGCAAGCTGGACGAGGCGGGGCTGAAGGCCCTCTTCGAGGTGTAAGGCATGGACAACGTGACCCCGGTCTACCTCATCGCCGGGTTTCTGGACAGCGGCAAGACCACCTTTATCAACGGCATCCTCTCCGACGGCTTCGCCCTGGAGGACCGGACCCTGCTTCTGCGGTGCGAGGAGGGGGAGGAGGACTACGACCCCAAGGTACTGCGAAACGTGACGGTGGTGACGGTGGAGGACCAGGAGGCTTTGACGCCGGAGTTCCTCCTGGCCCAGCAGCGGAAGTGCCGGGCCGCCCAGGTTCTGGTGGAGTTCAACGGCATGTGGCAGATACAGGATTTCTACGTCAACTCCATGCCCCAGAGCTGGGCCCTGTACCAGATCATCGCCGCCGTGGAGGGCCCCACCCTTGAGATGTACGCCAAGAACATGGCCTCCCTCATGATGGAGAAGCTGCGCAACGCGGATATGATCGTCATCAACCGCTGCACAGAGGAGCTGTGCGCCTCTCTGCGCCAGAAGAATCTGCGCCTGGTGAACCGCCGGGCGGACATTTTCCTGGAAAAGACCGACGGCGCCAGCGAGGACTATATGGACGGCACGGTCTCCGCCTTTCCGCTGGACCAGCCGGTGATCAAAATCTCCGACGAGGACTACGGCCTCTGGTACGTGGAGATCATGGACAACCCCCAGATGTACGCGGGGAAAACGGTGGAGTTCCAGGCCATCATGTGCAAGCCCCCCCAGTACGGCGGGTATTTCACCCCGGGCCGCTTCGCCATGGTCTGCTGCGCGGAGGACATGAGCTTCCTGGCCCTGCCCTGCACGGGCTATGACGTGAGCAAAATTCCGGAGCGGGCCTGGGTCCGGGTGGCCGCCCAGGTCCAGGTGGAGCACTGGGACCCCTACGAGGGGGAGGGCCCGGTCCTCCACGTGACGGAGGTGGCCCCCTGTGAGAAGCCGGCGGAGGAGGTCGTCCAGATGTGACGGCTCCGGCTCTCCTTCGCGAAAATATTACTTCCCAATCGAAAGGCCGGAAGTAATATTTGCCATGTTTTGCGGTTGCCGCTGTTTACGGCGGCGAGCAAAACGGCTTGAATCAAATGTATTGTTTCCGAGCTTATAGCTCGGAAACAATACCAGCGACCGGGGCGCCTGCTTTGCAGGCGCCCCGGTCGCGCTGTGTGTCAAAAAACCAGGGTCTGTTCACATAAGAGAAATGAGGGGATTTTCGAGCAAATTTTTAACGCGGCAGACGGCAAAATTGGCCGAAAAGGCCCGCGTTTCGCCTTATGTGAACAGGCCCTAGTATGCAATTAGGGAATACGGGGGGAGTTCGAGGGGGCGAAGCCCGCCTCGAATGAAATCTGCCGTCCCGAAAAGCCGGCGAAGCCGGCGTTCGGCGAGCGTAGCGGGGACTTTTGCGACGGCACAGCCGGAGCAAAAGTATCGGCGGCATTGGACTGTTAAAAAGGGGTCATATGGCGCCTCCGACGCCGGAGCCGGAATTAAAGCCAAAGAGCAGGCAGCAGGCCAGATCCAAGAGGAAGGCCGCGACCAGCGCGGCCGCGGCGGCGGTCCGCACCTTCCGGGGACAGCGGTCCGCAAGGCGGGCAATTCCCGGCGCGGCCACATACACGCCGAACAGTCCCCCAATGCCGAAGGCCAGCAGGCCCGCCAGACAGATGCGGCCGTTGACGTTCAGAAACATGGACGTATAGTCCCAATAGGACAAATTGAACAGGAATTCCAGCAGGAAGCTGGCCAGATACTCCACCAGGGCGCACAGTCCCACCGCCATGACGAAGAACCGGCCCTTCCTCGCCTTAAAGCGGTCAAGCAGGAGGATGATGAGCACGCCGCCCACGCCGTAGATGGGGATCCACGGGCCATACATGGTGCCGCGGTTGACGAGTACGCCCTCCTGCACCAAAAGCAGCCCTACCTCCCAGATCCATCCCACAAGGCAAAAGGCGAAGAAGATGAACACGATGTCCGTAAAGCGATAGGGCAGCCGGCCCGCGCCCCGGCGGGGCGGCTCCAGGTTCAGGTCCTTCAGCAGATACTCTGGGACAGCCGCACCCCGCGCCCGGACAACCGGCGGCCCCGCGAAGGCGGATTCCACCAGCAGTCCGCGGTCAATGGCGGGATTGCCGCGGAGGGTAAAATACAGCTCCGCGCCCAGCTCCGCCTCCAGGGGGACGGCGGCGCACAGGCCGGCCAGGGGGACCGCCTTGAGGATCCATATGTAGAAGTAGGACAGCCAGGTGCAGAACATGCTCCACTTGCGGCCTTTTGTCATGGAGGCAGAGAGGGCTTTGGACTCCTTCCACGTGGCGGCGGGATTCTCCGCCAGGATATAGGGCACCATGCTGTACTGGTAAGCCTTGTAGAATACCCCGATGACCGTCGGCAGCCACAGAAGCAGCGCCAGATGGAGGCGTAACATCACCCAGATCAGATTGCCCAGGTGCTTCCTGTGAAAGGGGGCGAAGATCCGCAGCACAGAGACCTTTTCCTGAAAACAGGTTTCCATCACATAGCGGTTGAACCCGATGATCAGTACATTTTGGACAAAAAAATGAAGGAATGCCGTCAGCAGCGCCGCGGCGATCATGTTGGCTATGACCTCGCCGGGATTCCGCTGGAAGTACGCCAGGTTCAGCGCGGAGAGCCGGACCACCCATGTGGCGCTTTTTGACAGGCTGTCAATGAGGTTCAAAGCGAAATCCGAGGTGATAAACGGGACGTCCTGTACGATGGGGGCGCTGGCGATATAGTCCTTCAGATATTGGATGTTCCCCGGCAGCATCTGATCCC
This sequence comes from uncultured Oscillospiraceae bacterium, assembly GCA_949878425.1. Lineage (GTDB taxonomy): Bacteria > Bacillota > Clostridia > Oscillospirales > Oscillospiraceae > Pelethomonas. The sequence continues at coordinate 23,774 of CATLAL010000026.1, forward strand.
CGGAGCCCAGCAGCTGGTCCGCCAAGTCCACAAAGGACGCCTGGGAGGCGTTGGACGCGCCGATAAACGAGAACAGAAAGCAGACGGACACCAGGGAAAGCCAGGCCCGCCAGCCCCTGTGAAAGGCTGTATCCCAGCTGTTTTTACGAATCTGCCGGTAATTCCACCGCATACCCTTCCTCCCGCCGCCTGATAGACCGCATACAGCGCCACTTCTGGCGTAAAGAGCATACCACCGGGGAGGAGTGTTGTCAATATTCTCTGGAAAAGTGGAACTAACAGCGCCTATTCCCCGTACATCACCTTGGAGATGAGCTCCTCCAGCTGCTCCCGGGGCTGGCTCCCCAGCAGTGTCTCCTTGATCTCGCCGTCCAGCATGAAGTACAGCGTGGGCGTGCCGCCGATGTCGAAGCGCTCCGTGTAGGCGGGGCTCTTCTCAATGTCGCACTTGGCCAGGTTGATCTCCGGGTTGTCGAAGAGGATCTCGCTGAGGATCATGTCCAGCGCCTTGCAGGGGCCGCAGTGGTCGGTGTAGAAGTCCGCGATCCAGAATCCCTCCCGGGTGACGGCGTCAAACTCTTCCTCGGGTACAAATCCTGTCATTGTGCGTTCCTCCTTGCCAGGTCGGCTTTGATCAGGTCAAACAGTTTATTCTGCAATTCCGAGAGCACCTCGTAGTGGTCCAGGGGATCGGTGGGCCCCTCGCAGGGCAGGCCCAGGATGTTCAGGTAGATCAGACACTGTTGGACCTTCATTTTGTACCAGTCATAGCGCTGGGCGACAAAGGCGTCCAGGGAGTCGCAGTGCATTTTCTCCTGCATCTCCTCCCTGGAGAGGGCGAGAAGGTCCACGCCCTCCCGCTCCAGGGTCATGCGGTGAAAAAACGCCTTCTCCAGCTCCCCCAGGACCCGCAGATCCTCCTCGTCGTACTCCGTCACGGGGTAGTCCTTCAGCACGTCCTGCATCAGATAGTAGACGACGCCGGACAGAGCCTCCGTGATCTTCTGCTCCCGGACAAAGGCCTCGTAGCCCGCCACGGTGGTGATATCGTTGTTCTGGAAGTCCTTCGTTTGAAGGGCCCGGACCATCTCGTCGGTGGGCTCGGGGACGCTCTTGCGCTTGATCTCCAGCACCTGGGCGGTGACCGGCTGGTCCTTTACGGTGACGGAGCAGCTCTCCCCCGCTTTTTTGCCCGCCAGGGCCTCCTCCAGGTCCCTGTCGTAGAGCCCCCGGCCCAGGGTGACCACCACCCGCTCCTTATTGAACTTGGGCAGGGCGCTGGCGGTGCGCAGGGTGAGGGTGTCCCTCAGCTCCGCGGGGGCGTCCGCCGGGAGGGGGGCCAGCTCCAGCCGGTCCTTGACGATGGCCTTCCGGGCCAGCTCCCTGAGCTCCGCCTCCGTGGGCAGCCGCCGGACGGCGTCCTCCCGCCGGAAGTAGGCGTCGAAGTAAGGTCCCAGGTCGATTTGCCCCGCATAGGGGAATTTTGTCCTCATAAAAATCTCCCTTCTTGTACTAGGCCATATTGGGCCGCTTGCGGTTCATCACCTTGCTCAGATAGTTGCCGCTGGCCTCCAGGATCTGCCTGGGGGAGCCGCTGGCCTCCACCTGGCCCTCCCGGAGGACGATGACGTGGTCCGCCCGGCGGATGGTGGCCAGGGAGTGGGCGATGATGACGGTGGTGCGGCCCCGCATCAGCTCCTCCAGGGCCTCCATGACGGCCCGCTCGCTGTGGGCGTCCAGATTGCTGGTGGCCTCGTCCAGCAGCAGGTAGTCCGGAGCGCACATCATGGCCCGGGCGATGGCGATGCACTGGCGCTGGCCGCCGGAGAAGTTGGCCCCGCCGGGGGAGACCAGGGTGTCGAAGCCCTCCGGCAGCTTGGAGACGAAGTCGTAGACCCGGGCCTTTCTGGCCACCTTGATGAGCTCCTCCTCGCTGACGGGCCGCTGGCAGCCGTAGCAGATGTTCTCCCGGACGGTCCCCTCCAGCAGGGGGCTGCCCTGGGCCACCACGCCGAAGGCCTTCCGCCAGGCGTGGAGGTCGTAGCTGTCCGCGTCCTTCTCGCCGAAGCGGATGGAGCCCTTCCGGGGGTCGTAGAGCCGCTCGATGAGCCTGAACAGGGTGGTCTTGCCGGAGCCGTTGGCGCCGATGACGGCGGTGACCTTCTTTTTGGGGATCTGGCAGCTCACCTGATGGAGCACGGGCTCCTCCCCGTAGCCGAAGTCCACGTCCACGAAGGAGATGTCCCGGTCCGGCTCGTCAACGGTAGCGCCGGAGGCGTTCTGCTCGTCGGGGAGCTTCATGGTGTTGATGACCCGGGCCAGGGCGCCGTTGGCCTGTCGGATGGTGCCCACGGAGTCAATGACGTTGGTGAAATAAGTTCCCACAGAGCCCGCGATGCCGTAGAAGGCCACCACTTCTCCAGCGGTCATTTTGCCCGCCGCGACGAAGCCCGCGCCTGCAATGAAAGGGATCAGGATGCTGACGATGTTGTAGAGCGTCTGCAATGCCGTATAGAAGGCGGACATAAGCCCCGTCTTGATCTGCATCTCGTACTGCGCCTGGAAGTTGGCTTCGCCCTGACGCAGCTCCAGCTCCTGGGCGTTGGAGGTCTTGACCAGCGCCAGATTGCTGGTCCGCTCCGCCAGATAGGAGGTGGTCCGGGCCAGCATGGCCTGGGTTTTCTGAGCGATGAGGAACTTCAGCTTAGCGTACCCCCAGCCGATGAGAATGCTCAGGGGGATCAGCAGCATGGTGTAGTTGGCAATGGTCACGTTCAGGTGGTACATGCTGGAAATATAGGTCGCCAGGCTGATGGCAATGGAGAGGAAGCCCACGATGGTGGTCAGCAGCTTGCTGGCGAAATCGCAGTCCGTAGTGACCCGGCTGACCAGAGTCTCGCCTCCGTCCACATCATAGCAGGACTGCTTGGTGTAGACGATCTTCCGCCACAGCTTCTGCCGCAATCCCAGGTTGATGCGCTCGCTGGCGATGCCCTGGAAGATGGTCTGCCCCGCCAGGCATACGCTCATCACCGCGTAGCCCAGGGCAAACCGCACCAGCTGTCCGGTTGGGACGTTCCCCTGCGCGTCCACCATGTCGCCGGTGAACATGGTGAGGAACAGGCCGGCGAAGGTGGTAGCGATAGTAGCCGCGAAGATCAGTATGATGAAGAGCCACGGCATCTTGATGCCCATGAAGATCCCCAGGTACTCCCTGAAGGACGCTTTTTCCGGGGTGTATCCACCGGTATTCTTTTTCATTACGCAAACACCTCCTGATAGGACTGCTCCTCCACAAGCTTCCGGTAGCTCTCGCAGGATTTCATCAGCTCCTCGTGGGAGCCCTGGCCCTCCACCTTACCCTGATTAAGGACGATGATCTTGTCCGCGCCGGCGATAAAGTTCAGCTCGTGGGTAACCGTGACAATGGTCCTGCCATGGAAGCGGGTGTAGAACGTATCGCTGACCGCTGCGGCGGCCTCGGCGTCCAGGGCGCTGGTGGGCTCGTCTAGGAGGAGGATATCCGCCCCCTTCAGCAGCTCCCGGGCGATGACCAGCCGCTGGCGCTGTCCGCCGGACATGCCGCTGCCCCAGATGGCCAGGGGGGCGTCCAGTCCGCCGGGCTGCTGGGCGATATATCCGTCAATCCCCGCCAGCTTCGCCGCCTCCATCAGCTCCCCGTCGCCAAACTGCCGGGGGAGGCCGTAGGTCAGGCACTCCCGGACCGTGCCGCTGAACACCGCCGCGTCCTGGGTGACGTAGGAGATGCTGTCCCGCCAGCTGTGAAGGTTCAGCCCGGCAATCTCCTTGCCGCCCACCTGGATGCTGCCGGACGTGGGGCTGTACAGCCGCTCCAGCAGCTTGAGAATGGTGGTCTTGCCGGAGCCGGAGACGCCGACAGTGGCGGTCGCCTTCCCCCGGGGGATGGTGAAGCTCAACCCGGAGAGGACCTCGCCGCTCTCCCCATAGCCGAAATGCACGTCCCGGAAGGCCACATCTCCGGCAGGGATGTCCGCGGGGGCGGAGGAATTCTGCTCCTCCTGGGGGGCGTCCATAATCCCGCTCATCCGGGCGGCCCGGCCCTGGAGCTCCTTGACGCTGGTCCACAAGGCGGAGAACTGCCGGAGCACGTTGTTCACCATAGGAACGAACAGGAAGAAGGCCAGCCACGCCTCCAGGGTGATCTCGCCGTTTCGCAGCAGCATACTGCCCCAGATGACGGCGGCCACGATGCCCACGGCCTCCGTAACAAAGAGGTAGGACACCAGAACGCCCTGGATGTACTGGAACTGCACGTTGGCCTTGTAGAGCTCCCCGGCGGCGGCTACGCCCTTTTCCTCCTCCTTTTTCTCGGTGGCAAAGGACTTGATGAGGGGCAGGTTCCGGATGCGCCCGGCAATGGTCTGCACTAGGAAGGCGCCGCCTCGCGGCATAGCCGCGAGGCCTACGCTAAAACTGTGCCGCCGGCACAGTTTCTTAACGCTGCGGCAAAACAAAGACTTTTTGCGCGAAACCGACAGGTCGCCTTTGCCGGATAAACCCGGCTTGACTCATTTTGCAGAGGGTGACACCCTCGGAAAACTCGGCGTATTCTTCTCCGGTCAAGCGTGTCTTGATTACCCGGCGGCGGTGTGGCGTGTCGTATTTTTTCATGGCTGTGAACCTCCTTTCATCGCTCCTTGATTATCTACCAATGAAAATCAGTTTTTCTGTCTATTAGAAAAACTCTTCGTCCAAATAACTATAACGATTGCAGCTGCAACATAAAACTCTGCAAAAATTATAGGTTTCCCATTTTGAGATAACTTGTCTGGCCCTTCGCCCACGGCTCAGTTACCACGTGTTCGCACCCTTCGCAGGTCCGGGAGAAATCCGCGCCGATCATACGGCCACCCCCGGCCCCGTCCCACGCTTTCGGCCCCTGCGGGCAATCCCAGCGTCAACGGCCTTCTGCGCAATCACCGGGTTATATGCGGGGCGCTTGTTTCTCCCGTCCTTCCCCGGATACCCCCGCCGCAGTTCCCGGGAAATTGTGGCCAGGTCCGTCCCGATCTCTTCCGCTATCACCTGCGCAGGCGTTCCGACAGGCCACAGACGCGCAATGCGCTTCCTGTCCTCGAAATCAATATATCTGTATCTTCTCGCCACGTTTTCACCCCTTTTCCGACCGATTTGTGCAAAAAAATAAATGCAAGAAGCGGTTGCTACCGTTCCTGCATTTAATATACTACTTCACAAATACTCTAACTCGCCGGAGAAGAAGGAGGCGGGGCACGCGCGCTGTGCGCGGCCTCCGCCTCCTTCGATCTATGCGCGGCCCCTCAGATTCTCCCGTAGATTCTGGCGTACTCCCGGAGCTTTTTGGCCAGAGCGGGGGTGGCCTCCCAGGGCAGCAGCCGCCAGCGCCAGTTGCCCTCCGGCTTGCCGGGGGTGTTCATGCGGCCCTCCGGCCCCAGGCCCAGGCAGTCCTGCATCTGGACGATAAAGGTGTCCGCCACGCTGGACATGCCCCCCCGGATCATGCCCCAGTGGAAGCCCTCCGCGTCGTTCAGGCCCAGGTACCGGCGGGCCATGGAGACATCGGAGCGGGCGGCCTGGTCCCGCCACTCCAGGACGGTCTCGTTGTCGTGGGTGCCCACATAACAGACGCAGTGCCTGCCGTAGGTGTGGGGCAGGTAGTTGCTGGGCTCCCGGGCGTCAAAGGCGAATTCCAGCACCTTCATGCCGGGCAGGCCGGAATCCGCCAACAGCTTCTTCACCTCCGGCGTCATGTATCCCAGATCCTCGGCGATAATCTCCAGGTGGGGGAACCAGTTTGTCAGCGCCCCCACCAGGTCCATGCCCGGGCCCTTGCGCCAGCGGCCGTCTTTGGCGGTTTTTGCCCCGTAGGGGACTGCCCAGTAGCTCTCCAGGCCCCGGAAGTGGTCAATGCGGATGACGTCGAAGAGGCAGCCGGCCCCCTCCATCCGGCGGATCCACCAGCCGTAGCCGTCCCGCTTCATGCGGTCGTAGTCATAGAGGGGGTTGCCCCACAGCTGTCCATCGGCGCTGAAGTAGTCCGGCGGCACGCCGGAGACCTCCGTGGGCACGTTGTCCTCCCCCAGCTGGAAGAACTCCGGCTCCGCCCACACGTCGGCGGAGTCCCGGGCCACGTAGATGGGCAGATCCCCGATGATCTTGATGCCCAGACTGTGGATGTACTCCCGCAGGGCGTCCCACTGCTTGAAAAACAGGTACTGGAGGTAGGCGAAGAACTCCACGTCCTCCGCCAGCTCCCGGCCATAGCGCTCCAGCGCAGCCGGGCGGCGCAGCCGGATGTCCTCATCCGGCCAATGGAGCCAGCTTTTCATACCAAAGTGCTGTTTCACCGCCATGTAGAGGGCGTAGTCGGGCAGCCAGCTGTGGTCCCGGCAAAAGGCCTCCACCGCCGCCCGGTCCCGGGGATAGCCCCTGCGGTAGGCGGCCTTGAGCACGTCAAAACGGGCGGCGTAGATCCTGCCGTAGTCCACGTACCGGGGGTTGCCGCCCCAGTCCACGGACTCCAGGTCCGACCTCGCCAGCAGGCCGTCTTCAGCCAGGAGGTCCAGGTCAATGAAATACGGGTTGCCGGCAAAGGTGGAAAAGCTCTGGTAGGGGCTGTCGCCGTAGCTGGTGGGCCCCAGAGGAAGAAGCTGCCAGTATTTCTGCCCAGCAGCGTGAAGGAAATCGGCGAAGGCGTAGGCCTCCCGGCCCAGGGTGCCAATGCCGTAGGGGGAGGGGAGGGAGGAGATGTGCAGGAGGATGCCGCTGCTGCGGTCCATACAGATCACTCTTTCCTGTTGGGATTTTAGAAGCTGTATTCATAAAGCGTTGAACGTGCCTGGACCTGCCTTTTTCCGCCCTGCGGCGTTAAAAAATCCTGAAATACACAAAGTATTCCTACAATTTTTGTCTTACAGGGCGAAAAAATTCTCGGCCCATCCAGCATCCCCGCTTGTGAATATGGCTTCTTAGTATTTTAGCGTATCACGACGGTATCTCTTCTATTTTACCATCCCCGCCGCCTCCTGTAAAGAGCGAAAAAAATCCGGCCGAGGACCGCCTGAAAGGAGGGGGACAGATGCCAAGAAGAAACCAGTGCGAGACGGAGGAAATCCTCATCCTCCGGGCGGAGGGACAGGAGTAAAAAACAGCGAGACGGCAGTCCGTCTCGCTGTTTTTGGTGTTCGGCCTGTCTTACTTCAGGCTCTCGGCCACGGCAACGGCCACGGCGACGGTAGCGCCCACCATGGGGTTGTTGCCCATGCCAAGGAAGCCCATCATCTCCACGTGGGCGGGGACGGAGCTGGAGCCGGCGAACTGGGCGTCGGAGTGCATCCGGCCCATGGTGTCGGTCATGCCGTAGGAGGCGGGGCCGGCGGCCATGTTGTCCGGGTGCAGGGTGCGGCCCGTGCCGCCGCCGGAGGCCACGGAGAAATACTTCTTGCCCTGCTCCACGCACTCCTTCTTATAAGTGCCGGCCACGGGGTGCTGGAACCGGGTGGGATTGGTGGAGTTGCCGGTGATGGACACGTCCACGCCCTCCAGGTGCATGATGGCCACGCCCTCCCGGACGTCGTCCGCGCCGTAGCAGCGGACATTGGCCCGCTCGCCCTCGCTGTAGCGGATCTCCTTGACCACGTTCACCTTACCTGTGGCGTAGTCAAACTGGGTCTGGACGTAGGTGAAGCCGTTGATGCGGCTGATGATCTGGGCGGCGTCCTTGCCCAGACCGTTGAGGATCACCCGCAGGGGCTCCTTCCGGGCCTTGTTGGCGTTCTTCACAATGCCGATGGCGCCCTCGGCGGCGGCGAAGGACTCGTGGCCCGCCAGGAAGGCGAAGCACTTGCTCTCGTCGCTGAGCAGCATGGCGCCCAGATTGCCGTGGCCCAGGCCCACCTTGCGGTCGTCGGCCACGGAGCCGTCGATGCAGAAGGCCTGGAGGCCCTCGCCAATGGCGGTGGCGGCCTCGGCGGCGGTGCCCACGTTCTTCTTCAGGGCAATGGCCGCGCCCACGCAGTAAGCCCAGCAGGCGTTCTCAAAGCAGATGGGCTGGATGCCCTTGACGATCTCATAGGGGTCAAAGCCCTTGGCCTGGCAGATCTCCCGGCACTCCTCGACACTCTTGATGCCGTACTGAGCGAGGACGCCATTGATTTTGTCGATTCTTCTCTCGTAGCTTTCAAACAGAGCCATACTATTTGTCCTCCTCCCTTACTCGTGCCGGGGGTCAATATACTTGACCGCCGCGTCAAACTGGCCGTAGTGGCCCTTGGCCTTCTCCAGAGCGGTGTTGGCGTCGTCGCCCTTCTTGATGAAGTCCATCATTTTGCCCAGGTTCACGAACTCGTAGCCGATCACCTCGTCGTCCTTGTTCAGGGCCATGCGGGTGCAGTAGCCCTCGGCCATCTCCAGGTAGCGGGGGCCCTTGGCGTGGGTGGCGAACATGGTGCCCACCTGGCTTCTGAGGCCCTTGCCCAGGTCCTCCAGACTGGCGCCCACGGCCAGGCCGTCCTCAGAGAAGGCGGACTGGGTGCGGCCATAGACGATCTGGAGGAACAGCTCCCGCATGGCGGTGTTGATGGCGTCGCACACCAGATCGGTGTTCAGCGCCTCCAGGATGGTCTTTCCGATGAGGATCTCGCTGGCCATGGCGGCGGAGTGGGTCATGCCGGAGCAGCCCAGGGTCTCCACCAGGGCCTCCTGGATGACGCCCTCCTTCACGTTCAACGTCAGCTTGCAGGCGCCCTGCTGGGGGGCGCACCAGCCCACGCCGTGGGTAAAGCCGCTGATGTCCTTGATCTCCTTGGCCTGGACCCACCTGCCCTCCTCAGGGATGGGGGCGGGACCATGGTACGCGCCCTTGGCGACCGGGCACATGTGCTGGACTTCGGTAGAATAGATCATGGCGAATCTTCCTTTCCTTTAGAACTTGTATCCACAATCCCAAGCGCCGTCTGGGCGGTTCCTTTTCCGCCGGCCCGCGTTAAATTTTCTTGAAATACATCCAGTATTTCCGCGAAAATTTGCCTTGTCCGGCGAAAAAATCCCTCGCCCAGCCAGCATTTTTGACTATGAACACAGGTTCTTATTTTCTGGGCCGCCAGGCGGAGCGGACGGCCCTCCTGCGTTCCCTGCGGGGCATGCCCACAAATATGAATTATAAGGAAAAAACAGCCGGTTGTCAAGGCGGAATGGCCGGAAAAACGGCGGAAACGCGGCGGAAGCCCGCGCCGGCCGAGGATGCCGGGCCGCGGCAGGGAGCAGGGATTTGGGGAGGGAGGGCGCGCTTGCCGTCCCCTGAGGAAAAATTTCGCGGCTCTCCCCGGTTTTCCAACTTTTTCATGCTTCGTGTGTTAACATAACGGTGTGGAAAACCTTGTGGATAGTGTGCAAAACCATTGGAGAGCTCGGGCCTGCGGCCGTTCCTCTTTCCGTTATGGCTCCTGGGGACGCTGTCACTTTTTTCGGAGTTATTCCCCTTTCTGTCAAAGGGAGGCGCCCCGTCCCCGCCGGCGGGAAAAACCCGCCAAATGTCAAGACTAAATTACAAAAAATTATAAAAAGTTTTTAATGGCCTTAAAAACGGGGGTCCCGCTCCATGCGGGATCCCCGTTTTCCACGCCTCCACAACGCTGGCGGTGCAAAAATGGCG
>CATLAL010000027.1 GCA_949878425.1 uncultured Oscillospiraceae bacterium
TTTCAATTTTCTGGCGATCTTCCAGTGTTCTGAAAGCATAATCGGCCACGTCCTCACCCCCAAACGATAAAAAAATTAGGCCACACATGGCCTTGTGGCCTTGTGTAACCTAATAGTAATGCCTGCCCGGCGGGAAAAACCCGCCGGGACCCCTTGCCATCGGCGGATAAATTTGTTACACTAGAGAGCAGGGCTTGCTTGATAAGTAGCAGAATGACCAACAGCGAGAGATTTTTTTGCCGGACAAGGCAAATACGATTCCACAACGGCCCTAGTGGGCCGGCCTCCGCCGGCCCGACAGCCGGGGCCGCCTACAGGGCGGCCTAACGCCATCAAGGGGCCGTGTGGAATTCAATCGCGTACGGGCGCTCGATGCGCCCGTTGCGCGAGCTGCGTGGGAATACCTTGTGTATTGCAAGATTTTTTAACGCGGTCCGGCGAAAAAAAGATCCGCTGTCTGGGCGTTTTGATATTTTTCAAGCATGCCCTAAACGCGCAGTTTCATCTGGAGGGATCTATGGCAACTGAGAAAGGACAGACCTACGGCAACGACTCCATCAGCACCCTGAAGGGGGCCGACCGGGTCCGGAAGCGGCCCGGCGTCATCTTCGGCTCCGACGGGCTGGAGGGGTGCGAGCACGCCGTATTCGAGATTTTATCCAACGCCATCGACGAGGCCCGGGAGGGCCACGGCCGGCTCATCACCGTCACCAGCTTTCTGGACCACAGCGTGGAGGTGGAGGACCAGGGCCGGGGCTGCCCGGTGGACTGGAACGAGAAGGAGAAGCGGTGGAACTGGGAGCTGGTGTTCTGCGAGCTCTACGCCGGGGGCAAGTACGGCGCCGGGGAGGGGGAGAACTACGAGTACTCCCTGGGCCTCAACGGCCTGGGCTCCTGCGCCACCCAGTACGCCTCCGCCTATATGCTTGTCACCGTCTGGCGGGACGGGTATGAGTACCAGCTCCGCTTCCGGGAGGGAACGGTGCAGGGGAAGAAGGGCCAGGAGCTGCAAAAGACGCCCCTGGCCAAAAAGCGGACCGGCACCAGGATCCGCTGGCTGCCGGACCTGGAGGTGTTTACGGACATCGCCGTGCCCCCGGCCTACTTTATGGACGTGATGAAGCGTCAGGCGGTGGTCAACGCCGGCATCACCTTCCGGCTGCGGCTGGAGAGCGCGCCGGGGGAATTCGAGACCACGGAGTTCCTCTATGAAAACGGCATCTCCGACTATGTCTCCGAGCTGGCCGGGGAGGGGCCTTTGACGGACGTGGTCTACTGGGAGGGCGAGCGCCGGGGCCGGGACCGCGCCGACAAGGACGAGTACAAGGTGAAGCTCACCGCCGCCTGCTGCTTCTCCAACAAAACCGCCGTCATTGAGCACTACCACAACTCCAGCTGGCTGGAGCACGGCGGGAGCCCGGAGCGGGCCGCCAAATCCGCCTTTGTGGGGGCCATTGACGCCTGGCTGCGCCAGAACAATAAATACCAGAAGGGGGAGTCGAAGATCACCTGGGCGGACATTGAGGACTGCCTGGTGCTGGTGAGCAACAACTTCTCCACCCAGACCAGCTACGAGAACCAGACAAAAAAGGCCATCACCAACAAATTCATTCAGGAGGCCATGGCGGAGTTTCTCAGAACCAAGCTGGAGATCTACTTCATCGAGAACCCGGCGGACGCCCAGCGCATCGGCGAGCAGGTGCTCATCAACAAGCGGTCCCGGGAGACGGCGGAGAAGGCCCGGCTGAACATCCGGAAGAAGCTCTCCGGGTCCATCGACATCGCCAACCGGGTGCAGAAGTTCGTGGACTGCCGGACAAAGGACGTCTCCCGCCGGGAGATCTACATTGTGGAGGGGGACAGCGCCCTGGGCAGCGTCAAGCTCAGCCGGGACGCGGAGTTCCAGGGGATTATGCCCGTGCGGGGCAAGATCCTCAACTGTCTGAAGGCGGACTACCCCCGGATCTTCAAAAGCGAGATCATTACGGACCTCATCAAGGTCCTCGGCTGCGGCGTGGAGGTCCAGAACAAGCACGCCAAGGACTTAAGCGCCTTTGACCTGAATAACCTGCGCTGGTCCAAGGTGGTCATCTGCACGGACGCGGACGTGGACGGCTACCAGATCCGCACCCTCATCCTCACCATGATCTACCGGCTGTGCCCCACCCTCATCGAAAAGGGGTTCGTGTATATCGCGGAGTCCCCCCTCTTCGAGATCACCAGCGGGGAAAAGACCTGGTTCGCCTACACGGAGCGGGAGAAGGCGGAGATTGTCCAGAAGCTGGAGGGGAAGAAATATAAGATCGACCGCTCCAAGGGCCTGGGCGAGAACGACCCGGATATGATGTGGCTGACCACCATGAACCCGGAGACCCGGCGGCTCATCAAGATCATGCCCCAGGACGCGGAGGCCACCAGCCGGATGTTCGACCTGCTGCTGGGGGACAACCTCCAGGGCCGAAAGGTCCATATCGCCAACGAGGGCTACCGGTTCTTGGACCTGGCGGATATTTCCTGATATTTCTGATACTTTTTCTTGAAAGAAAAGGTATCCAAAAAGGACTTTGTTCGCAAAACTGCGTTTTGCTCGTGTTTGGTTATGCAGCGCCATCCGCTCCATCACGAGGCTTCAGACTTCAGAAGCTCTACCAATCAGCGAAGGATCCAGATTTGCGAGGAAAAATTGCCGCTGGCAAGGCAAAAAATTGCAGAAATACTCTGTATATTTCAAAATTTTTTAACCCAGACAGGGGCGATTTTTGCCGCGAAGATGCATGCTGAGCCTATTGGTACAGATTCTTCAGATAAGGAATCATCACTATGCAAAAAAAGAAGAACCCAGACGAAAGCAGGCCCCGGGTCAATAACCCCAACGTCATGGGCCTGAAGGCGGCGGTCCAGGAGCAGGCCATCACCGACACCCTGGAGACCAACTTCATGCCCTACGCCATGAGCGTCATCCTCTCCCGGGCCATTCCGGAGATCGACGGCTTCAAGCCCTCCCACCGCAAGCTCCTGTACACCATGTATAAAATGGGCCTTCTCACCGGGGCCCGGACCAAGTCCGCCAACATCGTGGGCCAGACCATGCGGCTCAACCCCCACGGCGACGGCCCCATCTACGACACCATGGTCCGCCTCTCCAAGGGCTACGGGGCCCTGCTCCACCCCTTCGTGGACTCCAAGGGCAACTTCGGTAAGGTCTACTCCCGGGACATGGCCTACGCCGCCAGCCGCTACACGGAGGCAAAGCTCTCCCCCATCTGCCAGGAGCTCTTCCGGGACCTGGACCAGGACGCGGTGGACTTTGTGGACAACTACGACAACTCCATGAAGGAGCCGGCCCTGCTGCCCACCACCTACCCCAACATTCTGGTCTCCGCCAACCAGGGCATCGCCGTGGGCATGGCCAGCCAGCTGTGCGGGTTCAACCTGGCGGAGGTCTGCGACGCTACGGTGGCCTACCTGAAAAATCCGGAGGGCGATCTCTCGGCCATCCTGCTGGGGCCCGACTTCCCCACCGGCGGGGAGATCCTCTACGACCGGGCCGCCCTGGAGGAGGTCTACCGCACCGGCCGGGGGTCCATCCGCGTCCGGGGCCGGTACCGGTACGTGCGGGAGGAGAACCTGATCGAGATCTACGAGATCCCCTACACCACCACCACGGAGGCCATCATCGACAAGGTGGCGGAGCTCATCAAGGCCGGGAAGCTCAAAGAGGTGAGCGACATGCGCGACGAGACGGATCTCTCCGGATTGAAGCTGGCCGTGGACCTCAAGCGGGGCGCGGACCCGGATAAGCTCATGGCCAAGCTCTTTCGCTCCACCCCCCTTCAGGACGCCGTCAGCTGCAACTTCAACGTGCTGGTGGGGGGCTCCCCTCGGGTGATGGGGGTCCGGGAGCTGCTGGAGGAGTGGTGCGCCTGGCGGACCGGGTGTGTGCGGCGGCGGGTGTACTTCGCCCTGCATAAAAAAAAGGACAAGCTCCACCTGCTCAAGGGCCTTAAGCGGATCCTGCTGGACATCGACAAGGCCATCTCCATCATCCGGGAGACCGAGGAGGAGGCGGAGGTGATCCCCAACCTGATGATCGGCTTTGGCATTGACCAGGTCCAGGCGGAGTACGTGGCGGAGATCCGGCTGCGCAACATCAATAAGGAGTACATCCTCAAGCGGGTCCAGGAGGAGAAAACGCTGCGGGACGAGATCGACGACCTGGAGGACCTGGCCGCCAAGCCCCAGCGGATCAAAAAGGTGATCATCGGGGAGCTGGAGGCCGTGAAGGCCAAGTACGCCCAGCCCCGGCGCACGGCCATCGTCTTTGACCACGAGACGGAGGACAACGGGGAGGAGGAGATCCCCGACTACCCGGTCACCGTGTTCCTCTCCAGAGGGGGATACTTCAAAAAGATCACCCCCCAGTCCCTGCGCGTGGCGGACACCCAGAAGTACAAGGAGGACGACGGCCCCCTCCAGACCCTGGAGACCACCAACCGGGCGGAGGTGATGTTCTTCACCAGCCGCCAGCAGGTGTACAAGTGCCGCCTGGCGGACTTCGACGACAGCAAGGCCAGCGTGTTGGGGGACTACCTGCCCAGCAAGCTGGCCATGGAGGCGGAGGAGAGCGTGGAGGCCATGGTGCTGCCGGGGGACTACGGCGGCGCGCTCCTCTTCCTCTTTGAAAACGGCAAGGCGGCCCGGGTGGAGCTCTCCGCCTACGCCACCACCTCCAACCGCCGCCGGCTCACCGGCGCCTACAGCGATAAGAGTCCCCTCGCGGCCCTCCTCCACCTGCGGGAGGACGCGGAGCTGGTTCTGTCCGCCGACGACGGCAGAACCCTGATTTTCAATACCGCCCTGCTCTCCCCCAAGACCACCCGGACCACCCAGGGGGTTCAGGTGATGGCCCTGAAGCCCAAGCGCCGTCTGACGGAGGTCCGGACCCTGGCGGAGAGCGCCATCACCAATCCCGCCCGCTACCGCTGCCGCGCCATTCCCGCCGCCGGAGCTCCGCTGAAGGAGGAGGACGGCGGCCAAATGCGGCTCATGTAGCCAAACCTTGGAAAGGAGGGGCGCTATGAAAAAGGGAATCCTGTTTGCGCTTCTGGCGCTGTGCCTGCCCCTGTGTGGCTGCACGGCGCTGCTGGAGCGGTCCTACAGCCGGGTGGAGCCTTACGCGGACCGGTACTGGGACCCTGCCGCAGAGGACACCCTGCGGGCGGAGAACTACCAGGACCTGGTCAACTCCCTCCTAATGCTGGTGGAGCAGCGCGCCGAGGAGGGCGCGATCCGCTGCTACGAGGAGGCCCACTCCTACCAGATGGCCCAGATGGCCTGCCAGGAGGTCCGGCAGGAGACCACCCTGGGGGCGTACCTGCTGGAGGAGCTGACCTTTACCTACGAGAACAGCGCCGGCTACTGCACGCTGAGCTGCTATCTCACTTACCGCCAGGACGCCGAGGACCCTGCCAGCATCATGACGCTCTCAGACAGTCAGTCCCTGGTGGATCTGCTGCGCCTGGCCATCCGGGAGGAGCTGCCAAAGCTCACAGCCCAGTTTGTCTACGACACCCCACGGGAGGAGATCACCGCCGTGGTGGAGCGCTTCTGGCGGGAGCTGTGCCAGGAATCGAAGCCGCCGGAGGACATTGCGGAGGACGGCGCGGACGATGCGGACAGCGCTGAGGACGGGGCAGACGGGGAGGGCGGCGAGGCTGGGGACGAGGACAGGGAGGACAAGGTGTCGGAGGAGCCGGAGAAGCTGCTGGGGGAGGCCGGCGGCGCGCTCCCCGTCTCCGCGCCCTGTCCGTGGACGGTCCGGTTCTACCCGGACCAGACGGCCGCCGGCATTGTGGAGATTCTGCTGAATCAGCCGCCCTCCGGGGAGGCTCCCAGCCCCTCCGTAGAGTAAGAGAGGGTCCGGGGGCTTTGCCCCCGGACCCCGAGTTCCTATCTATTCGTTAGTCCCGGGGGCTCCGCGTCGTGCATTCCACCGGCACTGCGTAAAGCGGGGGACCGGGGGCGGCGCTAGCCCAAGAGCTATCGTGTAGATAGGCACTTACCGGGTCCGGCAATCCTTGCTCTTAGAGCCTGTTTCATATCTCGCTACACACGGATTGACGGCGGATTTTCCGCCGCTCGTCGTTGCTTGGCCTCGAAATACACAAAGTATTCCTTCGGCCGCACGCCTTGATTGGCGAGAAATCCCCTCGTCAATCCGACCACATCGAGATATGAAACAGGCTCTTAAATGCAATAAAACCAGAGAAGATCTATCCAATGGTAATATGCTCCTGGGGCAGTGTCACCGGCGGCAGGGCCCGCTTCTCCAGCAGCGCCACGGCAAAGGAGATGCTGCCCACCCGGCCGCAGTACATGAGAAACACCGCCACCGCCCGGCTCACCGGCGCCAGGCTCCTGGTAATGCCGGTGGACATACCCGCCGTTCCGATGGCGGAGAAGGTCTCAAAGAGTACGTCCGCCAGGGGCAGCGTCTGCGCCGCGCAGATGGCCAGGGCCCCCGCCAGGGCCAGCAGCAGGTTAGTAAAGAGCACCGAGGTGGCCCGCTTCAGAGCGTCGTCCCCAATGCTGCGGCCAAAAGCGTTGGCGCTCTGCTCCCGCCGTACGCCGGAGAAGGTGTGGAGGAGGATGACAAACACGGTGGTGGTCTTGATGCCGCCGGCGGTGGAGCCGGGGCTGCCGCCGATGAACATGAGCACAATGGTCAAAAGGAGGCTGCCGGAGCTGAGGGCGGCGGTGTCGGTGGTGTTGAAGCCGGCGGTGCGGGGTGTGACGGCGTCGAAGAGGGCCGCCAGAACCTGCTCCCCCAGGGGGCGTCCCGCGCCCAGGTTGTTTCGCTCCAGCAGCAGAAACAGCCCCCCGCCCCCCAGGACCAGAAGCAGGTTCACCGCCAGCACCACTTTAGTCTGAAGCCGCCAGCGCCGCCAGCGGAGCTTATTGCGGGCCAGGTCGTCCCAGACCAGAAAACCCGCTCCGCCCACCAGGATCAGCGCGCACAGGGTCAGCACCACCAGGGGGTCCGCCGCGTAGGCGGTGAAGGAGGAGTAGGGCCCGCTGTGGCCGCCCATCAGGTCAAAGCCCGCGTTGCAGAAGGCGGAGACGCTGTGCCACACGCCGTAGTAGATCCCCCGGCTCCAACCGAAGTCCTGGACAAACCGGATGGAGAGCAGCACGGCCCCCGCCCCCTCCGCCAGGAGCGTGCCCAGGAAGATGAGCCGGACAAAGGGGACCAGCCCCCCCAGCTGGGTGTAGCTGACGCTGTCCACCACCACCTCCCGCTCCCGGAGCCCCAAACGCCGGCGCAGTGCCAGCAGGAACAGTGTGGCGATGGTCATAAATCCCAGTCCGCCGGTCTGGATGAGAAGAATAATGACGATCTGGCCAAAGGTGGTCCAGTAGGTCCCCGTATCCTGTACCACCAGCCCCGTGACGCAGGAGGCGGAGGTGGCGGTGAAAAGGGCGTCTCCAAAGGACGCGCCGCCGGGACCCCTGCTGGCTATGGGCAGCATCAGCAGCAGCGTCCCCCCCAGAATCATGATAAAAAAGCCCAGCGCGATAATCTGTACGCTGGAGAGCTTGGTTCTCTTCCGTCGTCTCATAGGCATCCCCGTCCATCTTTTCAGGCCCGCCCCCTGGAGCGAGTCCCGCTTACCTACAGCATACCACATTTTTCCCTCTCGCGCAACTGCCGGCGGCAGCGAGGGGGGGCATACATTCTTTTTCTTTGTGAACAAAGAAAACGGGTCGCTACGCGAGCCTAAGCCGCTAAAGCGGCCCGCGGAATCAAAAAGAAACGCTTTTTGCGCGAAACCGACAGGTCGCCTTTGGCGACCCAAGGTCCAGGCCGCCCAAGGGGCGGCGAGTGGCTCCGTTTTGCTTTTGGGTATTTATCCTATTGCAGTCATCGGGGTTCGCGGCATGCTGTAAGGGCGAGCGCTGCTCGCCCGCACGATACTGGAAATCTTCCGCTGGAAGCGGGCGGGCAATGCCCGCCCCTACAACAAATCCCATCTATCCACAAGCTTGCGATGGTTTGTCTGAAATATAAGGGCAGCCCCCGGGGTCAATTCCAGGGGGCTGCCTTTGCAGAATTCCTTATTCCGTATAGCTTGCGGAGGTATCGATGGTAATGGTCTTGGTGTTATTATCCCATCCGGCAGGGAGGGAATTGTAACACATAACCGCCGCGCTGCCGCGCGGGACCGCTATCCCCTCTCCAGGGTCAGCACCGCCACCTCCGGCCGGTTAAAGAGCCGGAAGGTGCGTCCCGAGTTCCCCAGGCCCCGGGACACGAAGAGCCTCGCGCCGTTCTCCTCGTAGAACCCGGCTGTGTAGGAGGGGAGGAGGGTGCGCTCCACGCTGATGAGTCCGTCCGTAAAGGGCAGGCGGATGAGGCCACCGTGGCCGTGGCCGCTGATCACCAGGTCTGCCCCAAGGAGGCTGTACTGGGGGGCGAAGTAGTTGTTCCGGTGGGCCAGCAGCAGCCAGAAGGGGTCGCCAAAGGCCTCCCGGACCTCCGAGGCCAGCTCCTCCGGTGTCTTTTGGTCCGCGTAGCCGTTGGGGTCGTCGATGCCGGCCAGGACGATGGCGTCTCCGCCCCGCTCCAGCACCGTGTACTCGTTGGAGAGCACCGCCACTCCCGCCTCCTCCAGGCGGTCCTTCAGCTCCCCCACGTCCCGCAGGGCCCACTCGTGGTTCCCGGTGACAAAGTAGGTGGGCGCGATCTCCGCCAGGGCCCGGCCCAGGTCCACGGCGTAGGACTGGGGCGTGCGGCGGTACTGGTCCAGCAGGTCGCCGGTGAGGAAGATGTAATCCGGCCCCTCAGCGCGGACCCGGTCCAAAAGGTCCCGGTTGTTCTCGCCGAACAGGGCGCCGTGGAGGTCCGAGAGCTGCACAATGACGCACCCGTCAAATCCCGCCGGCAGACGGGAGGAGGAGAAGCTGACCCGCTCCACCTCCAGGCTGTGGTTGCTCCACCGGAGGAAGGCGGCGCACAGCAGGAGCAGCAGCAAAAATTTCAGCAGCCGGTGGCGGCGGCGGCTCCGGCGGGCTCTGGGCATGGTCCAATCCTTCTTTCTTTAGCGTTGATTGACAAGGGAACGCACGGTTTTGCGGAGCTGCCCTTGTCAATCGACGCTATTGTCGTTTTATATATTATAATGTATATCGCGCGGGAGAGGAATCAGCCGGGCAATGCCCACGCTAAATTATAGCAATCATCAGAATTCGTAACATCGCGTAGGGGCGAGCGATGCTCGCTTCTACAAGGGAATGGCATCTATTTTGAAGATTGCTATAGTATACCACATTTTTTCGGCAAAACCAAGGGCGCGCCGGCGGTTGGCCGAAAATTTTTCGCCCCTTTCAGCGGAAACGGCGGCTCCCGCCGGGGCCGAACCGGAAATTTGATGCTAAATTGTTACAGCTTTTTTTGAAAAGATGTGCTATAATGATTTCGTATACGCGCCGGGTCTGGTCTCCGGCGCAAAAACCCGCCGAGGAGGAAGATACGATGAAACAGAAAACACTGCGCTGGCGCATCCTTTCCGGACTGCTGGCCGCGCTCATGATCGCGACCCTGGCCCCCGCCGCCCTGGCGGATGACCTGAATGACCCGTGTCCGCAGGGCGGCCTCCACACCGTGGCCACCTGGGAGACCCTCAAGGTGGCCAACTGCCACGAGGACGGCGCCCGCCGGGGCCCATGCACCAAGTGCAGAACCATGGTCTATGAGCCTATCCCCATGACCCCCGACAACAACCACGATGCGGTCTGCACCGACGCCGGGGATGGCTTCCACACCGGAACCTGCACCTACCACAACCCTGCCAGGGACTTCCGGGAGCCCCACACCTTTGACGAGAACGGCCGCTGCACCAAGTGCCTGGCCGTTAACTACGCCCAGGCCAAGCTGGTGCTGCCGGAGAACCCGGTGGTCTGCGTCTCCCAGGGCAGCGCCAACGCCAGCATCTCCCTGAGCGGGGTGCAGGTGTCCATCGGTCTGGCGGACCGCACCGACGACTACAACCTGACCTATAACTGGTACTACCAGGGCGCCGCTGTGGGTACGGGGGAGAGCTACGTCCTGCCTAGCTCCATCTCCGCCACAAAGGGGGACTACCCCTACCTCTGCGTGGTCATCGCGGTGCCCAAGAACGATCCCACCGCCCAGTCCATCAGCGCGTCCTGCCCCCTCACCGTCCGGGTGGGCGACCTGGTGACGGCCTATCTCACCGTGGGCAGCACCGAGGCCTACATGGACTTCAGCGAGACCAACAGCCGCACCCCCATGTCCGTGGAGGAGCAGATCTACGAGGCGGTCTACAACCTGACCAACGGCAAGCCCAGCTATATCATCTTCGACGAGCCCCGCGTCACCAAGCTGGGCAAGCTGAACGTGGTGCCCAACCGGGCCTACTACTTCTATCAGAACAACAACCTCTCCGGTGTCACCTTCACCCCCGCCGGGGACGGCTCCACCGGCAGCTTTACCGTCAGCTTCACCGCCTATGACGACGCCAAGCGCTCCTTCCCCGGCGTCCTCACCATCACCGCGGACAAGTACGCCGGGGATATGGACGTGCTCTACACCACCGGCAAGGGGGAGAGCGTGGCTCTGACCGTGGAGGCCTTTGAGGACTTCTGGCTGAGCGCCTACCCCAGGGGCGAGCTGACCCGGGTGACCTTCACCCGCCTGCCCGCCGCCGCCGAGGGCAGCCTCCTCATCCGCTACTCCGCCGCCAACCGCACCGGCACCCGGGTGAAGTCCGGCGACTACTTCTTCACCGCCCCCAGCCGGACCCGCTTTGGCCTGGACGAGGTGGCCTTTGTGCCCAACGACACCTTTACCGGCTTTGTGGCCGTCCCCTTTGAGGCCGATGGGACCAACGACCGGAACATTAAGACCGTCCTGAATGGGACCATGTACATCCTGGTCAGCAGCGGCCAGGTCACCGACATCGACTGCCGCGTGGACGCCGGCGGCTCCTGCGCCCTGGACGCCTCCGCCTTCCTCAGCGTGTTCCAGACTGTCACCGGCTCCACCGGCTCCGGGTTCTACATCCAGCTGCTGGACGTGCCCGCCAGCGGCACCCTCTATGTGGGCGCCTCCGGCAGCGGCCGGGACACCCGTCTGACTGCCGCCAACATCGGCTCCTGGCCCTTCTACTACAGCAGCGCCTGGGGCGACCTGATTGACGATCTCACCTACTTCCCCGGCCTGGACAAGACCGACGCGGTCCGCTACGTGGCCTACGACACCCAGGGCCGCCTGCTCTTCGCCGGCCGCGTGGTCTTTACGGTGGAGGACCGGACCATCACCTACGAGTGCACCTCTGCCGGCGTGGCCTTCCGCTCCAGCGACTTTGAGAAGCTGATGGAGAAGCTCAGCAACGTCTCCTTCACCCCGCCGGCGGCCAGCGTGGGAACCCTCTACTACGACCGGACCGTGGCCAGCGCCGGCACCGCCATCACCAGCGAGGGGCCCCGCTACTTTGTCACCGCCCCCAGCGGCGCGGCCAACGTGCTGATCCTGGACAAGATCTTTTTCCTCCCTGCCAAGGGCTTCTCCGGCACGGTGGAGATCCCCTTCACCGCCTATGACACCGGCACCGGCAAGATCACCGGCGCGGTGCGCATCACCGTCACCGCCACCACAACCCCCACCAATCCCACAACCCCCACCAATCCCACGAACCCCACAAACCCGACTACCCCCACTAATCCCACCAATCCCACCACCCCAACCATCACCTTCAGCGATGTGCCCAACACCTCCTCCACGGCCTGGTACTATACCCCCGTCATGGATCTGGTTGCCAGCGGCGTCATTGGCGGCTTTGAGGACGGCACCTTCCGGCCCAACGACCCGGTGACCTACGCCCAGGCCCTGAAGATGATCCTGCTGGCGGCGGGCTATCCCGAGCCCGTCCAGACCGGCAAGCACTGGGCCAGCGGCTACCTCCAGCAGGCTGTAAACGACGGGCTGACCGCCATTACCGCCGAGCAGCTGGACCGCCGCATCAGCCGCAACGCCATTGCCGAGATCGCCGCCAAGGCCCTGAAGCTGCCCCTCTCCACCCTGACCGCCTCCCCCTTCACGGACATGCAGATGAGCGACGCGGCCGCCACCTATGTCCTGCCCCTCTATGAGGCCAGCATCATCGTGGGTACGGAGAAGCCGGAGGGCAGCGGCATTGTCTACTTCTACGGCGGCAACGCCATCCGCCGCAGCGAGATGGCGGTGATCATCTGGCGTATCAACAACTACAGGAGAACCGGCAGCGTGAACGGCTGACCGCGGGGCGCGCCGCAGCCCCACAGGACCTCCCCAGGGGCGCGCTCCGCGTCCCTGGGGAGGCTCTATAGCGATTGAATCGGTACCATCGCGCAGGGGCGAACAGCGCTCGAGCGTTTCTAACGGAAGCTCTGCGGTATCCTGCGGGCGGGCCATGCTCGCCCCCTACAGCCTGCTGCAAGAATTTTGCCACTTAAGGAGGGAACAGACCGCCCTATGGAACAGATCTACGTCACCGGCCACCGGAATCCGGACACGGACTCCGTCGTCTCCGCCATGGCCTACGCGGCCCTGCGCAACGCCCTGGGGGAGCGGCAGTACACCGCCGCCCGCCTGGGCCACCTCAGCGACGAGACCAGGCTCATCCTCAGCCGCTTCGGCTTTGAGCCGCCCCTGCTCATCAAGAACATGCGCACCCAGGTCCTGGACCTGGACTACGACGTGCCCCCCATCCTCCATGAGGCGGTGACGGTCAATCGGGCCTGGTCCGCCCTGGAGGAGGACCACCAGATCTCCGCCATCCCCATCACGGACGACGAGGGCCGTCTGCGGGGCATGATGACCGCCGGCGACATCGCGGGCTACGACATGCAGACCATCACAGACCCCACCCTCCGGGAGGTGCCCCTTTTTAACATCCTCAGCGTTCTGGAGGGCCAGCTGCTCAGCGAGTCGGAGGCCATGGCCGTCTCCGGCGAGGTGGTGCTGGCCCTGCCCCAGGGCACGGAGCTGCCCCCCTTCCGGCAGAAGGAGACCATCCTCTTCTGCGGCAACCAGCCGGACATGCTCCGCGCCGCCCTGGAGTTCGGCGTGGCCTGCGTGGTGCTCTGCCAGGCGGAGCTGCCGGAGGAGCTGCGCGCCCTGGCCCGGGATACCTGCATCATCTCCACCCCTTACGACAGCTACCGGGCGGTCCGCCGGGTCTTTCAGGCCATCCCCGTGGGGCGGCTGGCCAGGACAGAGGAGATCCAGTTTTTCCACCTGGACGACTACATTGACGACGTGCAGGAGGTGGTGCTTCAGAGCCGCTACCGCAGCTATCCCATCCTGGACAGCCAGGAGAAGGTGGTAGGCACCCTCTCCCGCTACCACCTCATCAAGCCCCGGCGCAAGCAGGTGGTGCTGGTGGACCACAATGAGGCGTCCCAGTCTGTGCCCGGCCTGGAGCAGACCGACATTCTGGCCATCATCGACCACCACCGCCTGGCGGACATCCAGACAAAGAACCCCATCTACTTCCGCAACGAGCCGGTGGGCAGCACCTGCACCATTGTGGCGGGCATGTACCAGGAGCGGGGGCTTATGCCCTCCGGAAAGCTGGCGGGCCTTATGGCTGCGGCCATTGTGTCGGATACGGTGCTCTTCAAGTCCCCCACCTCCACGGCCAGGGACCGGAGCATGGCGGAACGCATGGCCCATATTGCCGGCATCTCTCTGGAGGAGCTGGGCCGGGAGATCTTCTCCGCCTCCGCGCCGGAGGACCAGCCGGTGCAGCAGCTGCTCTTCGCGGACTTCAAGGAGTTCCACATCGCGGGCCACAACTTTGGCGTCAGCCAGATCACCTGCGTGGACTCGGAGCGGCATCTGCGGCGGAAGGGGGAGTTCCTCTCCCTCATGGAGCAGACCAAGGCGGACCACGGCTACAGCATGCTGCTGCTGATGCTGACGGACGTGCTCCTGGAGGGCAGCAAGATCCTCTGCCTGGGGGGTGAGGACACCTTTCAGCAGGCCTTTAACGTGGAGCTCAAGGACCACGAGGCGTTTCTGCCCCGGGTCATGAGCCGGAAGAAACAGATTATCCCCATGCTCTCCGCCCTGTGGGGATAACCGGGCCAACGCAGGCTGAGAATTGGAGAAAATTGTCCCGAAAAGCTGCAAACCTCCGGAGGAATCAACTGGTTCCTCCGGAGGTTTGCAGCAAGCGGACCTCCGCCCGCCAATTCTTCCTCCGCGGACAAGCGGTTTCGCATGTCATATGTCATAATGAAAACAGCGAATGCATAAAAAGTCAACTTGACCGGGTACGCTACCAGGATCAAATCTATGAAAACAGGAAAGGGCGTATAGCTATGATTTACAAAAGAAACCAAGAAAGAGCTGGACAACATTCTCAAAGCATTTGAACAGTATATCGACAGTCAGAGCTATTGTGACATTGTTTTCTCGAAAAAAAATCGGTTATGTCTGGATCGTGGCTGATGAACCCGGTGCAGCAGGTTATCTTGTAATTCCTAATTTGGTAGAATACTAGTGGGCCGGCTTCCGCCGGCCCAACAGCATCTGTGTTTGCCTTTATTCCACCGATTTTCAACTGTTGTCACGGTATCACCTGGGCAGGCGCTCCACCATGCCCCTGATGTAGCTTTGGTCGATTATCTGGAAGCGGTCCTCCGGGGGATAGAGGGCCCCGCCGTAGTAGATGGCCCGGTTGTTGCAGACGGAGGGGTCCGGCAGGGACCTGTGGGCGGCCAGGTGGATCTGGGTGCAGCCGGTCTCGGAGAGGATGCGGTCCATATTCCGGGCCGTAATGCCCGCGCCGGGGAGGATCTGGATGCGCCCGGCGGCGTAGTCGATCATCTCCCGGACCGTGCCGGTCCCCAGAGACACATCCGGCTCCTGACCGCTGGTGAGCACCCGGGTGACACCCAGCGAAATGAGCTGGTCCAGGGCCTCCCGCCAGTCTGGGACCACGTCAATGGCCCGGTGGAACACGCTTTCCCGTCCCGCCTCCCGGGCCAGGTCCGCCAGGACCCGGGTGCGCTCCATGTCCAGGGTTCCGTCCTGGTGGAGAAAGCCAAAGACCAGACCGTCCGCGCCGTGAGCCAGAAACAGCTTTGCGTCCTCTACCGCGGCGGCAAACTCCGCCTCCGTGTAGCAGAAGCCGCCCTCCCGGGGACGGACCATCGTCATAATGGGCATGCCGGTCTCCCGCTTGGCCACCAGCAGCGTCCCCAGGGTGGGAGTGAGACCGCCATGGAACAGATCGCTGTTGAGCTCCACCCGGTCCGCCCCCGCCCTGTGGGCCTCGATGACGTCGTCCGCGCTGCCGCAGCAGACCTCTAAGATAATTTTTTGCATACGCTCCTCCTTTGGGCTGTATCCCATTGTTTTGTGAATACCGCGGGGAAGTATCTGCGCTGCCTGTTCAGTCCTCCTGACCTACTCCTGCTCCTCTGGCTCCTTTTCAGCAAGGGCAATGGAGATCACCCGGTCGCCTGGCTCCTTAAACCGCATGACAATCACGCCTTGGGCGGCCCTTCCGCAGCTCTTGATGGTCCCCACATCTGTGCGCAGCAGCACGCCCTGCTCCGTGAGCACCAGCAGATCCTCCGTGCCGTCCACCACCTTAATGCCCACTACCTTTCCAGTTTTCTCCGTGACGCCGTAGTTTTTGATTCCCACGCCGCCCCGGGCGGTGGTGCGGTACTCCTCCACCGCTGTCTGCTTGCCGTAGCCGTTCTCCGTGATGGTCAGCACGTTTCTGCCCTCAATGGCCCGGGCGGCGCCTACCACGTAGTCGCCCTCCCGCAGGCGGATGCCCCGTACGCCCATGGACTCCCGGCCCGTGGGCCGCACGTCCGTCTCGTGGAAGCAGACGGCGGAGCCGTCGTGGGTGGCGATGAGGATCTTTTTTTCGCCGTCCGTCTCCCGGACGCTGATGAGCTCGTCGCCCTCGTCCAGCTTCAGCGCCCGGATTCCGTTGCTGCGGAGGTTCCGGAGGGACTCCCCGGGCAGCCGCTTCACCGTGCCGTTTCGGGTCACCATGACAAGGAATCGCTCGCCGCTTACAATATCGCCGGTGTGGATCATGGCGCTGACGCTCTCCCCCGCCTCCACAGGCAGTACATTAACGATATTGGTGCCCTTGGCGGTCTTGCCGGAGGCGGGGATCTGATAGCCCTTGCGCCGGTAGACCCGGCCGGTATTGGTGAAGAAGAGAATATAGTCGTGGGTGGAGGCGGTAAAGACGGTGCTTACATAGTCCTCCTCCTTGGTGGACATGGACTTGTTGCCCTTGCCCCCCTTGCCTTGGAGGCGGTACTCGCTGGCCGGGGTCCGCTTGATATACCCGCCGCTGGTGAGGGTGTAGACGCACTGCTCCTCCTCAATGAGGTCCTCGATGTCGATCTCGTCCTCCACATCCTGGATCTCCGTCACCCGGTCGTCGCCGTACTTGTCCCGGATGGCGGTCAGCTCCTCCTTGAGCACGCCCCGCAGCATCTCCTCGCTGCCCAGGAGCTGGTTGTAGTAGGCGATCTTCTCCTCGATCTCCCGGTACTCCGCCTCCAGCTTCTCCCGGTTGAGGCCCTGGAGGGAGATGAGCCGCATGTCGCAGATGGCCTGGGCCTGGACGTCGTCCAGGCTGAAGCGCTCCATGAGCCGCTCCTTGGCCTCGTTGTAGCTGGAGCGGATGATGCGGATCACTTCGTCAATGTTGTCCTGGGCGATGAGCAGTCCCTCCAGCAGGTGGGCGCGCTCCTGGGCCTTCTTCAGGTCGTACCGGGTGCGGCGGATGATCACCTGCTCCTGAAAGGCGATGTACTCGTCCAGCACGTTTTTCAGGGTCAGAATCTTGGGCTGCTTCTGGTTGTCCACCAGGGCCAGCATAATGACGGAGAAATTGGTCTGCATGGCCGTCTGCATAAAGAGCTTGTTGAGCACCACCTGTGGGTTGGCGTCCTTCTTCAGCTCAATGACAACCCGCATGCCGTTGCGGTCCGTCTCGTCCCGGATGTCGCTGATGCCCTCCAGGCGCTTGTCCTTCACCTGGTCGGCCATGCTCTTGATGAGCTGGCGCTTGTTGACCTGGTAGGGCAGCTCGGAGACAATGATCCGGATGCGGCCCTTGTTGTACTCCTCAAAATTCGTTCTGGCCCGCAGCACGATCTTTCCCCGGCCGGTGGCGTAGGCCGCCCGGATGCCGGAGCGGCCCATGATGATCCCCCTCGTGGGGAAGTCCGGACCCTTGATGTGCTCCATGAGCTGGCTCACCGTAGCCTCCGGGTTCTCCAGGACGCAGATGGCCGCGTCAATCACCTCCCGCAGGTTGTGGGGCGGGATGTTGGTGGCCATGCCCACGGCAATGCCGCTGGACCCGTTCACCAGCAGATTGGGGAACCGGGAGGGCAGCACCCTGGGCTCCTGGCGGCTCTCGTCAAAGTTGGGGTCCCAGTCTACGGTCTCCTTGTCAATGTCCCGGAGCATCTCGTTGGAGATCTTGGAGAGCCGGGCCTCCGTGTACCGGTAGGCAGCCGGCGGGTCCCCGTCCACACTGCCGAAGTTGCCGTGGCCCTCCACCAGCATGTAGCGCATGGAGAAGTTCTGGGCCAGCCGCACCATGGCGTCGTAGACCGAGCCGTCGCCGTGGGGGTGGTAGTGACCCAGTACGTCGCCCACACAGGTGGCCGACTTCTTGAAGGGCTTGTCGCTGGTGAGGCCCCCCTCGTACATGGTGTAAAGGATGCGCCGGTGGACGGGCTTCAGCCCGTCCCGCACGTCCGGCAGCGCCCGGCCTACAATTACGCTCATGGCGTACTGCTTGTAGCTCTCCTCCATCTCCCCAACCAGCTCCGACTCCGTAATTACCTGGTTGGGAAACGCAATGTCCTCCGGCCTGTAATCTCTGTTGTGTGCCATTTGCACCTCCTATGCGATAGGCATACGGCATACATTCTTTTTCTTTGTGAACAAAGAAAAAGAATCAAAAGGAAAAATTTTTTGCCCGAAACTACGTTTCGCTTATGGTTTTTTCTATTCTCTTCTGGGAATGCCCCGCCAAAGGCGGCGGGGCCCATAGGATGGCACTTAAAATACCATAGAGAAAGGCGTCAGCCTTTCGATTAAAGTTCTTTTTTGATTCTTTTTTCTTTCAAGAAAAAAGAATGTATGCCTTAACACATGCCTCAGTAGTCCAGATTCAGCGCGTACTTCGCGTTACGCTCGATCCACTCCTTACGGGGCTCCACCTCCTCGCCCATGAGGACGGTAAAGACCTGGTCGGCGGCCACGGCGTCGTCCAGGGTGATGCGGCGGAGGGTCCGTTTCTCCGGGTCCATGGTGGTATCCCAGAGCTCGTGGGCGTCCATCTCGCCCAGGCCCTTAAAGCGGTTGATCTCCACCTTCACGTTGGGGTTATTGCCCCGCATCTCGGCGGAGATGGCGTCCCGCTCCTTGTCGGAGTAGGCCACCCGCTGCTGCTTGCCCCGGGTGAGCTTATAGAGGGGGGGCACGGCGGAGTAGACGTAGCCCCGCTCGATAAGGGGCCGCATATAGCGGAAGAAGAAGGTGAGCAGCAAAGTACGGATATGGGCGCCGTCCACGTCGGCGTCGGCCATGATGATGATCTTGTGATAGCGGAGCTTATCGATGTTGAATTCCTCCCCGATCCCCGCGCCCAGGCCCAGCACCAGGGGGTAGAGCTTGTCGTTGCCGTAGATTTTGTCCGCCCGTGCCTTCTCCACGTTGAGCATCTTGCCCCACATGGCCAGGATTGCCTGGAACCGGGAGTCCCGGCCCTGGATGGCGGAGCCGGCGGCGCTGTCGCCCTCAACGATATAGAGCTCACAGAGCTCCGGGTCCCGCTCGTTGCAGTCCTGGAGCTTATCCGGCATCTGTCCGGACTCCAGGGCGGTTTTCCGCCGCACGGACTCCTTGGCCTTTCTGGCGGCCTCCCGGGCCCGGCTGGCCATCATGGCCTTATCCAGAATGAGCCGCGCGGCCCGGGGGTTTTCCTCCAGGTATTCCTCCAGCTTTTCCGAGACTACGGCGGCGGTGAGGGTGCGGATGGAGGCGTTGCCCAGCTTGGCCTTGGTCTGGCCCTCAAACTGTGCCTCGGTGAGTTTGACGGAAATAACGCAGGTGAGGCCCTCCCGGCAGTCCTCGCCGCTGACCTTGTCCTCCCCCTTCAGCAGGTTTGCCTTCTTGCCGTAGGCGTTGAGGGCGGTTGTGAGGGCCCGCCGGAACCCCTCCTCGTGCATGCCGCCCTCCGGGGTGCGCACGTCGTTGGCAAAGGAGACGATGGTCTCCGTGTAGGTGTCGGTGTACTGCATGGCCACCTCCACCGTGGAGTCCTCCTTCTGTCCGGCCATGTAGACCACATCCTCGTGGATGGGGTTCTTGTTGTGGTTCAGCCAGGCCACGTACTCCCGGATGCCGCCGGCGTAGCACATCTCGTCCTGGGCCTCCTGGCCGGGGCGGGCGTCCCGGGTTTTGATCCGGACCCCGGCGTTGAGGAAGGCCTGCTGGCGCATGCGGGTGTGGATGGTCTCATAGCTGTAGACAGTGGTGTCAAACATCTCGGGGTCCGGCTTGAAGGTGACCTCGGTTCCGGTCCGCTCCGTGTCCCCCACCACCTGCATCTCCTGGGTGATCTCCCCCCGGGCAAATTTCATCTCATAGATTTTGCCCTCCTTGTGGACCCGCACCTCCAGCCACTCTGAGAGGGCGTTGACCACGCTGGCTCCCACGCCGTGGAGGCCTCCGGAGACCTTGTAGCCGCCGCCGCCGAACTTTCCGCCTGCGTGGAGGACGGTGAATACCACCTCCAGGGCGGGCCGGCCGGTTTGGGGCTGGATGTCCACCGGGATGCCCCGGCCGTTGTCCGTGACGGTGACGGTGCCGCCCTCGTTGATGGTCACCGTAATCTCATCGCAGAAGCCGGCCAGGGCCTCGTCAATGGAGTTATCCACAATTTCATAAACCAGGTGGTGCAGTCCGGACTCGCTGGTGGAGCCGATATACATGCCGGGCCGCTTGCGTACGGCCTCCAGCCCCTCCAGCACCTGAATCTCCGAACCGCCGTACTCGTGGTCCACCTGAGTGACGCTCTCGCTTCTATCCTGTATCCTGTTGGTTTCAGACATTCCGCTTCTATCCTCCTCCCGGCTCTCAGCCGTCCATATCCTCAAAATCGTCCT
Organism: uncultured Oscillospiraceae bacterium; assembly: GCA_949878425.1. Taxonomy (GTDB): domain Bacteria; phylum Bacillota; class Clostridia; order Oscillospirales; family Oscillospiraceae; genus Pelethomonas. Next base: position 20,233 of record CATLAL010000027.1, read on the forward strand.
CCACGTCCCCGGCCTCCTCGTGGCGGCACTCGTGCCCGTCTCCCACAAACTCCATGGCCCGCATCCGCCGGGCGTCCTTGCTGGACTCCACCTGGCGGTAGAGCAGCTCCTTGACCTCCCTGGGCTGGCGGACGCTGCGCAGCTCCAAAATGGGCATGGTCTTGTCCGAGGAGTGGACCACAACGGATCCCACGCCAAAAATGCGCTGTCCCAGGGAGCGCTTCAGCTCCAGATCCCGGATCCGGTAGAGCAGAATCTCCTCCTCGTGCAGATTCAAGAGTCCCCGCTCACAGAAGATGCGGTTCTCACTCAGCCGGTATTTTGTAAAGGACAGCGGCAGGCCAAGATGGCGCTTGCGGTCCTTCCAAAGCAGCTTGATTTCTTCCATATCGGTTTCGTCCCTTTCTGTTTGATTAGGGCCTGATCACATAAGGCCAAACGCACGTCTTTCCGGCAAAAATTTTCTCGTAAATCTCCGCAGCTGTCTTATGTGGATAGACCCTAGCGGCCAACCGCGGAATCAATTCGCCCGGCCAGCGTCTGGGGGGCGAGGGGGGAGAGATAGACCCGCTGCCAGCTGCCCTTCGGACAACAGACAACCATGGACTTGGGCAGGTCCTCCCCCCCGGGTATAACCATGCCCTCCTCCTCCGCCGTCCGAAGAAATTCTCTGGTCCTGGGCGACGTGGAGGCGTTGTCTAAATCAAATATGCCAATAATGTCTGCCCCCGGCACCGATACGCCGTTTCCTAAATGAAGATACATAAAAACTTCCTCTTTTGGGCATACATACTTTTTCTTTGTGAACAAAGAAAAAGTATCAAAAAGAAAAACTTTTTGCGCGAAACGTTGTTTCGCTTACACTCTTTCATTCCAAGTGGAAAAATCAAAAATTCTTGGCCGGGAATGCTCCGCCGAAGGCGGCGGGGCCCACATGATGGCACTTAAAATACCATAGAGAAAGGCGTTAGCCTTTCAAATAAAATTCTTTTTTAATTCTTTTTTCTTTTAAGAAAAAAGAATGTATGCCCCATGCCCTATTCTATCGTCCCCTCCCGTACGCGGAAGATTTTTCCGTTTAGGAGGCGGCCCAGGCGGTCGTCCTCGCAGCAGGTGATAAAGACCTGGCCGCCGGCGATGCGGTTGAGGACGAATTCCTGCCGTTTGGGGTCCAGCTCGCTGAGGACGTCGTCCAGCAGGAGCACGGGGTACTCCCCCAGGATCTCCCTATGGATCTCCCTTGCGGCCAGCTTCATGGCCAGAGCGGCGGTACGGGTCTGGCCCTGGGAGGCGTAGGAGCGGGCGCTGAGTCCCCCCAGCAGCACCTCCAGATCGTCCTTGTGGGGCCCGGAGAGGCACTGGCGGGCGGCCAGCTCCGCCTGGGCGTGGGACTGTTGGTGGTCCAGCAGCCGCTCCACCAGCGCACTGTGGTCCGCCAGGGGGTCCTCTACGGTCTTGACGGTCTGATACCGTATCTCCAGCCGCTCCCGCCCGCCGGAGCACTCCCTATGGGCGGCGGCAGCCAGCTCCGCCAGAAGTCCGGCGAACCGGGCGCGATAGTGGATGAGCACGGCCCCGGTCTCCGCCATGCGCAGGCTGAACTCCGGCAGGGCGGCCAGCAGGTCCGGCTTCTCGCCGCTGTCCCGGAGGATGCGGGTCTTGTGCTCAAAGAGCCTCTGGTACTCCGTGAGGGCGGCGGCGTACCGGGGTCTAAGCTGGCAGAGGGAGGCGTCCATAAACCGGCGTCTGGCGGCGGCCCCCTCCCGGATGAGCTGCAGGTCCTCCGGACAGAAGAACACCGTGTTGAGGACCTGGCTCAGGTCCGAGGCGGATTTCACCGGCGCCTTGTTGACGGTGATCCGCTTCTTCTTCCCGTAGCCATAGGCGATATGGCTGACGAATTCCCTGTCTCTGGAGAAGATGGTCCCCTCCAGCTGGAAGCCCTCCCGCTGGAACCGGACCAGCTCCCGGTCCGAGCGGGTCCGGTGGCTCTTTCCGGCGGCCAGGCACACCATGGCCTCCAGCAGGTTGGTTTTACCCTGGGCGTTCTCCCCGCTGATGACGTTGCAGACCGGGTCAAAGGATACCTCCTGGGCGGCGTAGCAGCGAAAGTCCTCCAGGACCATTCGGTCAATCCGCATGTCCCACCGTGAGCTCCCTGCCTTGGAAGGACACCACGTCGCCTGGGCGGAGCTTCCTGCCCCGCTGGAGGCAGGTTTCCCCGTTGACGGCGGCCCGGCCCTCCTGGATCAAAAGTTTCGCCTCCCCGCCGGTGGAGACCAGCCCCCCAAGCTTGAGAAAATCCTGAAGCTTGATCCACTCCGTTGTAATGGAAATTGTTTCCATAGTCCCATTATATCCAATCAGTTATTTTTCAGCCGTACCGGCAGCACCATATAGAGAAAACGTTCCTCCTCTCCCTCTGCCGGGGTAATGACGCAGGGGGAGATGCCGGTATTCAGCTCCAGGCGTACCGTGTCGGCGGGAGCGTATTTCAGCGCGTCCAACAGGTAGCGGTTGTTGAAGCCGATCTCCAGTCCGCCGCCGTCGCCGGAGGTCCGGCAGACGTCCTTGGCCTCTCCGGCGGCGGTCTTGGCGGAGAGGAGGATCTGGTCCGCCTGGAAGAGGCAGCGCACAGGGCTCTTCTGCTTGTCGGAGATGACGACGGATACCCGGTCAATGGCCTCCATCAGGCCCTTGGCGCTCACGGTAACGGCGGTGGGGTTTGTCCGGGGGATCGACGCCTTGTAGTCCAGGAATTCTCCCTCTAACCGGCGGCAGATGAGCTGGGTGCTGCCCACCTCAAAGAGAATGTGCCGCTGTCCCAAGGTGATGGAGGCGGTTTCCTCCGTGTCCTCGCAGATCTTCTCCACCTCGTTGAGGGCGGAGCCGGGGGCCACGAAGCGAAAGCCGCCCTCTCCCATTTTTTCCAGGCTCTCCCGCCGCAGGGCCAGGCGGAAGCCGTCCACGCTGACAACGGTGAGGCTGTTCTCCCCGATCTCAAAGAGAGAGCCGGTATGGATGGGCCGGGCCTCGTCGGTGGAGACGGCAAAGGAGGTCTCGGCGATCATGGAGCGGAGGGTTTTCTGCTGAATCTGTACAGAGTGCTCGTCCTCCACCTCCGGCAGCTCCGGGTAGTCGTCTGCGGAGAGAGCGGAGATATCATAGGACGCGTCGCCGCAGGTGAGCTTGACGTTCAGGTCCTTGTCAGAAGAGAAAATCACCACGTCGTCCGGCAGGCGGCGGATGATCTCTCCGAAGAGCCGGGCGGAGAGGACCAGCGCGCCCTCCTCCGTAATGTCGGCCTCCAGGTCTGTGCGGATGCCGGTATTCATGTTGTAGCCGGAGACGGTGAGACAGCGGCCCGCCTGGAGCAAAACTCCCTCCAGAGCGGGGATGGAGCTCTTTGGGGAAACAGCCCGGGAGGCGGTAGCCACCGCGGATTGTAGAAGGACCTTTTCACAGGAAAATTTCATAGCTGGCGTTCCTTTCTTTCTTGAAAAAACGGGAATATTTCGTATCAGAGAAGCATAGAGTATTTATTTTCAGTAGGAGAAGCAGTAGGGCGAAAAAATGTGGAAAAGTGTTGGAAAGCATTGATACGGCAGGAAAAATAATGGGTATTGGAGGTGTTGAAAAGTTGGGTGCTTGTCCGGGGAAATCCACAGGACAAAAGCGGCCAAGTTTTTTCCACAGGGTGTCTGCTGTGGTTTTTGTTTAAATTGTGGAAAACTTCGGGGAAATTGTTGAAAAAAAAGAGTGGGTTTGGGCGGTTTTATTTGGAGGAATTGATATTCGTAATAATGGCTTTGACGGTTCCGGCATAGTTGGAGTCGCTTTTCATCCGTTTTTCCACCTTGCCTACGGAGTTGTAGACTGTGGAGTGATCCCGTCCGCCGAAGAGCTGGCCCGTCTCGTCCAGGGACAGGCTGGTTAGGCGGCGGATGAGGTACATGGCGATCTGCCTGGCGTTGAGGCAGTCCCTGCTGCGGGACTGGCCCTTGATCTGGTCCTCCTCAATGCGGAAGTAGCGGCAGACCTCCCGGGTGATCACCTCCGGCGTGATGATGAACTCGCTGGACCGGCTCATATCCTGGAGGGCCCGGTCCACGGTCTCCCGGTTGATCTCCACGCCGTCCAGGTCCCGAAACGCCTTGATCTTTTTGACTGTCCCCTCCAGCTGCCGGACGTTGGCGGTAATTTTGGAGGCGATGTAGTGGGCGATCTCGTCGCTGAGGACAAACCCCAGCTGCGCGGCCTTGTTTTTGAGAATCGCGATGCGGGTCTCCAGCACCGGCGGCTGCACGTCCGCCATGAGCCCCCATTCGAACCGGGTGCGCAGGCGGTCGTCCAGCTGGGCCATCTCGTGGGGCGGACGGTCCGAGGTGAGGACGATCTGCTTTTTGCTTTCGTAGAGGGTGTTGAAGGTGTGGAAGAACTCGTTCTGGGTCTCCACCTTCCCCGCCACAAACTGGATGTCGTCCACCAGCATCAGGTCCGCCTCCCGGTACTTGGTGCGAAAGTCGCTGGCCTTGCCGGAGCGGACAGACTCAATGAAGTCGTTGATAAACTCATCGCCTTTGATATAGAGGATGCGAAAGCCCGGGTTCTTCTCCCGGATCACGTGGGCGATGGCGTAAAGCAGGTGGGTCTTGCCCAGGCCCGAGTCCCCATAGATCAGCAGGGGATTGTAGTGCTGGCCGGGCGCGTCGGCCACCGCCCTGGCGGCGGAGCAGGCCAGCCGGTTGGAGGGCCCGATGACGAAGGTCTCAAAGGTGAATTCCCCGCTCTCCATCAGGGAGGTCGGCTTCTCCTCCTCCGCGCTCTGATAGCGCCGGAGGCCAGCGTCGTCCAGAAGCCGGACCTCTATGTCCGCGGAGAAGATGTCCTTGAGCCCCGCCTCAATGCTGGGCAGAAACCGGTCTTGAATATTGGTGCGCTTGAACGTGTTGGGACAGTGGAGGATGAGAGTATTCCCCTCCAAGGCCACCACCGTGGTTTCGTCGAACCAGGTTTTGATGGTGGTCTCCGACAGATCCTCCCGCAGTCTGGTTAAGATCATGGACCAGATGTCAGAAACAGATTGCATAAAAGCTCCCCCTCTCTTTTCCCGGGGTAAAAGATACATTAAGATATAGTATAACAAAAAATGCAGCTGAATGCAACAAATTTCCAGTAACTCTATGAGAAACGCAGGTTGTAACATTAAATGCGAAAGAACACGAACCCACCCGACGGGGTGCGGAACGGTTCTATCGCATTTATTTTTTTATATCACGGCAGGCCGGGAAAGTCAAGAGAAACGGGGTGAAAGATGGTGCGACGCTACAAATACATAACTTTTTCGGACCGGAGGGAGATTTCCGCGCTGTATCAGGCGAACGCGCGCCCGGCGGATATTGCGGACCGGCTGGGAGTTACAACGGCGACGATCTACCGGGAGTTAAAGCGCGGGGAAACCGTCGGAGAGGACGGCGCGCCGGTTCTGGACCGGAACCGGCGGCGGGCTTATAACCCGGTTATCGCACAGCAGACGGTACAGGCGAATTTCAGGCGGCGGGGCCGGACCCCAGCGGAAGAGCAAGGAGGTTTCAACGGTGACAGTGTTTGAAAGAATCACGGAAAGCCCGGAAGTGCTGGGGAAGTTTCTTGCGTGCTTGCCCGTGGTAGAGGGTCCGTGGGATGACAAATTTCACGAACAGTTTTGCGCCGGGTGCGCCGCGAAGAATTGCGACACTTGCCCGCACACGGCGGAGCGGAACAACCCCGGCTGGTGGCTGACCCTTGAAACCGACGGCGGACACGCGGAGAAATACGCGGTTATTGTTACCTATCACAACGGAGCAAGGACCGGGGCCGTTGTAGAAGCGGAATCCAGCGCGGGGGCATGGACAAAGGCACTTACCATATTTGACCCGCAAATCGTCGCGGCGGTGGAAGTTTCGCAAATCCTGACCCCGGAGAGAGGGGCCGCAAAATAGCGGAAAGGAGCGGGCGACCATGCCGGAACAGCGCACAATAAACGACCTTTTGACAATGCAGGCGTGGCCGCTTGATCGGAAAATCGGGGTCACACAGACGCGGCTGGTGGAATGGATAGAGAAGAACAACGGTAAAATCTACATTTCATTCAGCGGCGGGAAAGACAGTACGGTTCTTGCTGATCTTGCCGCGCGGGTTTACAAGGCGACGCAAAGGACGGACCCGCTGACCCTTGTTTTCGTGAATACAGGGCTTGAATACCCGGAAATTCAAAAGTTTGTGCGGTATTTCGCCGAATGGCTACGGGTTACATATGAAATAACGGTAAACCTTGAAATCCGAACGCCTGAAATGTCTTTCCCGGAAGTGCTTTCAAAATACGGATATCGTCCTTGAATGCCTGAAATGGTGAGGGCGCGCCGATGAATCAGGAAAAGGTTTTGATTTTCGGCGGATTTACGGAAGAGGAAGCGGAAGCGATAAAAGAAGCCGCGCGGATTTGGGCGGAGCGGGTGCGAATTGCCGTCGAAGAAGCGGTGGCGGCGCTTGCGCGGATTCTTTCGCAAATCGGACCGCCCGATCTTGAAGCATTGGACGACATACGGGAAGAGCTGGAGAAAATCGGGAGAGAACCGAGCGCCCGGCGGCGGAAGATGGAGCGAAGCCGGGCGCAGGCCATAGAACAGCGATACCGGGCAGAGATTCACCGCGTCGAGCGGGAAAGGTTTTGCAGGCGGATATATAAACCGCCCTAAAGCGCAAATCGGAGGGACAGGCAAACCCTTTGCAATAACGTACTGGTCCCCCTATACGGTCCCAGCATGATCTATGCAAACGGGGCCAGCCAAAAGGGAAACCCATTCTGCAGAACATTCCCGCCGTTCTTTCGGCCATCCTGCTGGCGGTGCTGATCCTTATGGTGATCACCAATATCATTGTGCAGGTGGTCAAGAAACTGACATGGGACAAGGTGCCCACCAACCTGCTGGCCTTTATCGTGGCCATGGCCGTGACCATGCTGGTATTTTTCGCCGTGTGCCAGATCAAGGGGGTGCCCATTGTCTGGTACATGGTGGCCGCCGCCGTGGCCCTGGGCTTTTTCGTTGCCTTTGCGGCCATGTTCGGGTTTGACAAGTTCCGGCAAATGCTGGAGCAGATCACCCGCCTGGAGGATCGGAAAGAGTAAAGCAAGGACCCCCGGCACCGCGCCGGGGGTCCTTTGTATCAGGCCAGAACATAGCGGCGGAGGTCCTGATCTTCCGGGGCGTCCTGGTCCAGCCAGGCGTCGAACCCGTCCGGGTTTCGCCGCTCTATTTCGTCCATCAACCATCCGCGTACTGTGGGGACCTGCGGGCCTTTCAGCGCGTCGGTGAGTTCCCACAAATCGAGCAGCTTTTCCAGGCTGGAGTTTTTGAGCGTTTCCCGCGCCATCATTTCCGGGTTATTCATTTCTGGCCCCTCCTCCCTTTGAGATACCGGCGGATCGCCTGGATCCCATATTTGACTGGAACGAACACGGCCACGAAAATGGCCAGGGAAATTAAAAATTTCATTCTTGCGCCCTCCTATTGACAAATGAATGGGTTTTCGTTATAGTTTGGGGTGTGGGGTTTAGGGACCCCACACCCCTGGCCTTTACCAGTCAAGCAATTTCTGGATTGCTAAGACTATCAGGCCGGAGATAATACCCGCCAGAATGTTGTCGGCCAGACTGTCCATTCTTTTGGGTTGCGCCGTGGGCTTTTGCCTGCGGCGCTTTTTCTTGCCCTTTGCCACCCGTCCACCCCCTTTCCTCTTGAACTGCCTATATTATACATCTAACGTTAGATAAAAACAAGTGGCAAAGTAAACAAATCTAACGTTAGAATTTTATATAATCTGACGTTAGATATAAAACCCCGGCCAGAGAACTGGCCGGGGCGCGTTTATTCGATCCAAGTTTTCAGAATGTTGTACCCGTGGGCGGCAAAGCTGTCAATTCCGGCCTGCGCCTCCTCCATGCTTTCATAGTGGGAATAAATCACAACGTCCCACACCCGCGCCCCGTCGGTAACTGTGGCCACGGCCTTATAATAACGCTTTTTCATGCTGCACCGTTCCTTTCTGCCGGGAAGTAGCCGCCAGGCCCGGCTATGTGATTTTAGCGGGCAAAGAACACGCCCAGGCCGCTGCCGTTCTGACTGCGCCACCCATGGGGGTGGATCTCGGAAAGTTTGTGGAAGTCCTGGCGCCCGTCCTCCCACCGGATCACCGCCATGGTGGCGGCGGGGGTCCAGCGGGTGGCCTCCCTATCAACAAAACCGATAATGACACCGCCCACATGGGGGAACATGGCCCCGCAGTCACAAAGGACGGGCTGGCCAACCATGACCATGGCAGGCTGGGGGGCAGCCTGGAGGACCTGGGGAATGTAGGCGGCCACGGGGTCCAGGGCGGTGGGGGCCTCCTCCATGGGGTCCTCCACATATTCCTGGCTGGCCCGGAACACGGGGGCCATGCTGTACCGTTCCGGGATGATATATTCCCCGCGTTCGTCGCTGTGGATCTTCGCCCGGCGCTCTTTCCCGTCCCGCAGGAAAGTCACGGTTTTGGCCGTGCGTTTTGTAATTTCGATCACGAAAACACAATTATGATCGCAGGCGCTGGTATCAAAGTATTTCTTGCCAATTTCAAAAGTAAACATATTCAAAACCTCCATAAAATAACGGGTGGTGTGTGGTGTGGTCCGTGTCGGTGCCCTTTCCGTATTGGTTCGGGAGGTTGACCGCTGCCGTACTCTACGCCCCGGCAGCCGGGCGGCTGTGTTTCTCTCTTGAACTGTCTATATTATACATCTAACGTTAGATGAAAACAAGTGGCAAAATAAACAAATCTAACGTTAGATTTTCATTGAAATCTAACAATAGATAAAAATAAAAATGTGTGGTACAATGACGGCGAGGTGATAAAAATGGGTAGACCGAAAAAGGAAAACGGAATGAGCGCCACGGATTACAAGCGGGAATTTAACGAAAAGACGTATGATCGGCTGGCCGGATATGTCAAACGCGGGAAAAAGGATCGCTATAAAGCGGCGGCGGCGGCCATGGGGTGCAGCGTAAACAAATTTATGGAGCAGGCCATGGACAAGCTGGCGGCGGAGGTCCTGGGGGAAGAACCGCCGGAGGAGTAAAAAGAGAGGGCCGGGACACTTTCGGCCCTCCTCCATAAGCTGAAACAACTATTTTTTCAAATGCTGGATATTCCAACGGGTCTATTGAAAAAACCGTGGTAATATCAAGAAAAGTGTTGGTTATTTCGGCGGCTGGAGGAAACCATGAGGGCATACACATTTCACGGAAAAAGAAATATTTGTGGTGATCGCATAAGGCTGGCCCGCCTGGCGAAACGCTTTTCACAGTCTGATCTATGCAGACAGTTACAACTAACAGGGATCCCCATGGAGCGGGACAGCATAAGCAGGATTGAGAGCGGCAGCAGGTATGTGGCAGATTATGAAGTTACCACAATAGCGGATAT
>CATLAL010000028.1 GCA_949878425.1 uncultured Oscillospiraceae bacterium
CCGGCCATGGGGCACAGGAACTTGGCTCCGCCGTACTCCAGGATGTCCCGGATGGGCAGACGCCAGTTCTTGGGCACGCCCTTCCAGCTGGGCTCGTGGCTCAAAGACAGGTGGGTCTTGACCATCATGGTGCAGTAGTCGGCGTACTTGGGGTCGCTCTCGAAGCGCTTGGCCTTCTCCAGAGCCAGGGGCGCCCAATCCACGCCGTCGGCGCCGTAGACCTCCCTGGCGATCTTCTCCACCCGCTCCCGCAGGGGCATCTCCAGGGGGTAGAGGAACTTGATCTCGTTGGACTCCTTGCAGGCGTCCACCACGGTCTCGGCCAGCTCGATGGCGCCCTCGCCGCCGTAGCGCCAGTGGTTGCTCAGGGCGCAGCGGACGCCGCGCTCGGCGCACAGACGGCGCAGGAGCTTGATCTCCTCCTCGGTGTCAGTGAAGAACTGGTTGATGCAGACCACGGGCACAATGCCGCTCTTCTTGATGGTCTCCACGTGGTGGAAGAGGTTCTCGCAGCCCTTCTCCAGCAGCTCCAGGTTCTCCTTGGTGTACTCCTCGGGCAGGGGCCGGCCGGCGACGACGGTCGGGCCGCCGCCGTGCATCTTCAGGGCCCGGATGGTGGCCACCAGCACGGACACGTTGGGGGTCAGGCCGCTGAGGCGGCTCTTCACGTTCCAGAACTTCTCAAAGCCGATGTCGGCGGCGAAGCCGGACTCAGTGACATGGTAATCGAAGAGCTTCAGAGCCAGCCGGTCGCCGATGACGGAGGACTGGCCGATAGCGATGTTGGCGAAGGGGCCGGCGTGGATCAGCATGGGCTGATGCTCCACGGTGTAGCACATGGTGGGGTTGATGCAGTTGCGCATCCAGGCGGTCATGGCGCCGGCCACCTCCAGGTCCTCGGTGGTGACAGGGTTGCCCTTGCGGTCATAGGCCACAACGATCTTGCCGATGCGCTCGCGCAGATCCTTGAGATCCTTGGCCACGGCCAGAATGGCCATCAGCTCGCTGCCCACGGCAATGCCGAACTTGCTCTCCATCAGGTAGCCGTCCTTGCTGCCGCCGATGCCCATGATGATGTTGCGCAGGCCCTGGGCGCAGAAGTCCAGCACCCAGCCCATCTCCACCCGCTTGGGATCGATGTCCAGGCGCCGCAGGCCCCGCTTGGCCAGCTGCTCGTCGTCGTAGTTGCGCTCGTGCTGCATGCGGGCGTTGAGGGCCACCATGGCCAGGTTGTGGGCGTTCATGATGTCGTTGATGTCGCCGGTGAGGCCCAGGGAGAACTCGGTCATGGGCATCAGCAGGGCGTTGCCGCCGCCGGCGGCGGTGCCCTTGACGTTCATGGTGGGGCCGCCGGAGGGCTGGCGCAGGCAGCCGCCCACGTTCTTGCCGATCTTGCCCAGGCCCTCGACCAGGCCCAGGGATACGGTGGACTTGCCCTCACCCAGGGGGGTGGGAGTGATGGCGGTGACCTCGATGAACTTGCCGTCGGGCTTGTCCTTGAGCCGGTTCATGATCTTGATGAAGTCCAGCTTGGGGGTCTTGCCGTAGGGGATGATCTCCTCGGGCAGAAGGCCCAGCTTCTCGCGGAACTCCTCCACAGAGGGCAGGGTGCGCTCCGCCTCCTCGGCGATCTGCCAGTCCTTGTACTGGGTGGGATCGAGGGTCACCCGCCCGGTAACCGGGTCTACGTACTTACCGTCCTTGAATTCAATTGCCATAGGAATCCTCCTTGTTTCCCGGGATATTTCACCACCCCCGGGAAAAATTATATTTTGACGCCGCGCTTCAATCGTCCGCGACACCGGCGCCAATAACGGGGCAATCCGCGGCTGTGCCGCGAAACCATGGGGCGAAGGGAAAACGCCCCTTTTGCGTGCGATCTGAAATCGGAAACTGCCGCTGGATAAAAGTGTAGCAAAGCCAGGCGGATTTTGCAAGTGGCATCTTTGACAAACTTTTCACAATATCCTTGTACAAGCTAACAACACGCCCAGCAGTCACTTCTCCGGCGGGAAGCAGGCGCGGACCTCGCCGCTCATATAGAGGGAGCCCAGGGCGCAGGCCACGCCGTCAGAGCCCTCGGCCTCCATGGCCTTCGCCACGCCGCCGGCCACGCTGCCGCAGGCCGTGGCCCTGGCCCCCAGGGCCCGGATGCGCTCCGCCAGCTCCTGGGCGGGCATGGCCCGGGGGTTGTCGGGGCGGACGGTGAAAAACTCCGCGGCCAGGGGGACGATGAGCCCCAAAATGGACTCCACGTCCTTGTCCGCCATGACGCCGGTGACAAAGGTGATCTTTTTTCCGGGGAACAGCCGCTCCAGGCTCTCTGCCGTGGCCCGGATGCCGTGGGGGTTGTGGCCCCCGTCCACGATAAAGACCGGGCTCCGGCGCAGTACCTCGAACCGGGCGGGCCAGCGGGTGGCGGCCAGACCCTGGCGCACCGCCTCCTCGGAGAGCTTCCACCCCCGCTCCCGCAGTGCGGCCACGGTCTCCAGCACCACGGCGGCGTTGTTCATCTGGTAGCGGCCCGCCAGGGGGATGCGAAGGTCCTTCCAGTCCCCATAGGAGAAGCTCTGGCCGTCCAGATCGAACGGGCCGGGGACGATCCGGGAGAAGTCGGGCTGGCGCAGGGACGCGCCCCGCTCCCGGCAGACGGCCGCAAAGACCGGGTCCGCCTCCGGATTACCGCCGTAGCTGACCACGGCGCATCCGGGCTTGATGATGCCGGCCTTGGCCCGGGCGATGTCCGCCATGGTGGGGCCCAGTTCCCGCACGTGGTCCAGGCCCATGGCGGCGATCACCGCCGCCTCCGGGGCGTCAATGACGTTGGTGGAGTCCAGCTCCCCGCCCATGCCCACCTCCAGTACCACGATGTCGCACTTTTCCCGGAGGAAGTACTCCATGGCCAGGGCGGTGATGAGCTCAAACTCCGTGGGGGAGTCGCTCATGGCGTCGGCGTAGGGCCGGATATGCTCCGTGAGCGCCGCCAGGGCGCCGTCCGGGATCTGCTCCCCGTTCACCTGCATCCGCTCGTTGAAGCGGTTGATGAAGGGGGAGGTGTAGAGCCCCGTTCGGTACCCGGCGCGCTCCAGGATGGAGGAGAGCATGGCGGCGGTGGAGCCCTTGCCGTTGGTGCCGGCGATGTGGATGAATTTCAGCTGCTTCTCCGGGTTTCCCAGCTTGGCAAGCAGCTCCTGGGTCCGCTCCAGGCCCAGCTTGCTGCCCTGCCAGTTGACGGAGTGGATATACTTGAGGGCTTCTTCATAGGTCATAGGGTTTTTACCTGATTTCTATTTTGATAGCGGCGGATTCTGTAGGGGCGGATGCCGTCCGCCTGTTTCTGCCGGAACGCCGGCGGGTATCGTGGGGGCGGATGCGATCCGCCCCTACACGGTTATGCCCGGGAGAGGATATGACTGACCACGGGCTTATAGACCGCCCGGTTGATAATGGTCACCGCCAGGGCGTTTACGGCGATGGTCAGGGGCTTGGTAGCCAGACGCTGGATCAGATTGGTCCACAGCAGGACCGGGAAGGCGGTGGTATTGCCGGCCACCATAATGCTGTACAGGGTACTGCCGATGAGGCCGAACACAAAGCTGTTGAGAAGGCCCACTACCACCACGATGGCGGCCACCTTCCAGGTGTCCCGGGTCTCCGCCAGGGGGCTGCGGAAGATATACTTGGTGCTCACGCCGCTGAGGATGCCCACGGACAGGGGGCCCAGCACCAGGGGTGGGAACCACGTGCCGTAGCCGCTGAGGATGGTGCCCAAAAGGTCGGACAGAACGGCCACAATCGCGCCGGGGATGGGGCCGAGCCACATGCCGGCCAGGATGACGGGGATGCTCTCAAAGCTGACGCGGAGGGTGTCGCTGACCTGGATGCCCAAAAAGCGGGCCAGAATGATCTGCATCGCGATCAGCGCCGCCATCATCACCAGGTTCTGGGTGGAAAAGGCCTTCTTGAGGGATGTTTTCTGCTTCGGGTTACGCTCCATTTTGCGTGTCCTCCTTAAAATTCCGCCCCGTTGGGGCTGTTTTAGGAGGTAAAGTAGGGCTGCCCAGGGCGGCGGGAATACGGAGTCCATTCACTGTGCCTGCGCATAGCAAATATGCCAATCCAAGCCGCAAACCGCGGCCAGGATTGGCATGGATAACATCCCGGCTCCGGAGACAAGCGGCCATTTGGCCCGCCGCGTCTCCAACTGCCCTGGGGACGGTCGTTTGACCTTCGGTCAAACGGCTGTCCCGGCGGTGCAAGCACCGCCTGGTAGCGGATGCAGCACACCATCGTAGACCCTATTTCGCGGGGGTCCTTCGTGCAAGGGCAACTTCCCAGCCGCTTGCCACTTTACGCGATGTGCTTACTCTACCAATCCTATTGAGTTTTGCCGCCGGGACCCTCACCCCGACAACGGGATTATCATACACCATCCCGCCGGATATTGCAAGTTCTTTCACAAACTTTTTTAGGAAAATTTCAGCGGCCCTCCAGCGCGGCTCCCAGCCGCTTCATACGGTTTAAAACGATGTCCCCCACATTGGCCAGGTCCTCGGCGGTAAAGGCCCAGCGGAAGTTGTCGGAGAAGAGGATCTGGGCGTTGGGGGGGAACTCGTCGTCCCCCAGCCACAGCAGAAACTGGATGGCCAAGCCCTCCATCAGATCCACCTCCCAGCCGCAGTCGCTCCGGCTCAGCCGCCTGGCGGGGAGCTTCTCCATGATCCTGCTGAGCAGGTCCGGCCTCGCGCCGTAGGAGAAGGCGAAGCGCTTGAGGCACCGGCCGGTAAACTGCTGGAGGTAGACCTCCCCCCAGGGGAACTCCCGGTAGGTGAGATAGGCCCCCGACGGCTCCGCGTACCGCCCGTCCAGCAGGTAGCGCAGAAAGAGAATCCGCTCCGGGTTGGTGGGCTCCCGGTCCCCAGAGGCGGCGAAGTCCGGGTGGGAGAGGGAGAAGCTCTCCCCCAGCAGCGTGATCGTGAACCGCTTGCCGTCAAAGGGCAGGCAGCACCGGGCTGCCATCTCCGCCGGGTCCCCCCGCTGAAACAGGGCCAGATAGTGCTCCAGAGGCTTGCCCTCCTTGTTGTTGACAACGTCCATAGACGACTCCTCTCCCGAAAAATGTTCTAAGCAGGCTCTAAATACCGGCATTATACGCCCTGCCGCCGGGATAAGCAAGAGAAACTTCCCCCTTTCCCGGAAAGTTTCGGGGGGCGCTCCGCTATTTTTTATTAAAATGAGAGGAATCACTTGAAGTTTAGCGGAATTTTCGGTATAATCCCTTCAGATAAGGGCTGCGGGGCTGCTTTGATCCCACAGCGGCCCGTTCCGCAACTAAAGGAGGCAGTATGCTGCAAAAAATAAAGAAAAATCAGTTTCTTTTTGAGGAGCTGGTAAAACGGGACTTTAAAACAAAATACAAGCGCACAATTCTTGGCGTAGGATGGAGCCTGCTGTCTCCGCTTTTGACCCTGCTGGTGATGCGCCTCGTGTTCACCCAATTTTTTGGACAGAACACCCCCCACTATACCACGTACCTCTTTTGCGGCAACCTGGTGTTCTCCTATTTCAGCGAGTCCACCTCCCAGGGGATGACCTCCCTGATCAGCAACGCCGGCATCTTTGCCAAGGTCAATGTGCCCAAGTACCTGTTCCTGTTTTCAAAGAACGTGCAGACTCTGATCAATTTTGGCCTGACGCTGTGCATCTTTTTTGTATTCTGCGCCCTGGACCACATCACCTTTACCTGGAAATTCATCCTCCTGCTCTACCCGATCCTCTGCCTGATGCTGTTTAACATCGGCGTTGGCCTGGTGCTGTCCGCCCTGTTTGTCTTTTTCCGGGATGTGCAGTACCTGTGGAGCGTATTTACCCAGCTGCTGATGTACGCCTCCGCAATTTTTTACAACATCGACGGCTACAGCTATACGGTGCAGTGCTTGTTCCTGTGCAACCCGGTGTATCTCTTCATCCGCTACTTCCGGAAAATTGTCCTGGACGCAACAATTCCCACCGTCTGGTTCCATCTCCTGATGCTGGCGGACGTCGCCATCGTTCTGGGGCTGGGGTGCTGGATATACAAGAAGTATAACACCAGGTTTTTGTACTATGTGTAGAGGGGGCTGAACATGAGCGTGCTGGAAGTACAGGGAGTCTCCATTCTCTACATGACGGGGGATTTCAAGGACATTGGATTAAAGGAATACGTAGTGCGCCGGCTGAAGGGACAGTACCATGTCACGGAGTTTTGGGCGGACCGGGATATCTCCTTCACCCTGGAAAAGGGGGACATGCTGGGGATCATCGGCACAAACGGAGCAGGGAAGTCCACCCTTTTGAAGGTAATCTCCGGCATCATGGAGCCGACGGAGGGCACGGTCAAGCGGGAGGGCTCCATAGCGGCGCTGCTGGAGCTGGCCGGCGGGTTTGACGGCGAGCTGACGGTCCGGGAGAACGCCTATCTCCGGGGGGCCATGCTGGGCTACACCCGGAAATTTATGGACGACACCTATGAGCAGATCATCGGATTTGCGGAGCTGAAGGATTTTGAGGACCGGCCCTTTAAGCAGCTGTCCTCGGGCATGAAGTCCCGGCTGGCCTTCTCCATCGCCTCCCTGGTGCAGCCGGACATTCTGATTCTGGACGAGGTGCTGTCGGTGGGCGACGGGGCCTTCCGCATGAAGAGCGAGGCCAAAATGAGAGAGATCATCGGCGGCGGGGCCACCACGATCCTGGTGTCCCACTCCCTGGAGCAGGTCCGCAGCATGTGCAGCAAGATCCTCTGGCTCCACAAGGGGCGGCAGGTGGAATTTGGGGACGACGTGGAGGGGATCTGCGGCCGGTACGCGGCGTTTTTGGAGAAATAGGGGCGGACGGCGGGCGCGGGATACTCCAGAACGCGCCCGCCGGAGTCTGTGCCGGCAAAATCATTAAGGCATCCTTAAGATCCTGCCGCCCTTCTTTACATGGCCGCTCCTCTGCGGTATAATACAGGAAAGTAGAGAGGAAGGGAGCGAACAAATATCGAAAATATCTACATTTTGCTGACAAAATCAAACACCTATCCCTCCCGGCTGATACATATCGCCACAACGGACCCCTATACCCATGTATCCATTGGCCTGGAGGGCCTTGACGGCGCCTTTTACAGCTTTGGGCGAAAATATAAGCGGCTGATTCTGCCCGCCGGCCTGGTGAAGGAGGATGTCACCTGTGACAGCCCCTTGGAGATCAAATACCAGATGTACCGCCTCCGGGTGACGAGAAGCGACTACCTGCGGGTAAAAGCGCTTCTGGGTGAGATGTACAGCCACAGGGAGCGCTACCACTATAACATTCTGGGCATGCTGTCGGTATACTTCAACTACCCCCTCCGGCGCAGAGGCCGCTACTTCTGTTCCCAGTTCGTGGCGGAGACCCTCCAGTCCTGCGGGGTGGTTGCGTTTGATAAGGATACGGCGCTGGTGCGCCCCATGGATTTTTCCCATATATCCGGCCTGCAGCTGGTCAGCGAGGGCGTGATCGGCCGGCTGGGGGTGGACCGGTCCCTGCCCTGCCCCTCGGAGGTGGTGGCGGTGCTGCCCTTCGGCCATCTGCTGCTGCGGGCCTGCCGGTTCTGCGTCCGGCGGCGCAGATAGTCTCGCGACCGCGTCTGTTTCTGTTTTTCGCAAAAAAACCTTTTTCTGTCCACTTGCAGGAACGGCGGAAAGCGGCTATAATAACAGGAGATACCGGCAGGCGCGGCGGCGGACGCCGCGGTAATGTGGTGAAAGGAGCAACAGATGAGTTTTTTTGACGAGCTGCCCCAGCGGGCGAGAAGCGTAGCCGGCGCGGTGGGCGAAAAGGCCCGGGAGGCCGTGGACTCCGCGAAGATCTCAGCGGCCATTCTGGCGGAGAAGCGGGAGCTGTATAAGAACTACCACGCCATCGGCCAGTGGTATGTCTGCGAGCACCCGGAGGAGGTTCCGGAGGCCATCGCGGATGTGGTGGCGGCGGTCCGGGCGTCCCGGGAGAAGATTACGGAGCTCCAGACCCGCCGGGAGGCGGCGGAGGCCCAGGAGGCCTCCGAGGAGCCGGACGGCGCGGTCTGCCCGGTGTGCGGGAAGATCAGCAGCACCAAGTTCTGCCCCCACTGCGGCGCGCCCATGGGGGAATAGGCAAAAAGGGGGCCGGTCCAGCCGGCCCCCAGGCTATCGATAAAGTCCCCCGGACTTTATCGATAGCCCAATGCCGCCGTTACTTTTGTGACAGCTGCGCTGTCACAAAAGTCCTCACTACGTTCGCCGAACGCCGGCCTGCGGCCGGCCCACGGGGGCGGCAGATTTTATTCGAGGTGGGCTTCGCCCCCTGGAGCTCCCCCTGGCGAAATGATACCTTCCGCTTTCAAAAATGTTTTTTCGACAAGCTGAGGGCCGGTCCAGCCGGCCCTTTTTGTATCAAGTATAGCGACCACTGTTCAAAAACAGTAAAGGTTAGGGCCGCCCTTTTCAAAGGGCGGTGGGGTCTGGGGCAACGCCCCAGCGGGTTTGGGCGGAGCCCAGCTTTTATTCGTCCTCAACTGCGGTTATGATACGAATATCAGGAGGGGCGGCATGCTGGACAAGAGCGAGGTGGGCAAGCGGGGCTGGCTCAACGAAAACTACCGGCTGTTCCATCTGCGGGACAGCCGGATTGTGAAGCTGGACTACCACTACCACGAATTTGACAAGCTGGTCTTTCAGCTGGGGGGGCGGGTGACCTACCACATAGAGGGGAAGAGCTACCCCCTCCAGCCCATGGACGTGCTGCTGGTCAGCCGGAATCTGATCCACCTGCCCGTCATGGAGCCGGGCCAGGTCTACGAGCGGATGGTGCTCTGGATCAACCGGGATTTTCTCGCCCGGTACGGCGGGGAGGAGACGGACCTGGCCGCCTGCTTCTCCCTGACCGCCCAGCGGGGCGTCCACCTCCACCGGCCCCGGGGCGAGGAGCGGGAGCGCTACCGGGCCCTCTTTGAGCACATCGAGGCCGCCTCCGGCGGCGGAGGCTTCGGCGCGCAGCTGCTGGCCGACACCTGGGTGCTCCAATTGATGATCGCCCTGAACCGGGACATTCTGGCCGCCCCGGACCAGGCGGCGGAGGCGGTCTACCGCTTTGACCCCAAGATGGAGGCCGTCACCCGCTATATCCGCGGCCACCTGGAGGAGGAGCTGAGCATCGACCGCCTGGCGCGGACCTTCTTCCTCAGCCGCTACTACCTGATGCACCGGTTTAAGGAGGTCTACGGCTGCACGGTCCATCAGTATATCCGCCAGAAGCGGCTCCAGCGGGCGGCGGAGGAGATCCGCCGGGGCGTCCCCGTCCTCAAGGCGGCGGAGGAGGCCGGGTTCGGCGACTACTCCGTGTTCCTGCGGGCTTTCCGGGCCGCCTACGGCCGCAGCCCCAGGGAGTGGAAGTGAGGTTGTTCATTCTTTTTCTTTGTGAACAAAGAAAAAGAATCAAAAAGAAAAACTTTTGCGCGAAACTTCGTTTCGCTTATGCTTATTTTTTGCGGGGGACAGAGATGGGCAGGGTAAAGAAAAAGGTTAAGAAAGCGCTGTGGATCGCGGCGGCGGTGCTTCTCTGCGCCGCTCTGGCACTCCTGGGCGCCGTGCTCTTTGGAGCATGACAGCAATCATCAGAATTCGCAACATGGCGCGGGGGCGAGCAATGCTCGCCCCCCCTATTTTGAAAATTGCTGGTGGAGGCCGTGTCAGGCCAGCAGGTCCCTGTATTCCTCCAGGGCTTCCAGGCCCTTCTCGCTGACGGAGTACAGGTATTTCCGCCCGTCCGGGCCCGCGGTGCGCTGGAACCAGCCCATGGGGTTGCGGCCCATAAGGGCCGAAGCATCCGCCGGGCCCCCCAGCTTCTTCACGTCCTCCGCCGGCAGGGGGCCGCAGCTTCGCAGAATCCTCGCCGCCAGCAGGGAGCGCTCCTTGTAGGCGGTGAGGATTTTTTTCCGGGCGACGCCGCCGGTGTTGGCGCAGTTGGCCCGCTGGCCGTGCTCCCGGAGCACCGCCAGCCGGCGCTTTTTGTTGATTCTGGGCCGGCTGGCCTCCTTGGGGTGGACCGCCACGTCCAGCTGGGCCGCGCCGGCGCTGGAAAAGCCCACGAAGATCAGCCCCAGCTCCAGCCGGCGGCACAGGGACTCCATGTCCCGGACGTGGGGGGCCATGTAGCCCCGCTTGGGCAGGGGGACGGCCACATAGACGCTGTCGGCCAGCCGCTGACGGTCCAGGGCCTGGTAGAGAAGCTCCAGGGTGAAGCCCCGCTTGAGCTCCACCACAATGAGCTCGCCGTCCCGCAGGGCGGTGAGGTCGCAGTCTTTGACCTCCCCCTTCACATCGTAGCCCAGGCCCGTCAGATAGTCCCGCACCGGGCCGAACAGATCGCTCTCCAGCAGTTTTTCCACAGCCGGCGCCCTCAGTAGCCCCTGGTCCGGTCCACCAGGTTGGCCAGGGGCTCGCCCCTGGCGTAGCGCTCCAGCTCCCGGAGGAACAGCTCCACGTCCAGATCGCAGGTGAGGCCCAGGGCCATGTTGCCGGAGACGTGGGGGGTGAGGATGGTGTTGGGGCAGGTCCGGAGGGGGTGGTCCGCCGGCAGGGGCTCCGGCGTCATCACGTCCAATGCCGCGCCGGCCAGCCGCCCTCCTTGCAGGGCCTCCACCAGGGCGTCCTGGTCGATGGCGGAGCCACGGCCCACGTTGACCACATAGGCCGTGGGGGGCAGGAGGGCCAGCCGCTCCCGGGAGAGAATACCCCGGGTCTCCGCCGTGGCGGGCAGGGCCAGAACCAGCGCGTCCGCCTGGGGCAGCGCGTTCTCCAGCCGGGAGACGGGGAGGACTTGGTCAAAGGCGGGCTCCGCCGACCTGCCGCCGCGGCAGACGCCGGTGACGCGGGCCCCCAGGGCCTTCAGGCGGCGGGCGGCGTGGGAGCCGATGTCGCCGGTCCCCAGAAGCACCACGTGGCTGCCGGTGACGGAGCGAATAGGGGTGTAGCAGGGCCACTGTCCCCGGGCGAGGGCGGCCTGGTACTCCGGCATCCGCCGGAGCAGCATCAGCAGCACCATGACGATGTGCTCGGAGATGGCGGGGCCGTAGGCCCCGGAGCTGTTGGAGAGCAGGCAGTCCGGCCGGGGCCAGACCTCGCTTGGCAGATAGCCCTCCACCCCGGCGAAGTCGCTGCACAGCCAGCGTAGGCGCGTTGCTTCCTTCAGCAGCGCCGCTTCCGGGTGGCCGTAGACCACCTCGTAGTCGCCAATTTTTTCCGCCAGAGCCCCGCTGTCCCGGGGACAGTCGTAGCAGTCCAGCGAGAAGCCCAGTCGGGACGCGGCCTCCTCCAGCTGCCGGCGGTAGCGCTCGTTCATAAAGTTTACATAGACGGCAATTTTTCTCATTGCAGCTCTCCCGCAAGGGCGAAACAGCGTTTCGCCCCAAATGTTTTTTGATTCTTTTTCTTTAGAACATTCCAACAGAATTTATTATAGCATATGTAAGGCCCTTTTGCACGTCCTTTTTCCGCAGACCGCCTACTCCAACGCGGTAGCTTCGGCGCATTCTTTCCGGCCCTCTTCCGGCATCCTGTGTGCTTGGAAAAGGAGCCTGGTGCAGCATCCCCGCTGCCTGGGGATGTTGCCGGGTTTCAGAGCCTGTTTCATATCTCGCTACACACGGACTGACGGCGGATTTTCCGCCGCTCGTCGTTGCTTGGCCTCGAAATACACAAAGTATTCCTTCGGCCGCACGCCTTGATTGGCGAGAAATCCCCTCGTCAATCCGACCACATCGAGATATGAAACAGACTCTCAGAAGCTGCTGCAAAGTGTCGCAGAAATGTGACCAACCGTCGCCATTTTGCTGGTATAATCTTTTTTATTCTGCAAGGTGGTGCGAATCGAGATGTATTCTCTTCCCGAACGGCTCAGAAGGCTCCGGCAGTCCACGCGGCTTTCACAGAAACAGCTGGCCCGCCTGCTGGGGGTAGACAGAAGCACAATTTCCTCCTATGAGAGCAATATACGCCAGCCCCCGCTGGTTACGCTCTCCCGAATTGCCGATGTGTTCGGCGTGAGCACGGACTATCTCCTGGGGAGAACAGGCGAGCTCTCCGGCGATATATTTGACCTAACCGGAGAGGATAAAGCCCTGCTTTATAGGATGGCCTCCGAGCTGACTGAAAAAAACCGAACGATTCGCCAGCTGCAGGAGCGGTGAAATCAACAGCCAATGGATTTGAGAAGGGAGGTACTTTCATGCCCCTTACTGACAGAGAGGAACGAGGAAAGCCGGGTCAAGCGGAAAACACCGGCGGTAAGGTATTCATTCCCGCCAAACCCAAAGTTCTTTTTGATGATCCCGCGCAAAGCTTCAGGGTGTGCGCCTACTGCCGTGTCTCAACGGACAGCGAAGAGCAGCTCTCCTCTTTTGAACTCCAGCAGGCGCACTACCTCCAGCTGGCGAAGGAGCGGCCCAACTGGGAGTTCAAGCGCGTATACGCGGATGAGGGCATCTCCGGCACGTCCCTGAAAAACCGGACGGAGTTCAACGAGATGATCGCCGCCTGTGAGAACGGAGAATATGACCTGATCGTGACAAAAAGCGTCTCCCGCTTTGCCAGGAACCTGGTGGACTGTCTCTCGCTCATTCGAAAGCTGAAAAACCTTTCGCCTCCGGTGGGTGTGTTTTTTGAGACAGATCACCTGAACACATTGGGAAAGGATTCCGAATTGATGCTTGCGCTGCTCGCCTCCGTCGCCCAAGAGGAGTCCATCAAAAAGCGAGAGGCGATGTTCTGGTCTCTGGCGCAGCGGTTTAAGGACCGCAAGCTGCTGACGCCTCCGCCGCTGGGCTATGACAGGCAGAAGGACGCCGCCGGAAACCTCATCAAATATGCGCCCCTTGTTGTCAACGAGACAGAAGCCAAAGTAGTTCGATTTATTTTTGACGCGTATCTCCATGGCTGGTCTCAGGCGGACATTGCGGATTTTCTGACGGATATCGGCTGCCGGACAAAAACCGGAAGCACCGATTGGAGCGGGGGCTCTATCGGTTACATTCTCACAAATGAGCGCTACTGCGGCGATGTCTTGACTTGGAAAACCTTTACATCGGACCTGTTTGAACATAAGCGCAGGAAGAACCGGCGGGATTTGGACCAATACCACTACATGGGTCAGCATGAAGCCATCATCACAAGGGAGACGTTTGAGACGGCGCAGACGCTTCTCCAAAACCGAAAGCACCATATGCGCGGCGGTCTGCCTGGCCTCCAGGTTATAGACAACGGAGTTTTTCGCGGATTCGTCCCCATTAACCACCACTGGGTCAACGATGACCCCGGACTGTACTACGACGCATCCAACAGCATCAAGGGGCCGGACCGGAGAAGCCATATGCAAAAAAGCGCCTTCTCCGCATTCAATTTGGAAGGATATCAGGTCGTCAGGAGCCAATTCCTACAGGCCCGGTATGAGGGACCGGTGCTGACGATATCCGCGGATCGGATTACCTTCAATCTATTTTCCGTGAGAAAGCTTGCGAATATCGGCTATATCCAGCTGCTCCTCCATCCGTCCGAGCGAAAAATCGCCATCCGGCCCTGTGAGGAGAGCTCGGCAAACAGCATCAAATGGCGGTCTGACGCCGCTAAACCGCTGTGCACAAAGTCGCTGTGCTGCCGGCACTTCGGCGCAGCCCTTTTCCAAATTATGGAGTGGAACCCGGATTTGGTTTACAAGGTCCAGGGAACATGGATACGGTGCAGCGGCGGCCAGATCATTGTTTTCAACCTGGAAAACGCCATATCCGTACTGATCACACCGGAAGAGGCATCCGCTTCAAAGAAGAGACGAATTGAGCTGCTCCCGGAGCAATGGGAGAACAGCTTTGGGGAGGAGTTCTACGACCACGTTGTGGAAAATGAAATGTTCTACATAGCGGAAAGCCCGGCATGGCAGG
This sequence comes from uncultured Oscillospiraceae bacterium, assembly GCA_949878425.1. Lineage (GTDB taxonomy): Bacteria > Bacillota > Clostridia > Oscillospirales > Oscillospiraceae > Pelethomonas. The sequence goes on from CATLAL010000028.1 coordinate 13,970, forward strand.
CCCAGCGGCCCAGCGTCCCGGCTCCCGGTATAGCGCAGTACAGCGCCCCAACGGAGGAAGAACTTCATACCATGATGGAAACACTCGTGAGAGAGGCGGTTGCCGGTTATGCTGGAACATAGTCAATTGAACGACATTTTCTCAAACATAAGGCCCATCGAGGACGAGGAGCCGGAAGTCGTGGCGGACTTGGCCGGATACCAAGTTACCAGAGCGGAACTTTTTTCACACACATATGAACCGGCAATTACCATCTGGCCGAACCGAATCAAGTTCAACATGGCCTGTTTGCGGAGATTCCCCGGTCTGACGCATATCCAGATTCTGATTCACCCAGAGCAGCGACGGCTGATCGTCCGGCCCTGCCTTCCCGACGCGCCGGACTCTCTGCGGTGGGCGAAGGGCGGGGGAGAAAAGGAGCTGACCAACCGGGACATCCTGTGCAGGATCTTTGCGGCAAAGGTCTTTGATTTGATGCAGTGGAATTTTGAATACCGCTATAAAATGCTGGGAAGGCCCGCTGTCTATCAGGAAGAAGTGCTGTTTCTGTTCAAACTGACGGATTTTGAGCTGTTCGTGGGCGGGAAAAAGCGGCGGTCCTACCTTCCGGGGGAATGGCGGGACTATTTTGGGATACCTGTGGAATCTCACGAGGAGCAATATAAAATCGATCTTGCAGACGGCTATATCAAAACAGACAGAGTATAGGAGGAGGCATACAAATGGCGGCGGTTTCTTTCAGCAACGAGATTGAAGAAATCTCATTGGACGGTTTTCAGGTAGTCGGCGGGGAGTATTTCACCCGCAGAGTCGCATATTATGCTCCGACATGCACGATTTGGAGCGGCGGGCTCACCTTTAACAGGGTGGCCTTAACAGCTCTGAACAATTGTGAACGCGTGCGTATGGAGCTCCATCCCCAGAAAAAGGGAATTTTGCTTGTTCCGGTGACCATAAAAGATAAGGATGGAATTCCCTGGAGAAAAAATATCAAAGAGTATGCTCCCCGGCGCATGGAGTGTTCCCGATTCACTTCAACGCTTTATGAACTGTGGAGCTGGGATCCTGGCTGTGTTTACCGGGCGGCGGGGCGCGTTGTGACCGTGGATAACAAGGTCCTGCTCCTCTTTGATTTCAGCTGTCCGGAGCAGTGGAAGGCCAAAGAAAAAAGAGTCGAAAAATGAACGGCGTTTACCTCTCGTTTTATTTGAGAACAAGCCGGATCCACATTTTTACGGAGGCCCTCCGGCTCATTGGCTGTCCCAAGCGGATATGCCTTTTGATTTCCGCGGATGGCCGGTCGCTGCTGATGCGCGCGCATGAAACCAGGGACCTCAAATCCCACAGGATCTCGCAGAATGTGTACAATGGGAGAGGGTCCTATGAAATATCCAGTTGGAAATTGTGCAGAATCCTGGCTGATCTCCACAGCTGGGATTTAGAATGGTCCTACCGTGTCCCCGGCGTAATCCTGCGGGACCAGCGCTCGGTCCGGTTTTCTTTGGCGCAGGCGGAGGCAGTCGGTAAGGAATTCTCCTGAGAACGCAAGGAATCCTTATGCCAGGCGGGCAAAGTCCGCCTGGCATTTTTGGCATACCGAAAAATTGCTCGCCAGGCGAGCGGTTCAAGCAGCGCGCTACAGCGTCTCCAGCACGCTCTCGGCAGTCCGGAGGCCGTCTGCGGCGGCGGAGAGGATGCCTCCGGCGTAGCCGGCCCCCTCGCCGCAGGGCCAGAGGCCCCGGACGGGGGACTGGCCCGCCTCGTCCCGGAGGATGCGCAGGGGGCAGGAGGAGCGGCTCTCCACCGCCGTGAGCACCGCGTCCGGGGCGGCGTAGCCCCGGACCTTTTGGTCCAGAAGCGGCAGGGCCTCCGCCAGGGACTGGCAGAGCCACTCCGGCAGGACTTCCCACAGATTGCGCCACCGCACTCCGGGGCGGTAGGTGGGCGACACGGCCTCCGGGCCCCGGGAGGAGCGCCGGAGGAGGAAGTCCTCCACCCGCTGGGCGGGGGCGAAGAAGCCTCCGCCTCCGGCGGCGTAGGCCCGCTCCTCCAGCTCCCGCTGAAAGGCGATGCCCGCCAGGGGCCCCTCCCCGGGGAAGTCCCGGGGCGTGACCCCCACCAGCAGGCCGCCGTTGCAGTTTTCGCCGTCTCTGGCGTAGAGGCTCATGCCGTTGGTGACGGCCCGGCCCGGCTCGCTGGCGGCGGCCACCACTCGGCCGCCGGGACAGACGCAGAAGCTGAACACGCCCCGGCCGTTCTCCAGATGGCAGCTGAGCTTGTAGCTGGCCGCAGGGAGGCGGGGGTGGCCCGCCAGGGCCTTGTACTGGGCAAAATCAATGTCCGCCTGGCGGTGCTCAATGCGCACGCCAACCGCCAGAGGCTTGCTCTCCATGGGGACGCCGGCGTCATGGAGCATCTGAAAGGTGTCCCGGGCGCCGTTGCCCAGGGCCAGAACCGCCGCCCGGGCGGGGAGGCGGCAGGAGCCCTCCGGCCCCTCCACAGCCAGGGCGCTGAGCCGCCCGTCCTTCAGTTCCAAGCCGGTGAGTCGGCAGCCGAAGCGGATGTCACAGCCCAGATCTGTGAGCTCCCGGCGCAGGCTCTTCAGGACCCGCCGGAGGTAGTCCGTGCCCACATGGGGCCTCGCGTCGTAGAGAATGCTCTCCGGCGCGCCGTGGGAGACCAGGGCCTCCAGAATAAAGCGGTGGCGGGGGTCCCGGGTGCCGGTGTTCAGCTTGCCGTCGGAGAAGGCCCCGGCCCCGCCCTCGCCGAACTGGACGTTGGACTCCGCATCCAGCAGCCCCGTCTCCCAGAACCGCTCCACGTCCGCCGCCCGCCGCTCCACGTCCCAGCCCCGCTCCAGCAGGATGGGCGGCGCGCCGCAGCGGGCCAGAGCCAGGGCGCAGAAGAGCCCTCCGGGACCCGCCCCCACCACCACGGGGGGGATGTCCGGCCCTGAGACGGCGGGGGGCAGGCCGTAGGGCGTCTCCAGCACCTTGGAGACCTGCCTGCTTCCGCACCGCCGCAGAACCTTCTCCTCGCCTTTGACGCGGACGCGGAGCGTGTAGACCCAACGGACGCCGTCCCGGGCGTCCAGGGCTTTTCGCAGGACGCAAAGCTCCTCAACCGCCTCCGGCGGAAGGCGCAGCGCCAGAGCGGCCTTCGCCCGCAGAAGGTCCTCGCTCCCCTCTAAATTCAGCTTGATTCCCTCGATTTGCAGCATGTTACCTCTCCACCAAACAGGTTGTATTCCGTAATTTAAGAAGCTGTACCAATAAGCGCAGTATGCAGATTTGCGGGAGAAAACCGTCTCTGGCAAGGCAAAAAATTGCAGGAATACTTTGTGTATTTCAAAATTTTTTAACGCGGCCAGGGGCGGTTTTGGCCGCAAAGATGCGTGCTGCGCCTATTGGTACAGCTTCTAAATAGCGCCCGGACCGCCCCTCAGGAGGTCTGCGGGAAAAAGTCTATCCCCGCGTCAGGGACGCCAGCCGCCCGTGGCGGCAGGCGATCAGCTCCGCCGCCGCGGACACCGCGATCTCCCCGGGGGTCTTGCCGCCGATGGGGAGGCCGATGGGCGAATGGATGCGGTCCGCCTCCGCCTGGGAGAACCCGGCGTCCAGCAGGCGGGAGCGGACCGCCGCCGCCTTGCTCCTGCTGCCGATGCAGCCGATATACCGGGCCGGGGTCTTTAGAACCTGGGAGAGGACTTCAAAATCCGCCTGGTGGCCGTGGGTCATCACCACCGCGTAGTCCGCTGCCGTCACGGGGGACAGCGCCGCCAAAGCGTCCGCGTAGGGCCCGCAGCGGAGGACGGCGGCCTCCGGGAAAAAGGCGGGGACCAAAACCTCCGGCCGCTCGTCCCACACCTCCACAGAGAATTCCGCCAGAGCCAGCACCCTCGCCAGCTCCCGGGCCACATGGCCCCCGCCGAAGAGGAGCACCCGGTCCGCCCGGTCCGGCGCAAGAGCCTCCAGGGCCCGGTTGTCCCCGGGGGCCAGGTATCGGAAGTCCACCTCCACCTCCCCGCCGCAGAGCATGCCGGCGTCCCCGCCGGGGGCCAGGGCATAGATCCGCCTCTCCGAGCGGCCTGTCTCCAGCAGCTCCCTGGCCAGCAGCGCGGCCTCGTGCTCCATCGCGCCGCCGCCGATGGTGCCCAGGGTGCTGCCGTTCTCCAGCACCAGCATCTTCGCCCCCGGTCCCCGGGGGGTGGAGCCCCGGCTGGCAGCGATGGAGCAGAGCACCGCAGGGCGTCCCGCCTCCAGCTCCCGGAGCAGGGCGTGAAGCAGCTCTCTCATCCCAAAAATCCCCCTTCCCGCTCAGCGGATATAGCCCGGCAGCTTCTCCCCCTCAAAGGCGCCCAGTACGTACAGGGACCGGTCAAAGGCCCGTCCCATCTGGCCGGGCTCCGCGTACAGCGTCCAATGTTCCAACTGGCACCACCGCTCTCCCATCAACAAAAAATCTTGACATATTTTGCAGCCTGTGATAAAATCAATGTCCTTTTTGCCTCGGAGTCTCCCGACTCCGCCTCCAGAAAGAGGGCGGTCCTGTCACGCGCGGGGAAGGTTCGTAACCTCCCGCGCGTCTTGCGGGCAGGACTGTCTCCCGCCTGCTTTTAAGGCCATGGCGGCGCGCCTGATCGCCGCCCGCTGGTCTGAACACAGCGGGGCCATCTTTCACCAAAGGAGTGAAAAATCCATGATTGAAATGAAAGGAATCTCGAAAACCTACCGGGTCCGGCGGCGGGAGGCCGGACTGGGAAACGCCCTCAGGAGCCTCTTCTCCCGGGACTGCACCGAGATCCCCGCCCTGGAGAGCATGACCTTCACCGTGCCGGACGGCCAGATCCTCGGCTACATCGGCCCTAACGGCGCGGGGAAGAGCACCACCATCAAGATCCTCAGCGGCATTCTCCGCCCGGACAGCGGCACGTGCACCGTGGACGGCCTCACCCCCTGGGCGGACCGGAAAAAGCACGTGGCCCGGCTGGGGGTCGTCTTTGGCCAGCGGAGCCAGCTGTGGTGGGACGTGCCCGTCATGGAGTCCTTCGGCCTCCTGCGGGACATCTACCGGGTGCCGGCGGCGGACTTCCGGGAGAACCTGGAGCGGCTGACGGCCCTCCTGGACCTGGTGGACCTGCTGAAGACCCCCGCCCGGATGCTCTCCCTGGGCCAGCGGATGCGCTGCGAGATCGCCGCCGCCCTCCTCCACGGGCCCAAGGTGCTGTTCCTAGACGAGCCCACCATCGGCCTGGACGCGGTATCGAAGCTCAAGGTCCGGGAGTTTATCCTGGAGCAGAACAAGCTCTGCGGCACCACGGTGCTCCTCACCACCCACGACATGCAGGACATCGACGCTTTGTGCTCCCGGGTGCTGCTCATCGGCAAGGGGCGGCTGCTGCTGGACGGGGACACCGCCCAAATTCGGGCCATGGCGGGGGAGAACCTATCCACCGAGGAGTCGGTGGCGGACCTGTACCGCCGCTTCGGCATCTGAGGGAGGGCGGATGTATGCGAAAATACTGGTCCTTCTTCAAAATGCGGCTGATGGCGGGGCTCCAGTACCGCGCCGCGGCTCTGGCGGGCATGAGCACTCAGTTTGTGTGGGGCGCCATGGAGATCTTGCTCTACCGGGCCTTCTGGTTGGAGCATCCGGAGCGGTTCCCCATGGGCATGGAGGCCCTCAGCTCCTACATCTGGCTCCAGCAGGCGTTTCTCACCCTCTTCGCCCTGTGGAACTGGGAGCACGACATTCTGGAAGCCGTCAAAACCGGCTCCGTGGCCTATGAGCTGCTGCGGCCCGGGGACCTCTACAGCATGTGGATGGCCCGCTCCGCCGCCAACCGACTGGCCCGGGCCTCCCTGCGGATGGTCCCGGTGATCGCGGTCAGCGCCCTCATCCCGGCCCCCTGGGGCCTGCGGCTTCGCATCTCCCCGGCGGCCTTCGGGGTGTTTCTGGCCTCCGCGGCGCTCATGGTACTGGTGGTGTGCGCCTACAGCCTGCTGGTGTACGCGCTGACCTTCTACCTCACGGACCCCAACGGGATCATGGTGGTGTCGGTGGCGGCGGCGGACCTGCTGGGCGGGGCGGTGGTGCCCCTGCCCTTCCTGCCGGAGGGCCTCCGGCGCTTCGCGGAGCTGACCCCCTTCGCCTCCATGCAGAACGTGCCTTTGCGGCTCTTCAGCGGGGACATCCCCCTCTCCCAGGCCCCGGCGGCGTTGGGACTGCAAGTGTTCTGGGCCGCGGCGCTGATCTTAGCCGGATACCTTCTCACAAGAAACGGCCTGCGCCGCGCGGTGATACTGGGGGGCTGAGGGATGAAGCTGTATTTCAAATTTTTATCCATCCACTTCCGCTCCGCCATGACCTACCGGGCCAGCTTTTTCCTCAGCTGCCTGGGGCAGCTGCTCATCACTACCAATGTGTTTCTCAGCGTGGTGTTCCTCATGGACCGCTTTGCGTCCGTGGGCGGCTACACCCTGCCCCAGCTGGCGCTGTGCTTCTCTGTCATCCTGGCGGCCACCAGCCTGGCGGAGTGCTTCGCCCGTGGGTTCGACGCCTTCTCCAGAATTCTCTCCCAGGCCCAGTTCGACCGCCTCATGGTCCGCCCCCGGTCCCTGGTGTTCCAGGTGCTGTGCCAGGACATGAGGCCCACCATGCTGGCGAGGCTGCTCCAGGCGGCGGTGATGCTGGCCTGGGCGGTCCGCTCCGGCGCGGTGGCCTGGACGCCGGCCAAGGCGCTGGTGCTGGCGCTGATGATCCTGTGCGGCGCGGCGGTATTCTTCGGGATGTTCCTCATTGGCGCGGCCCTGTGCTTTTTCACCCTGGAGAGCCTGGAGGTCATCAACATCTTTACCGACGGCCCCCGGGAGTACGGCAAGTACCCCTTCGGCGTCTACGGGAAACCGGTGCTGATGGTCCTCACTTTCCTGGCGCCTCTGGCTCTGGTGCAGCACTGGCCGCTGCAATACCTCTTCGACCGGGGACCGGCATGGTACGGCGTTTTGCCTGTGGTGTCGCTGGTGTTTTTGATCCCCTGCGGCCTGCTGTGGCGGCTGGGGGTGCGGCATTACCGGTCCACCGGGTCCTAGACAGTATACCATAAACTGCCGGACAGGGCAATATGGCCTTTTTTCGGGCTTTCAGGGGGAGTGCCTATCTACTCGACAGCTCCGGGGGGATACCCCCCGGGGGGCTTCCGCCCCCAAGCCCCCGCTTTACGGGAGCTATGGATAAGTCCTTTTCTGCTCAACCCCTGAGTCAGAAGCGTCCTTCTGCCAGCTTGGCGTTCGACCGGCTCCGCCTGCCGGCCATAGGCGGTTGAAAACCGCCGGGCCTGTCGTTGGGCGAAGCCCAATGACGGCCCAAAGGAAGGGGCAGATCTGCCGCCGGCGCGCGTCCGAGATGGTTCTTTCAGGGGCGGAACCATCTTGTGGGCCCACGGGGGCCGCGCAAAAAAACTACAGTCTGACCTCCACCGGGCTGGCGATGGCCAAGCTCTCCGGCGTCACCAGGCAGTCGTAGGCGAACACCCCCACGCCGGCGGCGGCCGCGTCCCGCAGGGCCGCGCCGAAGGCGGGATGGGTCCCGTCGTTGGGACAGAAGTAGGAGACCCCCTTCATCTGAATCACAAAGAACACCGCCGCCCTGTGCCCCTGCTCCACAGCCCGTTTGAGGCCCCGCAGATGCTTGACCCCCCGCTCCGTGGGCGCGTCCGGGAACCGGGCCGCGCCGTTTTCCTCCAGAGTGACCCCCTTGACCTCCACAAAGTAGGCCCCGCCGCCGTCCTCCAGCCGGAAGTCAAACCGGGAGTCCCCCCAGGTGAACTCCGGGCGTAGGGACGTGAGCCCCGGCAGAAAACTCCCGGCCCACTCGCCGAAGACCTTATTGGGGGCCTGGGCGTCCATGTTGATCAGCAGATTTCCCTTCTCCACGGCGATGAGGTCATACGCCGTCTTTCTGGCGGGGCTGTCCGCCTTCTCCAGATATACCGCCGCGCCGGGGACCAGAAGCTCCCTGCACCGCCCTGTATTCTTCACATGGCAGACCACCGGAGCCCCATCCAGCGCCACGTGGGCGATAAACCGGTTGGGCCGGCTCAAAAAGGTCCCACGGACCACCTCTCCATACCGCATGCCTCCCCCTCCTCCTTCGTATTCTTCCAACGTACTTTTGACGGTTCCCTCCGCGCTTTCAGGCCGGAGGGAACCGCCGCCGTTTACAGCGGCTGGGAAAACGGTTTCCTTAAATTTTGAAAATACTATACCACAGTCTCCGGCGGGCTGCAAATGGAATCGAAAAACCTACACGAAAACTTGTCGGAAATATGGAGGAAAAAGGCTTGAACTTTCCCGCGGGTTTTGCTATAATGTAGGCGGTGGAAGTCGGTATGATTTCCCCAGGGAAAAGAGCGCGGAACCGGCTGCGGTGCCGCGCAACCGTTTTAGAAGGAGGAATACACCGAATGCCTGAAGTCTCCAATCTGTTTGTGGTCCTGATGGGTATCGGCACCGTCTTTTTCGGCCTGATCTGCATTATCTTTCTCAGCATGATCATGAGCGCTGTGTGCCGCTCCGCCGGCGGCAAAGCCGCCGCGGCCGACCCTGTCCCCATGCCTGCGGCGCCCGGCGGGAACGCCGCCGCCATTCCCAACCGCCAGGCCCTGATCGCCGCCGTCTCCGCCGCTATCGCGGAGGATCTGGGCACTGATATCTCCGGCATCCGTATCCTGTCAGTCAAAAAACTTTAATTTTTAGGAGAGGAAAACGCTATGAAAAAGTACAAAGTGAATGTAAATGGCACTGTTTACGAGGTCGCTATCGAGCCTATGGACGGTGCGGCTCCCGCTGCCGCCGCCCCCGCCGCTGCCCCGGCGGCTCCTGCCGCCGCCGCTCCCGCCGGCGGTGAGAAGGTTTCTTCCCCCATGCCCGGCACCATTCTGGCCGTCAACGTGCAGAACGGCTCCGCCGTCAAGCGGGGGGACGTCCTCTTTGTTCTGGAGGCCATGAAGATGGAGAACGAGATTATGGCTCCCTGCGACGGTACCGCCGCCTCTGTCAGCGTCACAAAGGGCGCCACTGTGGAGTCCGGCACCCTGCTGTGCGTCATCGGCTAAAGGCCGGGCGCTGAGAGGAGTGAACACATGGACGCTATCATGAATTTTATTCAAGCGACGGGCTTCTATCAGATCGCCACAGGGGACTGGAAAGTACTGATCATGCTGCTGATCTCCTTCGTCTTGCTGTATCTGGCGATTGTGAAGAAGTTCGAGCCCCTGCTGCTGCTGCCCATCGCCTTTGGCATGCTGATTACCAACCTGCCCGGCGCTGGCATGTACCACGAGATTCTCTTTGCCGGCGGCCACGTCAACTGGGAATTCTTCGGCGGAAATCCCATCACTCCGGAGTTCCTGGCTGAACTGGAGTCGCTGGGCGTTTCTGAGGCGGTACGCAATACGGTGCAGGTTGGTGAGAGCATCTCCGTGGGCCTCATCGACGTGCTGTATTTGGGCGTCAAGCTGGGCATCTACCCCTGCCTTATCTTCATGGGCGTGGGCGCGGGTACGGACTTCGGCCCCCTGATCGCCAACCCCAAGACCCTGCTGCTGGGCGCCGCGGCGCAGCTGGGCATCTTCATGACCTACGTGGGCTGCCAGATCTCCGGCGTGTTCAGCTACGCCCAGTCCGCCTCCATCGGCATCATCGGCGGCGCGGACGGCCCCACCGCTATCTTCGTCACCAGCAAGCTGGCCCCGGAGCTGCTGGGCCCCATCGCCGTGGCGGCCTACAGCTACATGGCCCTGGTGCCTGTGATCCAGCCGCCCATTATGCGCCTGCTCACCAGCGAGGCGGAGCGCAAGATCGTGATGCGGCCCCTGCGGGAGGTCTCCAAGCGGGAGAAGATCATCTTCCCCATCCTGGTCACCGTGTTCGTGGCCCTGCTGGTGCCCTCCGCCGGCCCCCTGATCGCCTGCCTGATGCTTGGCAACCTCTTTAAGGAGTCCGGCGTTGTGGAGCGGCTCAATAAGACCGCCCAGAACGAGCTGATGAATATTGTCACCATCTTCCTGGGCATCTCCGTGGGTGCCACCGCCACCGCCACCACCTTCCTCCAGGGCCGCACCCTGCTCATCATGGCTATGGGCGTGGTGGCCTTCGGCTTCGGCACCGCCGGCGGCGTGCTCCTGGCCAAGCTGATGAACCTGTTCCTGAAGGAGAAGATTAACCCCCTTATCGGCTCCGCCGGCGTCTCCGCTGTGCCTATGGCCGCCCGGGTCTCCCAGGTGGAGGGACAGAAGGCCAATCCCTCGAACTTCCTGCTGATGCACGCCATGGGCCCCAACGTGGCCGGCGTCATCGGCTCCGCTATCGCCGCCGGCGTGCTCATGGCGCTGTTCGGGTAAGACGAATTGGCATACATTCTTTTTCTTGAAAGAAAAAGAATCAAAAAGAACTTTTGTCAAAAGGCTATCGCCTTTCTCCAGGTTTTCATTATAAAGCACAAGCAAAACGTAGTTTTGCGCCAAAAAGTTTTTCTTTTGATTCTTTTCTTTGTTCACAAAGAAAAGAATGGATACCGTAGAATGGAGTAATGGAATGGAAACAATGGAATTTCTTTCGAAAAAGCCTCTGCTGATTACGGATACGATTCTCCGGGACGCCCACCAGTCTCAGGCGGCGACCCGCATGACCATTGAGGACATGCTGCCGGCCTGCGAGATTCTGGACTCTATCGGCTACTACTCCCTGGAGTGCTGGGGCGGCGCCACCTTTGACGTGTGCATGCGCTTCCTCAACGAGGACCCCTGGGAGCGGCTGCGGACCCTGCGCAAGCATCTGCCCAACACCAAGCTGCAGATGCTCTTCCGGGGCCAGAACATCCTGGGCTACAAGCACTACGCTGACGACGTGGTGGACGCCTTCTGCCGCAAGAGCGTGGAGAACGGCATTGACATCATCCGCATCTTCGATGCCCTCAACGACATCCGCAACCTGGAGCAGGCCATCAAATCCACCAAGAAGTACGGCGGCACGGTGGAGGCCACCCTCAGCTACACCATCTCCCCCATCCACAACGAGGACTACTTTGTGAAGATGGCCAAGGAGCTGGAGCAGATGGGCGCGGACACCCTGTGCATCAAGGACATGGCCAACCTGCTGCTGCCCATGGACGCCTACTCCCTGGTTAAGCGCCTCAAGGAGAGCGTCAAGATGCCCATCCACCTCCACACCCACAACACCACCGGCACCGGCGACATGGTCTACCTCATGGCCGCCTACGCCGGGGTGGACATCGTGGATACGGCGCTCAGCCCCCTGGCCAACGGCACGGCCCAGCCCGCTACCGAGTCTCTGGTGGCCACTCTTCAGGGGACGGTCCGGGATACGGGGTTGGATCTGAACAAGATGAGCGACGCGGCGGTCCACTTCCGGAAGGTTGCCCAGCGGCTCAAGGCGGCTGGCTCCCTGGACCCCAAGGTTTTGAACGTGGACACCAACACGCTGCTCTATCAGGTGCCCGGCGGCATGCTCTCCAACCTCATCAGCCAGCTCAAGCAGGCCGGCAAGGAGGACAAGTACTACGACGTACTGGCGGAGATCCCCCGGGTCCGGGAGGACTACGGTTATCCCCCGCTAGTGACCCCCTCCTCCCAGATCGTGGGCACCCAGGCCGTGATGAACGTGATCATGGGCGAGCGGTACAAGACCTTTACCAAGGAGTCCCGGGGCGTCCTGAAGGGCGAGTACGGGGCGCTGCCCGGCAAGGTCAACGAGGCGGTCCGGGCCAAGGCCGGCATCAAGCCGGAGGAGGTCATCACCTGCCGTCCGGCGGACCTGCTGGAGCCGGAGCTGGAAAAGTACAAGGAGGAGTTCAAGGACCTGGCCAAGAGCGAGGAGGACGTGCTGAGTCTGGCCCTGTTCCCCCAGGTGGCGCCCAAGTTCCTGGCCTGGCGGGACGGCCCCCACGACGAGGCGGCGTCCGCCGCACCGGCCAAGGCTGTGTCCGCGCCTGCCGCGGACCCCAACGCGGTCCGGGAGCTGTACGTGGACGACAAGAGCATCTGATTTTACCGTAAAAGGACCCGCGCCCCTCAAGCGGCGCGGGTCCTTTTACGCCTGGATCCCTGCCATCCAGATTATAGTGAATATAGTTGGCACAGTTGAAAATCGGTAAAGTTTAGGGCCGCCCTTATGATTTTGCAATGGCCGCTTGATGCGGCCATTGCAAAATCATAAGGGCGGCGGGTCCAGGGCAAAGCCCTGGTGGGTTTGGGCGAAGCCCAGCTTTTACTCGTTCGCAATTACTATACTGTTTATATCATACTTTCCCCTTTATGTGAACACTGCCTAGGAAGATGTACAAAGCTAAAACAGCACACACTGTCTGTTGTCACCAGCACCGAGCGCCTTTGCGCCTGCTCAAAAATCAGGATATCTTTTTCAATATCCGTCTGCCTGACATTTTCATTCAGGTGCACCAGCTCCTTGGGAAGAATACTCAGCACAGCCGCCTCCAGCAGCGCGCCGCTGACCGGCTTGGCAAGATATCCGCTGAATCCCTCTTTCCGGTAGAGAAGCTGGTTGTCGCTGCCCGCGTTGGCGGTCAAAGCAACCACAGGGACATTCTGACACAATCCCGTTGGCTGTGCCCGCAGCGCGTAGAGGCATTCGATCCCATCCATTTCCGGCATCAAATGATCCATAAGGATGCAGTCGTAGTGGTAGTTTTGTGTCAGGCTTAAGCATTCGGCGCCGCTGGAGGCTGTATCGATCTGAATTTTTGTCTCCGCAAGCAGCTTTTTTACCACCAGCAGATTCATATCGTTATCGTCCACCACAAGAATATGGGCATCCGGCGCCTCAAAGCTCTGCTGGTAAGCTTCACTCTCGTGTACCTTCGTGCGGGAGGCGAGGGTAAACGTTCCCAGCTCCCTGTCGTCAACGATGTCCTGCTCCAGCATGACCACAAATTTTGAGCCTATCGTATAGACGCTGTTCACGCTGATCTCGCCGCCCATCAGCTCCACCAGTTGCTGGACGATGCTCAATCCCAGCCCGGTCCCCTCGATATAACGGTTCCGCTCTTCATCTACCCGCCGGAATGCGTTAAAAATATAAGGGATGTTCTCCTTTTTTACTCCCTGTCCGGTATCCTCCACGGAGTACCAGACACGCACCCGGTTAATCGCCTGTCGTTCGCACCGGACAGAGAGGGTCACAGACCCTTCGCTGGTATACTTCACCGCGTTGTTCAGCAGGTTGATCAAAATCTGCTTGATACGAACCTCATCCCCGCAGAGCATACTTGGGATGGATGAGTCCACCTGGAGCTTGAACTCCAGCCCCTTTTCCTTTGCCTTGATCCATATCATATTGACGATCTCGGAAAAGAGAGCGCCTGTCTCATAGGAGACGTTGACGATTTCCATCTTCCCCGATTTGATCTTGGATATGTCCAGGATGTCATTGATCAGCGAGAGCAGCAGTTTGCTGGCCCCTTGGATATTCCTAGCGTTTTCCGCCACCTCTTCGGAAGTATTCTCCCGCAAAATGATCTCGTTCAGACCAATGATCGTGTTGATGGGCGTGCGGATCTCATGGCTCATGCTGGAGAAAAAGTGATTTTCCGCGCGGTTCAACTCCTCGATCTCTTTTTTCTGCTTCTGGGTGAGGGCGTTCTCCTCTTCATACATCCTGTTCAGGAACATGAGCAGGACACAGGTCAGCAGGCCGACCATGATCACAGAGAACGCAGAGTCGAAAAAGGCGTGATGCTGCTCGTTTTGAGCGACCAGCTCCGGGTGATAGAAAGCCATGCCGTAGCAAAACAGGGTTTCCAGCGTACAGAGTACAAAAAACGTATTCCTGCGTCGCCCCTGCAAGGTAATGCAGACATAAACAAAGCAAAAGACAAACCATTCCGGCACTCCGCTGTAAAACCCGCCCGCTGTAAAAAAGCAGACCGGAAAAAGCGTTAGAAGCAGTATTGCGACAATCGTGGCCCCTGTATGAACACATTTCTTTCGAATGCTGAATTTGACAATCAGCGCCATAGCGATCAGGTAAACTACCATGATAAGAATGTTCCATAGCGTTCGGCCCATGGGCATGGTAAATACCAGCGCAATCATGCAGATACCCGTGACAAGGCGGAACATACGCTCATACAGGCTGATCCTGTGATCGGTGATAATTTCAAACCATTTTTTTATCACGCGGTTTCCCACTCCTCAAATCGTAATATTTCCGGGAAAAACGCGGAAAAAGCTACAGCCCGGTAATTTGCGCACAGAGTTCTTCATGTGCGCCCAGCAGAGCATGGTGATGTGCCCGGATAAAGTCAACATCGCCCCGCTTTCCCGCCAGTTCCAGCTCTTTTGCCTGTGCGGAAAGCGCCTCCGCTCCGATGGTCAGCGACGTGCTCTTCAGCGCGTGGACCTTGATGGCATAGTCTGTCCAGTTGGCGCTTTCATATAATGCGGCGATCTCCGTCCGCTTTTCCTCGCCCTGGGCGCTGAAAAGCCGAAGCATTTCCCGATAAAAATCCTCGTCCCCGGCACAATAATCCAGCCCCACGTCCACATTGACGCCGGACTGAGCAAGCTGGTCATAGGGGCTCGCTGGGGCATCTGCCTGGCGCACCGGAGGCTCGGCCGGCCCGGGCTGCTCCGGGCTGTCTGCCGGGAGGCTCTGCGCGGCTTCCGGAAGCTCTTCCACAGGCATTTCCCCGTTTGCAGGTACGCTGTATTGGATACAGCCCTTGGGCAGAACCTTCCGCAGCACCCGCTCCAGAACCATCCGTTCGATTGGCTTGGGGACAAATTCAGTGAACCCCTCGTTACGGAACATTTCCCTCGCGCCGCTGACGGTATTGGCAGTCAGCGCAATCACCGGCAGGTCCTGGTACATTCCGTTCCGAAGCTCCCGAATCCTCTTCAGCGTCTCCACGCCGTCAAAGCCGGGCATCATATGATCCAGAAAGATGATGTCGTAGGCGGTGGTTCCGCACTGGGCGATGGCCTCTTTTCCGCTCAGGCAGGTGTCTACCTCGATCCCATAGTTTCCCAAAACTCCCTTTGCAACCATGAGGTTCATCTCCTCATCATCCACCGCCAAGGCCCGGACTCCAACGCAGGTAAAGGGCTTCCGGCCCGCGGCCTGGTCCTCCGCGAACCCGCGTTCCCCCATCTCACCGTTCAGCAGGTTCGCCACGGAAAGGGCGGAAAACGGCTTATGTATCACAAGCAGACGGCTTTCAGCGCTCAGCGTGAAATCCCTCTCTGCGATCACGATAACACGGAGCGTATTCGTCAGCTCCTCGTAATACTCCCGGTTCTC
>CATLAL010000029.1 GCA_949878425.1 uncultured Oscillospiraceae bacterium
CCTGTTTCGTTTTTTTATCAGAACGTGGCATACAATCACCTCCAAAACATACGTATGTATGTTTTGCCTATTATAGCTCTTATTCTTTGCGTTGTCAATAGACTTCAAGGAAAAGGTTACAAGTATACGCGGATTTAGTCAGCCGGACCCTGGAAATGGCAGCGGAAAGCGGACAGGCGGCAGACGCATTGAAGAACGCGGAAAAGCGGCTTGCGGACATGGCGGTGCTTATCAAGAATGTTTCCACCTACCAAAAGACAAAGCCCGTCTATGACGCATACCGAAAGGCAAGGAACAGGGAAAAGTACCGCGCCGGACAGGAACAGGCAATTATCCTCCATGAAGCCGCCGCAAGGTCGCTGAAAGCGGCGGGCATTGCGAAGCTCCCGAACCTCGCCGCGCTGCAATCGGAGTATGAAGCCCTCCAAGCGCAGAACCCCGTTCATACTTCATCAGCGGCGTAAATGGGAAGCTCCGCAAATTCCGCTTCGGTCAAAGCGTCCACTTTGGAAAGGGTGCGCTTTGCAAGCTCCCGCATATCCGCGTCCATGTAGGGCAGCGCGGCGTTGACATTCTCAATCAAAGCCCGCTTGCCGCCCTCGTTGTAAATGCTCAAAAGGTTTGTTTCTTCAACAGTCAGTCTAATCATGCTCATACCTCCATATCGTGATTTTTTGTTTTCGCCGCCGCCTTTTTCGGGGCGGTCTTTGCCTTGTCCGCTTTAAGCTGCGCCCGGATAGAGGGGCGGGGCTTCCTTATCTCCCTGTCCCGGTTCTCCCCCTTGTCAATCAGCGCATACGTCCCATGTCTGCCCTCGATTTTGGAAAAGGAAAGTGTCTTGTAGGGCAGCATGGAGAAAAGGCGGTCAGTGTCCTTTGTGGCTGCAAGCCGCATGAACGCCGGGGAAAGCTCTACCATGAAATGGGTCTTGTTCGGGCTGTTCGGCTCGTAATGCCGCTTCATTTCCCGCACAATGCGCCGCGCTTCCGTTTCAATCAGCCCGTCCCGCAAAGCGGCGATATGCGCCTTGAAATCCCCCGGCGAAAGCTGCTCCCGGCTGCGCCGTTCTTCCTGTAAAAGAGCTTGCAGCGCGTCCGGGTCGTTGGGTACGGCTTCAAAGCGTTCAAACTTCCCAAGCTGCGGGTCTGGGTTGCCGTTAAAGAACCCTCAGGCGGGTATCTCCCTTTCCCCTCGCTCATAAATCAGCTTCACCGTATCGGCGGGCAGCTCCTTTTCCTTGACGCACTCATAATGTTTAGCGTAGTCCAGTTCGTACAGATTGCCCTTGATTTTCCCGCGCTCCTTTCCCGTCAGCTCGATTGCATAGGCAAGAACGCGGTCGCTTGTCTGCTCCATGTAGAAACGCCATGGCATCTATAGTGTTGACTGGTTCCACGTGGGAGCGAAATCCGCTTTGCTGGGCTTCGATTTGGTTTTGAAGCTGTCTTCACAAGCGGAGGATGCTGGATGGGCCAGGATTTTTTCGGTCTGCAAGGCAAAAAATTGCGGAAATACTTTGACCGCCTATCGCAGCGAGGCCGCGTTTCTGCATAAAATATATCTACAATATGCAAAATCAAAAAGATTCTTCTAATTATTTGGGCAATTCTCCGTTGAAAATGACAGCCAGATGTGGTATACTTGCAAAAAAGAGAATTCACCTGAATGAAAGGAGCCTCTCAAATGATCTGGAACGAAAACCGGGAGAACGAATACTGCGAGATCACCCCCGCCATTTTGGCGCTGAAGGAGCAGTGGGAGAAGGAGAACTACATTGACCCCAGGCTCTACAAGGACTACAACGTCAAGCGGGGCCTCCGGGACGAGGACGGCCGGGGCGTGCTCAGCGGTCTGACCCGGGTGGCGGAGATCCAGTCCTACACGGTGACGGAGGATGAGCACATCCGTCCCGCCGACGGCGTGCTTTACTACCGGGGCATCGACTGCCGTGAGCTGGTGCGGGGCTCCGCGGTCCGGGGGAGCGGAGCGGCCAGGGGCCGGTTTGCCTTTGAGGAGACCGCCTATCTGCTGCTCTTCGGCAAGCTGCCGGATCAAACCCAATTGGATGATTTCTGCGGCCAGCTGGCCTCCTACCGCACTCTGCCCACCAACTTTTTCCGGGACATCATCATGAAGGCCCCGCCCCAGGACCTGATGAACACCATGCAGCGGGCCATCCTGACCCTCTACTGCTACGACGACAAGGCCAACGACATCGGCCTGGAGAACGTTCTGCGCCAGTGCCTCCAGCTGCTCAGCAACATGCCGGTGCTGGCCATCTACGCCTATCAGGCCTGGCGGTACTACCAGGGGGAGAGCCTCTTCATCCACGTGCCCCAGCAGCCGCTCTCCACGGCGGAGAACTTCCTGTATATGCTGCGGGAGGACCGGTCCTACACCCCCCTGGAGGCCCGGGTGCTGGACGTGGCCCTGGTGCTCCACGCGGACCACGGCGGCGGCAACAACTCCACCTTTACCAACCACGTGGTCACCTCCTCCGGGACGGACACCTACTCCGCCATCGCCGCCTCCATGGCCTCCCTGAAGGGGCCCCGCCACGGCGGCGCCAACAGCAAGGTGATGGCCATGATGGAGAACATCGGGGACAACGTCTCCGACTGGCAGAACGAGGCGGAGGTGGAGGCCTACCTCACAAGGATTTTGGACAAGGAGGCCTTTGACGGCAGCGGCCTCATCTACGGCCTGGGCCATGCGGTGTATACCAAGAGCGACCCCCGCTGCGAGGTGTTCCGGACCTATGTGCAGCGCCTGGCTGCGGAAAAGGGCCGGGAGCGGGAGCTGGCGCTCTACGAAAACGTGGAGCGCTCCGGCAAGCGCCTTTTGATGGAGCGGCGTCACAAGAGCGCCCTCTCCACCAATATTGACTTCTACAGCGGCTTGGTCTACGAGATGCTGGGCCTGCCCAAGGAGCTGTATACCCCCCTGTTCGCGGTGGCCCGCATTGCCGGATGGAGCGCCCACCGGATGGAGGAGCTGAGCGTGGGCGGAAAGCTGATCCGCCCACGGTACGAATGTGTGGAGGAGCGCCGGGACTATATCCCCATGGACGAGCGATAACTATTTATAAAAACAACGCGAAAAACTCCTTGCCGTTATATCCGGCGGGGAGTTTTCGTCAAAACGGGATTGACGAATGGGGAGAAAACCGCTATGATAAACGTAAGAGCCTGTTTTAGAGCAGCACCCAAAAATAATAAGAGAAGATCGGCGGACCGGGGATCGCATGGCGGCGTTGTCGTCCCGTGGGCCGCCCTTTGGGCGGCTTAGGGCTGGGGCGGCCAGAGGGCCGTCTAACGCTGCCTTGCCCTGCAATTCCCGTTCCCGCCTCCTTTTCTCTCATTATTTCTGGGAACCGCTCTAGGATCTCCGGGGGTGCCGGATGGCTCTCAGGATATCCGGCGGTGCTGCGGAAAGGATGGACAACCAATGAAACTGCTGATCGTGCGCCATGGCGATCCGGACTACGCCGCAGATTCCCTGACGGAGCGGGGCTGGCGGGAGGCGGAATACTTAGCGGAGCGGCTGGCGGCGGCCGGCGGGGACCACTACTACGTCTCCCCTCTGGGCCGGGCGAAGGCCACCGCCTCCCTGACCCTGGAGCGGGTGGGGCGCGAGGCGGAGGAGTGCCCCTGGCTGCGGGAGTTTGACGCGCCCATCCGCCGGCCGGACAGGGCGGACCGGGAGACGATCACCTGGGACTGGCTGCCCCAGGACTGGATGGCGGAGGAGCGCTTCTTCCTGCCGGACCGGTGGTACGAGCCCACGGCTCTGGCGGAGGCGGGGGTCAAGGAGCGGTACGGCTGGGTGGTCCAAAGCCTGGACGCCCTGCTGGAGCGGCACGGCTACCGACGGGAGGGGCGGCTGTACCGGGCCCTCCGCCCCAACAATGAGACGCTGGTCCTCTTCTGCCACTTCGGGGTGGAGTGCGTGCTGCTCAGCCACCTGCTGAACATCTCCCCCATGGTGCTCTGGCACGGCCTCTGCGCCGCGCCGTCCTCCGTCACCACCGTGGTGACGGAGGAGCGCCGTCAGGGCGTCGCCGCCTTCCGCATGGGGGCCTTTGGAGACACCTCCCACCTCTACCGCCACGGACAGTCCCCCTCCCCCGCGGCCCGGTTCTGCGAGTGCTGGGGCAACGAGGGGGAGCGGGTGGACTGAAGCGCTGCTATTGGAATACGCTGCTTTTTCTTGAAACAAAAAGCAGCAAAAAGAACTTGGGCAGCGCTCCGGGCTGCCTGGGCGGCTGTTGACGGCGAAGCCGGCAATGACGCGAATACTTGCAAAGCTAACGCCCTGCTCTCATATTTTTTGTGATGGGTATATCGCTATACTAAAAACAGAAGCAAAACGAAGCTTTGCGCAAGAAGCTTTTCTTTTGCCGCAGCGTTAAGAAAATGTGCCGGTGGCACATTTTTAGCGCAGGCCTCGCGGCTGTGCCGCGAGGTGGCACCATTCTGATGGCAGGAAATAGCTGGACTCCGCACAAAAGAAAAGAATGTATGCCCTAGGGCTTGTTTGTGATCGAACATTATATATAAGGTAAAGGAGCGTAGGAAAAGATGACCAGGCAAGAAGAAACCCAGCTGGCGATTGCGGCCTGCAAGGTACGCATGGGTGTGATTGAGGGCACCCACGGCGCGAAGGCGGGCCACCCCGGCGGAAGTCTCTCCGCGGCGGACCTGTTCGCCTACCTGTACAACCGGGAGCTGCGGGTGGACCCCGCCAATCCCCGGTGGGAGGACCGGGACCGTTTTGTCCTCAGCAAGGGCCACACCGCGCCGGGGCTCTACGGCGCGCTGGCCTATCGGGGCTTCTTCCCAACGGAGGATCTGCCCACGCTGCGGCACATTGACAGCTATCTCCAGGGCCACCCCAACATGAACACCGTCCCCGGCGTGGACATGTCCACCGGCTCTCTGGGCCAGGGGGTATCCGCCGCCGCCGGCATGGCCAAGGCGGCCAAGCTCCAGGGCCGGGACCACATCCGGATCTACGCCCTGCTGGGTGACGGCGAGATCGAGGAGGGCCAGTGCTGGGAGGCGTTTCTCTTCGCGGCCCACTATAGGCTGGACAACCTCTGCGTGATTATCGACCTCAACGGCTTGCAGATTGACGGCGCCACCCGGGACGTGATGAATACCGCCCCGGCGGCGGAGAAGCTGGAGGCCTTCGGCTTCCAGACCATCTCCATCGACGGCCACAGCTTCTCCCAGATGGAGGACGCCTTCGCCTCCTTCCACAGCTGCCAGGACCGGCCCACAGCCATTCTCATGCACACCACCAAGGGCAAGGGGGTCAGCTACATGGAGAACCAGGTGGGCTGGCACGGAAAGGCCCCCAACGACGAGGAATATGAGACAGCCATGGCGGAGCTGCGGGCCCGGCTGGCGGAACTGGAGGCGGCACAATGAGCGATATGCAGAGAAAACCGGTGGCGACCCGGGACAGCTACGGCGCGGCCCTGGCGGAGCTGGGGCGGGAGCACCCGGACGTGGTGGTGCTGGACGCGGACCTCTCCGCCGCCACCAAGACCAGCGTATTCAAGAAGGCGTTTCCGGAGCGCCACTTCAACTGCGGCATTGCCGAGGGCAACATGATCGCCGCGGCCGCCGGCATGGCCGCCATGGGCCTGACCCCCTTCGCCTCCAGCTTCGCCATGTTCGCCGCCGGGCGGGCCTTTGAGCAGATCCGCAACTCCGTGGGCTACCCCCGCCTGAACGTGAAGATCGGCGCCACCCACGGCGGCATCTCCGTGGGCGAGGACGGGGCCAGCCACCAGTGCTGCGAGGACTTCGCCCTCATGCGCTCCATCCCCGGCATGACGGTGCTCTGCCCCGCCGACGACGTGGAGGCCCGGGCCGCCGTCAGGGCCGCCTACGAGCACCAGGGGCCGGTGTATCTCCGGTTCGGCCGCCTGGCCGTCCCCGTCTTTCACGACGAGGCCTCCTTCCGCTTCCAGATCGGCAGGGGCGAGCAGCTCACGGACGGAATGGACGCGGCGATTCTGGCCACCGGCCTGATGGTGGCCGAGGCCCTCCAGGCCGCAGAGGCCCTGGCGGCGGAGGGAATCCACGTCCGGGTGATCAATCTCTGCACCATCAAGCCTCTGGATGAGGAGCTTGTGGTTAAGGCGGCGGAGGAGTGCGGCCGGGTGGTCACCTGCGAGGAGCACAGCGTCATCGGCGGTCTGGGGGAGGCCGTTGCCGCGCTGCTGGCGGAGCGGCGTCCCACCCCCATGCGCCGGGTAGGTGTAAAGGACGTGTTCGGTCACTCCGGCCCCGCCAGGGCCCTGCTGGAGCAGTTCGGCCTCACGGCCTCCGGCATCGCGGAGGTAGTGCGGGAATTTCTGCGGGAGGCCTGAGCGCACGCCTGTTTCTGACTTGAGCGCCGGGGGAGGAGCCAGACGGCTGTTCCCCCGGCGCTTTCTCAGGAGCTGTGTTCATAGGCGGAGGCTGCTGGATGGGCAGGGGATTTTGCTGTCCAGCAAGGCAAATGCGATTCCACAACGGCCCTAGTGGGCCGACAAAGCCGGCCCGACAGCTGGGGCGGCCTTTGGCCGCCTAACGCCATCGAGGGGCCGTGTGGAATTCAATCGCGCACGGGCGCTCGATGCGCCCGCTGCGCGATCTACGCGGGAATACTTTGTGTATTGCAAGATTTTTTAACGCGGCAGGGCGGCAAAAGACCCGGCCAGACGACATTCAACGCCTGTGAATACAGCTTCTAAAGCTGCCTTCTTGGAAATTTGTCCAAATTAGGGAGAGCATCTTGCGGTACGGCGAAGAATCTGCTATAATCTAGTTTGACGTACTATCGGCACAGCGAATTCTTTCCGGTACAGAAGGGATGTGGATTCCATTAACAGCGAACAGAAGCGCAGGCAGACGATTCTAATTGCGGATGATTCGGAGATGAACCGGTCTATTCTGGCGGACATGCTGGAGGGCACATACGAGATCATCGAGGCGGAGGACGGCCTGAAGGCCGTTGCGGCGCTTCAGCAGCACGAGACGGATATTGATCTGGTCCTACTGGATATTGTGATGCCGGATATGGACGGCTTCCAGGTGCTGGAGGTAATGAACGCCCGGCACTGGATCGACAATATCCCCGTCATCATGATCTCCGCCGAGACGGCCACCAGCCATGTGGAGCGGGCCTACAGCCTGGGCTGTACGGACTTTATCAGCCGCCCCTTTGACGCCCTGGTGGTCCACCGCCGCGTGGTCAACACCATTCTGCTCTATGCCAAGCAGAAAAAGCTGGTGGCCATGGTGACAGACCAGATCTATGAGAAGGAACGTCAGAGCGGCCTGATGATCGATATCCTTAGCCATATTGTGGAATTCCGCAACGGCGAGAGCGCCCAGCACGTGATCAACGTGCGGACCCTGTCGGACCTGTTCCTCAGCCGCCTGGTGGAAAAAACGGACCGCTATCACCTCACTCGGGCCGACATCTCCCGGATCACCACCGCCGCCTCTCTTCACGACGTGGGCAAGATTGCCATTGCCAGTGAAATTCTCAACAAGCCAGGCCGCCTCACGCCGGAGGAGTTTGCCATCATGAAGACCCACTCCGCCGTGGGCTCCCAGATGATGGACGACCTGCCCCGCTTTTACCAGGACGACCCCCTGGTCAAGGTCGCCCGGGACATCTGCCGCTGGCACCACGAGCGCTACGACGGCCGGGGGTATCCCGACGGCCTGGTGGGGGACGAGATCCCCATCTCCGCCCAGGTGGTGGCCCTGGCCGACGTCTATGACGCGCTGACCAGCGCCCGGGTCTATAAGCCCGCCTTCTCCCACGAAAAGGCGGCGGAAATGATTCTGGGCGGCGAGTGCGGCGTATTCAACCCCCTGCTGCTGGAGTGCCTCCGGGACATTGCCTCCAGCCTGCCGGAGCGTCTGCGGGATGTGGGCAGCGCCCGGGTGAGCCCCACCTCCATCAGCAATCTGGAGACGGAGATGCACCGGTACGAGGAGCTCTCCGCCTCCGAGCGGACGCTGCGCCTGCTGGAGCACGAGCGGATGAAGTACAGTTTCTTTGCCGCCATGAGCCAGGAGATTCAGTTCGAGTTCACGCTGGACCCGCCCATGGTCACTCTGAATGCCTGGGGCGCCCACAAGCTGGGGCTGCATGAGACGATTCTCTCCCCCATGCAGGACGCCCAGGTCCTCAAGTGCCTGGTGGCGGAGGATCAGGAGGCGCTGGCCGCCGCCCTCCACGCTACGACGCCGGCCCAGCCTGTCGTCAAGCGGGACTGCCGGATTAACCTCCAGGGCGACCATCGCTGGTATCAGGTGGTGGCCAGGGCCACCTGGAGTTCAACCGACCCGCCCCAGTACACGGGAGCCATCGGCAAGGCCATTGACGTCCACGACTCCCGCCTGAAGCTGGTGGAGCTGGAGCGCAGGGCCTCCCATGATCCGCTGACCGGCCTTCTCAACCACGCCAGCGCCCGGGAGCGGATCCAGAGCCTTCTAGAGGAGTACCCCCACAAGAAATTCGCGTTGGCCATCCTCGATCTGGACCGGTTTAAGTCCGCCAACGATACATACGGTCATATCTTCGGCGACCAGGTCCTCCGGTACCTGGCCGGAAAGCTCCGCGAGTGCATCCGGGGCGAGGATATCGCCGCCCGGGTGGGCGGGGATGAGTTCATCATCTTCCTGAACTACGAGGGCGATCTGGAGCCCATCATTCGGCGGATCTTCAACTCCCTCTCCGGCGGCTTCTACGAGCAGTTCCCCATCTCCGTGAGCATGGGCGTGGCCAGGACGGAGCTGGTGGGCACGGACTATCAGAGTCTGCTCCAGTCGGCGGATCAGGCCCTCTACTCCGTCAAGCGGACCGACAAGGGCCACTACCGGTTTTTTGACCGGGCCATGAAAGCGATGTTTTCCGTTATTTCGCCCATTGACAGCAGCGGGGTTTCCGCCGCTGCCAGCGAGGAAAAAGGAGGCAGTAACCTATGACCCTGCGGGAGCTTTATACCGCCATTGGCGGCGACTACGAGGGCGTGCTGGGCCGCATGATGAACCGGGAGTCCATGGTTGAGAAGTTTGTGCTGAAGTTCCTGCAGGACGCCAGCTACGACAAGCTTATGGAGTCCATGGAGGCGGAAAACTACGAGGAGGCCTTCCGGGCTGCCCACACCATCAAGGGCGTGGGCCAGAATCTGGGCTTTACGCGCCTCTATCAGTCCGCTGGGGCGCTCAGCGAGGCGCTGCGGGGCGGATGCCGGCCCCAGGACCAGGCGCTGCTGGAGCGGGTGGAGGAGGACTACCGGCAGACAGCCGGAGCCATACGTGCTTTTCAGGAGGCTTCTGGTACATAGGCGGGTGCACACAGGAGCCCGAGGAGGTAGCAAATGCACGGCAAGCAGAAAAATAAAACCACATGGTTTCTGATCAGCAGCCTGATTGTCATCTCTATTCTGACAGTCCTCATCTTTTCCGTCCTCGCCTTTATCATGAATCAGAGAAGCACGGAAACCATCAGCGATGTGGGCAAAATCTATATGGACGGCATGGGCGAGCGGATCTCCCTCCACTTTGCCTCCACCATCCGCCACCGGCTCAATCAGGTGGACGTTCTCGTAAACACCCACGCACCCGGCGAGGCCGGTTATGACGAGACGGCGGCCGGCCTTATCTATGACGCCGAAGCCAGAGACTTTGACCATCTGGCCATCTGCGGTCCGGATGGAGCCGTTGAGATGCTCTGGGGCAGCCAGGTGGAGATTACGGACGCGGGGCCCTTTCTGGAGTCGCTGCGTCGGGGCGAGAAAAAGGTTGCCGTGGGCTCCGACCGGCAGGGGAACAAGCTGGTGCTTATGGGCATTCCCGCCTCCTACCGCATGGCGGACGGCACGGACTCCATTGCCCTGGTAGCGTCCATCCCAGTGGACTATATCAGCGAAACCCTCTCCCTCAATGATATGGACGCGGTCGTCTACTCCTATATCATCCGGCGGGACGGCTCCTTTGTCATCCGCAGCGGCGAGGCGTTCCAGGAGAATTACTTCCAGCGGATCTACGAGGCGTTCCCGGAGGAAGAGCGGGAGCGGGCCGAGCAGTATGCCAACGGGCTCAGCGACGCCATGAGCCGGGACGAGGACTACTCCGCGATTTTGGAGGTCAGCCGCAGCGAGCGGCAGCACCTGCACTGCACCAAGCTTCCCTACTCGGAGTGGTATCTTGTGACGGTGCTGCCCTACGGGGCGCTGGACAGGGAGATCCGCGATCTGAGCGTCCAACTCATTTACACCGCTCTGGGCTGCTGCGCGGTTGTGCTGGCCGGACTGCTGCTGATTTTCGTCAAGTACTTCCGGATGACCAAGCAGCAGATGCTGGATCTGGAGCGGGCCAATCAGGCCAAGAGCGAGTTCCTCTCCAACATGAGCCACGATATCCGTACGCCCATGAACGCCATTGTGGGCATGACGGCCATTGCCACCGCCAACATTGACGACCGGGAGCAGGTGCAAAACTGCCTGCGGAAGATCACCCTCTCCAGCAAACACCTGCTGGGCCTTATCAACGACGTTCTGGATATGTCCAAGATCGAGAGCGGCAAAATGACGCTGAATATGGACCAGATCTCCCTCCGGGAGGTGATGGACGGCGTTGTCAGCATCGTTCAGCCCCAGATTCGCGCAAAGCACCAGCACTTTAACGTCTCCATCCACGATATCTCCGCGGAAAACGTCTGCTGCGACAGCGTGCGGCTCAATCAAGTCCTGATCAATATTTTGGGCAACGCCATTAAGTTCACGCCCGAGGGCGGGTCCATAGAGATCTCTCTGAGCCAGGAGCCATCCTCCAAGGGGGACGGCTATGTCTGCACCCATATGACCGTCAAGGACAATGGGATCGGCATGTCGCCGGACTTTTTAAGCACGATTTTTGAATCCTTCAGCCGGGAGGATACCACCCGCGTCCAAAAGACCGAGGGAACCGGCCTGGGCATGGCCATCACCAAGTACATCGTAGACGCTATGGGCGGCGACATACAGGTCCGGAGCCAGCAGGGCGCGGGCTCCGCGTTCCATATCACGCTGGATCTGGAGAAGGCCACTGTCATGGAGGAGGACATGCTGCTGCCGGACTGGAGCATGCTGGTGGTGGACGACGACGAGCAGCTCTGCGAGAGCGCCGTATCCGCGCTAAAGGCCATTGGCGTGACGGCGGACTGGGCCCTGGACGCGGAGGCCGCCATTCGGATGGTGGATGAGCGCCACAGCCGCCGCATGGACTATCACATTATTCTGCTGGACTGGAAGCTGCCCGGCATGGACGGTATCTCCGCCGCCCGGGAGATTCGCCGGCGTTACGGCGAGAATATTCCCATTCTGCTCATCTCCGCCTACGACTGGAATGAAATTGAGGACGAGGCCAGAATGGCCGGCATTACGGGCTTTATCGCCAAGCCCCTCTTTAAGTCCACCCTGTTCTACGGCCTCCGGCAGTTTGTGGGCAGTCCGGGTCTGGACGGCGCAAAGGACAACAAGAAGCCGGAATTCGCCGGACTGCGGGTGCTGCTGGCGGAGGACAATGATCTCAACTGGGAGATTGCCAACGAGCTGCTCTCTGCGGAGCTGGGCCTGGAGCTGGACTGGGCGGAAAACGGCCAAATCTGTCTGGAGAAGTTCCAGCAGTCAGAGGTGGGCGCCTATGAAGCCATTCTCATGGATATCCGGATGCCTGTTATGACGGGCTATGAGGCCACCCAGGCGATCCGGGCTCTGGACCGGCCGGACGCAAAAACCGTCCCCATTATTGCCATGACTGCGGACGCCTTTTCGGAGGACATCAAAAAGTGCCTGGACTGCGGGATGAACGCCCATGTGGCCAAGCCAATTGACGTGCGCGATGTGTCCCGCCAGCTGGAAAAGCACCTGCCCCGGCATGACATATGAAGCTGAACCGCCCGCTGCTTGAAAATGTGCCGGCTGCGCCTTTTGTATTTTATTCATGATAGTAGGAACAATCCCCCCGGTTTTACGCCAGGAGGGATTGTTCCTCTTTTTATACTAGGGCTTGTTTGAAAAATGTTAACACGCCCAAACAGCAGGCCTTTTTCCGCCATGCATTGCCAATTTTCCTTGCAATACATCCAGTATTCCTGCGTCAAACCGGCTTCGCCTGGCGAAATAATCCTTCACTCTTGGGCATATTCCCATTGTTCAAACAGCGCCTAGGCTTCAATTAAAAGCCTACTTCCGTTATCGGGCAATAATCCAGGAATAGCAGTGGGTTTAGGCTCGCCGGCGTCCAACGGACGCCGAAAGTGACGCTTTCAAAAAAAGTATTACGTCAGTTCGCCCAGCAGAGTGCCGTCCCTGACGGCGGTAATCCGGGTGGGCAGGATCTGGTTGTGCAGGTTCTCCCCCTCTGCGGCCACGGCCATGTAGTTGGGGGCGTGGCCCAGGTAGAGGCCGTCCTCCCCGGGCTGCTCATAGAGCACGTCGAACACCCGCCCCACGCAGCGGTCCAGATAGTCCCTGTGCAGCGCCTCCGCCAGGCCGGAAGCTCGGGCGGCCCGGGCCTCCTTCACCTGCTTGGGCACCTGCTCCATGGCCGCCGCCGGCGTGCCGGCGCGGATGGAGTAGGGAAAGATGTGCATCTCGGCAAAGGCGCATTGGCGGATAAAGTCCAGCGTCTGGGCAAATTCCTCCTCCGTCTCCCCGGGAAAGCCTACGATCAGATCCGTCGTAACGGCGGGGCGGTCAAAGTACCGTTCCAGCAGGTCTACGCCGCCGCGGTAGAGCCGGGTGTCGTACCTCCGGTTCATCCGCCGGAGGGTGGCGTCGCAGCCGGACTGGAGGGACAGGTGGAAATGGGGGCAGAGGTTGGCAAGGGCGGCGGCGCGACGGCAGAAGTCCTCCGTGACGGTCCTGGGCTCCAGGGAGCCCAATCGCACCCGCATCCCCGGCGCGGCCCGGCAGACCGCCTCTACCAGGTCAATGAGCGCCGCCCCCTCCCCCAGGTCCCGGCCCCAGGAGGAGATCTCGATTCCGGTGAGCACCAGCTCCAGATAGCCCTCCCGGTACAGGCGGCGGGCCTCCTCCTCCGCCTCCTCCAGGGGTAGGGAGCGAACAGGCCCCCTGGCATAGGGGATGATGCAGTAGGAGCAGAAGTTGACGCAGCCGTCCTCCACCTTCAGCATGGCCCGGGTGCGGGTGGTCAGCCCTCCGGCGGGCAGGCGCTCGAACTGCCGGCGGCTCAGAGCGTCGTCCAGGAGGGCCGCCGGCTCCCGGGACCGCGCTGCCCTTTCCACCAGATCCAGAAATTTGATCCGATCCCCCGTTCCGGCGATCAGGTCCACCCCCAGGGAGCGGACCTCCTCCGGCTTGGTCTGGGCGTAGCAGCCGCACACCGCCACCACGGCGCCGGGGTTCCGCTTTCTGGCCCTGCGGATCATCTGCCGGGATTTCTTGTCACTGACGGCGGTGACGGTGCAGGTATTGATGATATAGGCGTCCGCCCGGTCCTCAAAGGGGACCAGGGTGTGGCCCCGTCCGGCCAGGGTCCGCTCCATGGCCTGGGTCTCGTACTGGTTCACCTTACAGCCCAGAGTGCAGATTGCAATGTTCACCCGATTTCCTCCCGGCAGCTCTGTCTTTTCGGGGGACGGCTCCGCCGCCCTCCGCTGCCCTCCATTATAGCGCGGTTTCCCCTCTTTTGCAACGCCAAGAGCCGGATTCCCATCTCAACGTTTGAAGAGATGGGAATCCGGCTCACGCCCCCCTATTCCCCGTACAGAATTCGGGAAATCTCCTCCATGATCTCCGACTGGGTGTGGAAGCCTCCCAACATACGCCCTTTTTCCTCCCCATCCAGGTAGAAGATCAGCGTAGGGGTTCCAAGGACCTGGTAGCGGTCCTTCATGTCCCAGTCATCCTCCAGATTGCACTTCGCCCAGTTGATGTCCGGGTTTTCCAGGACGATTTCGCTGAGAATCTTGTCGATGAGCTTGCAGGGACCGCAGGTGGACGTATAGAAATCCGCAATCCAGAAGCCCTCGGCTACGGTCTCATCATAATCTTTTGTCGTCGGATATGCGATAGCCATTGTCTTAGCCTCCATATATCATTTCCAGCAGGCGGCCGGTGAGCGCCTGCGTCAATTTGCGCTCCGCCTGGGGGTCCTCCGTGGGGTCCGCGTCGTCCCCCAGGATGCGGCCCAGCACCAGGCAGGCGCGGATGGTCTCCGCCGCGGCGTCCCGCCTGCTCTCGTAGTAGGACTCCCTGCCGGTGGTGCCGAGGAGCCTGGCAATGTCCGGATAGATCTGGGTGTAGAAGTCCCGCAGCTTCGCGTTTTCAAAGGCCTCCTTCCACTCCTCCGGGGACAGGGTATCCAGGGAGAACCGGGCGCGAAGCGGCTCGTACTCCAGGTCGATCACGCGGCGGATATCCTCCTCCTCCGGCGGATCCATCCGGGCGGCGGGGAGGAGCTCCTCCAGGAGCCTCCGGCACAGCTCCGCCGCGTACTCCTCCTTCAGCTTACTGTCCATGCAGAGGCGGTAGTCCGCCAGGGTGGCAATGCCCTCCAGCCGGAGCTCCCGCACCAGCTCATCGGTGAGGGGGGGAAGCACCTTTTTTTCCACCTTGGTCACGGTGAAGGACACCTTTTCCCCTTTGACGGCAGCCTCCCCCCGGCCCCCTGCGGTCATGCCGCAGAGCTGGGCCTCAATGGCGGGGTCATAGAGGCCGGAGCCCACTGTGACCACAGTTTTTTCCTTATTGAACTTGGGGAGCGCGCTCTCGGTCCGCAGGGTGGCCCGGCACCCCTTCTCGATGGGGGCGCCGGGGGCCTGCTCCGCAAAGGACGCCTTCCCCCGGGTCAGCTCCCGCGAAACGGCCTTTTCCACGTCGTCCCCCGTGGGGGCGTCCGCCCAGCCGATGGCCCGCAGCGCGGCTTGCCAATCGGGAATTGAGTAGAGCTTCGTTTTCATTGCGTCAAACCTCCCGGAGCGCAGGATTGGGACTGTACGAAATTGCGGAACACGGGGCTGGCCTTCGACACCTCCTCGGGGGTGCCGGCGGCTTCCAGGCGTCCGTTGCTCAGCACGAGGATGTGGTCCGCGTGAGTGATGGCGGAGAGGCTGTGGGCGATCATGACGGTGGTCCTGCCCCGCATCAGGTGGGCCAGGGCCTGGCTCACCTGCTTTTCGCTCTGGGCGTCCAGGTTGCTGGTGGCCTCGTCCAGCAGCAGGTAGTCCGGGTTGCGCATAATGGCCCTGGCGATGGCGATACACTGGCGCTGCCCGCCGGAGAAGTTGCCGCCGCCCGCCTCCACCCGGGTGTCGAAGCCGTCGGGCAGGGAGCGGACCAGCTCCCAGATCCCCGTCTGCCGCGCCGCCTCCTCCAGCTCCTCCTGGCTGACCTGGCGGGTGCAGCCATAGGTCATATTGTCCCGAATGGTCCCCGAGAGCAGGGGCCGGTCCTGGGACACCAGGGCGAAGGCGCCCCGCCAGGACACGGGATTGATCTCCCCGGCGTCTCTCTGACCAAATTGGATCACTCCGCTGTCCGGCTCGTACAGCCGCTCCAGCAGCTTGAAGAGGGTGGTCTTGCCGGCCCCGTTGCTGCCGATGACGGCAGTCCCCCGTGCGCAGGTTGCCGCTGGAGTCCACCACCTTGGCGGTGAGTACGGCGCTGCCGATCAGGGCGTTGGCCGTGACAAAGGAGCTGACGATGCTCACCAGCGCCAGCAGCCAGGGGATCTTAACCCCGGAGAGCACTGTGCGGAACGTATCAAAGGGCTTCTTTTTCATGGGACACCTCCTCGTCACATAGCACCAGCGTCCGGTACGCCCCGCAGCGGGACATCAGCTCCCGGTGGCTTCCGCTGTCCAGCACCCGGCCGTTTTCCATAAAGAGCACATGGTCCACCTGGGAGAGCAGGCGCAGGTCGTGGGTGATCATCAGCTTTGTGGCCCCGGGGAACAGGTCGATAAGCTTTTGCTGGATCTCCAGGGCGGACATGGCGTCCAGGGCGGAGGTGGGCTCGTCCAGCAGCATCACCGGCCTGCTCTTCAGCAGCTACCGGCTGAGGACGATCCGCTGGCGCTGCCCGCCGGAGACGGAGCCGCCGCTGATGCTGATCCCGGTGTCAAAGCCGCCCTTGACGCTGCGGACCAGGGGCATGATCCCGGTTTTCTCCGCCGCCTCCGTCAGCTCCGCCTCCGACGCCTCCCGCTCCAGGCCGTAGGTCATGGCGGAGCGGAAGGTGCCGCCGAAGATGCCGGCGTCCTGCTGCACATAGGCGAAGTGGTTCCGGTAGGCGCGCAGGTCGTAGTCCGCGATATTCCTCCCCCCCATGGTGACGCGGCCGTCCTGGGGCGTATAGAGCCGCTCAAGGAGGCTCAGCAGCGTGGTCTTGCCGCTGCCGCAGCGGCCCACCAGCGCCGTGGTCTTTCCCTGAGGGATGGAGGCGCTCACGCCGTGGAGCACCTCCTTGTCGCCGTAGGAAAAGCGGACGTTTTCAAAGGAGATATCGCCGTCCGCGACGGCCTCCTCCCCCTTCCCGGCGGCCTCCAGCCCTGGCGGTGAGCAGAGCCGCCATGCGGGCCGCGGAGCCCTGGGCGGACTTGATCCCGCTCCAGATGCTGACCACGCCGTTGACCCGGGTGATCACCTGGCCGGTAAAGAGGAAGAAGGCGATCCACTGCTGCGTGTTGATGTATCCCCCCTGGAGGAGGATCATGCCGAATACGATGGGCACGCCCCGCTGAAGGACCTCCATGACGCTGGAGGCGATGTTCCCCGCGAAGGTGACCTTCGCAGAGCGGATCTTGGCGTCGTACAGGCCCCCGGCGGCCTCCAGCCCGTTTTTCTCCTCCTGGGCCTCGTTGGTGAAGGAACGGATGAGGTAGATATTGGAGACCCGCTCCGCCAGGTAGGCGGTGAGCCTGCCGATCCGGCTGTTGATGCCCGCGTTCACCTCGTAGCGCCAGCGCCCCAGCACCACCACGTAGAGTATGTTCACGGGGATCAGGAGCAGGATGGACAGCAGCAGCCGGAAATCGTAGCTCCGGAGGGTCATGCACACCCGGACCAGGTAGTAGATGCCGGGGATCAGGGACACCAGCTGGGAGATCAGGGATTTGACCGCCGTATCGGTGTCGTTGGTCAGGGTGCTCATCAGGTTGGCTGGGTCGTTGGTGTCGTAGTAGGCCATATCCAGCCGCAGCATCCGGCCCCACAGGACCTCCTGGGCCCGCCGGACGGCGATGGAGGAGACCACGCTGGTGAGAATGAGCGAGGCAAACATCAGGCCGAAGTTCAGCACGTTGTAGAGCACCGCCGAGGCCAGGGCTCTGCCGGTAAATTCACCCCCGAACAGGGCCGAGGTGCTCACCGGCACATAGGCCATGACATCCGAGTAGACCAGGTCCACCACGAACGCCACGGCGATCAGCAGCCACGGCAGGCGGATATAGGGAATCAGCCGGAAATAGGATTTCCAGTCGCCCTTCCCGAAGTCCCTGCTCCGGGCGCGGGTATTCTTCATGCACATATTCCCCCTTTAAAAAATTTCCCTTCCTATTTTGGACACAGGAAGGGAAACATGTTGTTTCGGGTCAGTCGACCTCAATCATGCCGGACGCCATGCAGTTGTCGATCCAGGTCTGGAGATCGGGGATGAAGGACTCCATGGCCGCGAAGAAGTCCGCGTCGGACGTGGCGACATAGGCCTTGCCGTCCACCTCGCCCACCCCGGCGGTCTCCAGGTAGGCGGCGGCGGACTCCTCGGACTCGAAGATCTCCACGTTATACATATAAACGCCCTTGCCGTCCTTGCCGTAGTAAACGAAGAACATCTCCCTGGCGCCGTCGGCGTAGTGATCGTCGCTCTCCAGGAAGGGCTTGTACAGGGCGACCCGCTGGTCGTACTCCACCCCCTCCGGGTCCTCTACGGTGTACAGGTCCATCAGATTCACCGTGGAGCCGTCCTGAGCTCCGCCGTCGGGGTTCTTCCCGCCGCAGCCCGCCAGCGTACACACCAGCAGCGCGGCCGCCATCCAAACAGCAAACAGTTTTTTCATTTTCCCGCCTCCCAAATCAGCTGTTTTACAGCTTTAAGTGGGTTCACTATACCATGCTCCCTTCGGGAGCGTCAATGGGGCGGCGGCATCCGGTTTCCCCGGCGGGGTATCCGGTCGATTTTTCGTGGAATTGGGCGCGGCTTACAGCCGCGTGCTCCTCTGGAGGATGAACTCCTTCAGCCTGGCGTACCGGTTCCGGCTCACCGGTACTACGCTGCCGTCGTCCAGGCGGGCCTCATAGGAGGTCCCGAATTTTGTGGACGCCACCTGCCGGATCCTGCCCACCGGCACCAGATAGGACTGGTAGGTCCGGAAAAAGCCCCGGCCCTCCAGCATACTCTCCAGCCTGTCCAGGGTGTAGGACACCCGGTGCACCCCGCCGTCGGCGCAGTGTACCTCGCAGCTATTGCCGCTTTTGGCGATGTACACGATCTCCTCCGCGCTCAAAAGCGCGAAGCCCGTGCTGGTCTCGATCACCAGCCGGGAGGAGTCGCCCACCTCCTGCCGCCGGGCAAAACGGGAAAAGGTGCGCTCCAGGCGCACCGCGTCTATGGGCTTTACCAGGAAGTCGAAGGGCTCGTAGTCGTAGCTCTTGGCCCCCAGGTCCACGTGGCCGGTGAGGATCACCACCTTTACCTGGGGGTAGCTCCGGTGGATATACTGGCACAGGGTAAAGCCGTCGCTGCTTTTCAGCTCCACGTCCAGAAAGGCCAGCGCGATCCGCTCCCTCTGCAAAATATCCATGGCCTCCTCCGCGGTGGCGGCCAGATGGATGGCCTTCTCCGGCACGTACCGGGAAATTGCCTGCCGGGATAATTCCAGCGACGCCTCCTCGTCGTCCAGGAGCAGTACCTGGGTCGTCCTATCCTGCATTCCGGCTCCTCCTCTCATGAAATCATCCCAACGTCAGGCGTATGGGGATGGACGCGACAAAGTGGACAATCTCCCCCTCCGTCCAGGTGGTCACGTCTCCTCCCGCCTGTCTGGCCAGGGCCCGTATGCTGCTGAGCCCCACGCCGTCGTGGCCCTGCTTGGTGGTGAAGCCCTGGCGGAAGATCTCCTCCCGCCGGGCCGCGAAGGCCTCCTCATCGCCCACCCGGTTGGACACGCGGACCAGGCAGTACTCCCCCCGCTTGAAAATACTCAGCTCGAGCTCTCCGGGATCCGGCTGCCGGGAGAGCTCGTCCAGGGCGTTTTGCAGCAGGTTGCCCACGATCTTGTTGGTCTCGTAGGCGCTGGTGACCACGTCCGCCATGTCGTCTCTGATATCGAGGACCAGGGGAATACCGCTCTGTGCCGCCAGCATTCGGTAATTGTGGAGCAGCGCGGCAATGGCGGGGTCCTTTACCGGCAGCACGGCGTTCAGCCGGTTGGTATCCTGTACCAGCGCGTTGACGTAGCCGCGGCACTCCTCCCATTTCTGCTGCGCAATCAGGCTGGCCACGGTCTGCACATGCAGGTTGTAGTCGTGGCGCTGGGAGCGTACCACATCCATGAATGTATTCATGTCAGCATGGTAGTCGCTCTCCGCAGCGCTCTGCTCCCGCTTCTGCCCGCAGATCACAAGAAGCGCCGCAACCGCCAGACTCAGCCAGAACACCGCTGTCGCCAGCAGAATCTTGGTCAGGATGCCGGCGGCGCCGGACGCCGGGAGGGCCGAAACGGCGCCGATCATCAGAAGCGCCCCCAGGCCCAGCGCGGGGATCCAGAGGCCGTAGGGCCCCCCCACTTTCGCCCGCCAGTCTCTGGGAAGGGAGAACTCCTCAAAGGTCAGCAGCACCGCCGGAACGTGCAGCAGATAAAAAAGGCCGTATAGAAAGAGGACTATGTCCCCCTCAGCCACGGCCAGCAGCTCGCCCCGGAAGGTGGTCCATAGTCCCATTTGGCATGCGCCGATGCAAAACGCCAGAAAGCCGTCCGCAAAGGGGCGCTTTTCCCGCAGTACGATATACGCGGCCCCACAGCCCAGCCCTAGGGCAGCGCACGCAGGGACCGCCCCCCGCCCCAGAAGGAGCGCGGCGGTCCCGAAAATCGCGGAGAGAAGGGCGGCAGACGCCGCCGTCCCCCGGCCGCTGCGCAGAAACAGGCCCGCGGAGCTGGTGGACAGGCACAGCGCGATCAGTACTTCCAACATACGGGGCAGCATCCTCTCAGCCGGCCGCTGGGCGTCAGATTACTCCCCCTCCCACTCCCGAAGCGCCCGCTCGATGGCAAGGGAGAGCTGATGGGGACAGGAGTTGGCGCCTTGGCAGGGAATCCCCTTCAGCCGGCGCGCAATTTCGTGGGCTTCCAGACCTTCTGCCAGAGCGGCGACCCCTTTTGTATTCCCAGAACAGCCGCCGGTAAATTGTACATGATGAACATAGCCGTCCACAAGATCAAAGGTAATCTTCTGCGTACACACACCCTCCGGCGTAAAGTCCACATGCTTGATCATAAGTATAGTATCTCCTTCCTTTGCTGTCAAGACTTTAGCTCTTTAAAGGCTGAGACGGAACCCCGACGGCGGAAAAGCTCACGAGGGACTTATAGTAGTCCCGCAGCCGGCGGATGCCGTACTGTAAGCAGAAGGACCGGAGCGCCTCCTCCGCAAGCCCCTCCCGGCTCACCTGCTCCTCCGTTTTGCCAAAGGCGAGGCAGTAGTACTCCACGGCGCTGCGGTACTCGGCCTCCGTGGGGGTCACGCGGTCCTGCTCCGCCAGTGTCCTGCCCCACAGGTACATGGAAAAGGTCCTCCGGTTGTCCTCCCGGAACCGCTGGCAGCACTCCTCCAGCGTCCTTGCGCCCCCGTCGCCGTAGGCCCTCATCAGGCGCGCATCCACATCGCCGCTGATGTTTTGCAGCATGGCCCGCTGCCCCTCGTTGTAGCGCGCAAACTCCCCCTCGTCCAGAGAGAGCTCCGCCAGCGCCAGGACCTGCTCCGTGAGCCGGGGCTGGATCGCCCGGAAAACGCGGTCCGCGATCTCGTCCCCGTGCTCCCGGAGGTACGCCCTGCGGTAGTCGGCCGCAGTGGCAATGCCGGGCAGGCCCAGGGACGCGATGGACGCGTCCGTCAGCGGCAATTCGATCACTTTTCGCACGGAACGGACCTGGATGGTATACTCAGCGCCGTCTATGGCGGCATGAAGCGTCTGCCCCGTCCTGCACCCGAACAGTACCTGCTCGTACGCCTGGAAGTGCCTTTTACCCAGTTCAATATGCAGCGTCCTGGAAGCTCCCGCTGAATTGACGGCGTCGATCAATACATAGTCCCCCGGCGCGGCGGTTTCCGTCTGATCCTCGATCCGCCTGTGCTGATTTCTCAAATCGAAGAAGATCTGTTTATCCCGCACCGGTATCAGCCTCTGCTTGGCGGGAATATCCAATTTTGAGAGCTCAGGCATACGTACAACAGAAGAACTCATTGCGCATCCCCCCTTCAGGCCCATTATATTGATCCCAAATCAAATTGCAAGCTGATATGGCATTTGGTAGCTAAAGCCCCGTATTTGGCCTTTTTCTGTCCCTGACCGGGTTATCTAGCGTGCTGGAAAACAGACTCTAGGCCGCGATATCCTTTCCGGTGTACCGCCACAGGCCGAAGGCGGCGCAGGCGGCGCCCAGGAGGCAGCCCGTCAGGAGGGGGAGGCCCGCCGGCTCCCCGGAGAAGATCCGGGCCGCGTCGGCGTAGTAGTAGGGGGTTACGAACCGCAGAGGCTCCAGCCCCGCGTCCAGGTTCAGGGCCAGCTCCAGGAAGTACAGCGCCGCCGAGAGGCCCATGGCCAGGCCCGGGGCGCTCCGCCGCAGCAGGGCGGAGAGGCCGAAGCAGATCCCCCCGATCTCCAGATGCATCAGGAGGACCGCGGCGTGGTAGCGGAGCAGCTTTCCCCACTCCGCCTCCCGCCCGATGGCCAGGATGCCCCCGGCCCCGCAGGCGAAGCAGGCCAGGTTCAGGATCAGGACCATCGCCGCCAGGGCCGCCAGCTTCTCCGCCGCCGCCCGGACGCGGCCCACCGGGTGGGTCAGCAGGAACTCCGCCGTGTGGCCGCCCTCCTCGCCGGCCAGGAGCCCCATGGCGGTGAGGGCGGCAAAGAACCCGCCGCCCAGGCCCAGAATGTTGCCGCACTCCGTGCCGTAAAAGCCCATGATGGAGCCGAACTCCAGCTTGTCCAGGCCAAAGGCGGCGGAGAAGTCCCCCATGCTGGCAAACAGGACGGACATGTCCCCCATGCCCCCCTCCATGGAGGGGTACAGTCCCACGCACACCGCCATGAACCCGCCGATGACGGCGGACCAGATCAGGAGACTCATCGCTCCGGACCGCAGCTCCTTCTTGAAAATGGTCACTTTACCGCCCCCCTCTCGTAGTAGTCGAAGAATTTGTTCTCAATATCCAGCTCCTCCGTGGTCCCCCGGATGATGAGGCGGCCCTCCCGGATGACGGCGGCCAGGCCGCAGTAGCGCTGGACCTCGTAGAGCACGTGGGAGGAGAGGAACACCGTGGCCCCCTCCCGCCGCCGCTCCCCCAGCAGCGTCCAGAAGGCCCGCTGCACCAGGGGGTCCAGGCCGCTGGTGGGCTCGTCCAGGATGTAGAGCAGGGGCCGGTGCTGCATGGCGCAGACAATGGACACCTTCTTCCGGTTTCCCAGGCTCAGCTCCCGAATCCGCTTTCGGACATCCAGCTCCAGGGCCTGACAGAGGGCGGCGGCCTCGGCGGCGCAGTCCCTCCCGCGAAGCCGGGCGGAGAAGCGTATCACCTCCCCGGCCCGCATGTCCGGATAGAACATGGCCTCCGAGGGCATATAGCCCACCTGGGCGAGAATGGCCTTCCGGTCCCGGACGCAGTCCAGGCCCAGCACCCGGGCGCACCCGGAGGTAGGGCTCAGGAGCCCCAGCAGGGTGCGGATGGTGGTGGATTTGCCCGCGCCGTTGGGACCGATGAAGCCGAAGCAGCTGCCCTCCGGGACGTGGAGGGTCAGCTCCGTGATGCCCCGGGATTTTCCATAGGACTTGGTAAGACGCTCGGTTTGAATCATAGGTATTCCTCCTTGTACAGGTTCTGCCGCAGCATATCTGCGTACTTCTGGTACTCCAGGAACAGCGTCTCGATCTCTTCCGCCGTGCAGGCGTTGGTCCGGGCCATCATCCCCTCCGCGGCCAGGGTGAGCAGGCGGATGACCTCCCAGGGATCGATGCCGTCCTTGAATTTATAGAGATCCATCCGGGTAAGGAAATCCCTGGAGGTGATCTCCAGCAGACTGTTGAGCCCCTTTCGCAGCTTGGGGGAGAGGACGCTGTCGCGCTCATAGTAGGCCCGCATGACGAAGCGGAACAGCCCGGGGTAGCGGCGCACCATGTCCATCTTGATCTCCTGCCCCATCTTCAGGGCCAGAAAGAAATCGGTCTCGCCGAAGTCGTAGGTCTTTACCATGTACTGCCGGACACAGACCTCCAAGGCGTACTGAAAGAGGTAGAGGTACAGCTCCCGCTTGTCCTTGAAGTAGTGGAAGAGCAGGCCCTTGGAGACGCCGGCCCGCTTGGCGATGGCGTCCGCGCTGGTTTTTTTAAAGGAGCCCTCCCCAAACTCCAGCATGGCGCTGTTGCGGATGAGGTCCTGCCTGGCCTGGGGCAGGGAGAAAAACTTTTCATTCACTGCTCCCGCCTCCTTTCCTCCCTATAGGCAAAGTACTTGAAAAGAATCAAAGGATTCTTTTCAAGTGTTGCGGCGCACTGCGCCGCAGGAGCCGCGAAAGCGGCTCGGCTGTAGACTTCATAGGCGGCACACACGCTCCTTGCGTGTCCAGCGGGTCGCCGGCTCGCTGGATGAAAAAACGCATTTTGCGTTTTTTCAAGTGTGTTGACTATACCATACCGCCATTGACCAAATTGGTCAACACCCCAACCGGCCATTTCCCCCAAAAAGCCGCCGGCAGAATCTGCCGGCGGCTTGCTTCTAATCGGAGTGCAGCGCCACGGGAACAGCCT
Organism: uncultured Oscillospiraceae bacterium; assembly: GCA_949878425.1. Taxonomy (GTDB): domain Bacteria; phylum Bacillota; class Clostridia; order Oscillospirales; family Oscillospiraceae; genus Pelethomonas. The sequence goes on from CATLAL010000029.1 coordinate 24,043, forward strand.
CAAAGAATCGTTTCCATCCCGATTTTCTGGGGCTTCAGGCCGCACTTCTCATAGAAGCGGAGGGCGTCCCCGTTGCAGGACCAGACGTTCAGCGTCACGTTGTAGCACCCGGCGGACCGGGCCAGCTCCAGCACCGCCCGGTACAGTCTGCCGCCCACATGGTTCCCCCGGCAGGCCTCGTCCACACACAGGTCATCCAGGTACAGGGTGGTCATGTCGTTGAAGGCGCCCTCGCCCCGGTGGACTTGGTAGGCGCAGAAGGCGTAGCCCACCACCAGGCCGTCCCGCTCCGCCACCAGGATGGGACGGGCGCTGTCCTGAAGCAGCTCTCGCAGCTCTCCATCATCGTATTTCCTGCCGCCGGCCCGGAAGAGATCCGGCCTCCCCTCCCAGTGGACCCGGCACACCTGCTCCAGCAGCTCCCCCAGTCGGGGGATGTCCCGGGGCTGCGCAAATCGAATGTTCATCCCAAACCCTCCCCCTCTCCGGCGGGGAGCAGCCCCGCCGTCAGATCCATAACCACCGCGCCGCCCAGAAGCAATCCGGCCGCCGGCGGCACCCACGGCACGCTCCCGGGCACGCTCCGGCGGCCCGGCGGCGGGACCTCCGGCTGGGCGCAGGGCCGGGGCTCCTCCGGGCTGTAGACCACCTTCAAATGCCGGATGCCCAGCCGCCCCAGCTCCCGGCGCATCACCCGGGCCAGGGGACAGCCCCGGGTCCTGCTCAGGTCCGTCACCTCCAGCCGGGCCGGGTCCAGCTTGTTGCCCGTGCCCAGGGCGGAGATGATGGGAATCCCCCGCGCCAGGGACTGGGAGATCAGATCCACCTTGCAGGAGACCAGGTCAATGGCGTCCACCAGATAGTCATAGCCACCGAAAAACCGCTCCCGGTCCTCCCGGCTGTACCGGCCCACAACGGGGTGGACGGCGCACTCCGGGTTGATGTCCAGCACCCGCCTGGCCATCACCGCCGCCTTCTCCCGGCCCACGGTAGAGGTGAGAGCGCCCAGCTGGCGGTTAATATTACTCTCACCGCAGACGTCCTGGTCAATAAGGGTCAGCTCCCCCACGCCGGACCGGGCCAGAATCTCCGCCGCCCAGCTCCCTACGCCGCCCAGGCCCACCACGCACACATGGGACGCGGCCAGCTTCTCCATCGCCGTCCGGCCCAGCAGCATCTCGCTGCGCAAAAACCGCTCGCTCAAAGCGCGTACCTCCCATCCGCCGGAGCGTTGCCCCGGACCTGGCCTTCCGTTCAAAGAACGGCTCAAAACAGTCTTGACGCGAAACACCGCTTCCCGTATGGTCTTTCCGCCTTGACACAGAAAGGGGGCCCCGGATATTCCGGGGCCCCTTTTTCGCGGTTTAACCGATGGAGCGCATGCCGGACTCGTCCAGCTCCGCAGTGGCGGACTCCATCAGATCCGTCTGCCACTGGGAATAGGCCTCGCTGCGCATCGCGCTCTCGCAGGCGTAGTGCCAGTACTGGGTGCTGCCGTAGCCCACAAAGTACATGATGTGGGCACCGGTGCCGGAGTTGTAGACAATCCCCGTGTCGCCGGGCTTCCGGCCGCTCTCATAGCACCAGTTCTGGAAGGCGGCCACCATCCGGTTCTTGGCCACGTCCTCATAGAGGCCGCCGTTGGTGTTGCTGCCGCCGTCCTGGGAGTACTCTTTGGCCAGGGAGGCAAAGCCCTCCTCCGTGCCGTCCCAGCTGTCCAGGATCTCCTGGGCCTTGGCGGTGAGAAGCTCCTCCGTGGCCTCCTCGCCCTCGCCCAGCTCCAGATTGGCGGCGGTGACAAGGATGTGGCGCACACTGTAATCCAGGGTTTCGTCCCGCTGGCGGCTGTTGAACACGGCCACATAATAGCTGCTGGCGTCCTCCAGAACCTCCGTGTCGCCGGCCCGGCGGCTCTCGTCAAAGAGCCAGTCGCCGATGGTGCCGGAGCGGTAGGTCATCTCCTCCTCGGCGGTGTAGGTCGCGTCATACTGCTCCGCCAGGCGCTCCAGATTGCCGCCGGCCTCGTATTCGGCCAGGATGGCCTCCGCGGTCTCCTTGGCCTGGGCCATGGCGGCCGCCTTCTCCTCGTCCGTGGCCTCCACGGTATTGCCCTCGTCGTCAGTCTTGGCGGGTACGCCACCGGATACGGTGACATAGGCGCAGTCCACCAGGTCGTAGCTGTTCTTGTTCTCCTCGTAGTAGTCCAGAATCTCCTGGTCCGTGTAGGAGAGGCTGTCATAGTGGGCGCTGGCGTACTTGGTGGCCAGCAGCTGGTCCTTCAGGCAGGCCTCGTAGACGGAGGGGGTCATATTGGCGCCGAACATGGCCCGCAGATAGGACTTGTAGGTGTAGCCGTTGGCGGACGCCTCGCTCTTGCGGGCGGCCACGGCGCTGTCAAAGGCCTCCAGCTCCTCGCTCTCCAGCGTCATGCCGTCGGCCTGGGCGGCGGTCTTGGCGGCGTGGATGAACCTCATGTTCTCCACAGCGGACTCCTTGAAGTGCTCGGCCCAGGTCTGCTCCTCGGAGAAGGACTGCTGGCTGAGGGGCTTGCTGGTGTCCAACATGCCCAGGGCGGTATAGAGGTAGCCCTCCTGGCTGTTGAGGAAGCTCTGATAGGCGTTCTGATAGTAATAGGCGGCCTGCGCCACGGTGTACTTCTCCCCGTCGATGGTGAGGGCGGTCTTGTTGCGCTCAATGATGCCGGAGTTAAATACCACCAGGAAAATGGCCACAACGACAAACACTGCGGCCAGGGAGCCGTAGAGGATATTGGCTTTCCGCGTTGCGGAGCGCTGCTCCGCCTCCCGGGCGGCCCTGGGATCTGCCGTTCCGTTTGCCAGCAATTCCTGGCGCTTTTTCTTCTCTCTGGATGCGCTCATGTGTTGTTCATTCCTTCCAAACTGTTCTGCCGCTCCGCCGGACGGGGCGGCGATAGCTTCTGTGATCTGCCGGGCGTCGAAAAAAGCGAAGCTCAACTTCCATAGTATACTCGATTATGAGCTGTTTCGCAAGAGAAAGTTGTTCCCCGGCTGTAAATATTTTATGAAGCCTGCAGGAAAGGCCCCAGGCTTCCCTGAGCCTGGAGCCTTTCCAATGAAAATACGGCGCCTTACTTTACTTCAATGGAATTGATGGCGTCAGAAAACGCGCTGTCGTAGTCGCCGGAGACGCTGGTAAAGCTGATGATCACCGTCTTGTCGGAGAAAAACACCATCACCTGGATCTGCTCCATGGCAACGCCGTTCATGGACATGTCGTAGGAGTACTTGATCACATCCTTGCCGCCGATGGTGGTCTTTTGGAAGCTCTTGCTCTGGAAATCGTCCATCAGCGTGGAGTAGTAGGCGTCCAGAATCTCCTGGGTGTAGCTATCGGCCGCGTCGGCGCCGGAATAAGCAAAAACGATGTTGTCGGTTTTCTCCGGGTACTCCGGCGGATAGGCCACCAGATTGGAGCTGCTGTCGTCCACGGTAAAGCCCTCCGGAAGGGAGAGCAGCACACCCTGATACTCGTACTTGTCCGAGGCGCTTCCGCCGCAGGCGGCCAGACACAGGACCATCCAAACCGCAAGGGCCAGAGCGGCCAATTTCTTCGCTTTCATCATGAAATCCTCCTAGATGGCGTCGTCAATAAAGATGTGATATAATAGTCCCCAAGAAGAAGCGGGAGGGCAGAAAAATGGCAAGAGAACAGCATCGACATGATATAAGCGACAGGGGGTGGGAGAAAATCAGACCATAC
>CATLAL010000030.1 GCA_949878425.1 uncultured Oscillospiraceae bacterium
GGTATCTTTGAGGAATGTTTAAAGAATGGATAGAACAGAATTTATGAGCAAACTGTCGGCTCTGCTTGGTAATGTGCCGTCTACGGAGCTGGAAAAGGCAATATAATATTCAAAATACGAGGAGGAAGGGCAACCAGAGCAGTGACAATCCCAGCAGTGACAACCAGGGCAGTACCGGCGGCGCGGGCAAAACGGAGGCCCCCGCCAGCGGGATGTCCTCCGGCCCGGTCCAAATCACCGAGGCCTACGCCTTTGCCGATCCCGCGGACCTGGACTTTGACGCCCGGTACGTGCTGTATCTGGGACCGGAGAACCAGGCTGTGGCGATGTCTGCGTCCAGCGGCCTGGCCGAGCAGTACATGATCCTCTACGCGAAGGAGGAGAAGATACTGGCCTCCTACAACCTGAGCATTTACGACACCGCAGAGTCCGCCCAGACGGCTGCCGAGGCGATGGCTGCCACCGGCACCGCCATGGCCCCGGCGGAGGAGGACGGCGCCGTGATCTACTCCCTCTCCGATGGGGCGGCCATGGAGCTGGTCATGGCCAGTCTCAGCGAGGCGGGCCTACTCCCCGATACCAACGCCTCCTCCTTTGCAAACTTCCAGGTGGAGATGAACGGCGCGGTTTTGCTGGGGTGAGCGCGCGGCGGGGCAAAATAAATTGAACGGATGATAAAAGAGCTCCTGTGGTCACACCTGATTTGCAAGAGCTCTTTTATCTGTTTTAAGGAGGAAATTCTATGAAAAAGAACGATATGATCCATGGTTTTGCTATAAAAAATATCCGCCCGTTGGCGGAACTGAGCGGACAAATCTGGGAGATGGAGCATGAGAAAAGCGGGGCAAGACTGGTTTGGCTGGATCGGACGGATGAGAACAAAACATTTGGTATCGCGTTCCGCACAACTCCAAAGGATGACACCGGAGTGTTCCATATCCTGGAGCACTCCGTGCTGTGCGGGTCAGCGAAGTACCCAGTGAAGGAGCCGTTTGTGGAGCTAATGAAGAGCTCCCTGAACACATACCTCAACGCCTTGACGTTCCCGGACAAGACGTTCTATCCGGTATCCAGCCGCAACTCCAAGGATTTCATCAATCTGCTGCGGGTCTATATGGACGCTGTTCTGCGTCCGCGTATCTACCAGTACCCGGAAATCTTTGAGCAGGAGGGCTGGCACTATGAGTTTGGCCCGGAGGAAAGTGTGTCCTATCAAGGCGTGGTGCTCAATGAGATGAAGGGGGCCTTTTCCTCTCCGGATACCTTGCTGCAAAACGAGATAAACCGACAGCTGTTCCCTGACAACTGCTATCGGTATGTCTCCGGCGGCGACCCGGCCCACATCCCGGATCTGACCTATGAGCAGTTCCTGGAGAGCCACCGCCTGTTCTACCACCCCTCGAATTCCTATATTTTCCTGGATGGCAAAGTGGACCTGGAAGAGGTGCTGTCCATCCTGGATGGGGAGTATCTGTGTACATACACCCGGGAGGAGGATACGCCGGTGATCCCCCTGCAAGCGCCGGTCAAATCTGCGCCGGTATGTGTTCGCTATGCGGACGACCCTCACGCGCCGAAAACAGGCCGCGCCCGGTTGGCCTTTGGCTATGTGCTGGGCGGCTATACCTGCCGGCGGGAGACGGTGGCAGCCAATGCGCTGGCAGACGCCCTGTGCGGCAGTAACGACGCGCCCCTGAAGCGGCGCATTCTGTCCGCCGGATTGGCCCGGGATGTACGGATCCAGGTGAACGACAGTACGCAGCAAACTTTTGTGACACTGGAAGCGGCATACCTGGATGAGAGTCGGTCGGACGAGGTCTGCGCCGCGATAAGAGATGAGATCTCCCGCCTGATTCGGGACGGCCTGGATCATGAGTATCTGGCCGCCACCCTGGCCAGCATGGAATTCCAGATGCGGCACCGGGATTTCGGCAGTATGCCCCAGGGCCTGGGGCTGGGCATGATGGTGCTGGGAAGCTGGCTATACGGCGGCGACCCAGCGGCCAATCTGGAGGCCGGCGAGCTGTTTGCTGATTTGAACGCTGCTTTGGAAACGGGGTATTTTGAAGATCTGCTGGCGCGGATCTTCCTCCGGAATCCCCATACCTGCGAGGTGCTGCTGGTGCCATCCCCCGTCGCTGGTCAGGAACGGCAGGAGCGGGAAGCCGCTCGGCTGCAAGAGGAGCAGGATGCCTGGAAGGGCGGGCGGAAGACCGCCCTGCTGGCCCAGCAGGAAAAGCGCCTAGCCTGGCAGTCCTCCCCCGATACTGCCGAGGCCCTGGCCGCTCTTCCAAGGCTGCGATTGTCCGACATCCCTCCGCAGCCTGAGAATATCCCCACGGAAGTGGAAGAGGTGGACGGCCTACCGCTACTGCGCCACGCGATCCCAACCGGTGGTGTGGACTATGTGAACCTGTACTTCGAGGTCAGCGATCTGGAGGCGGAGCAGATCTCCGGCTTGTCGTTCCTATGCACACTGCTGGGTATACTGGATACCCAGCGGTACGCCGCCATGGAATTGCAACGGTTGAACAGGCTGAACCTGGGCAGCCTCCGCTTTTCTCTGGAACCCTACGGCGAACTAAACCAGCCGGAGAACTGCCGCGTATTCCTCTGCGCCGCGTTCAGCGCAGTGGAGGAAAAGCTGCCCCAGGCGATTTCGTTGGTCACAGAGATCCTGACCGGGACAAAATTTGACAATGTGCAGAAAATCCATGAGCTACTGCGCCAGATAGTGGCTGGGATGGAGCCGGGGATCGCAGCTGGCGGCACCACCTTCGCCTCAACCAGAGTGGCTGCCGGAAGTTCTTCTACAGGGGCTGTCCAGGAGTATGCCGGAGGTATCGCTTATTACCAATGGCTGAAGGGGCTGGAGCAAAATTTTGACAACCGTATTGGTCCGCTGCTGACAGAGCTGAAGGCGCTCTACGCAAGGGCTGTCACAACAGGACGCCTGACCATGAGCATTACGGGCCAGGACAGTAAGGCAGCGGACACGCTGAGAGAAACATTGCTGGACAGGTTGGCCTCCACGCTCCGAGCAGAGCTGACCTGCGCCATTGCCTCCAGGGGAGTGAGACGGGAGGGCATTGTTGTTCCCGCAGATGTGTCCTTTGCTGTTATGGGCGGAAATCTTCTTCCGTATGGGTGGACCTATCACGGCTCCGCACCAGTTCTGGGAAAGGTCATGACCCTGGGCTATCTGTGGGGAGCTGTCCGGATCCAGGGCGGTGCCTATGGCACTGGCTTTGGTGTGGGAGATAACGTTATTGCCAGTTTCTATTCCTACCGTGACCCTCATGCCGCGCACTCCTTAGGCTGTTACCGGCAAGCCCCTGCGTTCATCCGCCAACTGCCTGGTACGATGCCCGGCCTGACCGACTTCATCATCGGCGCCGTGGCGGATGCCGAGCCATACATGACACCGCCTCGTCAAGGCAGGATGGCAGACAGCTTGTACTGGAGAAACATCTCTTACGCGGAGCGCTGCCGCAGGCGGCAAGAGCTGCTGACGGTCACGCCGGCTGGTCTGACGGCCTTTGCGGAACCGCTGGAGAAGCTGATGGAGACTGCCAGTATCTGTGTGATCGGCGGCCAGAGGCAGCTCGATGCGTGCCGGGAAGAATTGGACGAAGTGTTTTCGTTGTAACCCAATATTGGAGAGCAGCGCAGAGAAAGGGTCTCAAAACTGCGCCCTGCATTGTATACAAAGAAATGACCATCGATCCACTGCGGCGAACCGTGGTCATGGGAGGCCGCACAGTGCAACTGACCACCCGCGAGTTTGATATTCTCTACCTCATAGGCAATTGCCTGTACAAGTCATTATATCACAGACAAATTCCACATACAATAGTGTTCCTCCTTTCTGCCGGGCGGTTAGATTACTCGCCCCTTATCACAGCAACCCCCGGCGCGTCCTGTCAGACGCGCAAAAAAATCGGGCCAGAGGCACAAAGCTCCTGGCCCACATCTGTATCCGCAAAAGTAGTAAAATGGTAGTAAATTTGAGGCGCTATTCCCTGCAAACCCAGTGATGCCAACGGTTTTTTTCTGATTTAACAATTAACTGCATTGATATTATTAACCGCAGTTGAGAACGAGTAAAAGTTGGGCTTCGCCGTCAACGACCGGGCCGGTGGCCTGCGGCCACCTGGCCGGCCCTAAACCTTACCGATTTTGAACTGTGGTCACTATACCATCAAAGAACGGGGAAATGGCGGAGCTATTTCCCCGTTCTTTGACTCGATCGGTTTATCCGAAGGCCAGGGAGTCGGTGACGCTCCTGACGATCACCCAGGCCGCCGTCAGCAGCAGAAGAATGCCCGGCGCCCGCAGGCGCCACTCGTAGTGGGGCGGGAGCTTCCGCCGCCCGTCGAACCGCCGGGGGTGCAGCATCCGCCAGAGGGGGCGGCTGAACCCCACCAGCAGCGTTCCGGCCATGAGGCACAGCATACCCGCCGCCAGGGCAATTTCGATTCGATCCATTCTAATCGCTCCTTTCCGGATGAGGGTGCGGTTTTGCGGCGCTTCAGGCTTTTTGCCGGGCTTTGCGGAAGTGATACAGGCATCCGCCCAGGGCGGCCAGGGCCGCCAGCAGGAAAAAGATCTTCTTTTTCATAGTCCTCACCTCTCCACGATTTTGTAGTAGGTCCGGGCGGTCAGCAGGTACACCGCGCCGTAGGCGGCGAAGAATACCAGCACCGTGCCCAGGGTGCATACCGCTGTGAGGGCGGTGTTGTGGATATAGAACATGGTCAGCAGCTTCTCCACCATGTTGAAGTCAAAGAGAATGTGGATGCTGGCCACCGCGATGGGCAGGAAGAACACCGTGAGGATCTGGCTGTGGATGCTCCGCTTGACCTCGGCGCGGCTGAGGCCAACCTTCTGCATGATCTCGAACCGCTCCTTGTCCTCGTACCCCTCGCTGATCTGCTTGTAGTAGATGATGAGCACCGTGGCCACCAGGAGGATGAAGCCCAGAAAGATCCCCAGAAACAGGAAGCCCCCCGCCAGGCCGTAGGCGTCCGCCGCCCCCTCGCTGCGCAGATTCCAGTCCAGCATCTGCCAGGAGCCGGTTCCCTCGTAGAACGCGCCGTCCTGCACCGCGTCCCAGTAGCGCTCCTTCAGGTATTCCAGCTCCTCCTCCGAGGCGTCCACGTTCAGATAGGCCTTCCAGTGCATGCTGCTGTATTCCTCCGGGCCGTAGACCTCCGCCTGAAGGGCCCACAGCTGGTGAATGGTCTCCCCGTCCGGCAGCACCACCGTGACAAGCTGGGTGATGTTGGGGTTGAAGTCCGGATTCTCGCTGAGCCTGCGGACGATTTGGAAGGTGGAGACGCCCACCTCCCGGCCCTCCTTGGGAACCACCCAGCGGATGGTCAGGGTATCCCCCGCGCCCCCGTAGACCGCGGCCTCGCCGGGGCCAAGATCCAGCGTCTCGCCGGTCCGGGCGGTGTAGTCGGCCTCGGTGATGCAGGTGACGGTCACAATGGCCTCCACCGCGTCCCTGTCGGAGGTGTCCGTAGTGTAGCTGCCGTCCGCCAGCCGCCCCGCGCCAAAGCCGAAGTCCGCGCAGGTCCGGGCCTGCTCCACCTGGAAGCCCTGGCGCTGAATGAAGCCGGTCTGGGCCGCCAGCATGGCCTCCGGGCTGAAGGGCTCCCAGTCCCCGCCGTCCTGGGCGCGGGGCTGGGGGTAGTAGCGCACGCTGATGTTGACGTCCCCCGGGTACTGCTCATCGATCACGTCCGCCGTGCCCCAGTACAGGGACAACGTGCCGGAGAGCATCACCATCACCATGGTGCAGAGGATGCAGATGTTGGCCAGGCCCACCGCGTTCTGCCTCATCCGGTAGAGCATGCCGCTGACGCCAATGAAGTGGCCGGTCCGGTAGTAGAACCGCTTGTTTTTCCGCAGGGCCTTTAAAATGAAGATGCTCACAGCGGTGAAGAGACAGTAGGTGCCCACGATCACCAGGGCCACCGCCAGAAAGTAGGTGACAATGGCGTCCATGCCTGTCCGGGTGGTGACGGCGATATAGTAGCCCCACCCCAGGGCGGCCACGCCCGCGATGGTCATAAGCCAGCGGGTCTTGGGCTCCCGCTCCCCCACATTGCCGCCCCGGAGGAGCTCGATGGGCTTGGACACCCGCACCTTGTTCAGGTTCAGAAGCAGGGTGAAGGCCAGAAGCGCCGCGAAGAGGGCCGCCGTCTGGGCCATGCCGTCCCAGGAGATATAGAATCCAAAGGGGGCGGGCAGGCCGATCATCCGGTGGAGCACCAGACTCACCAGCTTGTGGAGCAGCAGGCCCACGGCGATGCCGCCGCCGATGCCCAGCAGGGCGATGCAGACGGTCTCCACCACCAGCACCAGGGCGATGTGGCCCTTGCCCATACCCAGGATGTTGTAGAGGCCCAGCTCCTTCTTCCGCTGCTTCATGAGAAAGCCGTTGATGTAGCAGACGAAGATGGCGGAGAAGAAATAGGCGATAAACATGCCGATGGTCATGAACACGGATACATACATGTAGCCGTTGGGCCGGCCCGGCGTCATGCTGGCCACGCCGGGGTCGTTTACCAGGGCGCTCATGATATACATAGCCGCCGCGTCCCCCACCAGGGCCAGAATGTAGGGGAGATAGAACTTCCGGTTGTTCCGGATGCTGATCAGGGCCAGCTTGATGAAGAATCCTCCCTTATTGCGCATGGTTCTCACCTCCGGCGGCCAGGAGGGTCAGGGTGTCGGAGATCTTCTGGTACATCTCCTCCGTGGAGCTGACGCCCTTGTAGATCTGGTGGAACACCTCCCCGTCCCGGATGAAGAGGACCCGCTTGGCGTGGCTGGCGGCCTTGGTGGAGTGGGTAACCATGAGGATGGTCTGCCCCTCGGCGTTCACCTGGTCGAAAAGGCTCAGCAGGCTGTCGGTTGCCTTGGAGTCCAGGGCTCCGGTGGGCTCGTCGGCCAGGACGATGCGGGGCTCCGTGATGAGGGCCCGGGCCACAGCCACCCGCTGCTTCTGGCCGCCGGAGATCTCGTAGGGGTACTTCTTCAGCAGATCGCCGAGGCCCAGCCGCCGGGCCAGGGGCGTCAGCCGCTTCTCCATCTCCGGGAACCGCTTCCCCGCCAGTACCAGGGGCAGGAGGATGTTGTCCTGAACGGAGAAGGTGTCCAGCAGGTTGAAGTCCTGAAACACGAACCCCAGGTGGTCCCGGCGGAAGGCGGAGATGTCCCGCTCCCGGATGTTCACAATGTTCTTGCCGTCCAGCAGGACCTGGCCGCTGGTGGGCTTGTCCAGAGCGGCCAGGATGTTGAGCAGCGTGGTCTTGCCGCTGCCGCTCTCACCCATGATGGCCGCGTACTCGCCGGCCTCCACGGCGAAATTGACGCTGGAGAGGGCCTGGACCTGCTGCCCGCCGAAGCGGGTGGTATATACTTTTTTTAAATCGCTGACTTCGAGAATCGGCATGTTCTTTTCCTCCTTGGGTTTGTTTGCAGGTCCATTATACCCCAATCCGGGAGGGGCTTTCCATCGCTTTACCTTACAAAAACCTTACATTCGTGTAATACTTTTTTTGGAAGCGTCGCTTACGGCGCCCGCAGGGCGACGGCGAGCCGAAACCGCCTTTCAGGCGGTTCACGGAAAAAGTATCAAAAAGAACTTGGGCAGCGCTTGCGCTGCCGGTTCGATTGTTGACGCCGCAGGCGGCAATGACGGACCTAACGAGCCCCAACCCACTGCAATTCCTGGATTTCTGCCCGATGGCGCTTGTACATTTTTAACTGGAGAATAGTATTTCCGCGCTGAAAGCTAAGAGTCTGTTTCATATCTCGATGTGGTCGGATTGACGAGGGGATTTCTCGCCAATCAAGGCGTGCGGCCGAAGGAATACTTTGTGTATTTCGAGGCCAAGCAACGACGAGTGGCGGAAAATCCGCCGTCAATCCGTGTGTAGCGAGATATGAAGCAGGCTCTAAGATCACCCGCCCGGCCCCTGGGGCATACACTGGCAGTACCGCCGGTGCGCGGGCGCCGGCAGCACGACAAGGAGGGACTATCGAGATGGCCGCAACCAGTACCGCAGGGCCGGTGATCGCCCTGGTGGGCAATCCCAACGTGGGAAAATCCACCGTATTCAACGCGCTGACCAATCTACACCAGCACACAGGCAACTGGCCCGGAAAGACCGTGGCCACCGCCAGAGGCGTCTATACATATCACAACCGGACATACACCCTGGTGGACCTGCCCGGGACCTACTCCCTCCAGCCCGGCAGCGCGGAGGAGGAGGTGACGCGGGACTACCTGCTCTCCGGCGAGGCGGACGTGACGCTGGTGGTGGCGGACGCCACCTGCCTGGAGCGCAACCTGGCCCTGGTGCTTCAGATCCTGGAGATCGCCTGGCCGGTGGTGGTCTGCGTCAACCTTCTGGACGAGGCCGCGAAAAAAAAGATTCAGGTGGACCTCCCGGCCCTGGAGTCCCTGCTGGGGTGTCCGGTGCTGGGGGCCGCGGCCCGGGGAGGCCAGGGGCTGGAGGCCCTGCGGGGCGCTCTGGAGAAGGCCGCCTCCGCCTCGCCGCCCCGGCCCCAGGCCTGGCCGGAGGCCGGGTGCGCCGGCTGCCCCGGCTGCGGGGAGCGCCGCGCCGCGGCCCTGATGGCCCGGGCGGCGGCTCTGGCGGAGCAGGTGGTCACCATGGACCGGGAGACCGCCCAGCGCCGGGACCGGGCCCTGGACCGGCTTCTCACCAGCCGGGCTACCGGCATCCCGGTGATGCTGCTGCTGCTGGGATTGGTGCTGTGGCTGACCATGGTGGGGGCCAACGTGCCTTCGGAGTTCCTCTCCCGGCTGCTGCTGGGGTGGCAGGAGCCTCTGCGGGGCGTTTTGCAGGCCTTGGGCGCACCCTGGTGGCTGGAGGGGGCCCTGGTGGACGGTATGTACCGGACCGTGGCCTGGGTGGTGTCGGTGATGCTGCCGCCCATGGCGATTTTCTTCCCCCTCTTCACCTTGCTGGAGGACGCGGGGTATCTGCCCCGGGTGGCCTTTAACCTGGACCACTTCTTCCAGCGTTCCGGGGCCCACGGACGCCAGAGCCTCACCATGTGCATGGGCCTGGGCTGCAATGCCTGCGGCGTCATGGGCTGCCGGATCATCCAGAGTCCCCGGGAGCGGCTCATCGCTATCCTCACCAACGCCTTTATGCCCTGCAATGGCCGATTGCCCACCCTGATCGCCCTGATCTCCATGTTTTTTGTCACCGGCAGCGGGCTGTGGAGCTCTCTGGGCTCGGCGGCGGCGCTGATGGGGACCATCGTTCTGGCCGTTGCCATGACCCTGTGGGCCAGCCGGCTTTTGGCGGGGACCGTACTGCGGGGGGAGCCCTCCTCCTTCTCCCTGGAGCTGCCCCCCTACCGGACGCCCCAGGTGGGGCAGGTGCTGGTCCGCTCCATCCTGGACCGGACGCTCTTTGTCCTGGGCCGGGCGGTGTCCGTGGCGGCCCCGGCGGGACTCCTTATCTGGGCTGCCGCCAACGTGTCCATCGGAGGGGAGAGCATTCTCCTCCGCCTGGCCGGGCTGCTCCAGCCCCTGGGGGGCCTCATGGGCCTGGACGGGGTGATCCTGCTGGCCTTCCTGCTGGGCTTCCCGGCCAACGAGATCGTGGTCCCCTGCATCCTCATGGGTTACCTCTCCGCCGGCTCCCTGACGGACTACGGCAGCCTGGCGGAGCTCCGCGGCCTGCTGGCCGCCAACGGCTGGACCGCCGCCACCGCCCTCAGCGCCATGCTCTTCACCCTCTTCCACTTCCCCTGCGGCACCACCTGCCTCACCATCTGGCGGGAGACCAAGAGCGCCAAGTGGACCATCCTGGCAGTGGCCCTGCCCACCGCCATCGGCGCAGTCCTCTGCACGGCGGTCCACCTGGTCAGCCTGCTCTTCCGGTAGAACAACGGCGGATTCCTCCTTGCTTTTTCCGGCGGCTTTGGATACAATGGAGAAAACCGGCATCGGAGAGTCCGCCGGAGAAAGCGGGGATTGGAATGGGACGCAAACTACCGGGGGAGAAAATGCCCCCTCTGGCCCGGGGGATGCTGGCGGTCCTACTGGCCGGAGGGGCCGTGTGCGCCCTCTTTGGGGCGCTCTACCGCCGCACGGGCCGTCAGTGGGCCCTGACCCTGGCCATTACCGGCGGCATGTTTGCCTACCACATGGCGGTCCGATTCCTGGCGCCAGTGCTGCTGACCGCCTTTACCCGCCGGCGCTACGACTGCCGGAGCCGGTGGTTTCGCCCAAAGCCCTGGGAGGCGCGGCTCTATGAGGCCCTGGGGGTGAAAAACTGGAAGAAAAGGGCGCTCACCTACCAGCCCCGGGAGTTCTCCCTGGCGGCGCATACGCCGGAGGAGGTGGTAAGCAATACGTGCCACGCAGAGGCGGTCCACGAGCTCAGCATCCTGCTGGGCGCTCTCTCCCTGCTCTTCGCCATTCCCTTTGGCTCGTTCTGGGCCTTTTTTGCCACCGCCCTTTTATCGGCGCTGCTGGACGGCGCCGCTGTGGCGATCCAGAGGTACAACCGGCCCAGGCTGCTCCGGCTGGCGGAACGGCGCTCCCGCCGTTATAGTCAACGCAGTTGAAAACGAGTACATGTTGGGCTCCGCCCCGTGGGCCGTCCTTCGGACGGCTTAGCGCTCAAAGCGCCGCGTGGCGGCGCTTAACGGAGCGGCCATGGAAAATCACTGTGGCCGCTGCACAATCATAAGGGCGGCCCGAAACTTTACCGATTTTGAACTGTGGCCACTATAATACCTGGCCTCCCACAGCAAATCACCCCCCGGCGCGGATGAGGTTCCGCGCCAGGGGGCTCTTTTCGCCCCGGAGGGGCGGCTTCATTCTTTTCTGGCCGTGGGCTTTATCTGGAATTCCGGGGTAAGCGCCCCAGCGGAGGCCGTACCGGCGGCGCGCCTGAACGAAATCGCTCCGATTCCGTTTAAGCGCTTTGGCCTATACCAGCCTGTCGCTGTGCAGACCGAAGCTGACCGCGATTGCCGCGTCAACTCTGTCCATCAGCTCTTTGTCCACCCGCCCCATCTTTTCCCGCAGGCGCTTTTTGTCCAACGTACGGATCTGCTCCAACAGCACCACGGAGTCCCTGGTCAATCCATAATTTTGCGCCGCCAGCTCAATATGCGTAGGCAGCTTCGCCTTTCCCGTCTGGCTGGTGATAGCCGCCGCGATAACGGTGGGGCTGTATCGGTTCCCTGTATCGTTCTGAACGATCAGCACGGGACGAACGCCGCCCTGCTCGCTCCCCACAACCGGGCTGAGGTCGGCATAATAGATGTCGCCGCGTTTTACGCTTGTATCCACAAAGTTCACACTCCGCCGGAAGAAGTGCCCGGTTTATCGGGCCACTATCATTCTCCCACGCAACCGCGGAATTTATACTGCGCGCCGCGCAAAAGGGCGGTACGCCCCTGGGGACGGGGCGCGCGGTACCGGGGTTTTCCTGCCCCGCAGTATTCTATGCGCCCCGCCGGCGGAGTGTTCCGGGTTATCCCAGCTCCGGCTCGTCCCGGAGGACCAGGCCGGGGCCGGTCCTGCCCTCCGTCTCAAAGAGGATCAGCTCGTTTTCCCCCTGCCGCAGAAGGGGGCCGGGGATGTAGAGCCGCCTCTGGGGGCCGATCTCCCAGAACCGGCCCAGGTGGAACCCGTTGAGAAAGGCGCACCCCTTCCCCCAGCCCGAAAAGTCCAGGAAGGTGTCGCCAATCTCCTCCGCGAAAAAGGAGAAGCGGTAGAAGGCGGGGAGCCCCGCCCGCCAGCCCCGGGAGAAGTCCAGCCGGTCCAGGTTGTCCAGGGGCAGGGGGTAGTGGCGCCAGCCGTGGCGGGCGCGGCCGTTGACCAGCACGGCCCCGTCGATGCCCTTGCGCTGGTTCTCCAGTAATGGGCCGAAATTGACCCGGCCCATGTTCTCCACCAGAATGTCCAGCTCCGCCCCCCTGGGGAAGGCAAGGTCCATGGGCCGCTCCTCCAGCAGCTCCCGGTCATAGAGGGTGGCCGCCGGTTTTTGCTCCACGAAGATCTGGGCCCGGTCGTTGGCCCCCAGCAGGCGGATACGGGTCATGCGCTCCTGCGTGTCCAGGGCCGCGCGGTAGAGGATGTAGCCGTAGCTCTGCCCCAGCCGCTCCATGGACCGGGGCCAGACGCTCTCCACCGGCTCGCTCAAATCCTCCAACGCGGCGAAGAGGTCCACCCGCTCCCGGACCGGGAGGAACCCGTAGTCCACCCGCCGGGCGGGGGGAGGCAGGCGTACCTCCGGGATCTCCCGGTACCTGCTTATCACCGCTCGGCAGCGCCAGTACTTCTCCGTGAGGCGGCCGTCCTCGGTGAGGACGCCGTCGTAGTCGTAGGAGGTGACATCCGGCGTCAGGCGGTCGGAGTAGTTGGAGCCGTTCATGAAGCCGAAATTGGTGCCGCCCTGGAACATGTAAAAGTTCACGCTGCCCCGGGCCAGAACCCGGTCCAGCTCCGCGGCGGTCTCCTCCGGAGCGGTGGTGATGTGCCCATCGCCGCCCCAGGCGTCGAACCAGCCGATCCAGAGCTCCGTACACAGCAGGGGCCCGCCGCCGTTGAACTTCTCCAGGATCTGGAAGCGCTCCCGGGCCTGGGAGCCGAAGTTGCAGGTGGGCCAAACGCCCTCCACCGTCCCCCCGGCCAGGCACTCCTCCGACGCGCCGTCGGAGGTGATGAGGGGCACGCTGACGCCCCCCGCCCGCAGTTGGTCCCGCAGCCAGGCCAGGTAGCCCCGGTCGGTGCCGTAGGAGCCGTACTCGTTCTCCAGCTGCATCAGAATCACCGGGCCGCCCCGGTGGATCTGGAGGGGCGCCAGGCGGGGCAGCAGCTCCCGGTAGTAGTCCGCCACATGGGCCAGAAAGGGCGGGTAGGAGACCCTCAGGCGCATGCCCTCCTCCGCCAGGAGCCAGGCGGGCAGGCCCCCCAGCTCCCACTCCGCGCAGATGTAGGGGGAGGGACGCACAATGACGTACAGCCCCACCTCCTGGGCCAGACGGATAAACCCCTCCACGTCCGCCATCCCCTCAAAGCAAAAGGCGCCCTTTTTCGGCTCGTGGAGGTTCCAGGGGATGTAGGTCTCCACGGTGTTGCAGCCCATGGCCAGCAGCTTCTCCAGGCGGTCCCGCCAGCAGGCCGGAACCACCCGAAAGTAGTGGATCGCCCCGGAGATGATCTGAAAGGGCGATCCGTCTAAATAGAATTGATCCCGTATCTCAAATTTCATCCGTGCCTCCTCACGGGGCGTCCGGCCGCTCCAGGGCACTGCCGTCCGGCAGCAGGAAGAGCGCCGCCTCCGGCGGTTCGGACTCCGTCTGGCCGGCGGTGAAGCGGTAGACCAGCTCCCCGTCCAGGGAGCGCTCCGCCGCGTACAGCAGGCCGTTTTCCACGCTGACCCAGTACCGGCACACGTAGCCCGCCGGGTCCGCCGCCGTCTCCACGTAGATGCAGTAGGTCCCGCTGAGCTCCTGGTAGCCGGCAGCGGCGATGTCGCCCACCGGCAGCTCCAGTACCGCCTCATAGGTGAGCATCCGCCCCGCCTGGTCCGCCGCGGCGCTTCCGCCCCGCAGCAGCGTCCACTCCCTCTCGTCGTCGTACCACACCGCCGCCAGAGCGCCATCCTGGCCCCCGCCGGCAATCAGCATGTGGCGCACGCTGCCGTCGGCCAGCTGGGTGTCAATCCGGGTGCTGCCGCCGCTGACGGAGACCTGGGAGACGGACTGGCCGCTGCCGCCGCTCCAGAAGGTCTCCACCAGCTGGGCCCTGCTGTAGGACGCCGGACGGGAGAGGGTGCGGATGGCCGGCTGCACCGTCTCCGGAGAGATCTCTACCACGTTCAGATGGTTCTCGCCGGATGGGTCCTCCATGCCGCCGCCGGAGGGCGCCTCCGGCAGCACAATCCCGCCGGAGCCCCGCCGCCCCCCGTAGGCCAGCAGAACAACAACGACCACCAGCAGGGCGCAGAACCCCACGGTGATGTAGCTCATCCGCCTTTTGTCCATGGAACGCCGCGCCCCCTTTTTTTACAGGGGCTCCGCCCCTGTACCCCGCCGCCCTTTGAAAAGGGCGGCCCGAAACCTTTGAAGCGAAACTACGTTTCGCTTTGTTTTTATACAACGCGGCGGATATGCTATCTAAACACCGCAGATGGCAAGGACCTGGCATTTTTCAAGCTCGCGGTATTCTCCGGAAGGCGCTTGACGCTCCTCTGGCCCAAAGCAAAGACTGTTACAGTTCTTTTTGATACGTTTTCTTTCAAGAAAACGTATGAATTCCTACGTTATTACGTTCGGAAGTCCTCCGGCTTAGGTCCTCTGCCGAAGTGCCACAGGATGGCGTCCGCGATTCGCCGGCAGGCCAGGCCGTCGCCGTAGGGGTTGGCGGCGTGGGCCATGGCGGCGTAGGCGGCGGAGTCCGAGAGGAGCTCCGTGGCCATAGAGACGATCCGCTCCCGGTCCACGCCGGCCAGCTTCACGGTGCCGGCCTCCACGGCCTCCGGCCGCTCCGTCTCCCGGCGCAGCACCAGCACCGGCTTACCCAGGGCCGGGGCCTCCTCCTGGAGGCCGCCGGAGTCCGTCAGCACCAGGTAGCACCGTGCCATCAGGTTGTGCATCTCGTCGGCGGCCAGGGGGGCGGTGAGGTGGACGTTGGGGATACCCGCCAGGTGCTTTTGGGCGCACGCCTGGACCGCGGGGCTCAGGTGGACCGGGTAGACCAGCTCCGCGTCCTCCCGGCTCCGGGCGATGTCCGCCAGGGCGGACATGATGTTCTCCATGGGCGCGCCGTAGTTCTCCCGCCGGTGGCAGGTGACCAGGAGGATCTTTTTGCTGTCATAGGGGAGCCGGTTGAGGACGTCCGTGGTAAAGTGGTAGTTCTCCGTGACGGTGGTCTTTAAGGCGTCGATCACCGTGTTGCCGGTGACAAAGACGCCCTCGGCGACGCCCTCCCGGGCCAGGTTCCGGCGGTTATTCTCCGTGGGGCAGAAGAAGAGGTCCGCGATGGCGGTGACCAGCTTCCGGTTCATCTCCTCCGGGTAGGGGGAGTACTTGTCGTAGGTCCTCAGCCCCGCCTCCACGTGGCCCACGGGGACCCTGTGGTAGAAGGCGGAGAGGGCCCCCGCGAAGGTGGTGGAGGTGTCGCCGTGGACCAGGATCATGTCCGGTCTGAGGGCGTCGATGGCCCCGTCCATGCCGGTGAGGCACTTGGTGGTGATGGTGCTGAGGGTCTGGCTGGGGGTCATGATGTCCAGGTCCATGTCCGGCTTCAGGGCAAAGACCTCCAGCACGCTGTCCAGCATCTGGCGGTGCTGGGCCGTGACGCAGCAGAGGGACTCCAGATCCGGCCGCCGGGCCAGCTCCCGGACCAGGGGGGCCATCTTGATGGCCTCGGGCCTGGTGCCAAACACGCTCATAATACGAAGCTTTTCCATCTCAGGGCTCCTCTTTCTCTTCCTCCGCCGCCTCCTCCGGAGGCCGGCGGTCATGGGGGTGGTCGTGGGGATAGCGGGCGATCCGGGCCGCGGTGTAGGCCGTGCCCGCCAGAGCGGCCACGGACAAAATTACCTTCACGTAGCCCGTAGTGACGATCATCACCGCGCACAGCCCCAGCACCCCGGCCACCAGGTACAGGGTGGCCACCGCCTGCTTCTGGTTCATGCCCATGTCGATGAGCTTGTGGTGGGTGTGGCTGCGGTCCGCCTTCATGGGGTTCTGGCCCCTGAGGATGCGGCGGGTGAAGGCGGAGGCGGTGTCGAAGATGGGGAAGCCCAGAATGATGAAGGGGACGATGAAGGAGATAATGGCGTAGAGCTTAAAGAGGCCGGTGACGGAGATGGTGGCCAGCATATAGCCCAAAAAGGTGGCTCCCGTGTCGCCCATGAACATCTTGGCCGGGTTGCGGTTGTAGGGGATGAACCCCACGCAGGCCCCCACCAGGGCCCCGCAGATCACCGCCATCTCCAGGTCGTCCATCAGCAGCGCGATAATCAGCATGGTGAGGGCGGCGATGGTGGACACGCCGTCCGCCAGGCCGTCCAGGCCGTCGATGAGGTTCACGGAGTTGGTCACCGCCACGATCCAGATCACCGTAATGGGCACGGCCATGATGCCGAAGTCCCAGTAGGCGCTGCCAAAGGGGAAGGGGCTGGCGATGGTCTGGATGATGACCCCGTGCCACACGGCCACCAGGGCCGCCACGATCTGGAGGATAAACTTGATGCCCGCCCCCAGGGGGTGGGAGTCGTCCACCACGCCCACCGCCACGATGAGGCACGCGCCCAGCAGGATGCCCCGCAGCTGCCGGGTGGGCTCGGCAAAGGCCAGCACCGTAATCACGAAGCCCACGAAGATGCCCAGGCCTCCCAGGCGGGGGATGGGGTGGTCGTGCATCCGCCGCTTGTCCTTGGGCACGTCCACCGCGCCGATCTTATAGGCCAGACGCTTTACCAGGGGGGTCAGGGCAAAGCTCAGCAGCATGGACACCGCCAGCGCTAAAATCACCGGAGAGGCGCTCCCCCGGTCCATCAAAAGAGCAGTCAGCTTTGTCATCTCTTGTCCGCCTCCGCTCAACCGGCAATAAAGCCCACTTTTTTGTAGACCTTGCGGAGGGTCCGCTCCGCGGTCCGGGAGGCCTTCTCCGCGCCGGCGCGGTAGACGCCCTCCAGATAGGCCTTGTCCGCCAGCAGCCGCCGCGTCTCCTCCCGGATGGGCCGCAGGGCCTCCACCACGGCCTCGCCCACGGCGGTCTTGAACGCGCCGTAGCCCTGGCCGTCGAACTCCCGCTCAATGTCGCCGTAGGTCTTTCCCGTGACGGCGGCGTAGATGGTCATGAGGTTGGCCACGCCGGGCTTCCCCTCCGGGTCGTAGCGGACGCAGCGCTCGGTGTCGCTGTCGGTGACCGCCCGTTTGAACTGCTTGAGGATCACCGCCGGGTCGTCCATCAAGGTCACCCGGCCGGTGTCCTCGTTCTCGCTCTTGCTCATCTTGGCGGAGGGGTTGGTCAGGCTCATGATCCGGGCTCCCACCTTGGGGACGTAGGACTCCGGCATCTTGAACACCTCCCCGTAGATGCCGTTGAAGCGCTGGACGATGTTCCGCGTCAGCTCCACGTGCTGCCTCTGGTCCTCCCCCACGGGGACGAAGTCCGGCTGGTAGAGCAGGATATCCGCCGCCATGAGGCTGGGGTAGGTGAAGAGGCCGCCGTTGATGTTCTCCGCGTTTTTCGCGGACTTGTCCTTGAACTGGGTCATGCGGCTGAGCTCGCCGAACATGGCGTAGCAGTTGAGGACCCAGCCCAGCTCCGCGTGCTGGTGGACGTGGGACTGGATAAAGAGGGTGTTTTTCTCCGGATCCAGGCCGCAGGCGATATACTGGGCCAGCTGCTCCAGGGTGCGCCGGCGCAGGGCGGCGGGGTCCTGGCGCACGGTAATGGCGTGCATGTCCGCCATAAAGTAGTAACAGTCGAACTCCTCCGCCCGGGCCGCCCAGTTCTTCACCGCCCCCAGGTAGGACCCCAGGGTCAGATCGCCGCTGGGCTTGATGCCGGAGAGCATGACCTTTTTTTCATCCATAGCTGTTGCTCCTTTTTTATTCTTGCCATCCAAAGAGTGGCTCTTTTCTCAATTTATCAGGTCATTATAGCATGTCCCGCTGGAAAAGACAACTGATTCTTGAAAAATCTGCGGAATTTGCGGAAATATAGGGCGGCGGCACAGAGAGGGGACCGCTCCGCCTGAAGGCGGCGGAGCGGTCCCCTCAAAATGGCTGTTGTCCGCCGTCTACAGGGGCAGGCCCAGCAGGGAGCGACGGAGCATATCAAAGGCGTTCTGGGCGGCGGCGCTGCGCACCCGGTCCCGGCCCCTGCCCCGGCCGCAGGAGAGCTTCTTGCAGATCGTCCCCTCTGGAGCGGCCAGTGCGATATAGATGGTCCCTACCTCGCTGCCCCGGTCGTCCCGGTCCGGGCCGGCCACGCCGGTGACGGATACCGCCAGATCACTGCCGCAAATTTTGCGGCAGCCCTCGGCCATGGCCCGGGCCACCGGCTCGGACACGGCGCCGTACTCCTCCAGCAGCGCCTCCGGAACCCCCAGGACCCCGGCCTTCACGCTGTTGGTGTAGCTGACCACGCCGCCCCGGAACACCCGGGACGCCCCGGGCAGGTCCGTCAGCCGCTTGGCGATAAGCCCGCCGGTGCAGCTCTCCGCGGCGGAGAGGGTCAAGCTCCGCTCCAGCAGCAGCCTGGAGACCACCTCCTCCAGGCTCCCCACGTCCACGCCGTAGACCACGTCCCCCAGCGTCTTAAGCACCCGGTCCACCAGGGGGCGGAGCATCGCCTCGGCCTCCTCCGCCGTATCTGCCCGGGCGGTGGCCCGGACCATGCACTCATTGAGCTTGGCGTAGGGGGCCAGGGTGGGGTTGGCGAGGGTGGTCATGGGCTCGTGGAGGGCCTCCTCCACGGCGCTCTCCCCCATGCCGAAGATTTTGATCTCGTGGCTGACGATTGCGCCCTTTGTGAGCGCTTTCAGGTAGGGGACCGCCCGGTTCTCAAACATGTACCGGCACTCGAAGGGGGGCCCGGGCAGCATCAGCACGTGGACGCCCCGCTCCAGGAAGGCGCAGCCCGGGGCGGTGCCCACGGGGTTGTCGAACACCGTGCAGCCCACCGGCAGCATGGCCTGCTGGACGTTGTTGGCGGGCATGGGCTTGCCCATCTTGGTCTGGAACCAGGTTCGGATCTCCTCCAGAATATCCTCATGGAGCTCCAGGTCCCGGCCAAAGGTCTCGCAGATGGTCTGCTTGGTGAGGTCGTCGTAGGTGGGCCCCAGGCCGCCGGTGGTGAGGATGATGTCCGAGCGCTTCGCCGCCGTCTCCAGGGCCTCCCGGAGGCGCTGGGGGTTGTCCCCCACCACGGTGTGATGGTGGACCGTGATGCCCAGGGCGCTGAGCCCCTGGGAGAGAATCTGGGCATCCGTGTTGGCGATGTTGCCCAGCAGCAGCTCCGTGCCCACCGCAATCAGCTCCGCAATCATGGCTGTCCCTCCATGGCAATGGTAATCCGCTCCACCCCCGCCAGGGCCCGCTCCATCAGGCCCTGGATGTCAAGGGCCTTCTCGTACTCCCTCACCTCGTCCAGGTGGGGGTGGGTCTTGGGGTGCCGGGGGGTAAAGACGGTGCAGCAGTCCTCGTAGGGGAGAATGGACGTCTCAAAGGTGCCGATTTTCCGGGCCAAGCGGACGATCTCCTCCTTGTCCATGCCGATCACCGGCCGCAGCACCGGCAGAGCGCACACCTCGTCGGAGACGGTCAGTGCGTCCATGGTCTGGCTGGCCACCTGGCCCAGGCACTCCCCGGTCACCAGGGCCTTGGCCCCGGTCCGCCGGGCCACCGCCTCCGCCAGGCGCATCATGAACCGGCGCATGATGAGGGTGAAGTGGTCCTCCGGACAGGCGGCGCGGATGGCCTCCTGAATCTCCGTAAAGGGCACGATGTGCAGCTTCATCCGGCCGCACCAGGCGGTCAGCTCCCGGGCCAGCTTCTCCACCTTCTCCCGGGCCAGGGGGGAGGTGTAGGGCGGGCTGAAGAAGTGGACCAGCTCCAGCTGAACCCCCCGCTTGGCGATCATGTAGGAGGACACCGGGCTGTCGATGCCCCCGGAGAGCAGGCTCACCGCCGTGCCTCCCATGCCGATGGGCAGTCCCCCCGCGCCGGGCTGGCTGGGGCCGTGGACGTAGGCGGCCTTCTCCCGGACCTCCACATGGACGCAGAGCTCCGGGCGGTGGACGTCCACCTTCAGATGGGGGTAGGCGTCGTGGAGCAGGCCCCCCACGTACTGGCTAATCTCCATGCTGTTCATGGGAAAGCGCTTGTCCGAGCGCTTGGTCTCCACCTTGAAGGTTTTCGCCTGGCGGAGCTCCTGGTCCAGATAGGCTTTCGCGCAGCGGAAGATGGCGTCCTTGTCCTTGGGACAGGCCAGGGCCCGGGTGACGGCGATGACGCCGAAGATCTGTTTACAGGCGGTGAAGGCCCCATCCAGGTCGCAGTCCCCGCCCTGGGGCTCCACGTAGATGGTGCTCTGCTTGGAGTAGACCTGGAAGCTGCCGCAGTGCTGGAGGCGGCGGCGGATGTTGCTGGTGAGCTTGTCCTCAAAGGCGCGGCGGTTGAGCCCCTTGAGCACCACCTCCCCCAGCTTCAGCAGAATGATTTCATTCATAGCGTGCGTTCCTTTCTTGAACAGTCCGGCCAAAGGCGCGGGGCCGGCCGGACCGGGCGTATAAAGCGGCTGAAAATGCCCCGGGAAGCCCCGCCTCCCTGCCGCCCGCCGTATGGAAAAGAATATAGTCAACACACTTGAAAAAACGCAAAATGTGTTTTTTCATCCAGCGAGCCGATGGCCCGCTGGACACGCAAAGAGCGTGTGTGCTGCCAGTCTACAGCTGAGCCGCTTTCGCGGCTCCTGCGGCGCAGTGCGCCGTTTGACTATAGCACAAAAGGTCCGGCTTTTCAATACCTCCGTCCGGATTTCCGGGCCGCCGGGGAGGCGCGCGTCCCGCTCTTTTCAGCGGCGGAAATCTGTGGTATACTATAGCAAGCTTCAAAATAAATGCCATTCCCCTATAGGGCGAGCATCGCTAAATCTTTTCTTAATAGCGGGCGAGCAATGCTCGCCCCTACACGATGTTACAAATTCTGATGATTGCTATTGGTTCAGGAAAGGGGGCCGCGCCTATGGAACTTTTCAGGCTTCTCTCCGTCCGGCCCGGGGTCACGTCCCTCATCGGCGGCGGCGGCAAGACCACCGCCCTGTACGTCCTGGCCCGGGAGCTGCGGGAGAGGGGCACTGTCATCTGCACCACCACCACCCATATTTTTCCGCCGGCCCACATGGATATTGCGGAGGATGCCTCCGCCCTGGCCGCGGCGCTGAAGCGCCGGGGCTGTGTCTGCGCGGGGAGCCGGGCCGGGGAGAAGCTGGCCGCGCCCCCGGTCCCCATGGCGGCTCTGGCCGCCCTGGCGGACTACGTGCTGGTGGAGGCCGACGGCTCCCGGGGCCTGCCGGTGAAGGCCCACCTGCCCCACGAGCCGGCGGTTCCCCCGGAGTCCGGCCAGACCATCGTGCTGGCGGGGGCCTCCGCCTTCGGCCGGCCCATCCGGGAGGCGGCCCACCGTCCGGAGCAGTTCTGCCGCCTGACCGGCCAGCCGCCGGACGCGCCGGTGACGGCCCGGACTCTGGCGGCGGCGCTGCGGAGAGAGGGACTGGGGGACAAAGTATTTATCAACCAGGCGGAGGAACCGGCCGCCCTGGAGGAGGCCCGCCGTTTGGCGGCGGCGCTGCCCTGGCCGGTCTTTGCCGGATCACTGCAAGGAGGAGTTTGGATATGCTTGTCGTAATACGGGGCGGCGGGGACATCGCCACTGGAATCGCCCTGCGCCTGTACCGCAGCGGCATGGAGGTGGTCCTCTGCGAGCGGGAGCAGCCCACCGCCATCCGCCGGACCGTGGCCTTTTCCGAGGCGGTGCGCCTGGGGGAGACGGAGGTGGAGGGCGTCGCCGCCCGACGGGCGGAGCCGGAGGAGATCCCGGAGCTGCTGGAGCTGGGGATCGTGCCGGTCCTGGTGGACCCGGAGGCGGAGCTGGCCCTGGCCCTGGCCCCGGACGCGCTGGTGGACGCCATCCTGGCCAAGCGGAACCTGGGCACCACTGCGGATATGGCCCCGGCGGTGGTGGCCGTTGGCCCGGGCTTTACCGCCGGGGAGGACTGCCACGCCGTGGTGGAGACCATGCGGGGCCACTATCTGGGCCGGGTCCTCTACGAGGGCTCCGCCCTGCCCAACACCAACGTGCCGGGGCTCATCGGCGGCTATGCCGGGGAGCGGGTGCTCCGGGCCCCAGCGGACGGGGTGTTTCAGGGCGCCCTGGCCATCGGGGACCGGGTGGAGGCCGGCGACGTGGCCGGCTATGTGGACGGCGTACCCATGGCCTGCACCATCGGCGGGGTCCTGCGGGGCCTGCTGGCCGACGGGGTGCGGGTCCACAGGGGCATGAAGAGCGGGGACGTGGACCCCAGGTGTGAGGCGGACCACTGCTGGCTGGTCTCGGACAAGGCCCTGGCGGTGGGCGGCGGCGTGCTGGAGGCGGTGCTGCGCCTCAGCGGCGCGCTTTTGTGATGGGAGGGCTTATGGAAAACGAAGTAAAACTGACCAAGCTGGCCTCCTGTGCCGGCTGTGGGGCCAAGGTGGGGGCCGGCGTGCTCGCCCAGCTGCTGGAGGGCCTCCCGGTCCGAAGGGACCCCAATCTGCTGGTGGGCTTTGACCGCAGCGACGACGCCTCGGTCTACCGCCTCTCCGACCAGCTGGCCCTGGTGCAGACTGTAGACTTCTTCCCGCCCATTGCGGACGACCCCTATCTCTTCGGCCAGATCGCCGCCACCAACGCCCTCAGCGACGTGTACGCCATGGGGGGCGAGCCCAAGCTGGCGCTGAACCTGATGTGCGTGCCCAAGGACATGCCCCAGGAGGCGGTCCACCGGATGCTCCGGGGCGGCTATGACAAGGTCTATGAGGCTGGGTGTCTCATTACCGGCGGCCACAGCATCTTCGACAGCGAGCCCAAGTACGGCCTGGCGGTGACGGGCTTCGTCCACCCGGACCGGGTGCTCACCAACAGCGGAGCCCGGCCGGGAGACGTGCTGCTGCTCACCAAGCCATTGGGGGTGGGGGTTCTCTCCACCGCCCACAAGGGGGAGCTGGCCTCGCCGGAGGGGATGGAGCTGGCCTACCGCCTGATGACCACCCTCAACAAGGACGCCCGGGACGTGATGGTGAACTACCAGGTCCACGCCTGCACCGACGTCACCGGCTTCTCCCTCCTGGGCCACCTGCTGGAGATGGTCCAGGGCAGCGGAGTCCGGGCGGTACTGCGGGTGGAGGACATAGACCTCATTCCGGAGGCCCTGGAGCTGGCCAAAATGGGCGTTTTGCCGGAGGGCATGTACCGCAACCGGGCCTTCGCGGAGCCCTATGTGGACGCGGGGAATACGCCTCTCAGCCATCAGGACGTGCTCTTTGACCCCCAGACCGCCGGGGGGCTCCTCATGGCCGTGGACCCCGCGGACGCGGACGCCCTTCTGGCGGCGCTGGCCCCCCGGGTCCCCAGCGCCCAGCGCATCGGGCGCGTGGAGGCCTACGGGGGCGGAGCCAGGATCCTCCTGCGTTAGGCGGCACCCAAAACAGGGGAACGGCGGGAAATCAAGGCGCTTCCACCATTTGCCGAGTTATATAAGGTTAGAGTCGGTTTTAAAACAGACTCTAGGGCTCCCCCAGCGCCGCCTCCAGTTTTTCCAGAGCGCGTTTTTCAATGCGGGAGACATAGGAGCGGGATATACCGTAATCGGCGGCCAGCTCCCGCTGCGTGCGCGGCGGCCTCCCGTTAAGGCCGTACCGCTGGCGGATAATGTCCGCCTCCCGATCTGTCAGACACTCCCCCACCAGCCTGCGGACTCTGATATGGCTCTCGCGCATGTCCAGATCGTCCAGCATGGTATCCTCCACGCCAACAACCTCCATAAGGGAGAGCTCGTTGCCGTCCTTATCTGTATCCAGCGTGTCGGACAGCGAGACCTCTCCCTGGAGCTTCTTCTGGCTCCGGAAAAACATGAGGACCTCATTTTCAATGCATCTGGCAGCATAGGTGGCAAGCCGGACCTTTTTCTCCGGCTTATAGCTGGAAATCCCTTTAATAAGGCCAATTGTTCCAATGGAAATCAGGTCGTCCTGGTCTACACTTTGGGTGTAATATTTTTTTAACGAAGACAGCAAAAGGAAAAGAACTCTGGAAAGCCTACGGACAGAAAGCTTTCCAGAGGTGTGGGAGGGAAATGGTATGCTGCTATACGGTGATTTGGGACGGACAGTAAGCGCATATCTACCGATTCACTTGCTGCCGAATGTATGCCTGTTGGTCATGAAACAATTTTTTATTGCACTGAGAACTTCCAGCAAAAACTGCTGTTCAGAGGCAGTGCAGCCGGACAGCATCTCTGACAATTCCGGCTGCCAAATACTGCAACAGTCCGGCTGGTTTTCATAAAGAAGTTTATCTGCGGTACACTCCAGAGCCTCCGCGATATTGACAACCGCTTGCAGGCTGGCCTGCTTGATTCCATTCTCAATGTGGCTGACGTAAGGGACAGAGAGGTTTGCGCACTCTGCTAGCTCCGCTTGGGTCATTTTTCGTGCCCTGCGTATGACGCGTATCCTTTGTCCGATTCGTTTGTAATTCAGTACCATGTTTTTGCCTCGCCTTCGTTCAGATTCGGTCAAAATTTTACCAAACGTGGGAAGATAGCAAAGGCAAGTCAAAAAATATGTGAATTCTGTTGTTTCAATAACCACAGGGATACCAGTGTCCCCGTGGTTATTTCCATTTGTCTGGAAAATATTCTATACTGAGGAAAAAGTTCCGGGGGTAGTCAAACGTGAATGAAAGTGAACGCAGGCAAGAAAGCATCCAACAACAAAAGGACAAGATCCGCCGCCGGTATCAGGGAACCGTCTCAGAAAAAGTTCGCATCATTCCTGTGACAGCGGCGCAACCGGATTTCGATGATGACAGTACACCCAAGAGGGTGGCGGTTTATGCGCGCGTCTCCACGGGAGATCCCCGGCAGACCTCCTCTTATGAGTTACAAAAAAACTACTACGAAAGCCAGGTGCAGAAACATCCCAATTGGACGCTTGTTTCAATCTATGCGGATGAGGGGCTGAGCGGGACAAACATACAGAAGCGGAAAGAATTTAACCGAATGATCCAAGACTGCAAAGCAGGAAAAATTGATCTGATCCTAACAAAAAGCATCTCCCGCTTCGCCCGCAACTATGTGGACTGCGGGCAGATTGTCCGAGAACTGATGGATTTGAACCCACCGATAGGCGTACGCTTTGAAAGCGAAAATCTTTTTACATTGAAGATGCAGGGCGAGATGCAGTTGATGATGTTTTCCGGCATCGCTCAGGAGGAATCCCGGATCAAAAGCAACGCCATGAACGCCTCCATCGAAATGCGTTTCGGAAGCGGAATCTATCTTACGCCGCCGCTTCTTGGATACGACAGGGATGAAGAAGGAAACCTGGTCATAAACGAAAAAGAAGCCAAAATTGTCCGCCTCATTTTCTTCCTGTATCTCTATGGATATACCTGCCAGCAGATCGCGGACACGCTTACACAATTAGGCTGCCGGACGAAAAAGGGGAATACGGTGTGGTCTGCGGGCAGCGTCCTCCAGGTCTTGCGAAATGAGCGTCATTGCGGAGCTGTCCAGGCGAGAAAAACTTTCACTCCCAATTATCTGAATCATAAGTCCAGGAAGAATCGCGGAGATCGTCTCAGCTATTTTGCGGAAGACCATCACGAACCGATTATCACTCCAGAGGACTATTTTGCGGTACAGAAGCTGCTCAGCAACGCAAAATACGGTGGCAGAGGCATTCTGCCAGAGCTCCACACGGTAGTAGATGGTCCTATGTGCGGGTTTGTCGCTGTGAATCCGCGTTGGGCCGGATTTGACGCCGCAGACTATCAGGAGGCCTCCCTGCGCGTCTGCGAATCTTCCGCTGACTTGAAAACAATCCGCGTCGAAGCACAGCCCGGCGAGTTTGATTTGAGGGGCTTTGAGGTCGTCCGATCCCAATTCTTTCATACTGCCGGCGCACCGTGCGTTACGCTTTCCACGAAGGGAATCTGCTTCAACCGTATATGTATCCAAAAGCTCAGAGAGATCGCGTTTGTGGAATTGCTCGTTCACTCCGGTAAAAAGATGCTGGCTGTCCGGCCTGCGGAAGAAAAGGGGCGGCACAGTCTGCGCTGGGCGCGTTTGGCCGGAAACGGCGGATGGATACCCAGAACGATTTGCGGTGCGGCCCTTATCCCCACGCTATACCGGCTGTTTGGCTGGAACGCAGAGTATAAATACTGCATCAAGGGTATATGCCACAACAATTGTGAGGAGTCCGTCCTTCTGTTCTATTGGAAGGACGCTGAAATATTGATTCCTGACAAGATATTTGAAGGCATCGATCATAGATTCTTTCGCAGCGCCGCGCGTCGGGCTGTCGCCGCTTTCCCGCCGCCGTGGGCGGATTCAGCTGGAACCGTCTGGTACGCACATTGCCAGCTACAGGATTTGGCCGTCATAGACAATTGTGGAGACTGGCGGCTTATGGCCCCCGCAAAACCGCCCGCCGGAGGCGGTGAGCGGAATTTTATGGAAGCCGGTGCGGTTGCGGATGATATTCAGCGGCTTATTCCACAGATCCGGCGGGAGGATTCGACAGATGGAGGATGAGAGATACCTGCCTCCGGAGAAAGCTCCAAGCGGCATTTTTTCCGATGATGGTTTTGAGGTTATACGCAGTCAGTTTTTCTCCAGCAGTTCCGAGCCGGTTCTTTCCTTTGGACGAATGAAAATGTGGGTCAACAGTGTCTGTCTGAAGAGATTTCAGGAAACAGAGTATATACAAATTCTGGTGAACCGCGGTACCAGGACGCTTACACTGCGTCCCAGCCGAGAGGATGCCAGGGACGCCCTCCCGTGGTGTTCTGCTGGCAGCAAAAAACGAAAACCCCGTCAGCTGTCCTGTCCGATATTTTTTGCGAAAATCTATGCACTTATGGAGTGGAATCTTGATTGCCGCTACCGTTTAACCGGAAAGTATTTATGTGAGAATGGAGAGCAGCTGCTGGCATTTGATTTGCGGTCTGCGGAGGCGTTTTATTACAGCGGGGATGCGGCCCGGCGATATGCGCCGTACTTTCCTGCTGATTGGCGGGAGCGGTTTGGTATGCCCGCCGCAGAGCACCGCACGGAACCGCTGATCCATGTTTTTCAGGAATATGTCATTTTTGAACTAGAAACGCCTATAGCCAAGCTGGGCACTCCGGCACCACAAGAGGCGAAAGGAGATGAGGGAATTTGGCAGACTCTGACATCAACATCAGAAAACTATACACCCTGAAAATTTGGGAGGACTACCGGCGGCTGGTACAGCCGTCAGGAACAGACGGGTTGGCGCGCATGGAAGAGCAGATCCGCCGCTTCGGCTGCGGAGAACCTGTATATGTCTGGAGCAGGCGTTTGCTGGTGGACTTTGAACGGTACGCGACCTTCCACCGCCTGGGAATTCCTTTCCGTATCAAAAATTGCTCAGCCAGAAACGGTGAGGAGGTGATCGACTGGATCTGCCGCAATCAACTTCAGCGGACAGACCTCTCCGACGCCATGAGACGCTATCTTATCGGGAGGCAATATCTTTCTCTAAAGCTGCTTGGCGCTCACTACGCAGCCTCCGGGTCATTCCACACAGGAAACCGCCGAAATTTTTCCGCTGGCACGTCCAAGTACGAACCTGTACCGATCCGGATACGGGAGATGCTTGGAAAGCTGTACCATATCCGGCAGGAGACCGTAGAGCGCTACGCCACATATGCAAAGGCAATTGATATTGTACGAGCCGCCGTGCCGGAGCTGGCAGAAGGATTGCTGTTTGGCCGGTTAT
>CATLAL010000031.1 GCA_949878425.1 uncultured Oscillospiraceae bacterium
CTCTATAGATTTACAAAAAACTCTCTCTGAAATGGGCAAATTCTGGGCAAATGGGCATTTAAGGCAAGCTTAAAATCCTTGAATCCCTTGCGCCACAATGGTTTTCTCAGTCCAAGGGCTTCATCGTAGGGAACAGGATCACGTCCCGGATGGAGTCGCTGCCTGTCAGCAGCATGACGCACCGGTCGATACCGATGCCCAGCCCGCCCGTAGGCGGCAGGCCGTACTCCATCGCCGTGAGGTAGTCCTCATCCATCATGCCGGCCTCGTCGTTGCCCTTGGCCCGGTCCTCCACTTCCTTTTCAAAGCGCTGACGCTGGTCAATGGGGTCGTTGAGCTCGGAGAAGGCGTTGCCCATCTCGCTGCGGCAGATAAAGAGCTCAAACCGCTCGGTCACTCTGGGATCCTTGGGGGAGCGCTTGGCCAGGGGGGAGACGTCCACCGGGTGCATGGTGATGAAGGTGGGCTGAACCAGCTTCTCCTCCACCTTCTGGTCAAAGCACTCGTAAAGGGCATGTCCCCATGTGGGCTCCACGCCATCCATGTCCACGCCCGCCGCCTTGGCGGCGGCAACAGCCTGCGTATCGTCCGCAATGGCCATAAAGTCCACGCCCAGGTGCTCCTTGACTGCCTGGGCCATGGTCATACGGGGCCAGCCTGGGGTCAGATCCACCTCTTCGCCCTGCCAGGCGAGCCGGTAGCCGCCACAGATCTCCTTTGCCGCGCCGCTGAGCAGCTCCTCAAAGAGGTCCATCATATCGTTGAAGTCGGCGTAGGCCTCGTACAGCTCTACAGTGGTGAACTCCGGATTGTGCTTGGTATCCATGCCCTCGTTGCGGAAAATGCGGCCCACCTCGTAGACCCGCTCCAGACCGCCCACAATCAGCCGCTTCAGGGGCAGCTCCGTGGCGATGCGCATGTACATGTCAATATCCAGGGTGTTGTGGTGGGTGATAAAGGGCCGGGCGGTAGCGCCGCCGCTGATGGTGTTCAGCACCGGCGTCTCAACCTCCATATAGCCCCGGCTGTCCAGGAAATTGCGCAGGTACTTGACAAAGGCGCTGCGGACCTCGAAGTTCCGCCGCACCTCCGGGTTGACGATCAGATCCACGTACCGCTGGCGGTAGCGGGTCTCCTTGTCGGTAAGGCCGTGAAATTTCTCCGGAAGAGGCAGCAGGGACTTGCTGAGCAGGGTGATCCGTTGGGCCCGGACGCTCATCTCCCCCCGCTGGGTGCGGAACACCTGGCCCTCTACCCCCACAATGTCCCCAATGTCGTATTTCTTGAAGCGGTTGTAGTCCTCCTCGTCCATCTCGTCCTTCCGGGCGTAGAGCTGGATGCGGCCGGACTTGTCCTGTAAATCGCAGAAGCTGACCTTGCCCATGCCCCGCTTGCTCATGAGCCGGCCGGCGACGGTGACAGCGCTGTTTTCCAGCGCGTCAAACTGGTCCTTAATTTCCTGGGCGTGGTGGCTTACCACGAATTTCGTCTCCTGGAAGGGGTCCCGGCCCTCGCTCTGGAGGGCGGCCAGCTTCTCCCGGCGGACCCGGAGGATCTCGCTGAGATCCTGCTGCTGCTCGCCGCCCTGGGCGGCTGACGTATCTGCCATGAATCTCTCTCCTTATCTCCAGCGCCTTCAGCGCTCGATCTTATCTACCGTATAGG
The DNA here is from genome assembly GCA_949878425.1 of uncultured Oscillospiraceae bacterium. GTDB lineage: Bacteria > Bacillota > Clostridia > Oscillospirales > Oscillospiraceae > Pelethomonas. Next base: position 1,666 of record CATLAL010000031.1, read on the forward strand.
CAATTTCGCCCGCCGGGGCGGTAACAGTGACCGTATCTCCCTCCTTGGCGCCCATGAGGGCCTTGCCGAAGGGGGAATCCTCGCTGATAATGCCGTGCATGGCGTCCGCCTCCTGGCTGCCCACGATCTTGAAGCTGCGGCTTCTTCCGTCCTTTACAGCGGTGACCGTCACCGTGGAGCCGATGGTCACCTGGCCGGTGGGCATGTCGGCCTCCTCGATCACTACGGCGTGGAGCAGAATGTTCTCCAGCTCGCCGATGCGGGAGTAGAGCTTGCCCTGCTCGTTTTTCGCCTCGTCGTACTCGCTGTTCTCGCTGAGGTCTCCAAAGCCCCGGGCCACTTTGATCATCTCCGCCACCTCGTCGCTGCGGGTGGTCTTGAGATAGGTCAGCTCCTTTTGCAGCTCGTCAAAGCGGGCCTGACTCATCTTGAATTCCTTTTTCATCTTGGTTTTCCTTTCCATCTTCCGTACGTGGGAGCCGCGGCCCCGGAAGAACGGGCCCACGGCTCCACAAGAAAGCGTTTCATTCTGTCCCTGCATTATATCGGGATTTCCCGCTTCTGTCAACAAGGAATTTCCGCGAGCAGCATCTCCAGGGTCAGCGCGCCCATGGCGTACAGGGCGGCCGCCAGCTGCTCCTGGCCGCAGTTGGGCTCCAGCCGCTCCGCCAGGGCCGCCGGCAGCTTCAGGGGGAGCCGCCCCCGCCCCGCCTCGCCGCCGGGGTAGAGGGTATAGAGGATGGGGTTCTCCTGGGCCAGATCCCCTCTCGGGGAGAACAGCAGCAGCGCGTCCGCCCGGTCCAGCTGATCCGCGGAGGGCGAGAGAAGCAGGGATACGCCGTACTCCCGCCGCAGGCCCCTCGCGAACTCCTCGCACCCCCGCAGGCTCAGCAGCACATAGCGGTAGCTGAGGGCCAGGGCCTTGGCGCAGTCCGTCATCTCCCGGACGGTACGCTCCCCCGAGATGGCCACCACCGCCTGGGTGGGGGAGAGGTTCATGGCCTCCAGCCGCTGCCGGGTCAGAGGCGCCGCCAACGCCCGGCGCAGGGGCAGGGTGTCCACCGGGCAGATTCCCTGCCGGAGAAACAGGGCCGTATAGGGGAAATCCACTGGAAACACCGCTGTACGGACCCCCGCCTCCCGCAGCTTCTTTGCGCCCTGCCGGGCGCGGGCCAGGGCCACCGGCCCGTTGGGGCGGGACGCTTGCCCCATATGCAGCGTCACAAAGGCCCCGCCGGGCAGCTGCCGTTCTCCAAGCTCCGGTTTTTTGGGGCCGTCCCCATAGATGATGTATCCCAGCATGATTTACCGCCTCCCGGAACATGGTATGCTTCGGGAGGCGGCATTATGTCCGCTGTCTAATTCTCAGCTGTGGGGGCCTATCTTTTCGGCAGCACCGGGGGTTCTACCCCCCGCTGGGCCGCCCGCGGCGGCCTTAGCGCTAAAAGCGCCGCTTTGCGGCGCTTCACGGGACCCCCAGGACGGGGGCGGTGCTTTTTGCTCGTGCAAAAAAGTACCCAAAAACACGCCGGGGGCTAAGCGCCCCCGGGCCCCTGCTGTTTTACGGGGGACTTCACGCAGTGCAGCAAAAGATCAGGGGGCGAAGCCACCGAATGACCCGCTTCCTACCGATAGAGCGATATCCACCGACTTCGCCTGCCGGCCCTCGAAGGGGAATATCCCCGGGGGCCCGGGGGTGCGTAACCCCCGGAGCTGCCGTGCAGATCGGCACTGGCGGGGTCCTGGGGCAAAGCCCCCGGGCTGCCGCGCAGATAAGCAGTTCCCTCCTACCAGGCTTTGACGTACCCCGGCAGGTAAGTAAGCGGATCAACCCGGACGCCGCCCTCCGTAATCTCGTAGTGGAGGTGGGCCCCCCTGGAGATACCCGTAGAGCCGGTAATGCCGATGGCCTGCCCCTGGGTGACCACGTCTCCCTCCTTCACCGACCGGCTGCTCATGTGGGCGTAGAGGGTGGTGTTCCCCGGCCCGTGGCTGATGACCACGTATTCCCCGTAGGAGCTGGAGCGCTCGGAGGTAATCACCACCCCGGCCTTGGTGGCCACCACGGTGGTGGTGTAGCCCACGCCGCCGATGTCCACGCCCTTGTGGTTGGTGGAGGCCCCGGGGATGCCGGTGTTCCGGGAGCCCATGGGGGAGGTGATGCGCCGGCTCACGCTCTCCGGCCAGATGTATCCGCCGGCGGAGGCCGTCCAATCAATCTGGGCCGCCGCCATCTGGGCGGCCAGCTCCTCCTCCTTTTTCTTGATCTGCCGCCGGATCTCCTCCTCCTCGGCCTCCTTCTGGCGGTAGAGCTCCTCCGCCGCCTCCAGATCGTCCTGAATCTCCGCCACCATCTGGTTGGCGGCCTCCCGCTGGTTGTCCAGGTCCACCTTTTTGGCCTCCAGCTCGATCTTGGCCGCCTCGGCGCCCGCCTTCAGCTCCTCCTGGTAGAGCTGCTTCTCCTCGATCTCTCTGCGCAGCTGCCGCAGGCTGTCCAGCACCCCCTGGTCGTAGTTCATCACTTCCTGCACATCGGACAGGCGGCTGAGCAGATCGGAGAAGCTCTCCGCCTTGAACAGCACCGTCCAGTAGGAGGTAGTTCCGGCCTCCTCCATCACCCGGGCCCGCTCGCAGAAGAGGGCGTAGCGCTCCGCCTCCTCCCGCCGATTCTCCTCCAGTTCGTAGGCCGTCTGGGCCAGCAGCGCCTCGTAGCCGGCAATCTGGGCCTCCGTGTTGGCGATCTCCCGCTCCGTCAGAGAGATCTGCTGGTCCAGCAGGTTCCGGCGCTGGATGGCGTTGGCCTTGTCGTCTCTCAGCTGGGACAGCTGACTCTCAATCTCCTTTTTTTCCTCCGTCAGCTCCTTCCGGTCGTCCTTCAGATCGTCAATATCGCTCTGACTCACCGCCCGGGCGGTGGGAAGGAGCACGCCCTCCGCGTCCCCGGCCGGGTTCAGCCCCAGCAGGAGCAGGAGCGCCAGCGCTGCCGCCGTCAGCATGTGCCGCGTTTTTTTCATACTGTAAAACCGTCCTTTCTTGAGAGACGCTATGCCTGCAGGAACCGGCGGATGGCGGAGAGGCTGCCCCCTACGCCGATGAGCATGCCCGCCCCGGCGAAGATGACCGCCACATAGCCCCACATGCTGGAGAAGGGCACCGTGGAGATCAGGTTGATGGTGTCGTTGGAGGCGATGGACCGGGCTACCGCCTCATAGAGCCCCCACTGGAGGAAAAAGCCGATCACGGCGGAGAAGAGCCCCAGCAGAAATCCCTCGTACACAAAGGGCCAGCGGATAAAGCCGTTGGTAGCGCCCACCATCTTCATAATGGCGATCTCCTCCCGCCGATCAAAGGTGGTCAGCTTGATGGTGTTGGCAATGATGAACACCGACACCAGAAAGAGTACGGCAATGAGCACCACACATACCACCCCCGCCACGTTGCGGATGGTGATGAAGCCCGCCGCCTCGTCCTCGTAGGCCGCCACATTGCCCTCGCCGATTCCCGGTATGCCCTCCAGGTCCGTCTTGGTCTGGCGCATCAGGCCGATATCCTTCAGATAGATGGCGTAGCGGTGCCGGAAGTTGTCGTCCGGCAGGCCCGTGAACAGCTCGTCCCCCTCGTAGCGGGCCCGGAAGGCGGCGGCCGCCTCCGCGTTGGAGATGAACTCCACATCCGCTACATTGGGCACCGCGCGCAGCTGGCTCTCCAGAGCCCGGGCCTGCTCCTCGGTCCAGCTCTTGTCGTCCACAAAGGCCAGCATCTGGTTCTGGGCCTCCATATCCTCCAGCATGGCGTTGGCGTTGACCGCCACCAGGGTGAAGGTGCCCATGATGATGAGGCAGGCTACGGTAATGCCCACGGCGGCAAAGGACATGAAGCCGTGGCTGAACATGTTGTAAGCGCCCTCCCGGGCGAAGTAAATAATATTGTGCCTGCTCACTGCGTCCTCCTCCCGTACCAGCCCCTGCCGTCGCTGACGACCCGGCCCCGCTCCAGCATGACCACCCGCTTGTCAAAGCGGTTGACCAAGTCCTTCTCATGGGTCACCACCAGCACCGTGGTCCCCAGGGCGTTGATCCGCTCCAGAAGCCGCATAATCTCCAGGGAGCGGGCGGGGTCCAGATTGCCGGTGGGCTCGTCCGCGATAATGGTGCTGGGGTTGTTCAGCAGCGCCCTGGCAATGGCCACCCGCTGCTGCTCGCCGCCGGAGAGCTCCGAGGGCAGCCGGCGGCCCTTGTTCTCCAGCCCCACCAGGTTCAGGCAGTAGGGGATGCGCTTTCGGATCTCCTTGGGGCCCGCCCCTACCGCCCGCATGGCGAACACCATGTTGTCGTACACCGACTTGTGCTCAATGAGCCGGAAGTCCTGAAAAATCACCCCAACCGTCCGGCGCATATAGGGGATCTGCCACTCCCGGATATTCAGCAGGGAGAAGCCGTTGACCATCACCCGGCCCTCGGACGGCTCAATCTCTCCAATGAGCAGCTTGATTACCGTGGATTTCCCGCTGCCGGAGGGGCCCACCATAAAGACGAATTCCCCGTCCTGTATCTCCAGGGACAGCCCGTTGAGGGCATGGGTCCCGTTGGGGTACTCCTTTACAACATCTGTTAAACGAATCATTTTTATGCGTTACCTTCCCCGCCGTCCACCGGCAGAATCGTTATGTAAACCAAAAAATGTCCCTTAAAGCGACAAAAGATACATAACTATGATACACAATGACCCGCTTCGCGTCAAGGGACTATCTGCGGATTTCCCTAAATTTCTTCCCGGAGATCTGGGAAATTTTTCCTCCCCCTGGAGCCGGTCCAATGGAGAATGTACATTGGCCAGGCAAAAAAGCGATCTATTTCGCACATTCCCTCTTGACAGTTTGACTGCTGTGTGATATATTTGCCATATCTTACGATAAATATATCACACACACAGGAGGTATCCGCTATGAAAACCAATCAACCCCGCCGGACGAAAAGGCACTGGCTTCCGCCTATCGTTCTGAGCGTCCTGTGCGCGGCGCTGACCGCCGCGGCCGCATGGTACGACCTGACCTATAACGGCGGGAAGCTCGTCTACCCCATGAATTCCTATGTGTTTGAACCCACGGATATGCCTATGCTCCTGGCCCTGGTCCTTGATGTCCTATGCGGCGTGTACCTGGTCTATGCGGTCATCAGGGCGGTTTCGGACCAGAAGCGCCGGAGCATGAAAACCAACCGCACCCGGCGGCTGAGTCCCAAGTTCGGCCTGCTGGGGCTTCTGGGGTTCCTTGGCTTCGCGGGCTTCTGGTCCTACGGGGCCTTCGGGGATATGACGCCCTTTGTCTTTTTCGCATTCTACGGCTTCTTTGGATTTTTCTATGAGGGAAAGCTGTCCAGTACCCTGATGGACGAGCGATTCCGGGAGAACGCGGCCAAGGCGGAGCTGAAGGCGTACCGGGTGGGCTTTGCCGCTATTTTCCTCCTGCTGATCCTGGCGGGACAGGCGGGCCGGTTCCATGCCGGGCTGGTCGCGCTGGCACTGACGGCCGGTATCGCCCTGGCCGTGGCCCTGACCATGTTCCTCTCCGAGTACCTGCTCTACCGGTACGACCACGATGAGGCGGCGGAGCCGGAGGGGGAGGCCGGATAATGGAAGGCTTCACCTGCAATCTCAGGACCTGCCGCCTCCTCAAGGGCCTCACCCAGGAGCAGCTGGCGGAGATGGTGGGAGTCCGCCGGGAGACCATCGCCCGGCTGGAGAAGGCCCAGTATAATCCATCCCTCAGGCTGGCCGTGGACATCTCCCGGGCCGTGGGCGCGCCCATTGAGGAGATTTTTATCTTTCGGTGAGAGGGGCGGGCCGGGGCTGCCGGGCCCCGCAAATGCCGATCTGCATGATAGCCCCGGTGCTGCCGTGCAGATCGGCATTTTCGGCGTCCGGGGGCCGCAGGCCCCTGGCGGCTTTTTGGATACTTTTTGTCCGCACAAAAAGCACCGCCCCCGTATATTTAAAAATTGATTTCCAGGATCCCCCTTGCAAAACCAGGGAAAAGGCGATAAAATAGTGCTCCAGCAACAAAAAAGGAGAGACACTGTGGACAAGAGATTGGAACGCATCCTGCCCCGGGTCCAGAAGCCGGCCCGCTACGTGGGCGGCGAATACAACGAGGTGCAAAAGGACAAGCGGGACGTGGACGTGCGCTTTGCCTTCTGCTTCCCGGACACCTACGAGATTGGCATGAGCAACCTGGGCTTCCGTATTCTCTACGCCGTGATGAACGACCTGCCCGGCGTCTGGTGCGAGCGGGCCTTTGCCCCCTGGACGGATATGGAGGCCCAGATGCGCGCCGCCGGCGTGCCCCTGTACGCCCTGGAGAGCGGGGACCCGGTGGGGGGCTTTGACATCATCGGCTTTTCCGTAGGCTACGAGATGGCCTACACGGCTATGCTGAACATGCTGGAGCTTTCGGGCGTGCCCCTGAGAAGCGCCCAGAGGCCGTCCCTCGCCCCCCTGGTGGTGGCCGGGGGTACGGCCATGTACAACCCGGAGCCGGTGGCGGACTTCATCGACCTGGCTCTCATCGGGGAGGGAGAGGAGCAGCTGCCGGAGCTCATCGCGCTCTACCGCCGGGCCAAGGGGGAGGGGTGGGACAAGCCCCGGTTCCTCCGCGCCGCCGCGGGGATCGGCGGGGTCTACGTCCCCAGCCTCTACGAGATATCCTACAACCTGGACGGGACGGTTTCCGCCATTACGCCCCAGGAGGGCGCGCCGGAGCGGGTCTATAAGCGGGCGGTGAGCGACATGGACCGCTCCCGGTTCCCCACAAAAACCATTGTCCCCTCCACGGAGATCGTCCACGACCGGGTGACCCTGGAGCTCTTCCGGGGGTGCATCCGGGGGTGCCGGTTCTGTCAGGCGGGGTACGTCTACCGCCCGGTCCGCTGCCGGAGCCGGGAGCTGCTGGCCCGGTACGGGCAGGAGGCCATTGAGGACTCCGGCTACCAGGAGATGACCCTGAGCTCCCTCTCCACCAGCGACTACCCGGAGCTGGCGGGATTGTGCGACGATCTGGCGGCCTTCTGCGGAAAAAACCACGTGAACCTGTCCCTCCCCTCCCTCCGGGCGGACAGCTTCTCCATGGAGCTGATGGAGCGGCTTCAGCGGGGCCGCAAGGCGGGGCTCACCTTCGCCCCCGAGGCGGGCACCCAGCGGCTGCGGGACGCCATCAACAAGAATGTCACTGAGGAGGATCTGACGGCGAGCCTGCGCACCGCCTTTGCCGGGGGCTGGAGCGCCGTGAAGCTCTACTTTATGCTGGGCCTGCCCACGGAGACGGACGAGGACGTGCTGGGCATCGCGGAGATGGCCAACCGGGCGGTCCACACCTGGCGGGAATACGCCAGCAACAAGAACCGGCCCCTGCGTTTGACGGTCTCCACCTCCTGGTTTGTCCCCAAGCCCTTTACCGCCTTCCAGTGGGAGGCCCAGATCCCCCGGGAGGAGTACGAGCGGCGGGTGAAGCTGCTGCGGGAGGCCATCACCGCCAAGGCCGTCACTTACAACTGGCACGATGGGGAGACCAGCTTCCTGGAGGCGGTGCTGGCCAGGGGTGACCGGCGGCTGTGCGCCGTTTTGGAGGAGGCCCACCGCCGGGGGGCCCGGCTGGACGCCTGGAGCGACTGCTTTGACCTGAACCGCTGGCTGGAGGCGTTTTCCGCCTGCGGCCTGGACCCGGCATTCTACGCCAACCGGGAGCGCTCCCGGGACGAGGTTCTGCCCTGGAGCACGATCAGCTGCTATGTGTCGGAGGATTTCCTCTGGCGCCAGCGGGAGCTGGCCTATGCGTCCGTGACCACCCCCGACTGCCGGACTCGGTGCTCCGGATGCGGGGCCAACGTTGTGGAAGGGGGGGAGTGCTATCATGGGTAAGCTGCGGCTTCTCTTCGCCAAGGAGGGGCGAGCGGTGTACATCTCCCACCTGGATCTGATGCGGACCCTCCAGCGGGTGTTCCTCCGGGAGGGGGTGGCTCTGCGCCACTCCCAGGGCTTCCACCCCCACCCCGTCCTTTCCATCGCCCTGCCCCTCTCCGTGGGGCAGAGCAGCCGGTGCGAGATTTTAGATTTTGAGACCCTGGAGGATCTGGAGGGGGAGGAGCTGGTCCGGCGGCTGAACCGCTCTCTGCCGGAGGGCCTCCTGGCCCGCTCGTGCTACGTCCCCGTCTGGCCCGTTCGGGAGCTGGAGAAGCTCCAGTGCCGGGTGGAGCTCCTCTACGACGCCGGCGTCCGCGCCGGGGCGGCAGAGGCGGTGAAAGACCTCCTCAGCCGGGAGAGCGTTGTCATCCGGAAGCGGACCAAGCGCAAGGCCATGGCGGAGCTGGACATCCGGCCCCTGCTCCACAGCCTGGAGGTACGGGAGGAGCTGGGGGCGCTGGCGCTGGAGGCGGTGGTCTCCGCCCAGAACCCGGGGCTGAACCCGGCCCTGCTGGCCGCCGCTGTGGAGGCCCATCTGCCGGATTTGGCGCCGGACTTCGTCCGGGTGCGGCGGCTGGAGGCGCTGGACAAGCGGGGGGAGACTTTCCGGTAAGCCTGGCGGAATGTTCAGAAATTTTTAAGAATCTTCCGCCGCCCCTGTTAAAGATTCTGCGGTATTCTGGAAAAAATTACAAAAAGGACAGGGGCAGAGGACTCTCTGCCCTCTCCGGCCGCAGAGGTTCATGGAAGGGAGAGAAGAACGCAAATGCCGACAAAGGACTTAAGCGCCTGTATCGCCGTAATCCCTGCTCTGGCGCCGGAGGAGGCCCTGGCGGACTACGCCGCCTGCCTCCTGGAGCGGGGCTTTGGCCAGGTGCTGGTGGTGGACGACGGCAGCGGGCCGGACTATGCCGGCGTGTTCCGGGAGCTGGAGGCCCTGGCGGGCTGCACGGTCCTCCGCCACGGGGAGAACCGGGGCAAGGGCCGGGCCCTGAAAACGGCTTTTGCCTATATTTTGGGCCGGCCGGACTGGACGGGCAGGGCGGTGGTGACCGCGGACGCCGACGGCCAGCACCGGCCGGAGGACGTGTGTGCCGTGGGTCTCGCGGCTCTGAAGGAGGAGCGGGGGATCGTGCTGGGGGTCCGGGATCTGACGGGACCGGAGGTGCCCCCCAAGTCCCGGGTGGGCAACCGGCTGAGCAGCTGGGGCTTCCGCGCGCTGTACGGCCCCCGGCTGCCGGACACCCAGACCGGCCTGCGGGGATTCCCCTACGGCCTTCTGGGCTGGTGCGCCGCCATTGGCGGGGAGCGCTACGAGTACGAGATGAACGTGCTCATCCAGGCGGCCCGGGAGCGGCTGGAGCTGCGTCAGATCCCTATCGCGGCTGTGTATTTTGACAACAACCGGGGCACCCATCTCAGGGCCCTGCGGGACTCCTGGCGGGTATTCGTCATCCTCATCTCCGGCCTGGGGTGGTACGCCGCCTCCGCCGTGCTGTCCGCCGCAGCGGACGTGGCCGCCTTCACGGTGTGCGACCTGTGGGTGTTCGCCCGCCTGCCGGAGGCGGCGTGCTACTGGTGGTCCACCATGACCGCCCGGCTCCTCTCCTCCATGCTCAACTACACCCTCAACCGGCGCTATGTTTTCAGCGCCAGGGCCCGGGGCAGGGCGGTGGTCCGCTACTACATCCTCTGGCTGTGCCAGCTGGGAGCCTCCTATCTGCTGCTTTTGGGGCTGTCCGCCCTTCTGCCCTGGCTCCATGACACGGTGAACAAGGCCGTTGGGGACATCCTGCTGGCCATTTGCAGCTATCAGATCCAGATGCACTGGGTCTTTCGGGAGGAAACCCTCCCGGAGTAGGCGCTAGAGTCTGTTTATCCGTTAAGCGCCGCTATGCGGCGCTGTGAGCGCTAAGCCGTCCGAAGGACGGCCCGCGGATACGGTCATTGCACAATCCAGTATTCCCGCGTCAAATTGGCTTCGTCTGGCGAAAAAAATCCCCCGCTCTTGGGCACATCGCTGGTTTCAAAATAGACTTTAGAGGAAAATTGTGTTGCTTTTTTGCCTGACATGGGGTATACTGGTCTGGCAGGGCAGGTCCTCGCCGGAAATGGCGGGCCTGGCTGTAATTTCAAAATATGGGAAAGGTTGAGATTATGAGGAAACTGTGGAACCGACTGGGAGCTCTGGCCCTTGTGCTGGCGCTCTCGCTCTCCCTGGCTCCGACGGCCCTGGCCGCCAGTGGGATGAGCAATTTCAAGAAGACCCGCGACTACCCCGGCTTCAACGACGTGAAGGAGGACGCCTGGTACGCCGCCGACCTGAAGGAGGCCTATGAGCTGGGCCTGATCAACGGCGCCGGCGAAGGAAAGTTCAACCCCGACGGGGAGCTGACCCTGGCGGAGGCCATCACCATGGCGGCCAACGTCCATGCCACCTACTGGGGCAACACCTTCACCTCCGGCGGCAGCCCCTGGTATCAGAACGCGGTGGACTACGCCATTGAGGCAGGCTTCCTCCTGGACGGCGAGTACTCCGACTACACCGCCAAGGCCACCCGGGCGGATATGGCGGGGCTCTTCGCCTATACCATCTCCGCCACGGATCTGAACCGGATCAACCGGATCGCCTGGATTCCGGACGTGGAGTGGAACAACGACTACATTGACCCCATCTACCGCCTCTACAGCGCGGGCGTCCTCACCGGCGGCGAGGACGGCTCCTTCCGCCCGGATGATACCATCCTGCGGAAGGAAGCGGTCTGCATTCTGACCCGCATGGCCAACGCCAGCAAGCGGAAGAGCTTCTCCCTGGACACCCCCGCTCCCGGCACGGTGACCAAGGCCTCCGACGGCAGCTTCCAGATCAGCTTCCCCAGCGGCTGGACCCTGGATGAGAACGCGGACCAGGGCGGCTACAACCTGCTCTATGCCTATACCGGCGGGGGGGAGACGGCCCTCCAGATTGATGCGTTCTCCCTTGCCCAGATGGACACCAGCGCTGAGGAAATGGACGCCAGCTGGGCGGAGGACTTTGCCGAGGCCTTTGGCGCTGTCCCCGGGACAACGGGCCGCTACATGCTCCGCGAGTTCAGCACCTACTACTCGTCTTACAGCTACGTGAGGGAGGAGCTGGAGTTTGAGCGGCTCGTGTACACCTTTGAGACGGACCAGTTTGTGTACAGCGTCCATTTGATTCGAAGCGAGGAGACCACCATGGAGCAGTGGCAGCAGGCCTGGGAGATGGTCTACTCCATGGTCGTAGCCCAGTGACCGGATTCTCCAGCGCAGTTGGATAGCGCCGGGATTCTGACCGGCAAGACACGGAGGCGTACCCCGGGCAGCTTTGCCCGAGGTACGCCTCCGACTGTCAAAAAAGCCCGCTGGGCTTTTTAACCCTTCGCGGCGGGGTCCGCTCACCCGTCCGATTCCCGGACCAGCCGGTCCAGGTATCGGAGGCCCGTCCGCCGGACTGTGCCGCAGGGCTCGTATTCCAGCCAGATTAAAATACGCGTAATGAGCAGATTCCGCATCTGTTGCTTCCAGCTCCGTCTTTTCATAATTCCCTCCCCGGCGCTCTATAGTTTTCTTCCCTTTTGTCGCCGGCTAAGGTATTATTTCCGAAGTTAAACTTCGGAAATAATACCTTAGATTTAAGCCGTTTTCCTCGCCGCTGTTTACAGCGGCAACCGCAAAACATGGCACATATTCCTTCCGACCTTTGGGCTCGGAAGGAATATAACTATAGTGTGAAAGCCGGAGTGTTTCCAGGGTCTGTTCACATAAGAGAAATGAGGGGATTCTCGAGCAAATTTTTGCCGTATGCAAGGCAAAAATTTGCGGGCGTACTGTCGTGCGTCAAAAATTTTTAACGCGGCAGACGGCAAAATTGGCCGAAAAGGCCCGCGTTTCGCCTTATGTGAGCAGGCCCTAACAGTATCGTCGGGACTTACTGTAAAAATCGTATTTCAAGGAGGCGCCCCATGGGAACAGCCGCCGTAATCGAGCTACGATAGCTCCTGTGTGCTATCGTCAAAAATGCCGGCTGGGCAAGGAATAAGGAATTTTTTCGCGGAAACGCAGGCGTAATCCGGGTATATGGGGCCGCGGCGGAACCTATAGCTCCTCCTCCGCCTCCAGGTACGTCTCCTCCGCCTCCAGCAGCGCGTCTTTTAGCGCCTGCGCAACGTGCAGCGTGTGCGTGCGGTCGCAGGCGTTCGCCGCCAGCATATCTCCCGCGATATATTGCAGCACGCTGTCCACCCGCCCGGCCAGGGTGGCATATAGCCTCTGGTACAAGGTCGACAATCCGATCCTCTCCTTTCCTACGCGCTGGCAGCAGACATCTATCCGGCGCCCGGCCGTTGGGGGCGTGACATGGAACCGCCTCAGGGCATGGCAGGAATCCGTTATTTCGATATAGTATATAGCAATATGTTATATATGTCAAGATAACAAAATGTTATATCTATACTTTTTGTGTAATCCTATCCGGAGAAAGGAACGATGCACAAAGTGTATAGAAGAATCAGGGATATGCGGGAGGATCACGACCTGCGGCAGAAGGACTTAGCGGAGTATCTGCGGTGCACCCAGGTGTGCTACTCCCTTTATGAGACCGGCAGGAGGGACATCCCCACGGATGTGCTCATCCGCCTGGCCCGCTTTTATCACACCAGCACAGACTATCTTCTGGGGCTGACGGACAGGCCGGAGCCCTACCCCTGAAGGAAAGCCGGGTCCTCCGCCAGAGCGGCCAGCTCCTGCCGGAAGGCGTCCCACGGCGTCCCCTGCGGGAGCGCCAGAAAGGAGAGGCGCTCCCCGGAATCCGGATGGGGAAAGGCAAGGTGAACGCTCCACAGGGCCAATTGACCCGCTCCGCCGCCATATTTGCCGTCCCCGGCCAGGGGCGTTTTCCGGCTGGCAAACTGCACGCGGATCTGGTGTGTGCGTCCGGTGTGGAGCCGGACCAGCAGGAGGGAGCGGCCCTCCCGCTCCCCAAGGACCCGGTAGGACAGGCTGGCCTCCCGGACGCCCCGGCGCATCCGGTCCACCACAAAGCTCTTGTTCCGGGTCTGGTCGTGGAGCAGCAGGTCCCGGTATGTTCCGGAGTCCTCCGCGGGCCGGCCCCGGACGATGCACAGATATTCCTTTAAAACTTCTCTCTCCCGCATGGCCCCGGAGAGCGCCGCCGCGGCCCGCCGGGTCTTGCCCCAGACCATAAGGCCCCCAGCGGCCCGGTCCAGCCGGTGGACCGGATATACGGCGCAGCCCAGGTCCCGCTCCAGAGCGGCGGGAAGGGCCGGAACGCCGGAGGCCGGGGAGCGCTCCGCGCCGCTGAGCAGCCCGGGACTTTTCACGCACACAAGGACGCTCTCATCCTGGAATAAAACCGGCGTCATAGGGGCACACCTAACCAATATGGTTCCCTTTCTTCAAATCTTTCCATAAATTTACTACAAACTACTTGCAATTGCAATAGGAATACGGTAAAATATCCCTCAGGCAATTTTATTCCGATAGGAGGATGTGAAATATGGCAACCATTACAGCTGGCGAATTTCGCAACGGCAAGACCTTTGAGATGGACGGAAAGGTGATGCAGGTCATCGAGTTCCAGCACGTCAAGCCCGGCAAGGGCGCGGCCTTCGTCCGCACCAAGATGAAAAACGTCATCACCGGCGCTGTCACCGAGACCAGCTTCAACCCCACGGCAAAGTTTGAGGAGGCCTTTGTTGAGCGCAAGGATATGGAGTACAGCTACAGCGACGGCGACCTCTACTACTTTATGGATCAGGAAACCTATGAGATGGTCCCCCTGGGCAAGGATCTGCTGGGCGACGCCTTCCGCTTTATGAAGGAGAATACCATGTGCAAGGTCCTCAGCTACAAGGGCAATGTGTTCGGCCTGGAGTGCCCCAACTTCATGGACCTGGTGGTGACCGACACCGAGCCGGGCTATGCCGGCAACACGGCCACCAACGTAACCAAGCCCGCCACCCTGGAGACCGGCGCGGAGATCAAGGTGCCCCTCTTTATTGACGTGGGCGACAAGATCACCATCGACACCCGAACCGGCGAGTACCTGTCCCGCTGCAAGGAGTAAGGATCAAGAGAGCGTCTGCGGCGCTTTTTTGAAAATGGACCTTGGCGGCCTGGCGGCCGCCTGCACAAACTGCTGTTTAATGAAAGGAGTGCGGGTATGGAAATTCTGGAAAAGGTCGCGTATATGAAGGGCCTGGCCGAGGGCCTCGGTCTGGACACAAAGTCCAAGGAGGGCAAGCTCCTCACCGTAATGATGGATATCCTGGACGACGTGGCCCAGGAGCTTCAGGACCTCCGGGCGGATCAGAGCGATCTGGAGGAGAGCCTGGACGCGGTCAGCGACGACCTCAACGATGTGGAGATGCTGGTCTACGAGATGCAGGAGGACGATGAGGACGAGGAGGACGGCGATACCTATCAGACCACCTGCCCCAGCTGCGGGGAGGACATCTTCTTTGACGAGGATGTCCTTGAGGAGGGCGCCATTCTCTGCCCCAAATGTGGGGAGCGGCTGGAATTTGATCTCACCGACCTGTCCTCCCAGTGCGGCTGCTGCTGCGGCGGCTGCTCCGGCGATGTGGACGAGGAGGACGAGGAGGAGGACGAGTAAGGACTAGGGTCTGTTCACATAAGACAAATGCGCAGATTTACGAGGGAATTTTTGCCGGATGCAAGGCAAAAATTTGCAGGCGTACTGACGTACGTCAAAAATTTTTAACGCAGCAGGCGGCTAAATTTGCCGGAAAGATGTGCGTTTGGCCTTATGTGAGCAGGCCCTAGGATACGGTTGGTTCAAGGGGTCTGCCGCCGCGGGCTGCCGGACCCGCCGTTCGGCGGAGCCGAATAACCGCCCTCATTCAAAGCAAGCGGCCGCGCCGCCTGTTTGACACGCAGAAAAAGGAGCGCCCCCGCCGCTGCGCGGAGGCGCTCCCGTTCTTTAGTGCGCGGGTCTGTATGTGGCGAACTCAGCAGCAGCCGTCGTTGCAGCCGCAGTTGTTGTTGCAGCCGCAGTTGCAGTTGCCGCAGCCGCAGCTGTTGCCGCAGCCGCAGTTGCAATTGTTGTTGCAGCCGCAATTGCAGCCGTTGCCGCAGCCGTTGCCGCAGCCGTTGCCGCAGCCATTGCCGCAGCTGTTGCCGTTGCCGCAGCAGCAGCACAGGATGATGATCAGGATGATGATCCAGCAGCAGCCGCCGCCAAAGCCATTGTTGTTCCACATAAGTCATATACCTCCTGTGAGATGTGAGGCGGCTTTGCGCCTCAGTTCATCTTATGCAGAAGGGGGCGGGGCGTGCCAGGCGCGGGAAAAGAATTCCGGGAAACGGATGCGTTTTTCAGCGCTCCGTAATCCGGTAGCTGAGGGTCAGCAGACTGTCGGCAAAGTGGACATCCTCGAACCGGACGTTCTCCACACTGGTGGACAGCTCCACATTGGTGAAGTTCCAGAATCCCCGGATACCCAGCTCGATGAGGTGGTCCGCGGTGCTCTGGGCCACGGCCTGGGACACCGTGAGCACGGCCACATCGGGCCGGTGGACCGGAATGAACTCCTCCAGCCTCGCGTAATCCAGAATCGGTACGCCGGCTACCTCTGTCCCGATCAGGCGGGGATCGATGTCAAAGGCGGC
Organism: uncultured Oscillospiraceae bacterium; assembly: GCA_949878425.1. Lineage (GTDB taxonomy): Bacteria > Bacillota > Clostridia > Oscillospirales > Oscillospiraceae > Pelethomonas. The sequence continues at coordinate 17,290 of CATLAL010000031.1, forward strand.
TTCCAGAAGGAACCCCGCGTCCCGGAACCGAAAGTTCTGCATCAGGGCGTGGCCCAGATTGCCCACGCCCAGGATGATCAGACGGTGCTGGTTGTCCACCCCCAGGATGTGGCCGATCTCTGTGCGCAGCTCATCCACATTATACCCGTAGCCCTGCTGTCCAAACTCGCCGAAGCAGCTCAGGTCCTGCCGGATCTGGGAGGCGGTGATCCCCATTTTTTCGCCCAGCGTACTGGAAGAGATCCGGACGATCCCCTTGACATGCAGATCATCCAGATAGCGGTAGTAGCGGGGGAGCCGCCGGATCACGGTGTCCGATACATTCTGCTTTTTCATGTTGTCTATGTAGTCCTCCAAACCATTTGGGGGGCGCCATGCTGCGGGAGGCGCCGCGCCGTCTTTTTTTCTATTTTACTATAATAACAAGAAATTGTCAATCCGCGCTGTCTGGAAAAAGGGTTTCCAGCTATTGACAGACAAATTTCCAAGTGATATGCTAAAAACAAACGACCCTTTCCGTCCACAAAATCCGGGCCAATATCCGCCGGATCGCTAAAATAAAAGCAGGAGGACTGACGATTATGGCGACTGAAACGAGGATTCCCAAGAGAAACGAGCTGGACAGCGCGTACTGCTGGAGTACGGAGGACATTTTCCCCAGCGACGAGGCGTGGACCAAAGAGCTGGAGGCCTGCCAGAGCCTCCCAGAGGAAATCGCGTCCTATCAAGGCCGTCTGGGCGAGTCCGCCCAGACGCTGCTGGACTATCTGACCCTCTCGGAGTCGGTGGACCGCCGGGTGGGCATGCTGAGCGTCTACGCCTTTCTCAAGCACGACGAGGACACCGCCAACGCCCACTACCAGTCCCTTCAGGGGCGCTGCTTCAGCTTTAATGTCCAGCTTCGGAGCGCAGACGCCTTCTCGGGTCCGGAGCTGGCGGCCATCCCGGACGACGTGCTGGACAGCTTTTACGCCCAGCTGCCCGCCCTGGAGAAATACCGCCGGTTTCTGACCAAGGCGCGGCTGGAGAAGGACCACGTCCTCTCCCCTAAGGAGGAGAGCCTGCTGGCCTCCGCCGGAGAGGTGGGCCGCGGCCCCAGCGACATCTTCCGCAACTTCATTGACGCGGACATGAAGTTCCCCAAGGTTTCCGACAGCCAGGGGGCGGAGCACGCCCTGACCAACGGCTCCTACATCTCCCTAATGGAGAGTCCGGACCGGACGCTGCGGGAAAACGCCTTCCGCGCCCTCTACTCCACATACAACGGCAGCCGCAACGCCCTGGCGGCCATGCTCAACGCCGAGGTGCGCAGGGGCATCTTCTTCGCCCGGGCCCGGAACTATGAGAGCGACCTGGCCAGCGCCCTATTCCCGGTGGAGGTGCCGGAGACGGTGTACCACAACCTGCTGCTGGCCGTCCACCAGAACATGGACAAGATGTACCGCTACATGGCCCTGCGGAAGAAGGCCATGGGCCTGGACGAGCTGCACATGTACGACATCTACGCCAGCATGATCCCGGAGGCGGAGCAGACCGTCACCTTTGCCCAGGCCAGGGAGGAGGTCCTGGAGGCCACCAAGGTGCTGGGCGAGGAGTACCACAGGGTCCTCACCGCCAGCTTCCAGCAGCGCTGGATGGATATCTACGAAAACGAGGGCAAGCGGAGCGGCGCTTACTCCTGCGGCTGTCCGGTGCACCCCTTCGTGCTGCTCAACCACAAGGAGACCCTCAACAGCGAGTTCACCCTGGCCCACGAGATGGGCCACGCCATGCACTCCTACCTCAGCGAGAAAAATCAGCCCCCGGTTTACTCCGACTATGTGCTCTTCGTGGCCGAGGTGGCCTCCACCTGTAACGAGGCCCTGCTGATGCAGTACCTGCTGAAAAAGACCACGGACAAGAAGCGGCGGGCGGTGCTCATCAACTACTTCCTGGAGCAGTTCCGCACCACCGTGTACCGCCAGACCATGTTCGCGGAATTTGAGCTGAAGATCCACCGCCTGGCGGAGACCGGCGAGGCCCTCACCGCCCAGCGGCTGTGCGAAATCTACTACAACCTGAACAAGCTCTACTACGGCGACGGCGTGGTGGTGGACCAGGCGATTGAGATGGAGTGGTCCCGTATTCCCCACTTCTACCGCCACTTCTACGTCTACCAGTATGCCACCGGCTTCTCCGCCGCCATCGCTCTCTCCAAGCGGATTCTGGAGGGCGGCGAGGAGGCTGTGAAGGACTATCTGAGGTTCCTCAGCGGCGGCTGCTCCACAGATCCCATCTCCCTGCTGAAAATCGCCGGCGTGGACATGAGCACCCCCCAGCCGGTCAACGACGCACTGGCCCTCTTTGGCGAGCTCATCGAGGAGCTGGAGGGCTTGCTGGCGTAACAACAGCCTATTCACAACTTCCGCGCTGGAGGGACGGGACCGCAAAAGCGGTCCCGTCCCTTTTTCTCGAAGCGCCCCGGCTGTGAATTTGAAGATCAACAGCTTTTCCCCGCTGGTCAGTGTCAGCTCCGTCTTGCTGTACCCCTCCACATAGGCGAGATTGACGAGATAGCCCTTGTGGACACGGAAAAACTGATCGCCCAGCTCCGCCTCCAAGTCCCGGATTTTCGCGTAGCAGGAAAATTCCCCGTCTTTCAGACGCAGCATAACCTTATGATTACTGCTTTCGATGTAGTAAATGCTGTTTTAACTTTATCAATCGTTTTTCCGCCAATGCCAAAGTTTTTATCCGATACCTCCTTGCTCGTAATCACGAAAAATTCTTGTGGTACTCTCATGATCTCAGAAGATACTTCCGTCAAACGCCTAATCAGTTCTCTTTTTGCTCATCAGACAATGTACCACTTTCAACTGTGGCATATGGCATTTTGTGCTCCTTTCAAGAACCGTTTTATCGTATGAATTATATCATAGGAATCTGTCTCCGGCCCTCCCCCGGTGGTCTACTTGCCCTCTCCCCGGCATAGACTGGAGGGACAAGCAAGGGGCGCTCTGATCTGTTCAGAGGCTCCCAGGTACAAAGGGGAGATACCACATCATGCGTATACGCCGCAGGACGCCCTTCGGACGGCAGGCAGCCGCGCTGCTGCTGTCTGGGGCGGTACTCTATCTGGTAACCGTTACAGCCGCCAGCCCCAGCGCCCAATCCGCTCTGGAGGAGCTGGGGCGGCGGGGGGAGCTTGCGCTGCGCCTTTTGGAGAGCCAGCTGGGGGATTTTCGGGTGGAGGAGGAGGACCTGCCGGGGCCGGCGGCTATGGTGATCGCCCAGAGCCCGGTGCTCATGAGCGGGCAGGAGGCGGTTCTGGAGCTGCGGGGGACGGAGGAGACCGACGACAGCGGCCAATCGCAGTCTCCCTCCGACAGCCAGCCCCTGCCCCCTGCCGCCCCCATCCCCGAGGAACCCGCCCAGCCAATGACGCCCCTGGTCTTCGCGGACAACGGCGTGGCCGCCAGGACCCTCATTCCCTCCTCCCCCGAGGGGTATCTGGTGGTCGGCGACGTCTACATCAATAACCGCACGGACCTCCCCCTAGACGCCGCTATCTTTGACGGGACCTTTGACGCCGCCCTCTCTCAGGAGGAGGGGCCCCAGGTGCTCATCCTGCATACCCACGGCAGCGAGGCCTACACCATGCCCGAGGGGGAGGCCTACGTCCCCAGCGGGGACTGCCGGACCACGGACTGCGCCTACAATGTGGTCCGGGTGGGCGACGAGCTGGCTGCGGTGCTGGAGGAGGCAGGGCTCAGCGTCCTCCACGACCCCACCCTCCACGACTACCCGGAGTACAGCGGAGCCTACGGCCGGTCCCTGGACGCGGCGGAGGCCTACCTGGAGCAGTACCCCACCATCCAATTTGTCCTGGACGTCCACCGGGACGCCATCTCCGACGGGGACGGCACCCCCTATAAGGTGGTCAGCGGCGTGGCGGGGGTGAACGCGGCCCAGATGTCCTTTGTCATCGGCACCGACGGCGGCGGCCTGGAGCACCCCCAGTGGCGGGAGAACCTCAAGCTGGCCGCGGCCATCCAGCAGCGCCTTCTGGACGGCTTCCCCACCCTCATGCGGCCCATCACTGTGCGCAATTCCCGCTACAACCAGCATGTCGCCACCGGCGCCCTCCTGGTGGAGATGGGGGCCGCCGGAAATTCCCTGGACGAGGCCCTCCTCTCCGCCCGGCTGCTGGGCCGGGCGGTGGCGGACGTGCTGCTGGACCGGTGAGGGCGCAGAAAAAAGCGGTTCCGCCCGATTTCTTCGGCGGGGCCGCTTTTTTGGGGAAAGTCACAGTTCTGCCGGGGACATTGGGGGGAAAAATCTCCGCTTCTCCGGGCCGGCGGCCCTTGCGCCGGCGGCGCAGTTTGTTTATAATCTATAGCAATCTTCAGAATCTGTACCACCGTGCAGGGGCGGGCTCGCCCCTACACACGAAGCGCAGCTATTTTGATGCTTGCTATAAAAAGCCCGGAAGGAGCGGGGCCGATCCCTTCCGGCGGGAGGTTCGTGGATACGGCCGCGGAGCGGAGCGCTCCGCCGCTTTCGTGTTTTCGCCCGCAAAGCGGGCAGAGAGGAGACGCTTATGGGCAGACAAGAGGCGTTTGATCAGTACGGCAGGGCCCTCAAGCTGGGTCAGAAGGCATATAAGGACTGTGTCGTCAACGGGCGCTACCCCTACCCCACGGTCCTTGACGAGATTTTGATGGACGACTCCATGGTGGCCGGCCGGGTGGACATGGGGATTGTGGAGATTCCCACGGAGCAGATCGTGGGCACCAAGACCGCCGGCCGCCGCACCGCTTTCGCGGCAAACTTCATGCCCCTTCTGGGGGCGGACTCGGAGTTCGCCTGCAAGTGGGTGGAGCTCTGCTCGGCCCACCTGGGGGACGAGGGGATTCGGGACCCCATCCGCTGCTATGAGTACATGGGCCAGTTCTATGTCCAGGAGGGAAACAAGCGGGTCAGCGTCCTCAAGAGCTACGACGCGCCCACCATCCCGGGCTACGTCATCCGGGTGATTCCCGTCTGGAGCGAGGACCCCACTGTGCAGGTCTACTACGAGTTCATGCAGTCCTACCAGCTGACGGGGCTCTACCAGGTCCGCTTTACCCGGCTGGGCAGCTTTGCCAAGCTCCAGGCGGCGCTGGGCTTTGAGCCGGACCACGTCTGGACGGACGATGAGCGCCAGCGCTTCCTCTCCCGCATGACCTATTTCCGGGCGGCCTTTCAGAAGCTGGGGGGGGAGGAGCTGCCCATCACGGAGGCAGACGCGCTGCTGGTATGGCTGCGGGTATACCCCTTTGAGAACCTGAAGACCACCACCGCCCCGGAGCTGCAAAAGTCCCTCAGCGCGGTCTGGGCGGACGTCAAGGTCCTCAGCCAGGCGGCCCCCATCGCCGTGAGCACCGACCCCGGGGAGCAGGAGCCGGAGCCGGGCTTTCTGGGCCGTCTCTTCAAGGCGGTGTTCCCTAGCCAGCTCAGCGTGGCCTTTATCAACGAGCGCCGGCCGGAGGAGAGCGACTGGGCCCGGGCCCACGACCTGGGCCGGCAGTATCTGGAGGCGGTGATGGGCGACAAGGTGTCCGTTCAGGTCTTTGACGGCGTGGACTCGGAGGCGGGCGCCGAGGAGGCCATGGAGGAGGCGGTGGCCAACGGCGCCCAGGTCCTCTTCGCCACCACGCCCCCCCTCATCGGCGCCTGCCGGAAAGCGGCGGCAAAAAATCCCGGCGTCAAGGTGCTCAACTGCTCCGTCTCCATGCCCTACACCGGCGTGCGCACCTACTACAGCCGCATCTATGAGGCGAAGTTTATCAGCGGGGCCGTGGCCGGGGCCATGAGCCCAGACGGGCGCATCGGCTACGCGGCCAGCAATCCCATCTTCGGCGTTCCGGCGGGGATCAACGCCTTTGCTCTGGGCGCAAGGCTCACCAATCCCCGGGCCCGGGTCCAGCTCAGGTGGTCCTGCGTCACCGGCGACCCCATGGGGGAGCTGGTCCGGGAGGGCGTGCGCGTCATCTCCAACCGGGACCTGCCCACGCCTGACCGGGTCCGGGAGCCTTGGGGCCTCTGCCAGCTCCAGAGCGACGGGTCCCTGCGCCCCCTGGCCTCCCCCTACTGGCACTGGGGCAACTTCTATGTCAAGCTGGTTCGGGGCATCCTGGGCGGCAGCTGGGACGCCCTCAGCTCCAACGGGGAGCGGGCCGTGAACTACTGGTGGGGCATGAAGAGCCGGGTGGTGGATATCCTTCTGAGCGACCGGCTGCCCGACGGCGTGCGGCAGCTGGTGGAGATTCTGCGCCGGGGCATCGCGGAGGGCTCCATTGACCCCTTCCGCCGGGTGATCGTCTCCCAGGACGGCACGGAGCGCAACGACGGAGATCAGTGGTTCTCCCCGGAGGAGATATTGCACATGGATTGGCTGTGCGACTGCGTGGACGGCAGCCTCCCCGCCTTTGAGGAGCTGCTGCCCATGTCCCGGTCCATCGTCCGCCTCCAGGGGGTGTACCGGGACCAGGTCCCTCCGGAAAAGGAGGGTCCGATGCTGTGAAGCTGCTGCTCGTCTCCGACAAGGAGAGCCAATACTACTGGGACTACTACCAGCCGGGCCGGCTGGACGATATTGACCTCATCCTGTCCTGCGGTGACCTGAAGGCCAGCTATCTGCGCTTTCTGGTCACCATGGGGCGGGCCCCGCTGTTGTACGTCCGGGGCAACCACGATCTGACCTATGACCAGGACCCGCCGGAGGGGTGCGACTGCATTGAGGACAAGCTGGTGACGGTGAAGGGCCTGCGGATTCTGGGTCTGGGGGGCTGCCCCCGCTACAGCGGTGGCCCCAACCAGTACACGGAGCGGCAGATGGAGCGCCGCATCCGCCGACTCTGGTTTCAGCTGCGCCGGGCCGGAGGGGTGGACATCGTGGTGACCCACTCCCCCGCCAAAGGCTACGGGGACCGGGAGGACTACGCCCACCGGGGCTTCGAGTGCCTGCTCCCCCTGCTGGACAAGCACCGGCCCCGCTACCTCATCCACGGCCACGTCCACGTCAACTACGGCGCGGACATCCCCCGGACGCTCCAGCGGGGGGAGACCACCATCATCAACGCCTATGAGCGCTATGTACTGGAGCTGCCGGACAACCGGTAAAACACCGCGCATCCATGCCACAGCCGGAAAACGGAGTTTCCCGGCTGTGGCATGGATGTTTTCGGAGCTATGGTCAGCGCAGCTGAAGACGAGTAAAAGTTGGGCGCTGCCCTGTGGGCCGCGCTCTGCGCGGCTTAGGGCTGAATGAGTTTTAATAGGAACACTGTAATATCAAGCTGTTTCGCTTTGTCGGTGGTTCGCTCATACACCTTTTTGAGCGTAAACCGAGGGTCGGCGGAGATGAACGGCGCATGAAAAACCTGCCCGGACATTCCGAATCCCGCAAGTCCGACTGGAATCGTCCTGTCGCTCATTTGCCGCAAGCCTCCCACGTTAAATCATTTCCTTCTCCCACTCCCGGAGCGTATTGATGTTGGCGGCGTCGCCAAGGGCCTCCAACTCCGAAATTTCCTCCGCCGTCAGAACAATTTCCGCAGCTTTCGCGGCGGCTTCCACCTGCTCCACCTTCGTCACGCCGATAATGGGCAAAGTCCCCTTCGCAATAGCCCAGGCGGTGGCGATCTGTGCGGGAGAGGCATCGTATTTTCCGCCAATCCGCTGCATAGCCTCGATCAGCTTCCCTAACTGCGGAAGAACAGGGCCGTAGCATCTGGCCCGGTCGCTGCCCTCAGGAAAGGGGTGGGCGGCATCATACCTGCCGGACAGCGCTCCCTGCTCCAGTACCATGTAAGCGTAGAAGGTAATGCCGTTTTCCTTGCAGTAGTCCAGAATCCCGGCCCGCTCGGAGGAGCGGTGCAGCAGGGAGAAGTGGTTCTGGACGGCGGAGACCTTCTGTCCGGCAGTACTCAGAATCTCATTGGCCCGCTTGATCTCAGCCAGATTGTGGTTGGACACGCCGATGGTCTTGATTTGTCCGCTCTGGGCCAGGGGGGTGTGCTTTTGCGGCAATGACATTTTTCAGATAGTTATTATCATCTGTAAAACCAGGATCAGGCTGGAGCTGACAAATGTTGTACGCATCCATGACCCCTGTGACCGGCGCGCCGTGGAGCGTCAACCCCTGGAAACGGCTCAAATCCGCTCCAATCGGGCCAGTGTCCTTATAAAGTCTCACGACTTCGTGGAGCTGATCCCGCTCTCCCTTGGTCAGAGGGGAAAGGGCTTTGAATGCTCTGGTATTTGCCCGCATCTGTTCTGAGGTAGACATCAAAGTAGGTGTATCCTTCGTCCAGAAAACAGTCCACCATCTGAAACAGCTGCGGATAGTCAAAATTGGTGGGATCACTGCCATTGACCGGAAGCCGCATCATTCCAAATCCAAGATTGCATTTGAGCGCCATTGCGGTCCTCCTACATTTATTTCAGATTTTCCTGAAAGAAGCGCTCCAGCTTGTCGAAGGGGATGATGTCCATCCGGTCGTAGAGGTCGGTATGAACAGCATCCGGGATGAGCAGCAGCTCCTTGTTGTCCCCCGTCAGCTTGGCAAAAGCGTCCTTGCCGAAATAGCAGGAGTGGGCCTTCTCACCGTGCATGACCAGGACGGCGCTGCGGATCTCGTGGGCATAGGCCAGGATGGGCTGATTCATAAAGGACATACAGCCGATGACGTTCCAGCCGCCGTTGGAGTTGAGGGACCGGGGATGATAGCCGCGCTGGGTCTTGTAGTAGTCGAAGTAGTCCTTAAAGTAGAAAGGGGCGTCCTCCGGCATGGGATCAGATACGCCGCCGCCCAGGGCGTACTCGCCGTTCTTGCAGTCGGTCAGCCTCTGAGCGTTCAGAGCCTTGCGCTTGGCATAACGGGCTTCCTCGCTGTCCTCGGCGTCAAAGTAGCCGTTGGCGTTCACCCGGCTCATGTCGTACATGGTGGAAGCAACAGTGGCCTTAATACGGGTATCCAGAGCAGCCACGTTCAGCGCCAGGCCGCCCCAGCCGCAGATGCCGATAATACCGATCTTCGACCGGTCCACATCATCCCGCAGGGAGAGGTAGTCCACTGCCGCCTGGAAGTCCTCAGTGTTGATGTCCGGGGAGGCCATATAGCGGGGAGCGCCGCCGCTCTCGCCGGTGAAGGAGGGGTCGAAAGTAATCGTGAGGAAGCCCCGCTCCGCCATAGTCTGGGCATACAGGCCGGAGGACTGTTCCTTCACCGCGCCGAAGGGGCCGCAGACGGCGATGGCAGGCAGCTTGCCGGACGCACCCTTGGGGACGTAAAGGTCAGCGGCCAGCGTGATGCCGTAGCGGTTGTGGAACGTCACCTTGCTGTGATCCACCTTATTGCTCTTGGGGAAGGTCTTATCCCACTCCTGGGTCAAAGTCAGTTTCTCGTTCATGATACATACTCCTTTTTATTGTTGATTGAATCAATAGGATTACTTACTCAGATGTGTCTGCCACCTGTTTTATCGGCGGCGTCCTTTTCCATTTTGTAGAAAAAGTAATCCAGGCAATCAATCTTCTTTTGCTCTGCATGAACTGTATCCAGCAGCGTTCTTCTATGGCGGGTCAGAATCCGTTTCATTTCCCCAGTTCTCTGCCCCCGCGCCAACTCCATACATTGTTGGACAATTTCCGAGTCACAGCCAGCGTCAATGAGATTTTGACGGAGGATGCCTTCGGTGTCTGATGCTTCCGCCACGTCCTCACCTCCTATGCCGAGAGTATAACGCCTTGGCGCTGAAATAGCAAATACCCGTTTTCTATTTCAAGTTATTCTTGCAGAGAATGACAAGGCTTGCTATACTGGGACCGGAGGTGTTACGATGGAACTGCGAGTATTGCGCTATTTTCTGGAGGTCGCCCGTGAGGGAAACATTACTCATGCGGCCCAGCGGCTCCACATATCCCAGCCCACGTTATCAAAGCAGCTGAAGGAACTGGAGGGAGAGCTTGGAAAGAAACTGTTTATCCGTGGTAATTACAATGTCCGTCTGACCGATGAGGGAATGCTTCTGCGGAAACGGGCAGAGGATATTTTGGATATGGTGGGCAAGACAGAGGAGGAGTTCAAAGCCC
>CATLAL010000032.1 GCA_949878425.1 uncultured Oscillospiraceae bacterium
GCCCTCCCCGGCGGCAACGGCATTTTCACGGCAACGCCGACAGAGCGTATAACACACTACACTTTGCTTCGCAAAGTCGTGTGCCAAATGGGGCGTTGCCCCCTTTGGATACCCCCACAACAAACAGACGCTATGCCCCTTGCCGGGAGCATAGCGCCTGTTTGTTGTCAGCAGCCCGTTTCACGGTCTGCGTGTAGTTCCTTGTAAAATGACCTAAAGGGTATCAAAAAGAACTTTACTTTCCCTCTTCAAACCATTGCAACTCCAGGATTTCTGCACGGCTATAAAATTTTTAATCGAGAAGCAGTATTACAGATCCTGGTTATAGATCTCCTTCACCGCCTCCCGGCCCCGGTAAACGATCCCGTATACCAGGGCCAGACCGAAGAGGTTGACCCCCACGATGATGCCCCGCTCCGGCCACAGCTCCGCCATGGCCCCCATGGTCAGGGACCCTACGATGCTGCCCAGGGAGCAGAGCATGTGGAATACGCCGTTAAACCGGGCCCGCTTGCCGTCGGGGACATAGGCCTGGGTGGCGGCGGTGCGGATGGTGTAGGAGGTGACGCTGAGAATCCCCAGCAGCAGGTAGGCCGCGGCCATCAGCGGAATGGGCAGAAACAGGGCCCCGCCGCTGAGTACGCAGATGGCCGCGTAGACAAAGAGGGCTATGGAGAACTTTTTCTCCTTGGGGATGCGGATCTTGTACTGGAGGAGGCCCCCCAGGAACCGGCCCGCCACGTTGAAGTTGGAGACAATGGCGTAGAGGGTGGCTGCGGCCACCGGCCAGGCGGAGAAGAGGCCTGCGTTATTGAGGAAGAAGGGCAGCTGGAGGGCGTCCGCGCCGTAGCAGACGTTGGTGCACATAAAGTAGAGGGCGATGGTGCGCAGGCCCGGCTCCCCCCGGATGTAGTCCAGCCCCTCCCGAAAGTCCCGGCGAAAGCGGGCTAAGACCCCCAGCCCGCCGGCGGGGGGAGCGGTGTCCATATGGGTCTCCCGGTGGCGGATGGTCCGCTCAAAGCAGGCGGCCGTAAAAAAGCACAGGGCGTTGACGGCGAAAATGGGGGCGGCGCTGCGGAGCCAGTCGTAAATGGCGGCGGCCACAGGCGTCATCATCGCCGCCAGGGGCCAGAGCATGCTGGACACAGAGTAGGCCTGGCGGAAGCAGCCCTCAGGAATCAGGTTGGGGTAGAAGCTGTCGTAGGCCACCTGGTAGACCCCGCCGATGGAGCCCACCAGCAGGCAGACGCCCAGCAGGACGGGGTAGCTGAACCAGCCGCTGCGCAGCAGGAGGAACAGGAGGAAGTAGATCCCGGAGGAGAGAAAATCCAGCCGGTAGATCACTTTCTTTCTGCTCACCCGGTCTAAGTAGGGGCCCGCCAGAATGGGGCAGACCAGCATGGGCAGCTGATAGCTCACGTTAAAGAGCATGTACAGGAAGGTGGACCCGGTATAGTCCAGCACCAGCAGGCTGATGGCGAAGCCGGACAGCGTCCCGCCCACCATGGAGATGACGCTGCCAATGGTGATGACGGTAAAGTCGTAGGTCCACAGCTTTTGCTGCTTCATGAAAAAGTATGTTCTCCTTTTTTCTCGTTGATTCTCCGTTTCCGTCACAGTTCATAGAAAAATCAGGGCGGACTCAGGCGTCCCATTGCTGTCATATGCTCATATCCCTCTCTGTTTCATCGGCGAAGCCCAGCGCCAGAGCCTGTTTGTAAAATGTTAACACGCCCAAGCAGCGCTAAAAATTGGCAGGAAAAAGCATAAGCAAGGCGTAGCTTTTCGTAAAAAGCTTTTCTTTTTGATCCTTTTTCTTTTTTTAAAAGAAAAAGGATGTATGCCGCATGTGTGCCGCCTAATAGTCCGCGGCGCACCGCTTATGGATGACGCGGTAGAGGGGGAGGACGACCAGGACGGCGGGCAAAGTGATGAGCGTTTCACCTAAGGCAATACGGGCCATGAGCTCCAAGTATCCGCCGCCGGTGAGGAGCTGCACCAGGATACGGAGCGCGCCGGTGAGCGCCAGGGACATGGCGGAGACCAGGATACCGCAGAGGAGTCCGGGGGCCAGCAGCCTCTCGGCCACGCGGGCGCAGAGCACCGCCGAGAGGGTAAAGGCGATTCCGAAAAAGCCCGGAAAGGGCTCCGGCAGCAACAGGCCGCAGACCACGCCCACCGCCAGGGCGTAGACAGGGCCCCGGCGGCCCCCCTCGTACATGGCGGCCACGGCGGGCAGCACGGGATAGAGGAAGGGGGTGAGGCCCATGACGCGGATCTGGCTGAGCACCAGGGACTGGAAGGCCAGCATGAGAAGGGTGGCCAGAGCGTAGACGATCCATTTAAAAATCAGATAGCTTTTCGGCTGCACAGTTCCTCCTCCCCAGGCGGCGGTCCGCCCGGTCACTCCGCCAAATCGTCCTCGTAGACAATATAGACCTGGGAGTCCACAATGTCAAAGCTGGTAATGACAAAGACCTGCTCCAGTTCCTCCAGCTCCGCCGCAGGCCGGACCACGGCGATCTGGTCCAGGCCGTCGTCGCTGGAGCGGACCTCCTCCACGGAGCCAATCACCAGCTGGGCGGGGTAGTAGCCCCTCAGGCCGGAGGTGACAATGAGGTCGCCATAGGCCAGGTCCGGGTCCGTGCCCAGGTAGGTGAGGCTCAGCCGCCCCTGGCCCATGAGGGCAAAATCACCCTGGGCCACGGCGCTGGCGCCGCTGCGGAACACCAGAGCGCCAACTGAGGAGCCGCTGTCCAGAATGGTGCGGACCGTGGCCCAGTTGAGCCCCGCCTCCGTCACAATGCCGATCAGATACCCCTCCTCCGTCACCACGCAGTTGCCGGTCTGGATGCCGTGGGCAGTCCCTTTATTGATCGTCAGCAGACTGGACCAGTTGGAGTCGTCCTGGGCCAGGACACGGGCGGACTCAAAGTGGAGGTCCCGCCGCTGCTCCCGCAGCTCCGCCAGCTTCCGCAGTCGGGCGTTCTCCTCCCGGTCCAGCTCCGCCTGGCGGAGGATGGCCTCCTTTTCCGCCAGCTCCAGCTTTAGCTGCCGGTTCTCCTCCTTGAGCTGGTCGAACTCGGTGACATAGTCCTTCCAGCCGTCCACAGTCTCCGTAATGGCGGCGGCGGCGGCGCGGAAGGGGGCCGCAATTGTGCCGGCTATGTTGGGCAGCGCCGCTGAGTTGGTGGAGAAATAGGCCATTACGCTCAGCAGCACCGCAATTGCCGCCGCTACGGACAGCACCATAATGCCGAATCGATCCGGTTGCTTCACTTGCGCCCCTCCTCAAACAGGTCCACGCCAAACTCCGCCAGCATCCGCCCCAACAGACACAGGGGCAGCCCCATGACGTTGAAGTAGTCCCCCCGGATGCCGGTGACAAATAGGGCCGCCTTGCCCTGAACGCCGTAGGCCCCCGCCTTGTCCATAGGGTCCCCTGTGCGGATGTAGGCCCAGATCTCCCCCTCCGTCAGGGAGCGGAAAGTTACGTCCGTGGTCTCCACCCGGGTCTCCAGCCGGTCCCCTTGACAGACCGTCACGCCCGTGCGGACCTGGTGGGTCCGGCCGGAGAGGGCCTTCAGCATCTGAAATGCTCCCTCCTCGCTGTGGGGCTTGCCCAGCCGGAGCCCGTCCAGAAAAACCATGGTGTCCGCGGCGATGATCAGCGCCGACCGATCACCCGCCAGCGCCCGGGCCGCCTCCCCCTTCCTCCGGGAGATGGCCGCGACAACCTCCTCCGGAGCCCAGCCGGAGTCGTAGCTCTCGTCCGCCTTTGGCACTAAAATCTCAAATTCCTCTACCCCAATCTGCCCCAGCAGCTGCCGCCGCCGTGGCGACTGAGACGCTAAAATAATGCGCGGCATAGATCGTACCTCACTTAATAGGCATACATATAGGCATACATACTTTTTCTTGAAAGAAAAAGTATCAAAAAGAACTTTATTCGCAAGGCTTCGCCTTGCTCTCTCTATTTATTGGGCATTTGCAGGCGTGAACTCCAAACCGCTGGCGCTCAGGCCGTACTCGCCCACGTACACGGTAAAGGGGGCGTCCTGGAAGAGGGTGACCACCGCCTCCTGGCCGCAGGCGGCGCATAGGATCAGAAGCAGGGACAGCGCCATGCATCCGACTTCCGCCTCATCCTGTAATCCTCCTGAATCTCTATTCAAAATGATAAGCGAAACAACGTTTCGCGCAAAAAGTTTTTCTTTTTGATACTTTTTCTTTGTTCACAAAGAAAAAGTATGTATGCCCTACGCCCTGTCGTTACCGTCCGGTAGACCCCAGGCCGCCCTCGCCCCGCTGGGTTTCGGGCAGCTCGGAGACGACCTCGATCTCGTGCTGGGTGACGGGGACGATCATCAGCTGGGCGATGCGGTCGCCGGGCTGGACGGTGTAGGGGGTCTTATTCAGGTTGTGAAGTCCCACCCCCAGAGGGCCCCGGTAGTCGCTGTCGATGACGCCAATGCCGTTGGAGAGGGTGACGCCATTTTTGATGCCCATGCTGCTGCGGACGGCTACGATCCCCACGTGATTCTCCAGGATGGCCACCGCCAGGCCGGTGGGGATCAGCACCCGGCCTCCGGCGGGGATGGTTACCGGCTCGTCGATGCAGGCGTGGAGGTCCAGCGCCGCCGCCCCGGGGGTGGCGTAGTAGGGGAGGGGGATCTCCCGCCCGATTTTGGGCGATAGGGGCTTTATCTTCAGCTTCATGGCGTTTTATCCTTTACATTAAGTATTATTTTCATATTTTATTTTTAGAAATAATCGGTCTGCGCGCCACTGTGCAGGGGTGCGCCGCGCTCGCCCGAATCTAACGGAAGTTTTGCGGCATCCCGCGGGTGGGCAGTGCCCGCCCTACTCCACGCCCCGGTAGAAGAGTCCCCGGGTGTAGTTCTCCGCCGTATCGCCGTTTTGTCCCATGTACCGCGCCAGCATCCGGACGCAGACCTCCGGCGTCTCCGTGGTGAAGCGCAGTCTGGCGAAGCGGAGGCCGCAGCGACGGAGCTCCGGCTTGTCCGCCAGGAAGAGGACCCGGCTGTTTTCGATCTCGGTCCGGCAGCCAAAGACGCTCAGCAGGGGAAAGACCTCCCCCCGCCGGTCTGTGAGGCTGTGGGCCTTGGCGCAGGGCCCCTGGAGATTTTTCGCGGCGCAGCCGCCGGCGGCGTTGGAGACCAGGCAGTTCTCCGCCACCATCAGGGGCAGGCGGCCGTAGACCAGGGCCTCGCAGGGCAGGGGCCTGCGGAGATCCCGGATCTGCTCCCAACGCAGCTCCAGGGAGACCGCGGCGCTGAGAAGGCCCCAGCGCTTCGCCTCCGCCAGGGAGCGGCTGTTGAAGAGGTTCAGGGCGAAGTCACCCCGGGCGGGCAGTCCCAGCCGGTCCGCCAGGGCCAGCTGCCCCAGATTCTGGACCGCCAGGGAGGTACAGCCCCTCTCCCGGGCCTGCTCCAGAAGGCGCAGCAGCGCCGGCTCCTCCCGGTCCTTGCAGATCCGGGGCAGCTCCGCGCAGAATTCAATTTCCCGGTTCAGAAAGGAGGCCAGGGAGAACGCCTCGATCCGCTCCGCCGGCAGGTAGACCACCCTGGGCCCCAGGTCCAGCAGCGCCTTTGTCAGCTGCTCCCCCCGGGCCAGGGAGACGGTAAATGCCAGCTCGCCCGCCGGCTCCGCCGGGGGGAGGGGGGAGGCGCCGTTCTCCCGGCGCTCCGGCGGCGCGGCGCGAAGGAGCGCCAGCTGCTCCAGGGCCTCCCGGCGCAGGCCGTTGATCGCCCCGGCGGAGAGGGCCAGACCCTCCTCCAGCTCCAGGCGGACCTCCGAGGCCCGAAAGGCGGTGCCGCCGGTTTTGGACAGGCGGGCTTTTACGTCCTCCGGCTCCAGAGGGCGGCTCCGGGCCGCCTCCGGAGCGGGGCCCGCAGCCTCTGCCCGGCGGCCCTCCCGGTCCCATGCCGTCAGGCGGCAGGGCCTGTCCCGGCGGAGCTCCGCCGCCAGGGTCACCGGCACAGTGCGCAGGTTCTCCTTCTCATAGGCGGCCTTGACCCCGCGAAACAGCTCCTCCGGCGCCCGGGCGCTCTCGCTTCTGACGCCGAACATCTCCGGCCCGGTCTCGCCCCGCCAGTAGCCCTCCGTAAAGCCCTCCCGGGAGAAGGCCAGGGCCAATTGCTCCAGCTCCTCCGCCGTGGGCAGGCGGTCCTCCGCCAGGAGGCGGGCGTAGATGCCGGTCACCACGGCCACGTACTCCGGCCGTTTCATCCGGCCCTCCAGCTTCAGGCTGGCCACCCCCATGTCCCGCAGTTCCCTCAGGTGGGAGGTCAGGCTCATGTCCTTCAGGCTCAGGGGGTGTCCCGCGGGCCCGCCGTCCAGGCGGTAGGGCAGGCGGCAGGGCTGGGCGCAGAGCCCCCGGTTGCCGCTGCGCTGGCCGATGAGGGCGCTCATGGCGCACTGGCCGGACCAGCACATGCACAGGGCCCCGTGGGCGAACACCTCCACAGGGACGGGGCTGCTCCGGCAGATGAGGCGGATGTCCTCCCGGGAGAGCTCCCGGGCCAGCACCACCCGCTCCATGCCCAGCTCCGCGGCCCGCCTGGCGCCGGCCAGGGAGTGGACCGTCATCTGGGTGCTGCCGTGGGGGGGCAGGTCCGGCACGATCTCCCTGGCCAAAGCGGCCAGCCCCCAGTCCTGGACAATCACGGCGTCCACGCCCCACCGGCTGGCCTGGCGCAGAAGCTCCGCCGCAATAGGGAGCTCCCGGTCCGAGGTCAGGGTGTTTACGGTGAGGTAGACCTTGACCCCACGGACATGGCAGTAGGCAACAGCCCGTGGGAGCTCCTCCTGGGAAAAGTTCTTCGCGCCCCGGCGGGCGTTGAGCTCGCCGCAGCCCAGATAGACGGCGTTGGCCCCGTTCTGCACGGCGGCCACCATGGCCTCCCAGTGGCCGGCAGGTGCAAGCAGCTCCATCCCTCAGCGCTTCTCCTGCTTCTGCTGCTTTTGCTGGAGCTTGACCAGCTCCCGCCTGCACTCGCTCAGCTCGCTCTTGGCCTTATTGGCGTCGTCCAGATATCCCTTTAACTGACTGCGGAGATTTTCCGTGCTCATCTGCTGCTTGAGCAGCTCGTCCGCTAAATTGGCGGCAGTCAGGACCGCCGCGTCCATACGGCTCACCCGGCCTGAGGACATGATTCCATTCATCCTGGCGTCCACAAGGGCGGCAACCTTCTGCATATAGGCCGGACTCTCCTCGGCCATCAGGGTGTAGTCCTCGCCGCAGATGCTGACCGTGATGCGATTCTCCATGGCTCCTCCTTCTCCTCCGCTGGGATTATGTGATAAATGGTCGGCGCAGTTGAAAATCAGCCATGGCCGATTTTCAGACAGCGGCGGCGCCGCTGTTTGGCAGAGCCTGGCGCCAACTATGTAGTCTGACGCGGGGTCGCTTTGCGGACAGTTCGGCGATGATTCGCCGAACTGGTTGAAAAGAAGAATTTTCTTCTTTTCAACCGCGTCGACTATGGATACAGAATAGAGTATACCAGATTCTCCCGGAAAAGCAATCGAAAATCTGTGAAAGAAGCATAAATTCTAGGGCTTGTTTGATAAATAGCAGAATGACCAACAGAGAGATTTTTTGCCGGACAAGGCAAATACGATTCCACAACGGCCCTAGTGGGCCTCCTTCCGCCGGCCCGACAGCTGGGGCGGCCTAACGCCATCGAGGGGCCGTGTGGAATTCAATCGCGCATGGGCGCTCGATGCGCCCGTTGCGCGAGCTGCGCGGGAATACCTTGTGTATTGCAGGATTTTTTAACGCGGTCTGGCGAAAAAAGATCCGCTGTCAAGGGCGTTTTGATATTTTTCAAGCATGCCCTAGCCGCTTCCTCCACAGATTTCTTTTTTCGATAAGGGAGGAGGCCGGCATATCCGCTGCCGGCCTCCGAAACCTCTAGGAAGCTGTACCAATAAGCGAAGTTTGCAGATTTGCGGGAGAAAACCGTCTCTGGCAAGGCAAAAAATTGTAGGAATACTTTGTGTATTTCAAAATTTTCTTTACGCGGCCAGGGGCGGTTTTGGCCGCAAAGATGCGTGCTGCGCCTATTGGTACAGCTTCTAAGCCAATCCGGCGAACAGGGGCGCCGCAGCCACGGTGAGCAGTCCCGCCACCACAATGGCCAGACTGCTGGCGGCGCCCTGCACGTCCCCCAGCTCCACGGCCCGGCTGGTGCCGGCGGCGTGGGAGGCCGTGCCGATGGCCAACCCCTGGGCCACGGGATCCGTCACATGGAACAGCCGCAGCAGGGAGGGGGAGGCCACCGCGCCGAAGATCCCCGTAATCATAATGGTGGCCATGGTAATGGCCGGATAGCCCCCCAGCTCCTCGCTGAGGCTCTTGCCAATGGCGGTTGTGATGGATTTCGGCAGCAGGGTGATGTACTGGGGCCCGTCCAGCCGGAAGAGTACCAGCATCAGCAGGCACCCCAGCATGTGGGCCAGCACCCCGGCCGCGCAACCCGCCAGCACCGCCCCCGTGTTTCGCTTCAGCAGCTCAAATTGCCGGTAGAGGGGGATGGCCAGGCAGATGGTGGCCGGCGTGATGAGGCGGTCCAGAAGGTCCGCGCCGCCAGCGTAGTAGGTCTCAAAGTCCGTACCCGTCGCCAGCAGCACCATGCAGCAGAGGATGGTGGACCACAGCAGGGGGTTGAACACCTCCCGGCCGAGCCTGCGGTTTGCCTCCCTGGCCAGGGCGAAGGTTCCCAGGGTCAGAAACAGTCCAAAATACGCAAGAGACCCGATCAGCTCACTCATGCTTCCGTCCCCCCTTGCCCAGACGCATGGCCAGCTGGGCCGCGTGCCCTGTCACGGCCATCACCGCCATGGTGCCTAAAAAGCCCATAATCAGCACCGGAAGCAGCAGGTCCTCAATGGCGTCCAGCGCCGTGAGAAAGCTCACCGACGGCGGCACCAGCAGAACCGGCATCACCTCCAGCAGAAAGCCCCCTACGTCCTCCACCTGCTCCAGCTTCAAAGCGCCGCTCTTTAACAGCGCAAACAGCAGAACCAGCCCGTAGATGCTGGCCGGTACCGGCAGAGGCAGGAGATACTTGATGATTTCCGCCGCAAACGTGACGGCGGCCAGAATCGCGGCTTGACGGAGATACTTCATAACGAGAACTCCTAATTCCGGTATTCATACTTTTTCTTGAAACCCTTCGCCGCCCTTGGCGGCTTGGGCTGCTAGTGCCCGCTTCGCGGTCACTGCACGGAAAAAGTATCAAAAAGAACTTCAGCGGCGCTCGCGCTGCCTGAGCGGTCGTTGACGCCGCAGGCGGCAGTGACGCGAAGCAGGCAAAGCTAACGCTTTGCTCTTGAATTGATTAAAAAGCTACATCTAAGAAAAGAATAACATAAGCGAAACTATCGTACCGCACGAAAAATTTTTCTCTTGCTTCTTTTCTTTGTTCACAGAGAAAAGAAGGCGCGCCCCTGCCAAAACGCCCGGATGTCCTCCTCACTGCATCGGACGCTGCCCTGGACGAACTCCGGCTTACCGCCGCCCCGGCCGGAAAGCTTTTCGTTGAGCTCCTTTGCCAGCCCCCGGAGGTCGCCGCCCGCCTGGCCGATGGCGTACTGATAGGCTCCCTCGTCGCCCGCGAACAGGGCGCACCGCCCGCCGGCGGAGGCCTGAACCATGCCGCAGAGCTTTCGCAGGGACTCCGGACTCATGGGTCCCTGGATGAGCAGCACGTCCCCCGCCCCCGCCAGCTCCGCCGCCTGCCTGGCGAAATCCGACTCCTCCAGCTCCGCCACCCGGCCCCGGAGTCCGAACATCTCCTTTTGCAGCCGCTCCACGGCGGCGGCGGTCTCCTCCGGCTTAGCGGACAGCAGCCGGGAGACGCCGGCGTTCTGCCCCGCCACCCCGTTGATCCAGTCCAGAGCCCGCCTTCCGGCGGCCATCTCAATGCGCACGCCCTCCCGGAACTTTTGGCAGGAGATCAGCTTCACCAGCCCCACCTGGCCGCTGCGGGCCACGTGGGTGCCGCAGCAGGCACAGCAGTCCGCCCCCGGCCAGGCGACAATCCGCACCTGACCCGTCAGAGCCTTCTTGCTCCGGTAGGCCAGCGCCTCCAGCTGGGCGGGGGAGGGGTAGTCCACCTGGACGGAGCGGTCCTCCCAGATGTATTGATTCGCCAGCTTTTCCACAAGCGCCACGTCCTCTGTGGATAACGCCGCGTTAAAATCAATGGTCACCAGCTCGTGGCCAATGTGGAATCCCACATTGTCGCAGTGATACCTGCCGCACAGAATCCCGCTGACGATGTGCTCGCCGCTGTGCTGCTGCATGAAGTCAAACCGCCGCTCCCAGTCAACGCTCCCCTCTACCGTCTCTCCCACAGGGAGAGGCCGGTCGCAGAGATGCAGCACCTCGCCGTCCCGCTCCCGGACGTTCTCCACCGCCGCGCCGCCCAGTATCCCCCGATCCGCCGGCTGGCCGCCCCCCTCCGGATAGAAGGCCGTGCGGTCCAGTACTACAGCCCAGCCATTCTTCTCCTGCTCGCAGGAGACAACCACCCCAGTAAATTCGGTTAAAAACGAATCCCTATAGTATAATTTTTCTGTCATAATACCCTTTAACTCTTTACATACTGTTTTAGGCATACATCCTTTTCTTTGAAAAGAAAAGGATCAAAAGAAACTTTGATCGCAAAGCTATCGCTTTGCTCTATATTTTGCTTTGAACTTTCCATGGGGCGGGCAAACGCTGCCGTACCGTGCGCCACACCCGGTTTAACCGCCAGTTTTAATAAGGAAAATATAAGCGAAACGCAGTTTCGCGCCAAAAGTTCTTTTTGATTCTTTTTCTTTCAAGAAAAAGAATGTATGCCTATGCCTGTCTGTCTACTCCTCGTCCTCCTGGGCAGTAATGGCGATATGGAGCTCGTCCAGCTGCTTTTGCTCCACGGTAGAGGGAGCGCCCATGAGCAGATCCTGGGCCTTCTGGTTCATAGGGAAGGTGATGACCTCGCGGATGGACTCCTCGCCGCTGAGGAGCATAATCATGCGGTCCACCCCCGGGGCGGCGCCGGCGTGGGGGGGCGCGCCGTAGCAGAAGGCGTTGTACATGGCGGGGAACTTGCTCTTGACGGCCTCCTCGCCCAGCCGCACCAGTTGGAATGCCTGGATCATAATCTCCGGGTCGTGGTTGCGGACCGCGCCGGAGGCGGTCTCGTAGCCGTTGCACACAAGGTCGTACTGGAAGGCGGTAATAGAGAGGGGGTCCGCCTCGCCGGCGGCGGCCTTCTTGAGGATCTCCAGCCCGCCGTTGGGCATGGAGAAGGGGTTGTGGCAGAACTCCAGCTGGCCGCTCTCCTCGCCGATTTCGTACATGGGGAAATCCACGATCCAGCAGAACTGGTACTGCTCCTTATCCATATGGCTGGGGCAGGCCGCGCCCAGCTTGGTGCGCAGCACGCCGGCGGTCTTTTGGGCTGTGCTCCTCTTTCCGGCAGTCAGTCCAACGAAGCTGCCCTTGCTCAGGCCCAGCTCCTCCACAAGCTCCGCCTTGATAGGCTGGAGGAACTTGGAGATACCGCCTACCAGCTCGCCGTTCTCGTCATAGCGGAACCAGTAGGCCTTCTCCCCGGCCTGGACCTCCACATCGGCGCAGAGCTTGTCGATCTGCTTGCGGGCGCCCTCAAAGCCGGACACCGCCACGGCCTTTACCACGTTCCCCGCGAAGGGCTCGAAACCGCAGCCGGAGAGGAGCTCCGTGGCATCCTGGATGGTGAGGTCAATCCGCAGATCCGGCTTGTCGGTGCCGTAGAGCTCCATGGCATCGTTGAACCGGATGCGGCGGAAGGGGGCCGGCGTCACCCGGTCGTAGAGGCCGAACTTCTGGAACACCGGGACCAGCACGTCCTCCAGCACGCCCAGCACATCGTCCTGGCTGGCAAAGGCCATCTCCATGTCCAGCTGGTAGAACTCACCGGGGGTCCGGTCGCCCCGGGCGTCCTCGTCCCGGAAGCAGGGGGCGATCTGGAAGTAGCGGTCAAACCCGGAGGTCATCAGCAGCTGCTTGAACTGCTGGGGCGCCTGGGGCAGGGCGTAGAACTTCCCCGGGTGCTTCCGGGCGGGAACCAGGTAGTCCCGGGCCCCCTCCGGGGAGGAGGCGGTGAGGATGGGCGTGGTGATCTCCAGAAAGCCGTGGTCCGTCATGGCCGAGCGGAGGGCCGACACCACATTGCACCGGAGAATAATGTTCTTCTTCACCGCCGGGTTCCGGAGGTCCAGATAGCGGTACTTCAGCCGCAGAGCCTCGTCCGCCTCCCGGCTCCGGTTCACCTGGAAGGGCAGCTCGTTGTACTGGCAGCGGCCCAGTACCTCGATCTTTTCCGGCACTATCTCGATCTCCCCGGTGGGCAGGTTCTTATTCTTGCTGCTGCGCTCCCGAACCGTCCCCTCCACGGAGACGGTGCTCTCCTTGTTGAGGCCGTGGATAAGCGCCATCTGCTCCTCCGTCTCAATCACTACCTGGGTGACGCCGTAGAAGTCCCGCAGAATCACAAAGGCAAAGTTCTGCCCTACCTCCCGAACGTTCTCTATCCAGCCGGAGAGCTTCACCCGCTGCCCTACATGCTCTAAGCGGAGCTCTCCGCAGGTGTGCGTGCGGTTCTGTGTCATTTTCTTCAATCCTTTCAGTATAATTTCATCTTGTGATTAATAGGCATACATACTTTTCTTTTAAAAAAGAAAAGTATCAAAAGAAAATTTTGTTCGCAAAGCTACCGCTTTGCTCTATATTCCATTATCATTTTGTTGATTCTATTCGATTGCCCAGTATCCGTCATAGGCATATCCGGTTTTTCCGATCAGCAAATGCTCCGACTTTGTGAAGCCCGCTCTCTGAATCGCTTTTATTCTCTCTACCGCATAGACCGGAGCCTTCGTAAGCACGCCCTTACACCCCAAGAGCTCCTCAACCTTGGGCGTGACAAGTGAAAAGATGTCGTACAGTGCATCCTCCCGCTCATAGTCGCTTCTCACATCTACTCTTAAAATTCCCATATGGTTAAATTCGTCCTCTGACACTCTCAAGCATACTTCTATTGTCCCGATCACGCTGGACGCCGTCTTATCAACAATAGAAAGTCTGGCAAACCACCCGTTTTCATAGGACATGTGCCAGAAGCGAAGGGCCTCCGCCATTCTCTCTTCCGTGGCATAGTAAAAATTATCTCCGTCACAGTTATCGCTGTTAAAGAACGGCAGCGCGTTTTTATCGCTGTATACCCTCCATAAATCTCCGCAATCCTCATCCCGGAATAATCTGACTAGAAATTTTTTGCTTTCAAATTCCGGGCATTTTTCATAGACATTCATAAGATACCTCGAGAACTCTATCTATGTTAGGGCTTGTTTGATAAATAGCAGAATGACCAGCAGCGAGAGATTTTTTGCCGGACAAGGCAAAAAATCGCAGGAATACTTTGTGTATTTCAAGATTTTTTAACGCGGTCCGGCGGAAAAAGGTCCGCTGCTTGGGCGTTTTGATATTTTTCAAACATGCCCTAAACAAAAACATAAGCAAAGCGCCGTTTTGCGCAAAAAGTTCTTTTTGGATACTTTTTCTTTCAAGAAAAAGTATCACCGTACCCCTGTACCCCTACTCCCGGATGATGGCGCCGGCGCTCTGGCGGGCGAGGGTCTCTCTGATCCAGGCCAGGATCTCCTGGAGGGGGCCCTTTCTCTGCTCACCGGAGGCCATATCCTTACAGCTGACCAGGCCCTCCCGGACCTCGTCCTCCCCCAGGAACACCACAAAGGGCACGCCCAGCTTATCGGCGTAGTTCATCCTGGCCTTGAACTTTTTCTGCTCCGTGTAGAGCTGGGTGCGCACGCCCTCCTCCCGGAGCCGGGTCGCCAGGACCGCGGCGTGGGCAATCTCCTCGGTCATGGGCAGAATCAGCACGTCCGCCGGGGCGCCAATGGACCCGCCCAGCAACCCCTGTTCATTGAGCACATAGAACAGCCGGGTCAGCCCGATGGAAATTCCGACTCCCGGGAGTATTTTGTCCGTGTAATACTCCGCCAGGTTGTCGTACCGTCCGCCGGAGCAGATGGAGCCGATCTCCGGGTGGCTGGTCATAAAGGTCTCGTAGACGGTGCCGGTGTAGTAGTCCAGGCCCCGGGCGATGGTGAGGTCCACGGCGAAGCGCTCCTCCGGCACGCCGAAGGCGGCCAGGTACCTGACCACCGTGGCCAGCTCCTCCAGGCCGGCGTCGAAGCGCTCGTTTCTGCCCCGGTAGATCTCCAGAGCGTCCAGGACCTGGCTGTTGGAGCCAGTGATGGAGATGAAGGTGAGAATCTCATCGGCGCTCTCCGGGCTGATGCCCAGCTCGCCGGTGAGGAGCTCCCGGACCTTGTCCCGGCCGATCTTGGGCAGCTTGTCCACGGTGCGCATGATGTCGCCGGAGCGCTCGGTGAGTCCCAGCATGGCGTAGAAGCCGCTGAGGAGCTTCCGGTTGTTGACCCGAATCTGGAAGTTTTGCAGGCCCAGGCGGGAGAAGGCGCGGTAGATGATGGAGGGGATCTCCGCGTCGCTGACAATGTCCAGCTTTCCGTCGCCGATGATGTCAATGTCCGCCTGGTAGAATTCCCGGAACCGGCCCCGCTGGGCCCGCTCGCCCCGGTAGACCTTGCCGATCTGGAACCGGCGGAAGGGGAAGGCCAACTCCCCGTAGTGGAGGGCCACATACTTGGCCAGGGGCACGGTGAGGTCGAAGCGGAGGCTCAGGTCGCTCTCACCCTTGGTGAAGCGGTAGATCTGCTTCTCCGTCTCGCCGCCGGCCTTGGCCAGCAGCACCTCGCTGGCCTCGATGACCGGGGTGTCCAGGGGGGTAAAGCCGTAGAGGGCGTAGGTCTCCCGCAGGACCCCCATGATCTCCTCCATGACCAGCTGCTGCCGGGGCAGCAGCTCCATGAAGCCTGACAGGGTTCTGGGCTGTACTTTCATATATGTCTCTCCTTGTTGGATGGATTTTGCAAAATAATGCCTGTTTCTCTCTGTGCTACAGCGTAAAGCATGGAGCAAGGCGAACGCCTTGCGAATAAAGTTTTTCTTTTTGATTCTTTTTCTTTGTTCACAAAGAAAAAGAATGTATGCCCCCTGTATGCCGCGCACCCCCGCAAGAGCAATGCTCCCGTCCCCTATCCAAGCGGGACGAGAGCAGGACAGGAATGCCGCACAGATCTGAGGCAGCGGGGGAGAGGCGGCGCGTTCAGCGATTCACTTTATGCTTGGGGTTGACGATCTTTCTCCAATCCAGGTCGCCCCGGTCCATGCCCAGCACCAGCATTTCCGCGGTAGCCACATTGGAGGCGTAGGGGATATTATTCTGATCGCAGAGCCGGGAGATATAGAGGGACTCCTGTTCCAGGGAGGAGTCGTTGGGGTCCACAAAGAAGAGGATCATGTCCATCTCGTTGTAGGCAATGCGGGCCCCGATCTGCTGGCTGCCGCCGTGCTGGCAGCTGAGGAAGAGATGGACGTCCAGCCCGGTGGCCTCGGCCACCATGCGCCCGGTGGTGCTGGTGGCGCAGAGGTTGTGTCTGGAGAGAATGCCGGCGTAAGCGGTGCAGAACTGGACCATCAGGTCCTTCTTGTTGTCGTGGGACATCAGGGCAATATACATACCAGTTTCCTTTCTTTGATGTCTCTGCTGAAGCGGATCATCATCTGATTCTCATAAGCGGCGTCCGCTGGCCGTCAATACGTCGGGCAATGTTTCGATAAGCCTGCGCGGCGCAGTCATTGGTGGTCAATAGAAGGGGCGTATTTCTTCCGGCGTGGAGGGGCATGGTCTCATCCTCCGGAATGACACCCAGCAGGGGAAGCCCCGCGGCGTCGATGGCGTCGTCAATGGTCTGGCGCAGGCTCTTCATCAGCTTCTTCCTGCACCGATTCACCACCAGGTGGACCCGGCCCCTGGGCAGCATGTCCAGCTCCATGGCCGTGCGCTGGGCGTCCCGGAGGCTGCTGGCGTCGGTGGTGGTAATCACCGCGGCCCGGTCCGCGGCGCGGACCGCCAGCTGGAAGCCGTCACCCAGCCCCGCCGGCGCGTCCATCAGACAGTAATCAAATTTCTCCCGTACCGCGCGGAGCATCCGTTGAAAGCCGTCCACGTCCAGCTCCAGCCGGTCCGTCCGGGCCGGCGCCGTCAGAAGGTACAGGTTCCGCTGGCTGGGGTGGGAGACCGCCGCCTCCTCCAGAGCGCACCGGCCAGCCAGAACGTCCGTGAAATCCATCACCGCCCGGTCCGTCATCGCCATGGCAATGTCCAGGTTCCTTAACCCTATGTCGCAGTCCAGACATAGCGTCGCGTACCCCATCTGCGCCAGCGCCATCCCTACGTTGGCCGTAAACGCCGTCTTTCCCGTGCCGCCCTTCCCGGATACAACGGCAATCGCCTGACCCACGGACATTACCCCCCCTCCAACCATAAGGCATAGATACTTTTTTCTTGAAAGAAAAAAGTATCAAAAAAGAACTTTTATCGAAAGGCTCCGCCTTTCTCATTACCTATTTTTAGCAGTCTTTGAAAATAGCCGCCATTCCTGTAGGGGCCGATGTCCTCATCGGCCCGCTTTGTTGGAGCCGCTATGCCGCCCATCCACAGGAGATCGGACCCTACAGATAGTCTATCTTGTATTTTGACGGTTGCTATAATACAGTCATAACAAAAGCAAAACGTAGTTTCGCGCCAAAATTTTCTTTTGATTGTTTTCTTTTTTTAAAGAAAAGAGTGAATACCTATACCTAAAGCGGCTGCTTCTTAATTTGTGCGAAGCGTCTGGGGTACTTTTTGGGGGTAGGGGAGACCTTGTCCACGCAGACCAGCCTATGGGTGACGTCTGTGCCGGGGATAACATAATCCCGGGTCCAGCTGAGGCGGCCGCCCAGGGTTTTGATGGCGGCACTGGCGGCCTCAAGGTCCTCATGACTGGACTTCATGGCCAAAAACCGGCCTCCCACCCGCACCAGGGGCAGGCACAGCTCCGCCAGCACCGGCAGCGCCGCCACGGCCCGGCTCACCGCGGCGTCAAAGCGCTCCCGGTTGTCGAACTCCTCCGCCCGGGCGTGGACGCACACCGTATTCTCCAGCCCCAGCCGGCCGCAGGCCTCCCGGAGAAAGTCCACCCGCTTGCCCAGGCTGTCCAGAAGGGTCACTTTTGCCTCCGGCAGGGCGACGGCCAGGGGCACGCCGGGGAAGCCGGCCCCGGTGCCCACGTCCACCACCGTCTCTCCGGTCAGCCCCGCCAGAGGGATCAGCTCCAGGCTGTCCAGCAGGTGCAGCGCCGCCACGTCCCTGGGCTCCGTAATGGCGGTCAGGTTCATCACCCGGTTGCGCTCCAGCAGCATCCGGGAGAACGCCTCCAGCGGCTCCGACAGGGCGGGGTCCAGCCCCAGGGCGGGGAGGCCCATTCGCAGGGTCTCCCTCATCCCTTCTCCTTCAGCAGATCCCGAATCTCCGTCAGCAGCTTCTCCTCATTGGAGGGCTCCGGCGGGGGAGGGGGCGGGGCGGCCTCCTTCTTCCGGGCCACCCGATTGACAGCCTTCACCATGCAGAACACCACAAAAGCCATGATGAGAAAGTTAACCACAGCCTGAATGAAATTCCCGTAGGTGATCTGAGCGCCGCCAATTGTGACGGACAGGTCCGCGAAGCTGGCCTCGCTGACGAAAATGCCTACCACCGGCATGATGATATCATTTATGAGGGAGGTGGTGATGGCGCTGAAGGCTCCGCCCACAATAACGCCTACCGCCAGGTCCATCACATTGCCCCGCATGGCAAAGGTTTTAAATTCCTCTAAAAATCTTTTCATGCTCCTGATCCCTTATCCTTTGCATTTCCGCCGGCTTCCCGGCCCGGCTTACTCCTCCGCCGGTCCGGCAGGCTCCTCCGGTTCGGCGGGCTCGGCCATCTCCTCCGCCGCAGCAGCCTCAGCCGGCGCGGCGGGCTCCTCCGGTTCGGCGGTTTTCCCGCTGTACTCCACCTCCAGGTCCTCGCTGAAGAGGTGGGGCTCCTCCTCGTCCTTCCCAAAGGAGAAGATGTTGACCGTAATATCGTCCTTGCCTCCCTCGGGATTGGGCTTTTTGGACGCCTGCCAGAGCAGGGCCTTCAGCTTCCATCCCCCGGTCTCCTCGTCCGTCTCCACGCGGTAGGGCGCGAACCCGGCGATCAGTGCGGCGGCTCCCAGGACCTTGAAAAACTTGTTCATAGCGTTGCTCTCCTTTACATATTTTCAGCGCGCGGCGCGCTTCAGCGCTTTGGCAGCAGGATCTCCGTCCCGCCCATATAGGGCCTCAGGGCGGCGGGAATCTTCACGCTTCCGTCCGATTGTAGATTGTTCTCCAAAAAGGCGATCAGCATTCTGGGTGGGGCGACCACGGTGTTGTTGAGGGTGTGGGGCAGGTAATTTTTCCCGTTTTCCCCCTTGACCCGGATCCTCAGCCGCCGGGCCTGGGCGTCTCCCAGGTTGGAGCAGGAGCAGACCTCGAAATATTTTTTCTGCCTGGGGCTCCAGGCCTCGATGTCGCAGCTCTTCACCTTCAGGTCCGCCAGGTCCCCGGAGCAGCACTCCAGCTGCCGCACCGGAATCTCCAGGCTCCGGAACAGCTCCACGCTGTAGCGCCACATTTTCTCATACCAGTCCATAGCCTCCTCCGGTCTACAGACCACGATCATCTCCTGCTTTTCAAACTGGTGGATCCGGTACACGCCCCGCTCCTCGATGCCGTGGGCCCCCTTCTCCTTCCGGAAGCAGGGGGAGTAGGAGGTGATGGTCTGGGGCAGGGAGCTCTCCGGCAGGATCTGATCAATATACCGGCCCACCATGGAGTGCTCGCTGGTGCCGATGAGGTAGAGGTCCTCCCCCTCGATCTTGTACATCATGGCGTCCATGTCCGTCTGGCTCATGACGCCCTCCACCACGTTTCCGTGGATCATGAAGGGGGGAATGCAGTAGGTGAACCCTTTTCCGATCATGAAATCCCGGGCATAGGCCAGCACCGCCTCGTGGAGCCGGGCTATGTCCCCCAGCAGGTAGTAAAACCCGTTTCCGGACACCCGCCCGGCGGCGTCCATGTCCAGCCCGTCGAACCGCTCCATAATGGCGGTGTGGTAGGGGATCTCAAACTCCGGAACCACCGGCTCGCCGAACCGCTCCACCTCCACGTTGGCGCTGTCATCGGGCCCGATGGGCACGGAGGGGTCGATGATGTTGGGGATTTGCAGCAGGATACGGTGGATCTTCTCCTCCAGCTCCCCCTCCTTAGCCTCCAGAGCCGCCAGCCAGTCCGCGCTGGCCTTTACCTTCGCCTTGGCCTCCTCCGCCTCCGCCAGCTTGGAGGGGTCCTTCTTCGCCTGGCCCATGAGCATGCCCACCTGCTTGCTGAGGGCGTTGCGCTGGGAGCGCAGCTCGCTGGCCTTTGTGATGGCGGCCCGGTTCTCGCTGTCCAGAGCCAGAACCTCGTCCACCAGAGGCAGCTTGGCCTCCTGAAACTTCTTCCGGATGTTCTCCTTTACCGCCTCCGGATTCTCCCGAATAAATTTGATATCTAACATGGAATGCCTCCTTCTTTATCCTTTTTCTTTCAAGAAAAAGGATCAAAAAGAACTTTTGTCGAAAGGCTTCGCCCTTCTCTTTCTTTTTTTCTCAATGCTATAGCATAGCAATTATTGAAATTGCAGACGCCAACTGGCAGGGCGCAACCTGGCCGCCGCGTACTGCGAACTGTTACGCTTTTTGAAGCTTGCTGCCATGCGTTAAGCTACCCGGCAGTCTCCCAAATCTCTTTATAGCGTGTTTCACGTGAAACAGAGACTCTCCGGACTTACCCGCCCAGGCCCTCCAGGGCCTCCAGCAGCTGGTTCAGGTCGTCCACGCCGTAGTACTCAATCTCAATCTTTCCCCGCTTCTTCCCGTGGGAGATGCGGCAGGCCCGGCCCAGCCGGCTGCTGAGGGATTTCTCCGCCTCCGCCACATAGTCCACGGCGGCAGACTTTGGGGCCTCCTTTTTCTTCTCCCGGGCGCTCTGGGCCTGGAGCTGCTTCACCAGCTGCTCCGTCTGCCGGACGCTGAGCCCCTCCCGGACAATCCGATCCGCCGCCTCCGTCCGCGCCGCGGGGGAGAGGGGCAGCAGGGCCCGGGCATGGCCGGCGGAGAGCTGCCCGCCGGATACCAGCTCCCGGAGGGGCTGGGAGAGGTCCAGCAGCCGCAGAGCGTTGGCCACGGCGCTGCGGGACTTGCCAACGCTGGATGCGGCCTGCTCCTGGGTCATGCCGTAGCTCTCCACCAGGGTCCGGTAGCCCTCCGCCTCCTCCATGGGGTCCAGGTCCTCCCGCTGGAGGTTTTCAATCATGGCCAGCTCCATGGCCGTGCGGTCGTCGGCCTCAATGATGACCGCGGGAATCTCGCTGAGCCCCGCCAGCCGCGCCGCCCGCCAGCGCCGCTCCCCGGCGATGATCTGGTAGTAGCCGGAGGACAGCTTCCGCACCGTCAGGGGCTGGATGACGCCGTGCTGCCGGATGGACTCCGCCAGCTCCTCCAGCTTCTCCTGATCAAAGCTCTTGCGGGGCTGACTGCGGCAGCTCTCAATCTGGGAAAGAGGCAGCGTGGAGGCCGGAGCGGAAAAATCAGCGGAGAAATCCTCCCCCAGCAGCGCGCCCAAGCCCTTGGCTAAGCCCTTTTCTTTTGCCATCGTAGAATCTCCTTTGCACGTACACAGTTAAGGCATACATACTTTTTCTTTGTGAACAAAGAAAAAGTATCAAAAAGAAAAACTTTTTGCGCGAAACTACGTTTCGCTTATCTTTTTCCTATTAAAACTGGCGCATAAACCGGGTGCAGCGCACGTTACGGCAGGTTTTGTCCGACCTCATGGAACGCTCTAAGTAAAATATGGAGAAAGGCGATAGCCTTTCGATTACAGTTCTTTTTGACACTTTTTCTTTCAGGAAAAAGTATGTATGCCTAAATTCGTCTACCTTCCATTCTTCCTGAGGAACTCCTCCGCCAGGTTGGCGTAGGCCTCGCTGCCCCGGCTGGTGCGGTCATAGGCGCTGATGGGCTTGCCGTGGCTGGGGGCCTCGCTGAGACGGACGTTCCGGGGCACTACGGTGGCGTAGACCTTGCCGGGGAAAAACCGCTTGACCTCCTCCGAGACCTGAAGGGCCAGGTTGGTCCGGCTGTCAAACATGGTCATCAGGACGCCCTCGATCTCCAGCCGGGGATTCAGGGACCGCCGCACCGCCCGGATGGTGTACATCAAATCGCTGAGCCCCTCCAGGGCGAAGTACTCGCTCTGGACCGGCACCAGGGCCGTGTCCGCGGCGCACAGGCCGTTGAGGGTCAGCAGCTCCAGGGAGGGAGGGCAGTCGATGAATATGTAGTCGTAGTCCTCCGCCAGCTGCTCCAGGGCCCGGCGCAGCAGGTGCTCCCGGTGCTCCAGGCCCACCAGCTCCACCCCGGCTCCGGCCAGCCCCTTGGAGGAGGGCAGCACGTCGCCGTACCGGGTTGAGACCACCCGTTTCTTGGGCTCCACGCTGTTGAGCAGTACGTCGTAGACGCCCAGGGACAATGTCTTGTCCACGCCCATGCCCGAGGTGGCGTTGGCCTGGGGGTCAAAATCGCACAGCAGGACCCGCAAGCCCTTTTCCCGCAGGGCGGCGGTGAGGTTAATGCAGGTGGTGGTCTTTCCGACGCCGCCCTTCTGATTGACAACCGCAACGATTTTTGCCACAAAGCACCTCCGGACCGGGGCGGCGTCCGCTCCGGACGGCTTGCCCATTTTTTCCATCGTATTTCCACTGGATTTCAGCTTCGCTCTCCGCGCTGCTTTCTTGAGTATTTAGTATAACACAAAACGTCCGCATTTCAACAAGGAATTCGGAAAAATTTTGCACAAATTATTCAACAGAAGGGAAGAGGCCGAAAAAACAGCCCTCCGCTCCGAAGAAAGCGGGGGGCTGAGAGAAAATAACGCGGATTTTGTGTTTCACGTGAAACACGGGGCGGGCCTCTCCCGGCGTTCAGCGCCTGTGAATACAGATTCTCACACCAGCAGCATACCCTCCAGAGGGCGCAAAGGGAGGAGGAGCTCTCCGCCGGAGGGGCGAAAGGTTCTGCCGGTGAGGGCGTCGGACACCGGTCCGCCGAACCAGTCCAGCGCCAGCTCCACTGGCCGTTCCCCGGCGTTGAGGACCGCAAGGGTGGTCTCCTCCTCCCAGCTCCGGGCGAAGGCCAGCACAGGACCTCGGGCCCGAAGCCAGCGGAGAGAGCCCCGCTGAAGGGAGGTGCGGCTGCTCCGGAAAATCCCCAGGCGGGCGTAGTAGTGCTGGAGCTCCCGGTCCTCCCGGCCCCAGGGGAAGGTCCCCCGGTTGAGGGGGTCCTCATAGCCCTCCATCCCCGCCTCGTCGCCGTAAAATATGGTGGGAGACCCGGGGAAGGCAAAGAGCAGCAGCGCGCCCAACCGCAGAAGGCGGCAGCCCAAATCCCGCTCCTCCGGCGTCAACCGGGAGGCCAGCCGCTCCCGGGCCGTGGCGGGCCAGTCCCTCCGCCGGCCCAGCAGGGTCAAAATCCGGGGCGTGTCGTGGGTGCCAAGAAAATTCATTCCGCTGTAAAAGGCAAAGGGAGGGTAATTCTCCCGGATGCTCTCCATAGCATCCTGAAAATTCTCCCCGCTGTAGGGCCGGCCCTCCTGGTCCATCCCCAAAAGATAGGCCAGAGCCGCCGTCCGGAAGGTGTAATTCATAAGGCCATGGGTCTCCCGGCCCAGAAGGTATTTCCGGCGCTGGTCATAGGAGATCTTGTTGCTGCCGTCCTCCCAGACCTCCCCCAGAAGGACGCTGTCCGGCTTCTCCTCTGCCATGACGGAGCGGATGCGGGCAATGAAATCGTCCGGCAGCTCGTCAGCCACGTCCAGCCGCCAGGCGTCCGCCCCCAGGCGGAGCCACCGCCGGATGACGGAGTTTTCCCCATCAACGATAAAGTCCAAGTAGGAGGGGCAGCTCTCGTTGACCGCCGGGAGGGTGGAGATGCCCCACCAGGCGTCGTACCGGTCCGGCCAGGAGGAGAAGGTGTACCAGGGGTAGTAGGAGCTCTCCCGGCTCTGGGCCGCGCCCAGGGCGGGGTAGAAGCCCTCGGCGTTGAAGTAGCGGCTGTTGCTGCCGGTGTGGTTGAACACGCCGTCCAGCATCACCCGCATGCCCAGAGCGTGGGCCCCGGCGCAGAGGCGGCGGAAGTCCTCCTCCGTGCCCAGCATAGGGTCAATCCGCTCATAGTCCGCTGTGTTGTAGCGGTGGTTGCTGGCCGCCTCAAAGACGGGGCAGAGATACAGCGTGGTTACCCCCAGGCCCTTCAGATAGTTCAGCTTCTCCCCGATCCCCGCCAGGGTGCCGCCGAAGAAGTCCCGGCCCAGATTGCCGCCCTGGTCCTCCGGCAGCTCCACCGGCTCCGCCCAGTCCAGATGGACCGCCCGCTCTCCCACCAGGCCGGCGGCGTCCGGGGCTCCGGCGGCGGCCTCCCGGCAGAAGCGGTCCGGGAAAATCTGGTAGGTAACCCCCCGGCCAAACCAATCCGGCACCGGGAGGGAGCTGTCGTACACCGTCTGCTGCCAGCCAAACCCGTTTTTGTCCAGCCAGACCTCCTCACCGTTTGGACGGAGAAAGCGAAACCTGTACCAGATCAGCTCCGGCTCAGCCGGGGCCTGAAAAGTCCCGGTGAACAAAAAGCGGTCCCCCTCCGGCCCAGCCGGGCGGAGGGGAATCTCAGCGCGGAGATCCGCAAATTCGTGGAAAAGCACCAGGGCGCAGGACTGGAAGCCCTCCGCCGCCAGAGGAAAGACCGTGAGAGTAATCTCTGTGCCGCATGGTACCGCGCCATAGGGCGCCTTGCACCGGAGATCGCGGGAGTCAAAAACAGATGAATCCATAGGTGGGGGCTCTCCTTTGTCGTTTGAGACATACATATTTTTTCTTTGTGAACAAAGAAAAAGTATCAAAAAGAAAAACTTTTTGCGCGAAGCTTCGTTTCGCTTATAGAGATTATCGATTCATACGGCAGAAATTGATAAAAGCCACACAGTGTTTCACGTGAAACAGGGAAGGACATTTAGACGCAGAGATATCAAAAATATTCAGAGAAAGGCGATAGCCTTTCGATCAAAATTTTCTTTTGATTCTTTTCTTAAAGAAAAGACTATATGCCGCCGCCGTATCGGGTCTAGGGCAGCAGCTGGCCCTCGGGGACCACCACCACGCCCACGTCGGCAGGGGAGAAGTAGGCGTTCAAAATATCCACCGCAGTGGAGGCCACGGCGGCGCCGCTGCCGCCCTTCTCGATCACCACGGCAACAGCGATCTCCGGGTTATCGAAGGGGGCGAAGCAGACGAATACGCCGTTGGTATTGCCGTCGCCCAGCTGGGCGCTGCCGGTCTTGGCCCCGGCGGAGACGATGCAGTCGGTGAAATAGCTCTTAATGGATCCGCTGGTGACCAGGTCGCCCATGCCCTTCTTCACCGCTTGCATATTCTCCTCCGTCATATTCACGGTGGCGAGAACCTCCGGCTCGTACTCCAGAATGGTCTCCTTGCCGTCATAGGAGATCACCCGCTGGAGCAGGTGGGCGGCGTAGCGGTCGCCCCCCCGGACCAGAGTGGCGATGTAGTTGGCCATCTGGAGAGGAGTAAAGAGGCTCTCGCCCTGGCCGATGGCCGCTTGGGCAACGTTGCCGTCTACCCAGATGGTGCCCAGATTCTTGGAGTTCTCAGGGCTGGCCATGGCCCCGGTCCGCTCGCCGATCTCAATGCCCGTGGGCTGGCCCAGACCGAAGGCGGCGGCGTACTCGTTGAGGGCGTCGATGCCCACCAGGCGGCCCACCTCGTAGAAGAAGTAGTTGCAGCTGTGATAGATGGCCTGGGAGACGTTGATTTTTCCATGACAGGGGATGGCATGGCGCCAGCACCAGGGCTGGTAGTCAGGCCAGTAGGTGTACTGGCCCATGGCTTTTATCGTAGCTGTGGTACTGGGTAGAACGCCGGTGCCCAGCCCCGCGATGGCGGTGCAGGGCTTAAAAGTGGACCCGGGGGGATAGGTACCGGAGAGTGCCCGGTTGTTGAAGGGACGGCCCGGGTGCTCCGAGAGCTCCGCCATGTCCTCCAGATAGGTCCGCTGGCTGTAGGTGGGGTAGTTGGCCAGGGCCAGCACGCCGCCGTCCGCCACGCTCACCACCGCCACCGCGCCGCCGCGGCTCTCAATGCCGTCCTCCTCGATCATGGCCTCCACGGAGCGGGCCAGGATGGCCTCCACCTCCGCCTGGAAGTCGATATCAATGGTGAGGACCACGGTGGCCCCCGGCTCCGGCTCAATGGAGTAGATCTCGCTGGTAATCTTGCCGTCCCGGTCCGTGGTGATGAGCCGGGTGCCCTCCAGGCCCCGGAGGTAGGACTCGAAGGACTTTTCCACGCCGTCCTTGCCCACCTTGTCGTTGAGCTGATAGTAATGGATGCCAGAGGTGTCCTCACCGGCCTCCCGGGCGGCGTTATAGGGCTCGTTGAGCTGGGACTGTTCCTCCTTGCTGTCAATGGCGGCCACCCGGCCAAGAATGTGGGCCGCGTAGTCCGTGTTGTACTGCCGGACCGACTCAATGCGCACCTGCGCGCCGGCAAACTGGCCGTCGTGGAGGATGGAGATCACCTCCACCGGCACGTCCCGGGCAAAGAGATAGGGCTCCGTCACCGCGCTCTTTTTCAGGTTTCGGAGGGCCAGCTCGTAGAGCACCCCCGCCACCAGCCGGGCCTCCCTGTCCGTGAGGTCCTCCGGCAGGTCGAAGCTCTTGCGCATCAGGGCCAACAGCTGGTTGGCGGAGAGGGAGCGGGCGCCGGTCCCCAGGCTCTCCCGGAGGGAATCGCTCATCAGGGGAAAGGCGGTGGAGGCAGTGATGGCCGTATCCGACCAGCCCTGGTCCGCCAGGTAGCGCTGGAAGCGGACGCGCTGGGTACTCCCGGCGGAGGAAAAGGTGTAGGCAAAGGGCTCTCTGAGAGAGACGGGGAGGCCGTCGGTCCAGGGGACGCCGTAGTCCTCACAGAGACGGATAAGCCGCAGCGCCGCCAGGGCCACGCTCCGCTTGCGGCTGACCGAGGGCTCGCCGCTCTCCGGAACCTCGTCCGGGTCAAAGGAGATGGCATAGGTCTCCTGATTGGTGACCAGTATCTTTCCATTGCGGTCCGTAATAACCCCCCGGGAAGTCTCCACGGTCTTTGTGGTTGTGACCTGGGTATTGGACTGGGCTAAATAGGTGCTGCCGTTCACAATCTGCGCATTATAAAGAATGCCGGAAAAGCACAAAAGACATACTAAAAACAGAGCGATTAAAACATTTGACCGCCTGGTCAGCTGTTTTCCTTCCTCCATAGAGCAAACTCCTTTCATCGGAGAAAACCGGTTTCTAGGGCTTGCTTGATAAATAGCAGAATGACCAACAGCGAGAGATTTTTTTGCCGGACAAGGCAAATACGATTCCACAACGGCCCTAATAGGCCGCCTTCCACTGGCCCGAGAGCTGGGGCCGCCTACCGGGCGGCCTAACGCCATTGAGGGGCCGTGTGGAATTCAATCGCGCACGGGAAAATCTTGTGTATTGCAGGATTTTTTAACGCGGTCCGGCGGAAAAAGATCCGCTGTTTGGGCGTTTTGATATTTCTCAAACATGCCCTAGAGGTAATGTACCAGATTTTTCAAACGATTGCAATGCCTATCTCCTGAATACGCCTGAAAAACGTCTCCAGGACGAATCAGCGCCGGTTCTCCCCCATCGATTTCTCATAGAGTTAGCCAAATGTCAAGACTAAATTACAAAAAATTATAAAAAGTTTTTAATGGCCTTAAAAACGGGGGTCCCGCTCCATGCGGGATCCCCGTTTTCCACGCCTCCACAACGCTGGCGGTGCAAAAATGGCG
>CATLAL010000033.1 GCA_949878425.1 uncultured Oscillospiraceae bacterium
CGGTGGTTCTCAATCGCCTGAGCTGCGATTTTTTCAAGCTCTATCTGCCGGAACAGGCAGTCTTGCTCCGGGTTCTCCGCACGGGCGTAGAACAATGCCCGCTCTACATGAGCTTCGATTTGACTGAGTTCCGCTGTGAGCTTCCGGCGGGTGTCCCCGTCCAGCTCCCGACAAATGAGCCGGGCGGCGGTGATGGGGGCTTTGATCTCATGCACCCAGCGTTCCACATATTCCCGGTACTCCCTTTGGGATGCCTGCGCGTCAGATACGGCACCAGTCATATCGCGGCAAGCCAAGCGGGTCAGGTCAAAGAGCCGCCGTTCAAAAAGCCCTTTTGGCTGCGGAACGCACTCCGTAAACAGGTATTTACGGTCCAGACCATCCAGAATAGATTTCAATTCCAAGAGGCGGGCGCGCTGCTGAAAGAAATCAAACATATTCACCGTCAGAAAAGCCAGCAGAAACACAATGAGCAAAATCACCAGAACTCCTGGCTGTGTTCCCGTGGCGAAAAGGAACAGCGTTGCCAGTCCGGCGCAAATCACTTGGAGTGCGATGCGCTTCAGCCGGTCCGACAAAAATTCCCGCAGGGTCATAGCTGATACCCCATTCCGCGCCGGGTCTTGATGGCGTCTGGCAGACCGATCTCCGCCAGCTTTCCCCGCAGCCGGGTCATATTCACGCTGAGGGTGTTGTCATCAATGTAAATCTGGTGGTCCCACAGGGCGTCAATCAGATCGGCCCGAGAAACAATCTGCCCGGTATGAACCATCAGGCAAGCCAAAATTTGCAGTTCATTCCGGCTGAGTTCTGCGGCTTTTCCGCTGGACGACACAACCCCTTTTGTCAGGCTTAATCGCAGTTCACCGGCCTCCAGCAAATCAGCCTGTTCCGGTCCGCCGCCGCTCCGGCGCAGAACCGCCTTGATCCGGGCCAGCAGAACGGGAACACTGTATGGCTTGGTGATGTAGTCGTCCCCGCCCAGGCTCAGCGCCCGTACCTCGTCCGCACCAGCATCCCGGCTGGTAACAAAAATTACTGGCGCAGGAACAACCTTCCGCAATGCGGCGCACAGAGAGAAACCATCTTTACCCGGAAGTCCAATATCCAAAAGGATAAGGTTTGGGTGTTCCTGCGCTGCTTGCGCAGGTATATCTGTAAACCTCTTAATTACCAGAGCCGTATATCCCTCGTTTTCCAGGAGCAGCGCCAGCTCTTCCCGAATGGCTGGGTCATCCTCGATTATCATTATTTTTTGCATATGGCTGTTTCCGCCTTGTCGTTTTCCCTATACTAACACAAGTGGAGCGTATTTGTCCAGAAGTGATGGCCTTGGAGGGATAAAATCAAATCATCCCACATTCCTCCTTGACAACAGCTTTAGAAAGAACGCCTTTTTGCGCAAAACTGCGTTTTGCTCCCGCATCATATCCTCTAACACGTGTGACAGGACGCTTTGTAGGGCCCGATGTCCTCATCGGGCCCTCTCATTGCGCGGGGGCGGTCCGGCCCGAGCGGGAGCTCTCAGTTTCTCAGCCGGCGGAGCGCCTCTTGGGAATCTGGATGGTGATGGTGATCTCCTCGTCGCTCTCCTGCTTGTCGCAGCGGGCGTCCACCCCCGCCCGGCGGATGGTCTCCATGCCCCGGCTGACGCTGTTGAGGAACAGCCGCACGTCCTTGATGACATAGATGGGCCGTCTCTCCGGGGGCTCCTGCTGCTTTTTTTGCAGGAGCTCCTCTATGTACGCCTCCGACGCGGCCACGTTGAGCCGCCGCTCCCCGATGTGCCGCAGGGCGGCCAGCTGGGACTCCCGGTCCTCCAGCCGCAGCAGCGCCCTGGCGTGGCGCTCCGTGAGGGCGTACTGCCGCAGCAGGTCCACCGCCTCCCGGTCCAGCCGCAGCAGCCGCAGCTTGTTGGCCACGGCGGACTGGGACCGGCCCAGACGCCGGGCGGCCTCCTCCTGGCTCATATGAAAGGTGGAGATCAGCCGGGCGATGGCCGCCGCCTCCTCCATGTAGTGCAGGTCGCAGCGCTGGAGGTTCTCCACCAGGGCCAGCACCGCGCTGTCCCGGTCCGAGGCCCGCACCAGGATGCAGGGCACCCGGCTGAGCCCCGCCATGCCGGCGGCCCGCAACCGCCGCTCCCCCGCCACCAGCACGTAGCCGCTGGGCTGCTTCTGGACGCTGAGGGGCTGGAGCACGCCGTGCAGCCGGATGGACTCGGCCAGCTCCCCCAGGGCCTGCTGGTCAAAGTGCCGCCTGGGCTGTCTGGGGTTGGGGATGATTCGGTCAATGGGAATCTGATAGATACGGTTGGACTGAAAGGTTTTCTTTTCCATGGTGGCGCCCCCTTCCGGCGGTTTTTTTCATTTTACGGCTTGTCCGCCGCGAAGGGGAGGGAATCCTGTCGGCGGAAAAAGTATTCTTTCCCCCTGGTGGAGGGATGAAAAAATGTGCGCTTCCCCCTTGACCTTCCCCCTGGTGGAGGGTGTATACTAGTACCATCAAAGGAGAGGAGGAGCGAGCTATGAGCGGAGAACAGATCGCGGGACTGCTGCTGTCGGGGGTCATAATGGCGCCGGTTTGGATCCTGGGCGCCGTCCTCTGCTGCGGCCGCGGCGCCGGCCTCATCGCCGGGTACAACACCGCCTCCGCCGGGAAGCGGGAGCGGTGGAACGAAAAGGCCCTCTGCCGGGGTACGGGAACCTTGGTGCTGGCCATCACCGCCTGCATCGAGCTGAGCTTCGCGGGGGCCGTGCTGGGCCGTATGCCCCTGCTCTGGACCGGCCTGGCCCTGGCCGCGGCGGCAGCTGTGGGCGGCGTCGTCTATCTCAATACCAGCCGCCGGTTCAAGAAGTGATGCTTTTTCTTTTTGAAAAAAGAAAAAGTAACCAAAAAGAAAAGCTTTTGCGCGAAACTTCGTTTCACTTATGATTATAGCAATCTTCACAATAGCTGCCAACCGCTTGTAGGGGCGAGCATTGCTCGCCCGCGCGATACCGCAATTTTCCCTTTAAAAAACGGGCTCGCCCCTACAAGATGTTTCGTATTCTGATGGTTGCTATAGGCGCTGTTTGTGCGTGTTGATATTTTTCAAACAGGCCTTAGAAGGGAGGACCGCCTTTGCGGATCAACGAGGTGGAGGCCCTGGTGGGCATAACGAAAAAGAACATCCGCTTTTACGAGGAGAAGGGGCTGCTCGCCCCCCGGCGCAGCAGCGAGAACGGCTACCGGGACTACGGCCAGGAGGAGGTGGACGTCCTGCGGCGGATCAAGCTCCTGCGGAAGCTGGGCCTCCCCATCGAGGAGATCCGCCGGATGCAGGAGGGGATCCAGACCGTGGGGGACGGCATGCGCCGTCACCTGGTGACCCTGGAGCGGGAGCGGCGGAACCTGGAGGAGTCCCTCCGCCTGTGCCGGCTGCTCCAGGAGCGGGAGGAGCCCCTGGGCCAGCTGGACCCGGAGAGCGTGCTGGAGGAGATGGCGCGGCTGGAGGAGTCCGGGGCCAGCTTTCAGGATACGCGCCGCCAGGACGTGAGGATGCGCTACGTGGCTCCCATCGCGGTCTCCGCCGCGCTGGTGACGCTGATGGCGGCGCTGATGACCCTCTTTATCTGGGCCTTTCTCACAGACCCGGAGAGGTCCCCACCCCTGGCGCTGGTGCTGGTGCTCATGGCGGTCCCGGCCCTGGTGATTGCAGGCGTCCTGCTGGCCCTGGGCCAGCGGATCGAAGAAATTGGCAAAGGAGAGGCTGACGATGCGAAACAATACTAAAAAGAAGATCGGACCCATTGTGGTGGCGGCCATTGTGGTGCTGTACGTGGCGCCCCTGGTGGTGATGGTGGCCATGGCCGCGGGCTTCCTGGGGGCCAACCAGGGGATGGGGGTGGTACCCTTCCTGCTGCTGTACGCCGCCGCCGGCGGCGCGGTGATCGTGGGCATTCTGACCGCCATGGCCCAGCGGCTGCGGGAGATCGACGGAGGTGAGGAGGATGAAGCAAAAAAATACTGACGGCGGCCGGGAGGCCCGCCAGGCCCAGCGGCGGCGAAACGCCCTGTGGAGCGCCGTCGTCTCCACGGGGACAATGCTCCTGACGGCTCTGGTGCTGCTGTGGCTGCGCGCCGGGCTGAATCCCGCGGGCATCGTCTCCAAGCTGCTGCTGGTGTTTGCTGTGCTGGACCTGGGGAGTATTCTCCCTGTCTGGATATTGCTGAAAACAAGACTGAAAGAGATTCAAGGAGGAGAAGAAGATGCTGCTAGTCAATATTGACTACATTCCCGGCAGGGAGCTGGAGGTTCTGGGCGTGGTGAAGGGCACGGTGGTCCAGTCCAAGAACTTTGGCAAGGACTTTATGGCCGGCATGAAAACCCTGGTAGGCGGCGAGATCACCGGCTACACGGAGATGCTGGTGGAGGCCCGGCAGATCGCCACCAAGCGCATGGTGGACGAGGCGGAGGGCCTGGGCGCCGACGCGGTGATCAACATGCGCTACGGCTCGTCCTCTGTCATGCAGGGCGCCGCGGAGGTGATCGCCTACGGCACCGCGGTGAAGCTCCGGTAGGAGCCGGTAAGAAGTGGACCGCCCCCGGCAGGAGCTTGCTCCTGCCGGGGGCGCTTTCCGCTTCTTTGGGGCCAGTTTCCGCGCGTCCCGCCCGCGACCGGAATAGTATCGTGACCGCAGTTAAAAATCGGTAAGGTTTAGGGCCGCCCTTATGATTTTGCAACGGCCCCAGTGGGTTTGGGCGAAGCCCAGCAATAGCGGCAACCGCAGAGCATGGCACATGTTCCCTCCGACCCTTTGATTCGGAAGGAATATTTTCTCCAGCCGCCGGAAATTCCTTGACAAAACCGGCGGAAAAGCCTACAGTATCCACAAAGCGACCACAAAGGAGAGAGGCTTGTTTTATGGAGGAAAAGACCACCACTCTGGACCAGCTGCCGGTGGGCGGCAGCTGCGTCATCCGGCAGGTTGGAAATCAGCGGGGCGCGGTGAAGCGGCGGCTCATCGACATGGGCCTCACCCCGGGCACGGAGGTGAAGCTCGTCAAAATGGCCCCCTTCGGGGACCCCATGGAGGTGCAGCTGCGGGGCTACGAGCTGTCATTGCGCAAAGAGGACGCCGCCCAGATCCAGGTCCTCCGGCGGGAGGGGGCCGCTTCGGAGCGGGAGGACGTGTCCGAGAGCGCCTACCACCTGGGGGCCGCCTGCCACGGCGACTGCGCCCGGTGCCGGATGGGCTGCTCCGACCCCAAGGACCTGGAGGCCATGCACCGGGCCCACCGCCACGAGCAGAGCGAGCACCCCAGCACCTACGACCCCCGGGCCCACGACCAGCGCCAGTGGAAGGTGGCCCTGGTGGGCAACCCCAACTGCGGCAAGACCACCCTCTTCAACGCCCTGACCGGCTCCAACCAGTATGTCGGCAACTGGCCCGGCGTGACGGTGGAGAAGAAGGAGGGCGCCGCCCGGCTGGGGGA
The DNA here is from genome assembly GCA_949878425.1 of uncultured Oscillospiraceae bacterium. GTDB lineage: Bacteria > Bacillota > Clostridia > Oscillospirales > Oscillospiraceae > Pelethomonas. Next base: position 5,480 of record CATLAL010000033.1, read on the forward strand.
GACGTTCTTCACGGTGGTGGACCTCCCGGGCATTTACTCCCTGTCCCCCTACTCCATGGAGGAGATGGTGGCCCGGAAATTCATTCTCCAGGAGCGGCCAGACGCTATCATCGACATTGTGGACGCCACCAACCTGGAGCGGAACCTCTATCTCACCATGCAGCTGCTGGAGCTGGAGCGGCCGGTGGTGCTGGCGGTGAACTTTATGGACGAGGTGGAGAAGAAGGGGGACAGCATCGACTGCGGCCGCCTGGCCGCCCACCTGGGGGTGCCGGTGGTGCCCATCTCCGCCCGGGACGGGGTGAATCTGGACAAATTGCTCCAGGAGGCCCACCGCCAGATGCACATCGGCCTCACGGTGGAGCCGGACGACCTCTATGACGACTTCACCCACGCCATCCACCACCGGATCGGGGAGCTGATCCACGACCGGGCCTACGCCAAGGGCATCCCCGCCCACTGGGCGGCCATCAAGCTCCTGGCCGGGGACGAGGAGGTGGCCCGGGACCTGGAGCTGGACAAGGCCACCCTGGCGCGGATCGACGCCATCGCCGCCGAGTACGAGTCCGCCAGCCCCCTGGGGGACCGGGAGACCCTGCTGGCGGACAGCCGCTACCGGTTTGTGGAGCGGGTGGTCCGCTCCTCAGTGCGGAAAAAGAGCCGGGAGGGGGAGCGAACGGTCACCGAGCGCATCGACGCCGTGGCCACCCACCGGATCTGGGCCATTCCTCTCTTCCTGGCCATGATGCTGCTGGTATTCCTCATCACCTTCAGCGGCCCGGGCAAGTGGCTCTCCGACGGCATTGCCTGGTTTTTGGAGGAGGTGCTCTGTCCCGGCGCGGCGGGGTGGCTGGCCTCCCTCCACGCCCCGGCCTGGCTCAGCGGCCTGGTGGTGGACGGGCTCATCTCCGGCGTGGGTGGGGTGCTCACCTTCCTGCCCATGATCGCGCTGCTGTTTCTCTTCCTGTCCATGCTGGAGGACAGTGGGTACATGGCCCGGGCGGCCTTTGTCATGGACCGGACCCTGCGCAACTTCGGCCTCTCCGGCAAGGCCTTCATCCCCATGCTCATGGGCTTTGGCTGCACGGTGCCGGCGGTGATGGGGGCCCGGACCATGGAGAACGAGAAGGACCGGCGCATGACCATTTTGCTGGTGCCCTTCATGTCCTGCGGCGCCAGGCTCCCCATCTACGGCCTGATGACCTCCGCCTTTTTCCCCAGGTACGGGGGGCTCGTCGTGTTCGGGCTGTACCTGCTGGGGCCCCTGCTGGCCATTGCCTCGGGGCTGCTGCTCAAGCGGGCCCTCTTCCAGGGGGAGCCGGCCCCCTTCCTGCTGGAGCTGCCCCCCTACCGGATGCCCACCCCCAAGAACATCTGGCTCCACGTGTGGGAGCGGGTCCGGGACTTCCTCACCCGGGCGGGCACTGTTATCGCCCTCATGAGCGTGGCCGTGTGGTTCCTCCAGAACTTCAGCCCGGATCTGCGCCTCACCGCCGACGCCTCCGAGAGCATCCTGGCCCTCCTGGGCGGCTTCATTGCTCCCATTTTCGCCCCCATGGGCTTCGGCGTCTGGCAGGCGGCGGTGGCTCTGCTCACGGGGCTCATCGCCAAGGAGATGGTGGTCAGCTCCATGAGTCTCTTCTACGGCTTCTCCCTCACCGACTACGCCGCCGCGGGGGCGGCCATGAGCGCCACCTTCTCCCCCGCCGCCGCCCTGGCCTTCCTGGCCTTCTGCGCCCTCTACACCCCCTGTGTGGCCGCCATTGCCACCATCCGCCGGGAGATGGCCAGCCGGAGCTGGACCCTGCTCACCCTGGTCTGGCAGCTGGGCGTGGCGTGGCTGGCCTCCTTCGCCGTGTACCAGCTGGCCGCGGCAGTCCTATGATCGTATCCCAATGGCGGACAACCGTTCCCTCTTTCGTCTTTTTCACAAAAGACAGGGGCCGCAAATTGTGACAAAGGGAGAATCGGCGTCCGCCCTCTTGACTTTCCCCCGGGGATAGCGGACAATGGAGGCGGTCTCCCGTCCGGGTATTATTTCCGAGGTTAAATTTCGGAAATAATATATTAGATTTAAGCCGTTTTGCCCGCCGCTGTTTACAGCGGCAACCGCAAAGCATGGCACATAGTACTTCCGACCCTTTGGCTCGGAAGTACTATCTGGGGCGCGGGGCTGAAATTTAAAATTTGAGGTGGGCTATGTCTCAAAAAGTAGAGGAGATCCTGGCATTCTGCAAGGAAAACGGCGTCCGCATGATCGACTTTAAAACCGTCGATCTCAGGGGCCGCTGGCACCACATCACCATCCCGGTGGAGCGCTTCAGTGAGGAGACCCTTCAGCACGGCATTGGCTTTGACGGCTCCAACTTTGGCTACGCGTCGGTGGAAAAGAGCGATATGGTCTTTGTTCCTGACCCGGCCTCCGCCCATCTGGACCCCTTCACCGCCATTCCGACCCTGTCCATGACCGGCGACGTGCAGATCATCGCGGAGCCGGAGAACCTGCGCTTTGGGCAGTACGCCCGCAGTGTCACCCAGAGGGCGGAGGAGTACATGCGGGAGACCGGCATTGCCGACAAGATGGTGGTGGGCCCGGAGTTTGAGTTCTACCTCTTTGACAGCGTCAGCTTTGAAAACGCGCCGGACCACGCTTCCTTTGCCATTCAATCCGCGGAGGCGGAGTGGTCCACCGGCGAGAGCTTCGGCAGCGGCTACCAGATCGCCCACCACGACGGCTACCACGCCGCCCTGCCCCAGGACCTCACCTACGACCTGCGCAACGACATCTGCCTGAAAATGGCCGACTGGGGCGTGAAGGTGAAGTACCACCACCACGAGGTGGGGGGCCCCGGCCAGCTGGAGATCGAGGTGGAGCCGGAGAGCCTCACCGAGATGGCCGACAAGACCATGATCACCAAGTACATCATCAAGAACGCCGCCGCCCAGAACGGCCAGACCGCTACCCTCATGCCCAAGCCCATCCACGGCGAGGCCGGAAACGGCATGCACGTCCACATCTGGCTGTGGAAGGACGGCAAACCCCTCTTCTACGACGAGAAGGGCTACTCCGGCCTCTCCAAGACAGCTCTGTACTTCATCGGCGGCCTGCTCCGGCACGCGGCCAGCCTCTGCGCCTTTACCAACCCCTCCACCAACTCCTTCAAGCGCCTGGTGCCCGGCTTCGAGGCCCCGGTCACCATCGGCTACGCCACCGCCAACCGCTCCTCCATCATCCGCATCCCTGCCTACGCCAAAACCCCCGCCCAGAAGCGCTTCGAGCTGCGCAATCCCGACGCCACCTGCAACCCCTACTACGCCTACGCCGCCATCCTCATGGCCGGCCTGGACGGGATCCGGCAGGAGATCGATCCCAGCGCCCGGGGCTGGGGCCCCTTTGACTTCAACCTCTTCAACCTCTCCGAGGAGGATAAGAAGAAGATCCAGGGCCTGCCCAAGTCCCTGGGGGAGGCCCTGGACGCCCTGGAGCAGGACCACCGCTACCTCACCGAAGGCGGCGTCTTCCCCGAGGAGCTCATCCGCAATTGGATCAAGCTTAAGCGCTCCGAGGAGGAGGAAATCAACAAAATCCCTACCCCCGCCGAGTTCCAGCGGTACTATACCCTGTAGGAAACACCTTTAAGGCATACATTCTTTTTCTTGAAAGAAAAAGAATCAAAAAGAACCTTTATCGAAAGGCTATCGCCTTTCTCTGAATGTATTTTAGAGCCTGTTCAGCGTCTCTTTACGCAATGTCGAGACGCCGGACAGGCTCTTATGTTGTTTCCTAATTTCAACTGTAGTAAAAAAACAATTAAAGTTTGGGGCCGCCCTTTTCAAAGGGTGGTGGGGTCTGGGGCAAAGCCCCAGCGGGTTTGGGCAGAGCCCAATGCCGGCTACTGCGGAGTGCTGGGCTATGGCCTTTATGTTATTTTTAAGCCGATCACTTTCTGGGCCTTGAAACACTTGCAAACAGGATAACGGACTGTTTTTCAGTAAATTTCCATTTATCAGGGGGATTTCATCTTTAGGTGAAATCCCCCTGATAAATGTTCTCTTGACAACGAGTAAAAGCTGGGCTCCGCCCCGTGGGCCGCGCTCTGCGCGGCTTAGGCTGGGGCTTCGCCTAAGCCGCCGGGAGGCCGCTTGAGCGGTCGTTTGCGCCGCTGGCGCCAACGACCGGGCCGGTGGCCTGCGGCCGCCTGGCCAGCCCTAAACTTTACCGATTTTGAACTGTGGTCACTATTATTCCTTCCGGCGCGTGGTCCGGTGATTGCCGCCAGCGGCCGGACAGGCGGCGCAGACGCCGCCTAGTGCTGGTACTCGAACTCCAGGTTGTAGAGGCTCACCAGGTCCCCGTCCCGGATGCCCATGGCCTCCAGCCGGTCGAAGAGGCCGCTCTCCCGCAGCATCCTGTCGAACCAGTTGCGGCTCTCGTAGTCGCCGAAGTTGGTGTTGGCGATGAGCCGCTGGAGCCAGGGACCCTCCACCAGGTAGACGTTGTCCTCCACCGTGATTTGCAGCGGCTCGCTCATGTCCACCTTGGGGGGCCGGGGCACGTACTCCGGCGCGTACACCGCCACCGGCGGCAGCTCCCTGAGCCGGCCGGCCACGGCCAGCATCAGCTCCCTTGTCCCCCGGTGGGCGGCGGCGGAGATGGTGAAGAGGGGATAGCCCAGTGCCTCCACGTGCTCTCGCAGGGCCTCCAGCAGGCTCTCGTCCTCCAGGATGTCCGTCTTGTTAGCGGCCACGATCTGGGGCCGCCCAGCCAGCTGAGGGCTGTAGTGCGCCAGCTCCTGGTTGATGGCGTCAAAGTCCGCCACAGGGTCCCGGCCCTCGCTGCCGGACACGTCCACCACGTGGACCAGCAGCCGGCAGCGGTCAATGTGGCGCAGAAAGTCGTGGCCCAGACCCGCGCCTTCGCTGGCCCCCTCGATAATGCCCGGAATGTCGGCCATAACGAAGCTGGTCCCCTCCTCCACATAGACCACCCCCAGGTTGGGGAAGAGGGTGGTAAAGTGGTAGTTGGCGATCTTGGGCTGGGCCCGGCTGACCACGCTGAGGAGGGTGGACTTACCCACGTTGGGAAAGCCGATGAGCCCCACGTCCGCCAGCAGCTTCAGCTCCAGCACCACCTCGTGGCTCTCGCCGGGCAGGCCGCTCTTGGCGAAGCGGGGGGCCTGGCGGGTAGGGGTGGCGAAGTGGGCGTTGCCCCAGCCCCCCTTGCCCCCCCGACAGAGGACGAAGGGCTCGTCGCCGGACATGTCCTGGATGATCTCCCCCGTCTCCCCGTCCCGGACCAGGGTGCCCCGGGGCACCCGGATGGTGAGGGACTTGCCGTCCTTGCCGCTCTTGCGGCCCCCGGAGCCGTCCACGCCGTTCTCCGCCGCGTACTTGCGCTTGTAGCGGAAGTCCATGAGGGTGGAGAGGTTGTCGTCCACCTGGAGGATGACGCTGCCGCCGCAGCCGCCGTCGCCGCCGTCGGGCCCCCCCGCCGCCACGTACTTCTCCCGGTGGAAGGAGACGCAGCCGTTGCCGCCGCTGCCGGAGCGCACGGTGATCCGCGCTTTGTCGATAAAGGTTGTGGCCATACTGATTCCTTTCTCCGCGCCCGCAGGCGCTCTTTTCTACTCTATATTGTATCCCATCCGGGAAAAAATTTCAAGAAGTTTCCCCGGCTTCTTGACGCCTCCGGCGCCCCGTGGTATCCTGTACCCATCTCTATGGAAAGGACGGTTTTTCCTATGAAAAAGACAGCTGTGCGCGCCCGGAGGGCCCGCGCCTAGAATCCGCCCTCCAAAATTTTTTGGAGGAATTGCTATCACTATGGAAATCAAGTATCAGAACATCCTCCTGCGGGATGCGCGGGAGAGCGACATTGCCGACGACATCCGCTGGAATACCACAGAGACAGCCTGGGCTCTCTGGGACGCTCCCTGGGAGATGGAGGAGGAGCTGAGGCGATTTGACCCGGCGGCGTACCGCCAAAAGGAGCTGGAAGCGCTGGAAAAGCCGCCGGAGGGCTGCCGCTGGCGCCTGGAGCTCGACACGACGGAGGGCGTCCACATTGGCTCCGTCAGCCGCTACTGCCTGGACGGGGACTTCAGCTGGACGGAGGCCGCCCCCGGGGCGGACCCCAGAGCCCTCCGCTGGGCGGTGGGCCTGGATATCTGCGAGAGCGCCTACTGGTCCGGCGGCTGGGGGACCCAGGCCCTGACCGCCTTTGTCCGCTACCTCCTCTCCCAGGGCTATGAGGACCTGTACACCCAGACCTGGTCCGGCAATGTCCGGATGGTGGGCCTGGCGGAGAAGCTGGGGTTCCGGGAGTGCCGCCGCAGGGCGGGGCTCCGTCTGGTGCGGGGCAAAATCTACGACGGCCTCACCTTCCGGCTGGACCGTGACGCCTTTGCCGCCCACTGCGTCCGCGCCGGGCTGGAGCTGTACGTCCCCCGGGCGGAGGACCTGTGGTTCGTCCGGCGGATGCAGGAGGACCCGGCCACCATGGCCTACAACGCGGGCTGGGACGTGTCCTACGAGGGCTACCACCCGGACACCGGGTGCATCGACCTCCCGGAGAGCGCCTGGGCGGAAAAGCACGCGAACCTTGTGGGCCATGAGCCGGACCAGTTTTACGCCCTCGTCCGGGAGCGGGACTCCGGCTCCTTTGTGGGCGAGGTGAACTTCCACCGGGTCCCGGAGGGCTGGCACGAGATCGGCGTGGTGGTGTACGCCCCCTGCCGGGGGCGGGGCTATGGCCATGCCGCCCTGGAGCTGCTGCTGCGCCGGGCCTTTGTGGACTGGGGCCTGCCAAAGCTCCGCAACGCCTTTGAGGAGACCCGCTCGTCCGCTCTGGCCATCCACCTGCGCGCCGGGTTCCGGCGGGTGGGCATCACGGAGGACCGCCGCTTCGGCGGGAGGGTCCGGGTGCTGGAGCTGGAGCTGACCCGGGCGGACTACCTGGCGGACCGGGGGCTGGGAAACCTCGAGGAGAGCGTATAGTGAAGCAAATTGAGAAATCGTAAAGTTTAGGGCCGCCCTTTTCAAAGGGCGGTGAGTCCAGGGCGAAGCCCTGGTGGGTTTGGGCAAAGCCCAACATTGGATTCTTTATTAAGAACAAATATGACGCCTATGTACAAAATTTTTCTGGTGGAGGACGACGACGCCATTGCCGGCGTCCTCCTGGAGCACATCGCCTCCTGGGGCTGGGAGCCCCGGCGGGCGGGGGACCTGACCCGGGTGATGGAGGAGTTCACCGCCTTCTCGCCCCACCTGGTGCTGCTGGACATCGGCCTGCCCTACCGCAACGGCTACCACTGGTGCGGGGAGATCCGGCGGTGCAGCCGGGTGCCGGTGATCTTCCTCTCCTCCGCCTCAGACAATATGAACATCGTCATGGCCATGAATATGGGGGGCGACGACTTCATCCCCAAGCCCTTTGACCTGGACGTGCTCACCGCCAAGATCCAGGCCCTGCTGCGCCGGACCTACGACTTCGGCGGCGCGCCGCCCCTGCTGGAGCACCGGGGGGCTGTGCTGGACACCGGCGACAACACCCTCTCCTACGGCGGGCAGCGGCTGGAGCTGACGCGGAACGAGTACCGCATCCTCCAGGTGCTTTTAGAGCAGAAGGGCCGCACCGTCTCCCGGGAGGCCCTGATGCAGAAGCTGTGGGAGACGGACAGCTTTGTGGACGAGAACGCTCTGACTGTCAACGTGGCCCGCCTTCGGCGGAGGCTGGAGGGCCTGGGGCTGACCGACTTCATCCGGACCAAGAAGGGGCTGGGGTATCTTATCTCGGGAAACTCTGAATAAATCGGCAAGAGGGTATGGCGAGAGATTTTTCGTCCACAAAAAGGCGCGATTTCGCAGGAATACTCTGTGTATTCCAAGAGAGCGCAACGCATTTGTGGCGGAAAAGATCCGCCATCCGCCGCAGGCGATTTGTTCAGAGGTTCCCTCGCAACGGGGGGCGCTATGGGAATTCTGTGGAGCTACATGAAGGAGCGGGCCTGGGCGGCGGCGCTGTTGGCCCTGTGCACAGCCATCCTGGCAGCGGTGCTGCACCTCTACGCACTGCCGGCGGAGGCGGCGGGCTACGGGGGGCTGCTCTGCGCTGCGGTGCTGGCCGTCTGGGGCGCGGTGGATTTTCTCCGCTACCGGCGGCACGTCCTCCTGCTGGAGAGCCTGGAGGGCCAGGCGGCGCTGCTGCTGGACCGCCTGCCGGACCCCCGGGGCCGGGCGGAGGAGGCATGCCGCGCCCTGCTGCTGGAGCTGGACGGGGCCCGCCGGACCGCGGAGTCCGACGCCTCCGCGCGGCAGCGGGAGGCGTCGGACTACTACACCATGTGGGCCCACCAGATCAAGACCCCCATCGCCGCCATGGGCCTGATGCTCCAGGGCGACGACAGCCGCCGGGGCCGGGAGCTGGCCGCGGAGCTGTTCCGGATCGAGCGGTACGTGGAGCTGGTGCTCGGCTACCTGCGCCTGGACGGCGGCGGCACGGACTACCTCATCCGGGAGTACAGCGTGGACCCCATCCTCCGCCAGGCCGCCAGGCGCTACGCCCCCCTCTTTATCCGCTCCAAGGTGTCCCTGGACCTCCGGGAGACCGGCCTGCGGGCCCTCACCGATGAGAAGTGGCTCCAGCTGGTGGTGGAGCAGATCCTCTCCAACGCGGTGAAGTACGCCCCCGGCGGCCAGGTCACGGTCTGCGGCCAGGAGGACTGGATCGTCATCTCCGACAACGGCATGGGCATCGCCCGGGAGGACCTGCCCCGTATCTTCGAGCGGGGCTTCACCGGCTGCAACGGCCGGCTGGATAAGCGGGCCACCGGCATCGGCCTTTACCTCTGCCGGGAGATCTGCCGCCGCCTGGGCCATACCATCACCGTGGACTCCGAGCAGGGCCGGGGTACAAAGGTCACCATCGGCCTGGCGAGGCCCTACCTGGAGGTGGAGTGATACGGTATCCGTTTTTTCCTTCGCCGTTAGTACCTATCTGCACGATCGCTCCAGGGCTTACGCCGCCCCCGGAGCGATCGTGTAGATAGGCGCCCGGGTTCCGGGGTCGAGGCTCTGGAGGTATCAAAAAGGACGGCTGCTCCAGCTGGAGCAGCCGTCCTTTTTTTGCACGCATATCAGGCAATCCGGTCAGTTGACCTGGTTGAGCTTCAAGGTCATGGCGCTCTTCTTGTGAGCGGCATTGTTCTTGTGCAGAATGCCCTTCGCGGCGGCCTTGTCCACGGCCTTGACCGCGACCTTGTAAGCGCCCTCGGCCTCGGTGCGATTGCCATCGGCGGCAGCGGCCTCAAACTTCTTCACAGCGGTCTTCATCGCGGACCTCTCGGCCTTGTTCCGGGCGTTGCGGGCCTCAGCCACCACCACGCGCTTCTTCGCGGACTTAATATTCGGCAAACCAAACACCTCCTCCGATGGGGAGCTATGGGGGTGAATACACTACCCCACGCAGAAATTTATTTTAGCACATGCCTGGGAAAATTGCAAGAGCTTTTTTGCGTTTTCCGCCAAATTTTTCCTCGCGGCCCTCAGCGCCTGCGGCCCTCCGGGGCGTAGGCCACGATCACCCGGCGGTTGGGGTCCGTCCCCATGGAGTAGGTGGTGATGTTCTCCATGCCCTGGAGCGCCGTGTGGATGACGTGGCGCTCATAGGCGTTCATGGGCTCCAATGTGACGTTGCGCCGGTTCCGGACTACCTTGGCCGCCACCTTCCGGGCCAGGTTCTGGAGGCTCTGCTCCCGCTTGAGGCGGTAGTTCTCCGCGTCCACGTGGATACGCACCCGCTTCTCGCCGCTGCGGTTGACCGCGTAGCTGGTCAGCTGCTGGATGGCGTCCAGGGTCTCCCCCCGGCGTCCGATGAGCTGCCCCAGCTTCTCCCCCTCCAGGATGACCTTGTAGCGGCCCTCCTCCGGGCAGTAGACCTTTACCTGGGCGCTGCTCTCCATGTGCTGGAGCAGGCCGGTGAGGAATACGGTGATCTTCTGGGCCCTTTCGTCGGTGCACAGCTCCCCCAGGTCCTCGGCTTGTACCGGAGCCTGCGCGGGGACGGGGGGCTCCTCCTCCCTGGAGGCGGGACCGGGCCGCTCCGGCGGCCTTCTCCGCTCCGTACGCTCCGGCTTAGGGGCGCTTTGGCGGGGGGGGCGGCCGCTCTCGCCGCGCCGCTCCGCCGGAGCCTGCACAGCGGCGGCAGGGGCCGCCTTCTCCACGCCCTCCGCCTCCAGACCGTAGCTGACCCGGACCTTGGCGGGGACGGAGCCCAGGCCCAGAAATCCCTTTTTCCCCTGGTCCAGCACCTCCACGGACACGTCGTCCCGGTCCAGGCCCAGCTGGGCCAGGGCCTTGCTGATGGCCTCGTCCGTGGTCTTGCCGGTCATATCAAGATACTGCATTGACATGTCGCAATTTACTCCTTCTCTTCATAGCGGTCCGCCTGATAGCTGCGGCCCCTGGCATAGGGGCGTCCGTCCACTCGGCCCGCCTCGGTGGTGGAGGGCTTTTTCTCTCCGCCTTTCTGCGTCTGCTTCTTGGGGCGCCGGGCCTCCTGCTCCCGCTGCTCGGCGGCCCGCTTTTTGGCCTCCTCCATGCGCAGCTGGCGGGCGGCGTCCCGCTTGGCGGCCCGCTCTGCCTCCTCCTCGTTGATCTTCCTTGTGTAGAACCTGCCCAGCAGCGCCTCCTGGACCATGATAAAGACGCTGTTGGCAATCCAGTAGATGCCCATGGCCGCGGGCATGGAGAAGCACCACCACAGGGAGAACAGGGGCATCATCAGGTTTATCACCTTCATGCTGCCCTGCTGGGTCTGGCCGTTGCTCTTCATCGTGATGAAGGTGGTCAGGTACTGGGTCACTGCGGCCAGGACGGGAATTAGGATGAGGCCGATCACCCCGGGCGTGAGGGAGAAGTTTCCAAACACGGTGCCGGGGGTGGCGCTCAGATCGACGCCCAGGAAGTTGAAGTTGACGTTGATGAGGCCCTCCGCCGCGTCCTTCATGCCGTCCCAGTGGCTGGAGACGAACTCTGTCAGGGCGATCTGCTCATAGGCCGCGTTGCCGGCGGCGGCATCGTAGCCCAGGGCGGCGGCGGCGGTGCGCACGGTCTCCATGGCCGTCTCGCTCAGGCCCATGAAGTGAGTGATGGGCCGGTAAATAATCTGGTACAGGGGGATGATCACCAGCATGGGGAGGAAGGACCACAGGCACCCGCTGGCGGGGTTAACCCCCTCCTCCTGGTAGAGCTTGGCCAGCTCCTCCTGATACTTCTGCTGGTTCTTGGCGTACTGCTTTTGCAGCTCCTGCTGCTTGTCGTTGAGGCGGCCCATGCGGACCATGCTGCGCTTGGACTTCATCTGGAAGGGCAGCAGCACCAGCTTCAAAACCAGGCTGAAGAGGATGATGGCCACGCCGTAGGACTGGGTGATGGCGTACATCCACCGCAGCAGGGCCGCAAAGGGGAGTGTAATGAGATTGCCCATTAACGAAATATCCTCCGAGTCAAGTCGTGTAGGGGACAGGCCGGTACCGAGGGGCAAGGCCTGTAAAGACGCTAGAGTCTGTTTTAAAACGAGCGATATGCCCAACGGCGAGGGATTTTTTCGCCAGGCGAAGCCAATTTGATGCGGCCATACTGGATGCATTGTAAGGAAAATTGGCCATGCGTGGCGGAAAAAGACCCGTTGTTGGGTATGTTGTCGGTTTTCAAACAGACTCTAAGGCACCGGGTCGTAGACGTCCCCCTTGTAAAAGGGATGGCATCGCAAAAACCGCTTGAGGGCCAGCCGCCCGCCCCGCCAGGCCCCGTACTTCTCGATGGCCTCCCGGGCGTACTGGGAGCAGGTGGGGATAAAGCGGCACCGGGCGGGGAGCCCGGGGGAGACGTGCCTCTGGTAGAAGCGGATGATCCCCAGCAGCAGGCGGCTCACCGCTCCGCCCTCCCCTGGGTGAGGCCCAACTCCCGGCAGGCCCGGTAAAAGGCGGCGGTGAGCCGGTCGTAGGGCCCGTCCACCGCCCGGGCCCGGGCTACCAGGATCACATCAAAGCCCTGCCGAAGCGTCGGCTGGGCCAGCCGGAACACCTCCCGCAGACGCCGCCGGGCCCGGTTACGGGTCACGGCGCCCCCCAGCTTGGTGCTGACGGTGACGCCCAGGCGGTTGTGTCCCAGGCGGTTGGGCCGGCAGTAGACCACCACAAAGGGCGTCACCGCGCTCCGGCCCTTGCTGTACATCCGCCGGAACTCCCGGTTTTCCTTAATTGTAACCGTCTTTTTCAATGCCAGCACCTCAGAAGCTGTATTTACAGGCGTTGAACGCCGTCTAGCCGGGTCTTTTTACGCCGGTCTTAGTTCAATTTTCTTGCAATACATCCAGTATTTCCGCGAAAATTTGCCTTGACCCGCGCAAAAAATCCCTCGCCCATCCGGCATCCTCCGCCTATGAATACAGCCTCTCACTTCGCGGTACGCCAGGAAAAGCACCCAAGGGACGGCAAAATTTCCCTTTGCCGTCCCCCTGATCTATCTATTTGCGATGCAAGAAGCGCGGACCACAGTCTGTCACAGGGTCAGACGGGCGCGGCCCTTTGCGCGGCGGCGGGCGAGGACCTTGCGGCCGTTGGCGGTTCTCATCCGCTTACGGAAGCCGTGGACCTTGGAGCGCTGGCGCTTTTTCGGCTGATAGGTACAACCCATGGATTTCATCGCATACACCTCCTGTTTTTTGCTGCGCGGGAGCGGGGCCCGCGCTACTCGACGGCGGGGAACAGATGCTGTTCCTCCCCGCAGTTGACACTTTTTGCCTGCTGGAAAGCAAGCATGAAGTATTATACAAAATTTTTAAATTCTTGTCAACAAAAAGTTTAGCAGCCATTATTATTAGGTTACACAAACATGAACCGGATCATAAGGCGGTTTTTTCCAAAGGGGACCAACTTCGACAATGTGAGCGCGGCGGAGGTGGCGGAGGTGGAGGAGTGGCTGGCCAACTATCCGCGCCGGATCCTGGGGTGGAAAACGCCGCAAATGCTTTATGACGAATACATGACCGTGGCGGTCTGACCAGCTGAACACGGAAAAACGACCAGGCCGGAACCGCCCAAGGGCACCGGCCAATTCTTCGCGCCATTTTTGCACCGCCAGCGCCGTGGAGGCGCAGAAAACGGGGATCCCACCTGGAGCGGGACCCCCGTTTTTAGAACTATTAAAAACTTTTTATAATTTTTTGTAATTTAGTCTTGACATTTGCCATTTTCAGGGGGAGCGCCTATCTTTTTGATAGCCGCCGGGGGCTAAGCGGCCCCCTCCCCTGCTGTTTTACGAGGGGATTTCACGCAGTGCCTTTCAAGATCAGCAGGCGAAGCCGCCGAATTACCCGCCTCCTACCAATAGAGCGATATCCACCCACTTCGCCTGCCGGCCCACGAAGGGAAAGAACCATCTTGGACGCACGCCCGACGGTAGATCTGCCCCTTCGAGGGCTGCCAAGGCGGCCCTCGAGACGGCGGGGCCCAAAAAGTAAAAAATCATCTCCCAATTCGCTTCTGCGTTCCTAACGCCCTGATTCTAGACTTTAGTGTATAATAATTCATTCATCCGAATTATACAGAGTATGCGTCAACTCTGTGCGCAGTAATTATTGTATAGCTATATGCGTTCACAGTTATTTTGTAGTGACCTGTGAAAATATACCAGTTCTTTCCGATCCTTTCGATTTTAGCGTTTTTGTCCAGAATCTGCACCCCGCTCCATTGGACAACATCGTCTGTTTCAATTTGGCAGTTCCTTTTTATCCGCTCTACACCCATTTCTGTTGTATGAAGTTTATCAATGTTTTTAATTAAATCAT
>CATLAL010000034.1 GCA_949878425.1 uncultured Oscillospiraceae bacterium
TGTCCTCGGCAAAGACGGTGTACCGGCTCAGCTTGAAGCCCTTGTCCCGGAAGCTGGCCGTCTGGCCGTTCAGATAGATGCCGTCGCAGCGGAAGCCCTCATGGAGACCGGACAGGGTTTTCAGAAAGGTGGTCTTTCCGGCCCCGTTCAGGCCGATCAGCCCCACCGCCTCATGGGGCCGCAGCTGGAGGGAGAAGCCGGACAGCACATTTTTCCCCTGGCTGTACCAGGCGCTGAGGTTTTTCAGCTCCAGGATGTTCCCGCCCATGGTCAGCTCCTCCTCTTATCGTTCTTTGCCTTTTTCCAGGAGGCCCAGGCGGAATACCCGAAGGCCGCCCCCATCAGGACATAGAGCCCGGCCCACTCCAGATTGCCGGACACACCGCTGACGGCCGACGCCGCCAGCCAGATCAGAGCCAGGATGCCGCGAATATAGACATGACGCATAACAGTTTCCTCCTTGAAGCAGCGCTTCCTTTGATGTATCTGCATCATAGCAGAAAACAGGGCGCTGTGCGGGAATGTCCGCAAACGGTTGGTTTTTGACCGCGAAAAGGGGCGCTTACCCGCAGAGGCAAGCGTCCCGACAAATTAGATTTATCTATCTGCTTTTCCTGTTTCTGCAAATATAGATCGCCAGCACAAAAGCGGAGGAAATAACCTGCGCAGCCATAATCCGGACGATCTGCAATTCGTCTGCGCCCGTTGAAGAAACGACATGCAGCATATTGGTGGCAACGGAATTATTGAACAGATGGTCGCCAAGCCCTACCCATAGATTCCCCGTCATGCGGAAAAGAAGTCCCCATTTGATTCCCATAATTCCGGCAAGGATCATATAGCCGATACTCATGAGGGCCATTGCCGCAAATGACATTTCAATCTGATTTTCATTTTGCCCCTCCCTCAATAAAAAGCCGTTAAACACTCTTATTAAAAACAACCGTCTGCTCCTTCATAGAGATTTTCCTGACCTGATACCCATAGTCCGTCAATTCCTTTTTGTATTTCAGGAACGAGTGGTCAATGGGTATCCCCGCGATCTCCTGGATCTGCCCGAAGGTCAATTTGAGGGTCGGGCTTCCATCCTCTTGCACATAGGCCCACAAAGCGTCGTATTTACTCATGAATATCCTCCATTCCTTGATAGGACAGCGTAGCCACCGCCCGGAAAACCTCCCCGGAGACACCGGCCCGCACCATGCCGTCGTACTTTTCCGCGGCGGTCTGGGCGCTTTTCAGGCCCCAGCCGTGGAGCCCGCCCTCCGTCTTGGTGGTTTTCAGTTCGCCGTTCTCCTGGACAGGGGAGGCGGCGAAGCTGTTTTCCACCTTGATAACCAGCATCTGGTGGATGCGGCGGATGGTGAGGGCCACCGTCCGCCCCGATGGGTCCGGCACCTGCCGGGCCGCCTCAATGGCGTTGTCCAGCAGGTTCCCTAAAATCGCGCACAGATCCACGCTGCGGATATTGGTGCGGCGGGGAAACTCCACCTGGGCCTGGAACCGGATGCCATCGGCCTCCGCCGCGGCAGCCTTGCTGTTGATCAGGTAGTCCGCTGTCTCGTCCCCTGTCCAGAGGTTGGCGGTGAGGTTCCGCACCGGGGCCTGCAATTCATCCAGGTAGCGGACCGCCTCCCCGTACTTCTCATGGGTGAGGAGCTGCCGCAGGACGCCGATGTGGTTGTGGAGGTCGTGGAACAGCCTGGCGTTGACCTGATAGGCCCGGTTGACGGCGGTATAGTCCCGCTCCAGCAGCTCGGCCTGCTCCGATTTCAGCTTTGCCAGCTCCTTTTCCACCTCATACTGCCGGTTGATGTTGAACACCAGCACCGACATCATCAGCACCACCGCCAGGATGGTCCACATATAGAGGGTGTCGTCGGGGATCGCCAAAACGGTCTGCTCTGACAGCGTGATGACCCCGAGGAATCCCGCCAGCGTCAGCGCGGAGACGGCCCGGAACGCGGATTTGCGGTTGATCTCCCGGCCCCTGGAGAGCCAGGCCGCCAAAACGGCCAGCAGCCCGTGGAGCAGCCAGAGGGCGGTCTGTCCGGCCAGCGTTCCGGTATTGAGGAAATCCTGAGAGCGGAACAGCACACCCAACCATGCCGGCAGGAGAAACGACCAGAAGGAGACGCCAATCTCGTAAAAGATGCCGACAAACAGGCCCATTCTCAGCTCGGCCCCTTGCAGCCGGTGGGCGCAGACGGCAATCAGCACCGCCTCCAGAGCCATTCGGTAGAAATCCGGCGCACGGAGCAGGGACAGCAAAACCGTGAGGGCCAGCGCCCCGGCCAGCCCCGCCGCGACGCTTTTTCGGTCTGGTCTCTTTACGGACAGCAGCCGGTGAACGAGAGTCAGTCCCACCAGAACACGCGCCGCCCCGGTCAACAGGCCGGAGAGCAGCAGAAGCACGTCCGTCATATGTGCGCCCCCCAGTAGGTATTGATCTGCGCCTTTACCTCTTGCAGATGGGAGCGGCTGATGGGGAGGGTAGCGCCGTTTTTCAGGATGACCGCGCCCTCCTTGACCTGCATGACATGAATCATGTTGACGATGCAGCCCCGGTCGATGAAGATGAACTCCTCCGCGGCCAGCTCCTCATAGACCTGCTGCAAGCTCTTGCGCACCTTGGCTGCGCTGCTGGCAGTGGTGATGCTGGTGTTTTTCCCGTCCCGGGAGAGGAAAAGGATCTCCTTGTATGGAATTTTCTCCAGGCGGCTGTTGGTCTGGATGGTGTAGAACTTCCCCTCCTCCAGCTCGATCAGCCGGATGGCGTCACAGATCGCCCCAGGGAGCCGCCGGGCGATGTCGTTCTTGGGGACATACCGGAAGATGGACAGCTCAAAGGCGTCGATGGCGTACTCCACGTGGGAGGTAATGAAGATGATCTTCACATTGGGCAAAACGGGCCTAATTTTCCCGGCCAGCTCCATCCCGGTGCTGCCGGGCATCTCAATGTCCAGCAGGATTAAGTCAAAGAAAAACCCATCCTCGGTGATGTCGCAGAGGAGATTGTCGCTGTGAGTATAGGCGGCGATCTCGCCGGCGCTCCCACATTGCTTCAGGCAGTCCTCTGCGATGCTCTGGTTGGACTGGACGGTGGCGCTGTCATCGTCGCAGATGGCAATACGCAGCATGGAATGTTCCACCTCCCTTATGATTATGACGGAATATTATACTACGGCTGCCCTGCACTGGCAAGCAGCCATCCGCCTGTTTGTTATGAAATGCTTTCTGAATGTCACGAGATGTTTTGCAATGGCCACTCCGAAGCGCCCAGAATAGATTGTACTCTCCCTGACGTTGGCCCTGGGCATTTTTCTCCCGGAGTATCTGCTTTACCGCTATGACCACGACGACCAGACAGAGGAGGGCGGGGAATAAAAAATGGCCGAGTTTGAGTGCAGATTAAAAAAGTACCGGCAGCTGAAGGATTTGACACAGGAACAGCTGGCCGCGCAGGTGGGCGTGCGCCGGGAAACCATCATGCGGCTGGAAAAGGCGCAGTACAATCCCTCTCTGAAATTAGCCGTTGACATTTCAAGGGCGGTTGAGGCTCCAATCGAAGAAATATTCCTTTTTGATTGATGGACTCATTTCAACACCTCGCTTCCTTTGGCGAGGTCATTGTAAAACGCAAATGTCACAGAAATGTCCGAAGTGCTTTAAATTTTGAAAATTTAATGTTATGAAATGTCTTGGAGCTGTCATGAAACGGTTTTGCAAAAGTCCAGCGGAGCAGCCGCAGCCGCCCCGCTGGACTGGAGAAGATGCTGAGGGAAATGTTGGTCAGATGTTTTGAATCAGTACCCATACCGCTTCCGGTATTTCAGCAGCAGCGCCGCCGCCATCACCGTCCCCAGCAGCTCGGCTGCCGGCGTTGCCAGCCATACGCCGGTGACGCCCCCCAGCAGGACAGGCATGATCTGAATGCTGGCAACGGTGAACAGGAAGGACCGGGAGAAAGCCAGCACGGCGGACACCACGCCGTTGGACAGGGCGGTAAACATCCCGCTGGCAAAGACGTTCAGCCCCACGAACAGCAGAGCGATGGAGCACAGACGATTGCCCGTCACCGCCAGCTTATACACTGGGCTGTCCGGCCGGGTGAAGATGCCCACCAGTGGAATGGTCGCCAGAATGGAAATAACCGTACAGAGGACGGATGCCCCGGCGATGAATTTGACGCTGAATCCCACCAGCTTTTTCAGCTTCTCGTGGTTCTGCTCCCCGTGGTAGTAGGAGATCATGGGGGCCACGCCGTAGGAGTAGCCGATGAACAGGGCGCTGACAAACATCAGTACATACATGATAATGGTGATAGCCGCCACGCCGTCCTCGCCTATGTATTTCAGCATGGCCAGGTTGAACAGCAGGGTGGTAATGCCGGAGACCAGGGAGGTGGCCAGCTCCGACATGCCGTTGGTGGAGGCGTGGAACAGCACCCCGCCCCGGAACACCGGCTTTTCAAAGTGGAGCAGGCTGTCCTTTTTCCGGAACACCAGGAAGCCCACCACGGCGGTGATGGAGTAGCCCAGGCCGGTGGCGATGGCCGCCCCCTGGATACCCATGTCGAACAGAGCAATCAGAACATAGTCCAGAATGATGTTGGTCACGCCCCCCGCCACAGTACAGATCAGGGACAGGGTGGATTTATCGGCGGCGATCAGGTACAAGGAGAAGTTATACATGAGCAGGATGGGAATGGTGAACAGCAGATAGTTGCTCAGGTAGGTGTGGCAGTAGCCGAACACCGCCGGGGAAAGGCCCATAGTACCCAGCAGGGTGTCCATCAGGGTGTAGCCCAGCAGCAGCATCACCGCGCCCACCACGGCATTGGTGAGAATCAGCAGGGTAAAGTCCTGCCGGGCCTCCTGTTCCTTATGCTCCCCCATTTTCTTCATCACCACGGCGCTGCCGCCGGTAGCCAGCATCCCGGAGATTGCCGTAATCAGGGCGATAGCCGGGGCGGTGAGGTTGATGGCGGACAGGGCCTCCATCCCGATCAGGTTGGAGACAAACAGCCCGTCCACCATGGTGTAGAAGGTGTTGAACACCGTCATGACGATGGTGGGGAAGGCAAATTTCAGAATATTCCGGCCCGTGACCGGCAGGTGGTACGAGTCCAGCTTGTCCATGTCCTAATTCCTCCAGTGGATGTCCTGGCCGTCCCCCAGGTCAAAATACTGCATTTCTGTTCCCTGTGCCGGGAGCCGGACGGCGGAAATGCGCCGGTTCTGGGCGGGGGCAAAGTAGTACACGCCGCTCTCGGCGCACATGACGCTGGTACACAGGGTCTGCTCGTACGCGTCGTAATTGGGATCGGCCTTGGCCAGCCCTTCTGGGATGTCCACCGGGGCGAAGGCCCGGAACATCCGGGATACCCCGTCCAGCTCGTCTTTTCCGGGGACGGCAAACTCCTTCAGGAAGGCCAGACGGACAAAACGGGATGGAGAGGAGTAGTCCCCCGGCAGGCCGGAACCGCCGCCCAGGCGCTCCCCAAACTCCCGGATCTCATGCCCGGCGATAGTCTGGGGGGCCTTGGGCAGATTGGTAACCCCCACGAAGCTGCGGAGGTTGGTCCGCTGCCAGCGGTAGTCCGGGCTGTTGGTCAGCACGCCGATGGTCTCCCGGTGGATGGACAGACCGCCCTCCTCCGGCTCGATGATGACCGCCTCCCCCGTCCGGTCACTGAGGATATAGTGGGCGGGCAGGGGCTTGTCCGCAATCAACTCGTCTACCAAGGTAATATGGGACATTTCTTCCACTGCCTCTTCCACACTGGCGCACCGGCTGAGCAGCCAGGCCAGCAGACGGCCCGGGTGGACAGCGGTGTTCCCCGGTTCGGCGGCCTTCTTATAGACCGCGTACTCCGGGAAGTGGAGCAGGGCCCCCATCAAGCCGGCGGCGTTGACCCCATCCACCAGAATGGGCTCCCCAAAGCCCAGCACCGCCATACCGGTGTAGCCATATTCGCCGGGAACGGCCTCCTCCCCGTGAAGTCCGGGGGCACAGGGCATCCCCTGTGGAACACTGATGACCCGGTTAGCCGTCAGGTCTCCGAACTGGTCGTAGGTCCGTCCCAAAAGATGCCGGTTATCCTCTGTCCTCCAAGAAAAGCTGCTGCATCCAAAATCCATATCAAAAACCTCCTGTTTTCTCTTATTGTTGTCCAGCGGACTTGCAATTATTTCTGACAAGGGGTATCATAAACCGTGTGGCCGCCACGCAGTCAAGGGGGATTTTTAATTTTTGGAGGAAATTTTTATGGAGCGGAAAAAAGGCTGGCTGACCTCCGGGGCCTTCGCCGCCCTGTGCGGCACCACTAAGGAAACTCTGCGCCACTACAAGGACGTGGGACTGCTCCTCCCGGCCCACCAGAGGGACAACGGCTATTTTTACTACGATGTGGAGCAGTTCTACGATTTTTACGCCATCTCTATCTTCCGCCAGACGGGCACGCCCCTGGAGGAGATCCGCCGCTGTCTCCAGGGACAGGACGCCGCCAAAACGCTGGAGCTGCTGCGGGAGCAGCGGGTCCGCCTGGAGGCGGAGCGGCAGAAGCTGGAGCACATGGACTTCGTGCTGTCCAGCGCCCTGCACAATCTGGAGTTCGGGCCGGGGCCGGACATGGTTCCCCGAACCGGCCGGTTTGAGAGAGAGCACCTGCTGGCGCTCCCCGTCGGGGAATTGGAGGGGCTGATGACTCCGGCGGACAGCGAGGATGAAACGCTGATTGTTGTGTTGGAGCGGTGCCGGGTGCTGTGCAGCCAATACGGAATACAGACCGACTTTCAGCTGGGAGCCATTCACCAGCCGGGGAAACAGGGCGGGCCGGGAGCCATCAGCCACCTTTACACCCGGATCAGGGAAGAGGCGGACTTCCCCTACTACATGGAGAAGCCCGCCGGGAATTATTTATATGTCTGCTGCCGGGGCCGCTGGGATATTTCGGCGGCCTACGCCACACTGGACGCATATATTCGGGAGCAGGGGCTGAGAACTGCGGGGCCCTTCTACGCCTGTGATCTGGCCGGGTTCATCCTCAACTCTGTTGAGGAAAACGCCGCGTCCATGATTTCGGTGCGGTTGTCAGATAAGACTCCAACAACATAAGACGCAGTAGAATACCTTCTTTCTTTCGTGAATTTTTATGTGGACGAGAGCCGCCGCACAGAGGCATACCGCCCCCAAGAGCCGCCGGTAACAGCCGCCTGCCGGTTCTTGGTAACTGTATCGCAGCCTCCATTCTGTCGGCATCGCTTGACCAGCCTGAGTTGTAGCAGTCGGTACGGATGAGAAAAGATACGTTCCGATATTCAGGGGCTTCGCCCACTGCCTTTCAGGCGCACTGCGTAAAGTCCCCCGTAACAGCAGGGGGACCCGTGAAGCGCCGCAAAGCGGCGCTTTTAGCGCTAAGCCGCCCGTAGGGCGGCCCACGGGGGGCGCTTAGCCCCCGGCTTGTTTTTGGGTACTGTTTGCACGAGCAAAAAGTACCGCTCCCGTCCTGGGGGGTCCGGGGGAACCCCCCGGGGCTGCCGAGCAGATAGGCAGGTTCTCCCCCCTGTAACCGGATTGTAACTTGACTTCTTTCTATACGATCGTATAATTGATTATACAATCGTATGATAGAAAAAGGAGGCGCATACAATGAAGCGATTGGGCGACGGGGAGCTGGAGATCATGCTGGCGGTGTGGGAGGCGGCGGGGCCGGTGCAGTCCGGCTACGTCCACGGGCGGCTTCTGGCCAGCCGGGGCTGGGCGCAGCCGGCTGTGATCACGGCCATGAACCGGCTGGTGGACAAGGGGTTTCTTACCTGTGAGAAGCGGGGGCGCAGCAGCTGGTACAGCCCCCTGATCTCCGAGGGGGACTATAAGGCCGCCGAGGGCCGGGGGCTTTTGGACCGGCTCTACGGCAGCAGCTTTACCGGCATGGTGGCCGCGCTCTACGACGGCAAGGCCATTGGAAAAGAGGACCTGGCGGCGCTGCGCCAGTATCTGGACGAATTGGAGGAGCGGTGACCATGAACGTGCTGTTGGATACGCTGAAGTGGAGCGTTATTGTAGGGGCGGCGGCGCTGGCTCTGACGCTGCTCAAGCCCCTGCTGGACCGGCGCTACAGTCCCCAGTGGCGCTACGGCGTCTGGCTGGCCATGGCGGCGCTGCTGCTGGCGGGGCCCGCGCTGGGGGCCCTTCTGGAGGAGCGGACGGCGGCGCTGCCCCCGGCGGTTGTCATTGAGGTGCCCCAGATGGAGCTCCGGGTGAGCCGGGAGGAGGGCGTGTCCCTCCGGAGGCCGGAGAGCGGTGCACCGGCGGGAGGCGGGGCGCGGACTCCGCTCCCGGTCCAGACCGCTCCGGGCGCCGGACGCTCCCTGGACCTGGACGTGCTGCTGCCCGGGCTGTGGCTGCTGGGGGCGGCGGTCTTTGCCCTGTACCACCTGGCGGGGACGCTGATCTTTCAGCGGCGGGCCCGCCGGTGGAGCCGCCCGGTGAGGACAGAAACGGCGGAGATCTATGCGTCGGTCTGCCGGGAGCTGGGGATGCGGAGCGCGCCGGCTCTGGCCGTCAGCTCCGCCGCGGACTCCCCCATGGTGCTGGGCCTCCTGCGGCCCCGCCTGCTGCTGCCCGGGGAGGACTGGGGGGAGGGGGAGCTGCGCTTTATCCTCCGCCACGAGCTCATCCACTTCCGCCGCCGGGACCTCTGGTACAAGCTTCTCATCCTCCTGGCCAACGCCGTCCACTGGTTCAACCCCCTTATCTACCTCATGGCCCGGGAGGCGGCCAGGGACGTGGAGCTGACCTGCGACGCCCTGGTAGTGGCCGGGGCGGACCCGGAGACCCGCCGGGCCTACAGCGAGGCCCTGCTCTCCTCCATCCACCGGCAGCGGGGCCTGAGCCGCTCCGCCCTCTCCACCCACTTCTACGGCGGGGCCCAGGTGATGCGGGAGCGCTTCCGCAACATCCTGGGCCGACGGGGCCGGCGCTGGGGCGCGGCCGTGCTGGCGCTGACGCTTCTAATAACGGTAGCCGCCGCCTGCGCCGTAGGGCTGAACCAGACCTCCGGCCCCCAGGCGCTGACGGAGGCGGAGCTCTCCCAGTGGCAGGAGAAGCTCAACTCCGAGGAGTGGAACGGCTTCCTCTCTCAGATGTACACCGACGTGCGCTGCCTCAACCCGGAGGACCTGTTCTACGACGGGGCCGGCATCGCACGCCCGGCCACGGAGGCGGAGCTGGCCGCCCTGGAGGCGCGGGGGGAGCCTATTGAGCTGGACGTCATCGCCATGGATGTGTCGGACATCGACCAATATCTCAAGGACCACGCCGGCATCACACGGGGGGACTTTGCCGCCGGGGCCTGGACCGGCGGCGCGGATGAAACGAGCTGGCGGGACCTGGAGGATACCCACTTCGCCGTCCACGGGGACACCAATTTTGTCGTTGTCACCGTCACCGGCGGGACCCGGGAGGGGGACACGGTGACCCTGGAGGTAGAGGCGGACCAGAACGTCCAGTCCTCCTTCTCCAACGGCCTCACCGCCGGGACATTAACTCTGGCGGACGGGAAGGTGCGAAGCTTCACCACCCCCCTCCACGCCGCCGCGGAGCAGGCGGCTCTGGAGCTCATGGACAGCGAGGCAGAGGTGATCGCCTCCTATACCGACGAGCCGCCGGTGTTTGAGGAGAAGTATATCTCGGATCTCTCCTGCGTGGAGCGCGTGGAGGCGGAGGGCAAATCCTATTATATCTGGTATTTGGGCTACCGGATGCTGCCCGACGATATGGGCAAGGTGCTGCTGGCCGGGGGCATGAGCGAGGAGAACGGCTGGGTGACCGAGTCCAGCTCCATGGGGAGGCCGGTGCTGATTCTCAGCGCGGAGGGCGGCAGCATCGCCGTGGAGGAGACTACCTGGACCAGCGTTGCCTCCGAGGAGGGCTTCACCTGGGAGGAGTATGCCTGCTGCCGCCTCCACTATGGCATGGAGCTGACCGGCATCCTGAACGGCTGGCCGGAGGTGGACGGGACGTTCCTGAACTCCCTGGCGGCGGGCCACGAGACCTGGGCTCTGGAGTGGGAGGACGTGGCCCACAGCTACCTGGCCGCCCGAGGTCAGGAGGCCGCAGCGGAGCTGACCGTCCTGCGGACCTTCCAGAGCGGCAATCCCTCCCACGACCAGAGCCTGCTGGTTCAGGCGGACTGCGGCGTCAATACCGCTGTACTGCTGCTGACCCGGGTCCTCTTCTACGGGGCCCAGGTCCCCATCTGGCAGGTAAACGGCGCCGCCTGGAGCGGGGAGGCTCCACCGGAAACCGCCGCACCCGGCGAGGCCCCCGGAGACCCCCTCATCCACCAGACGGACTTCGCGCTGACCGGTGGCCAGTGGGGGACCGTCTCCCTCTACGGCCAGGAGCAGGAGTACGGCTGGGGCGTCAGCCGGGCGGAGGTGGCCCTGGCGGATGGAATTACCTGCACCCTCCCGGTCCGGGACGCCCTGGCCCTCCTGGGGGAGGAGGGGGAGCGCACCGAGGCCTGGAACGCGGACGGCGGTCTGATCCTGCGGGATCTGAATTTTGACGGGTACGCGGACATCGGCCTCCAGGCCGCCACCCCCGCCTATAACCAGCCCTACCTCTTCTGGCTCTACAATCCGGACAGCGGCCAATACGAGTTCGCCTTCTGGCTGCTGAATCCTCCCATCGTGGATAGCGCCAACCGGGAGCTCATCTGCGAGAGCCGGAACGGGACCACCTACTACACCGAATACTATCTATACGATCCCTCCGGCACACTGTACCTGGTCCAGCGAGACGCTGTGGAGTACAGCGAGACGGGGAGCGCTCCGCTGGGCACGGAGTTCTTCGAGACGGCCGCCGGCGACTGGCGGGGCGGCAGCTATAGGGAGCTGACGGCGGACGAGCTGGAGTCCATCGCCTACCACTTCAACGATGGCAACACCGGCGACCGCAACTCCTCCTACGCCCGGGCCCGCAACGGCCTGCTGCGCTTCCCCTATGAGCGCTTTTCCGATATCAGCCACTACCTGGAGATCCTGTTCTACGACGCCGGGGAGTCCGTCACCGACGAGGCGGAGCGCGCCGCCGTGGAGGAGCGGATCGGGGAGCCCCTGGAGACGGACTGCAAGCGGCTGGATCGGGCGTTCATCCTGGAATTTCTGGGCTGGGACTTCGCGGAGGCCCCCAACAGGGAGGAGCTGGAGCGGATGCTGGAGGAGGACCTGTCCCTGCCCAACCTGGCGGAGTACGACGCCTTCTATCTGGTCCACGGGGACACCATGATGACCTCCTACCAGTTCGACCGGGGCGTGCGCACGTCGGAGGGCACGATGAAGCTGTACTACAGGACGGACCTCTTCGTCTATGACGGCAGCGGCGAGATGGACATCCTCTGGGACCAGAGCATGTGCGCCACGGTCCGCCTGGTGGGCCAGGACACCTGGGGCGTGCTCTCCAACGTGGCTGTGGAATAATCCTTTTTCTTGAAGGAAAAAGGATCAAAAAGAACTTTAATGCGAGTCTAAACCCATTGCGATTCCTAGATTTTTGCCCGGCGTGGGGCGGTCAGAGGCCACCCCAGCCCTAAGCCGCCGAAGGCGGCCCACGGGTAACGAAATAACGTTTTTAATTGAGAAACTGTATCATTCCTTTTCCTGAGGACAGACACGCAAGAGCCTCCGCCGGCACCCTGCCGGCGGAGGCTCTTCTCTATCCGTCAATCAGGCCAGATAGCTGTTGTCAAAGCTGTAGGGCAGCAGCTCCTTCAGCGTCAGCTCCAGGGTCTCCCCGTCGCAGTTGACCAGGATCACCTCCAGGTCCGGGGCGAACTCCTGCAACACCTGGCGGCAGACGCCGCAGGGGGCGCAGAATTTTCTGGTGGTGGCGGCAATGGCAATGCGGGTAAACCGCCGGTGTCCCTCGCTGACCGCCTTAAAGACGGCGGTGCGCTCGGCGCAGTTGGTGGGGGTGTAGCCGGCGTTTTCAATGTTGCAGCCGGTGTATACCGTCCCGTCGTCGCACTCCAGGGCCGCGCCCACGGGGAAGTGGGAGTAGGGCACGTAGGCCATCTTCAGCATCCCTACCGCGGCGTCGCAGAGCTCCTTCTTGGTCATACGAATTCTCCTTTCCGGCAATTGTTGGGGGCATACATTCTTTTTCTTTTTGAAAAAAGAAAAAGAATCAAAAAGAAAAATTTCTTGTGCAAAACTTCGTTTTGCTTGTTGTTTTTGTTACAGATAAGCAAATTGACAAATTACGCAGAGCCCGCCTAACGCACATTCCAAACAAAAGCCATAGAGAAAGGCGATAGCCTTTCGAAAAAGTTCTTTTTTGATTCTTTTTTCTTTCAAGAAAAAAGAATATACGCCTCTCGCGCTCTAATCCCAGTCCACGCCGAAGTCCGGGCGGACGGAGGTATCCAGGATATCCCTGGCGTCATAGAATTGCAGGTAGCGCTTCCGAGAATTACGCAAGGTGGTGCCGTCCGGGTGGAGGCGGTCGCAGATGACGGCGCAGATATCCGCCTTAATATAGCTGAAGCTCTCGATGCCCACGGAGCAGAACACCCGGAAGCCCTGGCTCTGGAGGTACTGGAAGATGGGGCCGGTGTTCTGCCAGTCGTTGCCGTCTGGCCGCTCGCCGTGGGGGTAGAAGAGGATGGGGGTCTCGCCCACCAGGCTGCCTACCTCGTCGAACCACCGCTCCGTGTCCCGCTGGATCTCCGCCATGGAGCGGGTCTTTCCGCTCAGGCGGATGTGGCCCCAGGTGTGGCTGCCGAAGGTCCACCCGGTGCGGCGCAGCTCCTCAATAATGGGCATTACCGCCTCCCGCTCCGCCTGACGGTTGGCCTCCAGCTCCTCCGTCCACTCCATCGTTCCGTTGGTGGCGGTGCGGTAGCCCAGGATTCCCTCGTAGCCGGTGAGGCTCAGGCAGGCCTTGGCCCCGAAGGGGGAGAAATCCGGGTGCTCCTCCACGAACTTGTCCAGCATAGGAATGGCGTCCAGGTCCCGGCTTATTACCTCCTGGCCCTCCGGGTCCAGGCCATAGGACCAGACCTTGCCGTCCTCCCCCAGAATGAGCTTATACGTGAAGCCGTTCTCCAGCATATAGGGGTAGTAGTTGGTGTCGTCGTAGGAGAAAACCACCGGCTTTTTCCCCTGGGGCAGGTAGAGGGTGTTGCGGACCATCTTTGGGTTGCCGTCCTCGTCCGTCGTCTCGCTCCAGACGTCGCCGATGTCCACCAGCACGTAGCCGTTCTCGTAGACACTGTTTAGAATTTTTGTGAACTCGTCGGCAGTCACCATATAGTCGTCCAGCCCCTTCTCCTGGGCGTCGCCGTCAAAGGCCAGCTCCGGATAGGCGATCACGGGGTGGAAGAAGAGGTGCTCCACAATGCCGTCATAGGCCTCGTAGACCACGCCGTTTCGCTCACCGCCCTCCGGCATTACCGTGGGGTCCAGGATCTCGTAGGGCTCCGGTTCAGGCTCCGGTTCAGGCTCCGGTTCAGGCTCCGGTTCAGGCTCAGGCTCTGGCTCTTCCGGCGCCGCCGGGTCCGGCTCCCCGGCCGGCGGATCGTTCTGCTGGGACTGGTCCTGATCCTCCGGGGGATCGGGTTCTTTCTTGCCGCTGTTTTGGCCGCAGGCTGCCAGGGCCAGCACAAGGGCCAGCGCCAGCAGCAGGGCGGTTGCTTTCCTCATTTTCTTTTTACCTCCCGCAGGCGGCTCCACGCCGCCCTAATCTGTCTGTGCCTTTAGTATATCACGGGGCCGGTTACAAACCAACCTGATTTTACAAGAAAATAATGACAAAAGGGTTACAGGGCATTAAGAAGAGAGCGGCACAGTCTCGCTGCGCCGCTCTCCGTAAAAGCGTTGTATTTCCCGCGAAAAATTCAGGCGGTGGCCTTCTTCGCCATATCCACCAGCTGCCGGAAAGCGGACTCGTTGTTCACTGCCAGCTCGGAGAGCATCTTGCGGTCGATGGTCACACCGGCGGCCTTGAGGCCGTGCATGAAGGTGGAGTAGTTGACTCCGTTGAGCTTGCAGGCGGCGCTGATGCGGGTGATCCACAGGCGGCGGAAATCCCGCTTCTTCAGGCGGCGGCCGGTGTAAGCGTAGGTCAGGGACTTCATCACCTGCTGGTTGGCCATCTTGAAGTGCTTGCTCTTGGCGCCCCAGTAGCCCTTGGCCATCTTCAGAACTTTATTTCTTCTCTTGCGCGTCATCATCGCGCCCTTAACTCTAGCCATAATAAAAGCCTCCTATCTTAAAGCGTATCGTATTCTTATTTGTAGGGAATCATCTTGCGGATTGCGGCGGCGTTGGTCTCGTCCGCATAGCCGCCCGCCCGCAGACGACGGGTACGCTTGGTATCCTTCTTGGTGAGGATGTGGCTCTTATAGGCTTTGGCCCGCTTGACCTTCCCGGTCTTGGTCAGATTGAATCTCTTTTTCGCGCCGCTGTGGCTCTTCAGTTTCGGCATAATTCGTTACTCCTTCCGTATGTTTCCTGATCGCGTTCCAACGCTATTTTTTAGGGGACAGGAACATGGACATGTTCCGCCCCTCCAGCTTGGCTCCCTTATCGACGCTGGCAGTTTCGGCGCACTGTTCTGCAAACTTATCCAGGAGCTTCCGTCCGATGTCCGTGTGGGCCATCTCCCGGCCGCGGAAGCGGACGGAGACCTTCACCCGGTTGCCATCGGCCAGGAACTTCTGCGCGTTTTTCAGCTTCACGTTGAAATCTCCAACGTCAATGCCGGGAGACATGCGGATCTCCTTGATCTCCACCATGTGCTGATTTCTGCGGGCTTCCTTTTCCCGCTTGCCCTGCTCGAACCGGTACTTGCCGTAGTCCATCAGCTTGCACACGGGCGGCTTGGCCTGGGGGGAGATCTTCACCAGATCCAGGCCCTTCTCATCGGCGATCCGCAGGGCGTCCTCCGCGGACATGATGCCCAGCTGCTCGCCGTCGCTGCCGATCAGGCGCAGTTCCTTGTCGCGGATGTCCTCATTTAGTTGATGCATTGCAATGCTAATAACCGAAGCACCTCCTTCAACATTGTGCCCATAAAATACGCGGTACAAAACAAAAGCGCGAATGCCTCCGCATCCGCACAAGTACAAAACGCCCCTCGTTCCGGGCGTATTCTGTCCCTGTTGACCCCTTCGCTGCGCTGGGGGTGAGGCGGACGCATCCAGCCTGCTTTATTTTGTGTTGTCAGTATAGCAGTCCGGCGGGGCGTTGTCAAGCAAAATTCGAAAAAATTTTCCCGGCTGTTGATTTACGGTTGAGGTGCAAAAGGCCGAAAGACCTGGACGCACTTCAATTTTTAATGGTTTAGGGAAAGGAAGGCCGGGGGACATGGGCCGAAAACTCCGCGATCTCGGGCCGAGAGGGCCCAGAGAGGGGGCCTCTGCCGCCTCCGTTCCTCCGGCCTGCGCCTACCGCTTGCATGCCATTTGAGTACGTTCCCACATTAGGGCTTGTTTGAAAAATGTTAACATGCCCAAACGGCGGGTCTTTTTCCGCCATGCATTGCCAATTTTCCTTGCAATACATCCAGTATTCCTGCGTCAAATTAGCTTCGCCTGGCGAAAAATCCCTCGCTCTTGGGCATATTCCCATTTTTCAAACAGCGCCTAACAACAAAGATCTGCTTTTGAAACGATGGTTGCTCCCGGACAGTGGTGACAGGGTCATTCATTTTACGCAGTCTGCTCCGGCAGGGACTGAAAAACCGCCCGGTTGTGGAGGACCGCGGGGGAATCCGGTTTGCAGGCCGCGGCCAGCTCGTTGAAGGTCTCCGCCCTCTTCCGGTCGCCCAGGCGGCTGTAGCAGACGCACAGCTGGATACAGGGGAGGTAGCCATAGCAATCTGGGGAGACGAAACCGCCCCGACGGTCATCCCGGGTACACGTCAGGGCCAGGGCGTACCAGTAGGCTGCCTGCCGGTACTGCTCCCTCTGGAAAAACCAGAGACCGATGTCGCAGCAGACCTCAGCCCGGGGCCGGTCATAGGCAAAGGTGCGAAACAGCGCCTCCAGTGCCGCCTGGTCATGGCCCAGCTCCTTATGACAGTAGGCGCAGTGGCAGCAGGCGTCGATGCTGTTCTCCACCCATCCCCGGCCCTCCTCCAAAAACCGTTCAAAGACAGCCAGTGCCTCCTCCCAGCTGTGGTGGTAGTAGAGCTCCCGGCCGTAGTAGAACTGCTGGCGGGGCTCCAGCTCCTTTCCCGCATCCAGCTGCGCCTGGTAGATGCGCAGGTTCCGATCCGGGTCGGAGGGGCGGGTCTTCCGGTGGGTAACGGCGAAATCCCCATACAGAACGGTTCCAACCGGCGTGACGGCCTCGTGGACGGCTCCCACCCAACTCATACCGGCCCGGTTCTTAATGAGCCGTTCCCGGCAGTAGGAGAAGGTCACCCGGCCGTTTTCGTCAAACCCGGTGTGGTAGGGGGCCATGACCACCGAAACGGCGGGGTCCAGACTCTCTTTCAAGGCCAGAAAGGACGTCTGATCCTCCTCCAGCAGCACGTCGTCGGCATCCAGCCACATACAGTAGTCCATGGACGCGTGGGAAAAGGACTCGTTCCGGGCGGCGGCAAAGTCGTCACGCCAGGGGAAGTCATAGATCTGATCGGTAAAGCGTGCGGCGATCTCTTTCGTGCGGTCGGTGGAGCCGGTGTCTACAATGATGATCTCGTCCACCAGCTCCGCCGCGCTTTCCAAGCAGCGCTCCAGCACATCCTCCTCATTTTTTACGATCATACACAGGCTGACGCTTACCATAGCGGGACCTCCTTCGATTCGTCATCATCTGCTCCCGCCGGCTTTCGCCAGCGAGAGCAATGTTTTAGCGGCCCAGCGTTCACTCGTCCTCGATCTCTATCTCGGAGTCGTGTTCGCTGTCCCCGCTCTGAGAGCCACTCGGCAGGCCGACCCCATCCAGCCGGATGATGGTCAGGGAAGCTCCCGCGCCGCCGCTCACCAGAACAGCGGTTCCCACAATTGATGTGAAGAGCTGGAGAGAAATGGTGGAGTTGGCAGGCAGAGTAACCTTGATCTGGTTTTCAAAGCTGGAGACGGAAAGGGCCGGGTTGATGGTAGAAGGGATGCTGTTCGTCCCGTTGATCACCAGCCTGGTCCCCATCAGCAGAGCCGCGGTGGTATTCACGTGATAAGAAATCTGATAGGTGCCCGGCGTAACCACGGTGAACACCGTATTCCCGGCGTTGACCGTGATGTCAGGGGAGAGAAGCTGGGCGTTGGGCAGGGCGATAGGGGTGCCGCCAAGGGCCACCAGGACGCTGCTGCCCTGGGTGTTGGCGGCAAAGGCGGAGGAGAGGGCAGGGCCGGTGGGACCCGTGGGGCCGGTGAGTCCGGTGGCTCCGGTGGGCCCGGCGGCGCCCGCCGCGCCTACGATTCCGGCCAAGCCCGCCGCGCCGTCCGCACCGGTGGGGCCGGTGGCTCCCGTCGCTCCCACCGCACCATCTGGTCCGGTGGGGCCGGCCGCGCCAGTGACGCCAGCGGCTCCGGTAGGGCCAGTCGTGCCGGTGGGCCCCACAGCGCCGTCCGCGCCGGTAGGGCCGGTGGCTCCAGCAGCCCCGGCAGGGCCAACCGCACCAGTGGGGCCCGTTGCGCCGGCAGCGCCGATAGGGCCCTCCGCCCCCGTGGGACCGGTGGGCCCAGCGACCCCGGTGGGACCCTCCGCAGGCCCAGTGGCGCCAGTAGCGCCGTCAATATATGCACAACATAGGAAACCCCGCAATTATGCGGATTGTTCATATCTTATCTTAAAGACAATTAAACAGCCCTTATAATTACACCAAAAACGCCGTAGCAAGGTTGGACAAGCCTTGATATGGCGTTTTTAAGCGGTGGATTGTCTGCGCCGTAGGTTTTCAAAATCTGCGGCGTTTTTTCATGTCCAGACACTGAAAGGAGGGTCGAACCATGCCAGTATTCCGCGTGGAGAGGAACAAGGGGTATACGGTGATGTCCAACTACCACCTGCGGGACAAATCCCTGTCCCTGAAAGCCAAGGGCCTGCTGTCGCAGATACTTAGCCTCCCGGAAGATTGGGATTATACCCTGTCCGGCCTGTGCTACATCAACCGGGAGAGCAAGGACGCTATTCGTTCCGCTGTCAACGAATTGGAGCGGGCCGGGTACATCGAGCGCCACCAGACCACGGACGAAAGCGGCAAGTTCAGCAGCA
>CATLAL010000035.1 GCA_949878425.1 uncultured Oscillospiraceae bacterium
CCGTGTTTCGGGCGAAGCGGGAGGCGGACTTGGTGAGGATCATGTCGATGCGGCCCCGTTTGCAGGCGGCAATCATGCGGTTGAACTCCGCCCGCTTTTTCAGACTCGTCCCGGTGATGCCTTTGTCGGCAAAGATCCCAGCCATCTCCCAATCGGGATTTTCCCCAATCTTCTGGGTGTAGTAAGCCTTTTGGGCGTCGTAGCTGTTGAGCTGCTCCTCGCTGTCGGTAGACACCCGGCAGTAGGCAGCCACGCGCTGGCGTCTGCCCCGGCGCGGGGCGCTGGCGGGGGCGGGCCGGGTAGCGGGAATGACGTGGACTTTTCGTTCCAGTACTGCTTGTTCCATGGGATCACTCCTCGACCTGTTATTTGAAATGGACGGTAATGTCCTGATTGCATGATTGTGAAGCAAGTATAGCTGGAAAGCATAGAGAAAGCTATTCACCATTACCAACAATGATTGAGAGACAAAGCAAACATAATCACCAAAGTGAACAGATAAGGGGAACGAAAAAAGCTGTCCACTGGTCTGCCTTAAAATTGACAGGCTGTGGACAGCCTTTTCGTTGTTTTGAATGCTGGAGAGTTCGAGTCATGCGTATTCCTAAAAACTCCCAAATCCGGCGGATTTGCATCTCCGGCTCGTTATTTTTATTTTACGCTTCCTTATTTTGTAAATGACATCATATTGTTCTGAACTTTCGCCGTTTTCTGTCTTTAGTAGCAAAAATCCCGCACCGAAGTGCGGGATTTTTGCCTGCATCTTTTTTGTCAATGCAAGTTGGTCCGAGTGGGGAGACTCGAACTCCCGGCCTCCTGCTCCCAAAGCAGGCGCGCTACCAACTGCGCAACACCCGGTTATTCAATTTCGCCGACATTCCAAAATGCGGCACCAGCTCCGCTATATCTGGCCATTCAGTCTTTTCGGCAGATGCTCACCGTATTCATCCATGCATTGAAAAACATATTTCGAGAGCATCCTGCATATGCAGGACCTCCCCTTCAAGACACTGACGCCGGAACAAACTGCTTATACTATCTATTATACATATTTTTTTCAATCTGTCAAATGTTCAAATATTTTTGATGACTTTTTCCTTCCGGTGGAGTACAATAGGAAATATTCTAATAAACACATTGGGGGAATTGATCGTTGAGAAAGCTAAATGACGCTATCGACCGTTTCTGCGCCCTGCATCCAAAGCTGGCCATTCCCGGCCTGATGCGGTACATTGTAGGTGCCAACGCCGTTCTTTTCGCGCTGAGCCTGTTTGCCGCGCCTGGCACGCTGAACTTCCTGGCCATGGACGCCCGGAGCGTCCTCCGGGGGGAGGTCTGGCGGGTAATTACCTACGTCCTCCTGCCGGACGGCGGCGGGATCTTCCTGCTGATCTCCCTGATGTTCTACTACTGGCTGGGGGAGACCCTGGAGCGGATGTGGGGCAGCGCGAAGTTTACCTTCTACTACGTCAGCGGCGTCCTGCTGACGGCGGCGGGCTACCTCCTGGCCTATGTGATCGACGGCGTGTCCTACCCCTTCTGGGGCGCCAGCTATGTGAACATGGCCATGTTCTTTGCCTATGCCCTCAGCTTTCCGGACGCCATGGTGCGCCTCTACTTCCTCATTCCCATCAAGATGAAGTGGCTGGCCATTCTGGACGCCGTCTATTTCGCTGCCGGCGTGTTCCGGTACGCCCGGGCCGGACTGTGGGGCATGGCCCTCATGCCCCTGATCGCCATTTTAAACTTCTTCATCTACTTCTCCCCGGATTTCCACCGGCGGGCAGACCAGATCAAGTACCGGACCCGCCCCGAGGCGGTGCAGTTCCGTCGGGCGGTGAAGGAGCAGAAGCGGCAGAAGGGTTATAACCACAAGTGCGAGGTCTGCGGCCGCACGGACACCGAGTATCCGGACCTCCAGTTCCGCTACTGCTCCAAATGCGCGGGGTACCACTGCTTCTGCGAGGAGCATATTTTCAACCACGTCCACTACACGGAGTAGTAGGGCATGTTTGAAAAATATCAAAACGCCCAAACAGCGGATCTTTTCCGCCAGACGGCGTTAGTACTTCCGAGCCAAAAGGTCGGAAGTACTATGTGCCATGTTTTGCGGTTGCCGCTGTAAACAGCGGCGAGCAAAACGGCTTAAATCTAATGTATTATTTCCGAAGTTTAACTCCGGAAATAATACTAAATCTTGAAATACACAAAGTATTCCTGCGATTTTTTGCCTTGCCCGGCAAAAAAATCTCTCGCTGTTGGTCATTCTGCTATTTATGAAGCAAGCCCTAGCCCCCTTACTCCCAGGTCTCCCACACCTCCGGACAGTACCCCACGGTGACGGCCCTGCCGTTGCGGACAATGGGGGTCCGGAAGAGCTGGGGGTTGTCGAAGAGCTTCTCCTCCGCAGCCTCCACCGTGATATAGGCCATGTACAGATCCTGATAGGCCCTGCATCTGGTGTCCACCAGCTGGTCATAGGACAGCCTCTGCCGGATCGCCCGGTACTCTCCGGCGGAAAATCCCTTTTTGGGCAGATCGATGTACTGATACTTCACCCGGCGCTCCTTGAACCACCGCTCCGCCTTTTTGGTGTCAAAGCACTTGGAGGAGCCAAAAATCTGAATGTTCATACCATTTCACTCCTTGCAAAAATTGAGAGGAGGATCTCCATGGAAGAGACCATAGAAACCCTGAGAAGCTGGATTGCCCAGAGCGATAACATTGTCTTTTTCGGCGGCGCGGGGGTCAGCACGGAGAGCGGCATCCCGGATTTCCGCAGCACGGACGGGCTCTACCGCCAGCAGTACGATTACCCGCCGGAGACCATCCTCAGCCACAGCTTCTACCAGCGAAACCCGGAGGAATTTTTCCGCTTTTACCGCAACAAGATGCTCTATCTGGACGCCCAGCCCAACGCCGCCCACAGGAGACTGGCGGAGCTGGAGGCCCAAGGCAAGCTGCGGGCCGTCATCACCCAGAACATCGACGGGCTCCACCAGAAGGCGGGCAGCAAAAACGTCCTGGAGCTCCACGGCAGCGTCCTGCGCAACTACTGCGAAAAGTGCGGCGCGTTCCACGGCGTGGAGGCCGTCCGGGACAGCGCCGGCGTCCCCCGCTGCTCCTGCGGCGGACGGATCAAGCCGGACGTGGTGCTCTACGAGGAGGGCCTGGACGAGGACGTGCTCTCCCGGGCCGTCTCCGCCATCCGGCACGCGGACCTGCTCATCATCGGCGGAACCTCCCTCACCGTCTACCCCGCCGCCGGCCTGGTCCATTATTACCGGGGCTCCAGGCTGGTGGTGATCAACAAGACGGAGCTGGCCGGCGCCGGGGCGGACCTCACCGTCTGCGCCCCCATCGGCCAGGTGATGGAGCAGGTCTAGACGGCTATATTGGGCACATATTGGGCATACATTTTGGGGCATACATTTTGGGGCATACATTTGGGGCATACATTTGGGGCATACATTTGGGGCATACATTTGGGGCATACATTTGGGGCATACATTTGGGGCATACATTTGGGGCATACATTTGGGGCATACATTTGGGGCATACATTCTTTTCTTTTAAAAAAGAAAAGAATCAAAAGAAAAATTTTGCGCAAAACTACGTTTTGCTTATATTTTGTGCTCCCAATTAAGTCCAAGTTCCGTACACCAACCGGGGGATATCCCGGCTGTCCGGAAGAGCCTGGACATCCCGGAACCCCTCCGCCTCCATCATCCGCCGGACGGTCTCCGCCTGCCCCATCCCCACCTCGAAGTACAGCCGCCCGCCGGGGCGCAGGATGCCCTTCCACTGCCGGGTGACCGCCCGGTAGAAGGCATAGCCGTCCTCCCCGCCCAGGAGAGCCAGGCGGGGCTCGTAGTCCCTCACGGACCGGTCCAGGGTCTCCAGCTCCGCCCGGGAGATATAGGGCGGATTGCAGGTGACGCAGTGGAACGCCCCGATGGAGGCAGGCGGCGGGGCCAGGGCGTCCAGGCGCACAGCCTCCACCCGCTCCGCGAGGGCGCACCGCCGGATATTTCGCCGGCAGACCTCCAGGGCCTCCTGAGAGAGGTCCCCCAGCAGGGCCCGGCACTCCGGCGCGTTGGCGGCGGCCGCCAGGCCGATGCAGCCGCTGCCGGCGCACAGGTCCAGCAGCCGGCACTCCCCTAGAGAGCGGACAAATGCGATGGCAGCCTCCGCCAGCACCTCCGTGTCCACCCGGGGGATCAGCACCGCCGGCGACACCTCCAGGGTCAGGCCGTAGAACTCCCACTGGCCGATCAGGTAGGCCACCGGCTCCCCCTCCAGACAGCGCGCCGCCAGGGCGCGGACCGCCGCCTCCGCCTCCGGAGCGATCTCCGTGGGGCCGTCCCGGTAGAATGCCTCCCGGGTCCTGCCGCTGCCAAAGCAGACCAGCTCCCGGGCCTCCAGACCGGCCCCGGGGTGGCCCGCCTCCAGCAGCCGCCGCCGGAGCTCCAGATAGAGGGCGTTATAGGTGGTCATGGACTCTGCCTCCCGGGGCGCTCAGAATTTACCACGCGTCCTTGCCCTCCTCCTCCGGGATCACCCGCTTGAGGGCCTCGATG
The DNA here is from genome assembly GCA_949878425.1 of uncultured Oscillospiraceae bacterium. Taxonomy (GTDB): domain Bacteria; phylum Bacillota; class Clostridia; order Oscillospirales; family Oscillospiraceae; genus Pelethomonas. The sequence goes on from CATLAL010000035.1 coordinate 4,581, forward strand.
GCCACCTCGATCATGGAGTCATCCGGCTCGAAGGTGGTAAAATTCTGCATCCACAGGCCCGGCTTGGCCAGGAAATTGGTCACCGGGTTGTCGTGGCCCCCCACGTAGCGGTTGAACTCATAGGTGATGCCCACCACCAGGGGCAGCAGCAGCAGCTGGACGAGCATCCGCAAAAACACGTTCCCCACCGGAAACAGGGCGAATACCGCCGTGTTCACCAGAATCGCCACCACAATCACCACCAGCAGAAAGCTGGTGCCGCAGCGGGGGTGGTGCTTGGGCTGGACGCGGACGTTTTCCACCGTCAGCTCCAGCCGCTTCTCGTAGCAGAAGATGGTCTTGTGCTCCGCCCCGTGGTAAGAGAAGGTGCGCCGGATGTCCTTCATCCGGGACACGGCGATGAGATAGCTCATGAAGATGACAATGCGCAGCAGGGCGTCCGCCAGGTTCCGGACCAGGACGCTGTCCGTAAAGCGCTCCACAAAGCTGGCCAGAAACGTGGGCAGCAGCATAAAGAGACCGATGGAGAAGCAGACCGCCATGACAACGGCAAAGGCGATCACAACTTTCTCCATTTTTTCGTTGCCCAGCTTGCGGTCCAGCCACTGCTCAAATTTGGAGGGCTCCGTTTCGTCGCCCTCCTCCGGGTAGTAGTCGGCGGAGAACATCAGCGCCTTCACGCCCTTGAACATGCTGTCCAGAAACGTCACGCTGCCCCGAATCAGAGGAAGCCCTAAAATGGGATAGCGGTCCCGAATCAGCCGCAGCTCCTCCTCTTTAATTACCAGGCCCTCCGGACCCCGAACCACAATGCACTGCTTCTCCGGACCCCGCATCAAAATGCCCTCAATCAGGGCCTGCCCGCCAATGGTGGTGCGAAATTGCTTTTCTGCCATGAATGCTGCCTTTCTTTTTTGGGGGGTATTCATACTTTTTCTTGAAAGAAAACGTATCAAAAAGAACTTTATTCGCAAAGCTAGCGCTTTGCTCTCATGTTTTGTAAAGGCCAGTGCAGATGTTGCCTAAAAACTGATAAGCGAAACCTAGGCGCTGTTTGAAAAATGGGAATATGCCCAATGGCGAGGGATTTTTTCGCCAGACGAAGCCAATTTGACGCAGGAATACTGGATGTATTGCAAGGAAACTTGGCAATGCATGGCGGACCCGCCGTTTGGGCATGTTGACATTTTTCAAACAAGCCCTAGTTTCGCGCCAAAATTTTCTTCTGATTCTTTTCTTTTTTAAAAGAAAAGAATGTATGCCGTATACCCCTCACGCCACTGGCAGGGTGATCGTGACCACGCAGCCGCCGCCCTCGGCGTTACCGATCTCGAAGGTTCCCTCGTGGCGCAGGACGATCTCCTCGCATACGGCGAGGCCGATGCCGCTGCCCCGGGCCTTAGAGGAGCCCTTATAAAACTTCTGCTTAACGAAGGGCAGCTCCGCCTCTGGGACGCCGGGGCCGTGGTCCCGGACGGTGATGACGATACCCCGCTCGCCGCAGGTGATGGCGGCGTCGATGCGCTTGCCCGCGCCGCCGTGCTTGGCGGCGTTGTCCAGCACGTTGCAGAACACCTGCTTGAGCCGCTCCGGGTCCGCCGGGATCGTGGGGACGATCTCGTCCCAGCTGTCGTAGTGGAGGTCGATGTCCTCCTGGCGGAAGAGCTCCATATAGGTATAGATGGTATCCTCCAGCTCCGCCTGCACGTCCACCTGCTCGATCCGCAGGGTAAAGCGGCCGTCCTCCATCTTGGAGAAGTCCAGCAGCTCCTCCACCATGTTGGTGAGCCGGTGGGCCTCCCGGAGGATGATGTCCACGCCCCGCTTGAGCTGCTGAGGGTCCGTGTTGTTCAGCAGGGTCTCCCCCCAGCCGTTGATGGCGGTGAGAGGCGTGCGCAGCTCATGGGAGACAGAGGAGATAAACTCAGACTTGATCTTCTCGCTCTTGCTGATCTGGGTGGACATGTTGTTGATGGCGTCGATGAGCTGGCCGATCTCGTCCTGGTAGTCGTTTTCCATCTGCGCGCCGTAGCTGCCGGCGGCGATGCGCTTGGCGGTCTCCGTCACCTCGGCCACCGGCTCCACCACGTTGTTGATAAACACCATGCTGGAGACGTAGACCAGCAGCGTTACCACCGCCAGCAGGCCCGCCGCCGCCGCTACGGTGAACAGCAGCTGCCGCTGGACGGCGGCCATGGAGGTGACATACCGCATAGCGCCCACCACCTGGTCGTCCAGCTGGAGGGGGACGCACACGGACATGATATACTCTCCCGTGTTGGGGTCCACGCCCCGGTAGGGCTCCACAGTCCGGCTCTGAAATACGGCCTGGATATCCGGCGTTCCCGGGTCCATGCCGGCGGTGAGGCCGTAGGAGCTGACGATGATCTCACCGGTTGAGCCGATAAACTGGAGCTCCATCCGGTCCCGCTCCGAAAACTCGGCGGCAAAGCTGTAGGCGTTCTGGTAGAACTCCCCGTAGCTGCTCATGGTGTTGCTGGTAAAGTAGTCGCTGGCGTGGGCGGCCCGGGTTTTCAGGCCGTCCAGCATCATGTTGTAGTAGTAGTTGACCATCACCACGCAGAAGGTGCCGGCCACCAGCAGCGCCACCACGAAAATGGGGCCCAGAGAGCTGATGAGCCACCGCTTCCGGAGGCCTTGGATACGGCTTTTTCTTACGGGCGGCGCGTCCCTCCCGCTCCCGGACAGGAGGGCGCCCACCCTGTCCCTCAGAAGCCCCATTTATAGCCAAAGCCCCAGACGGTGTTGATATAGGTGGGATTCTGGGCGTTGTCCTCGATTTTCAGCCGCAGCCGCCGGATGTTCACATCAACAATCTTGACCTCCCCGAAGTAGTCCCTCCCCCACACGGTGTCCAATATCTCCTCCCGGGACAGGGCCTTCCCGGGATTTTCCATAAACATCTTCATAATGGAGTACTCCACCTGGGTCAGCTTCACACGCTGGCCGTTTTTCTCCAGGGTTCGGTTGCGGGTGTTGAGGAGGAAGGGCTCCTGCACGATCTCCCCCACCTGCTCCGGCGGCGCGCCGCCGGCCCGGCGGAAGAGAGCGTCCACCCGGGCCGTCAGCTCCGCCGGGGAGAAGGGCTTGGTAACATAGTCGTCCGCGCCGGTCATGAGGCCCGTCACCTTGTCCATCTCCTGGCTGCGGGCAGTCAGCATGATGATGCCGATGCGGGTGTTGGTGGCCCGGATGCGCCGGCAGACCTCAAAGCCGTCGATGCCCGGCAGCATGATATCCAGCAGGGCCACCCGAATGTCCGGATTGGCCTTGAGCTTCTCCAGGGCCTCCTCTCCCGACTCGGCCTCGATCACCTCATAGCCGGCCCGGGTCAGATTGATCTCAATAAATCCGCGGATGCTGGCCTCGTCCTCCAGCACCAGCACTTTCCTTGCCATAGGCTGCCTCCCGTCTCCCGGCGGCCCGCCGGACCGCTAATTTTCTCCCATACTCCACCTGTTGACGATTACGTTGAACCGCTCGGCCAGGACCTCCCGTTCAACGGCCCAGGGCCACTGCTCATAGCCCTCGGCAAAGGACACCGCATAGACCGCGTCCGCGCTGCTGCGCCTGCGCAGGATGGCCCGGCCGCTCTTGACGGCCTGGACCTCCCGGTCCGTGCCGGTGAGGGTGTACACGGTCAGCAGTTCCTCTCCCACGCTCTGGCCCCGCAGGGCGTAAAACGTGGTGGCGCGGACCGAGCCGGTGCCGCTCTGCCGGACGGTAAAATGGCCGTCCCACGCCTCCGGCAGAATGAGGTACCAGCGCTCCGTCAGATTGTGGTAGGTAATAACCTTATTCTTCTCCTCACCGTCGGCGGTGAAGCTGTGCCAGCTGAGCTTCCAGCAGGGCTCCTCGCCGCCCTCGGCGGGCAGCGCCGCCGGCACGGGGATTTCCGTGGCCCCGTCGCCGTCCACGTCGGTGGGCTGAAGGTTCAGTGAGCGGAAAATCTGGGTGGAGACGCCGGTGTCGCTGCTGAGCACGATATTCTCCAGCTCCTGCCGCAGGACCAGGACATCCGTAACGGTCATGGCAATCTCCTCCTGAGCGGTCCGGCCGGTGACGAACACCGCCGTCTCCCCGGTCTGGAGGGTTCCAACCTGCATGCCCTGTATGCCCGCCACAGCGACGGAAATCCGGGCTGTGGAGTGGAGCAGCAGGGCGCTCTCGTCCGCGTCCCAGTCGTAGTAATCAGCCAGACACACGCCCGTCTCCCCGTCGCCGCTGCGCAGAACGACCAGCTCCAGGTCGTCGTCCCCGTCCAGATCCACCGCCTCATACCGGGCGTACGGGGTAGTGACCACCTGCACGGGCTCCAGATCCTCCAGCACATAGACGGCCAGAGCCTGGATTTCGGCGCTGACGCTCCAGCTGACAATGAGCTCCTGCACGCCGTCCCCGTCCATGTCCGCGTAGCGGATGCTGTGGATGGAGGTGCCGCTGCCATCGATGTGGGCGGTCTGGACATATTGGTCCTCCACAGCGCGGAAGATATAGATTTTCAGGGGCCGCTCCTCGCTGCTCTGACGGAAAAAGGCCAGCACCTCGTCAACGCCGTCCCCGTCCAGATCCACCATCTGCACCGGCGGCAAGTTCCCTCCCGTCTGAGGCGGGGCGTACTCCGCGCCGGAGGCCAGAATCTCCGACAGCTGCGCGCTGAGGGCCTCGTACTCCTCCGGCAGCCGGGGCAGGGCATAGAGGTCCTCCGCCGAAGCAGAGATCCTGCACCCGCTCAGCGCCAGTACCAGCGGCAGCAGAAACATCCAGAGCCCTCTCCATCGCGCCACAGCGGCCCCCCCTTTCTATCCCGCGTTTTTCCGCTCCAAAGCAAACTGCTTTTTCTATTTTACCACAAGTCTGGCCAATTGGGTAGTCCCGTTTTGGGATTTGTGAAACTTTTACGGCGGCCGGTGCAAAGGCTCTTTCGTTTCGGGGCCTGTGCCGCCTGGGGGCCCCGCCGCCCTCGGCGGGGCATCTGCCTATCTGCACGGCGGCACCGGGGCCTGCGCGGCCCCCGGATACTTTTTGCCCGTGCAAAAAACACGCCGGGGCGCGGAATATCCCCAAGGGGTCCGGGGGTGAAACCCCCGGGCCGCCGCGCAGATAGGCACTCCCCAAAGAACAGCACACTCCAGAAAATATCCCCCTGGGAAAGGGAATTAATGGAATTACGGTTGTACCGTGGAATTTTTTGTGCTATACTACAGGAAAATACCGAAAGGAGGCGCTGTATATGCAGCAATTGGAGAAGCAGTACCACATCGGCTGCGTTCCCGGCGACGTGGGGCGCTACTGCGTGCTGCCCGGAGACCCGGGCCGGTGCGAGGCCATCGCGGCCCTCTTCGACAATGGAAAATTTGTCAGCCAAAACCGGGAGTACGTCATTTACACGGGCACGCTCCTGGGGGAGAAGGTTTCCGTTTGCTCTACCGGCATCGGCGGGCCCTCCGCGGCCATTGCCATGGAGGAGCTGACCGCCATCGGCGCGGACACCTTTGTCCGGGTAGGGACCTGCGGCGGCATTGACCTGGACGTCCAGTCCGGGGACATCGTGGTGGCCACGGGGGCCATCCGGTTTGAGCATACCAGCCTGGAATACGCGCCCATTGAGTTCCCCGCCGTGGCGGATCTGGGCGTGACCAACGCGCTGGTGGAGGCCGCGCGGGCCATGGGCAAGCCCTGCCACGCCGGGGTGGTCCAGTGCAAGGACAGCTTCTACGGCCAGCACAGCCCCGGACGCATGCCGGTGAGCTATGAGCTGCTGAACAAGTGGGAGGCCTGGAAGCGGCTGGGCGTCAAGGCCAGCGAGATGGAGTCCGCCGCCCTCTTCGTCGTAGCGGCGGCTTTAAAGGTCCGCTGCGGCAGCTGCTTTCACGTAGTGTGGAACCAGGAGCGGGAGGCCGCCGGGCTGGACCAGAAGATGAGCGAGGACACCTCTGCCGCCGTCCGGGTGGGGGTGGAGGCCCTGAAGCTCCTCATCGCCCGGGACAGGGAGCGGGACAGCCGCAGGCTGTCGGGCCGGTCGTTGGGCGAAGCCCAATGACGGCCCCTGACTCAAAAAATTAGCACAGCTGCTTTTGGACACATAGAAATACGCCGCCGGCCCGGGCCGGCGGCGTATTTGCGCTTATCTAGGACTTCTTGCCGCCCTTCAGGGCCTTCATCCGCTTCTCGTGGTCCAGGATCCGCTTGCGGATGCGAAGGCTCTTCGGCGTTACCTCCAGCAGCTCGTCGTCCGCCAGGAACTCCAGACACTGCTCCAGACTCAGCTGCCGGTGGGGCACCAGGCGCAGGGCCTCGTCGCTGCCGCTGGCCCGCATGTTGGTCAGCTGCTTCTTTTTGCAGACGTTGACAGTAATGTCCTCCTGCTTGGGGCTGACGCCCACCACCATGCCGGCGTAGACCGGAACGCCCGCGCCGATAAACAGCGCGCCCCGCTCCTGGGCGTTGAAGAGGCCGTAGGTGATGGATTCCCCGGTCTCAAAGGCGATGAGGCTGCCGGTGTTCCGGCGGCTCAGATCCCCCTTGTAGGGGGCGTAGCTGTCGAACACGGAGGCCATGATGCCCTCCCCCCGGGTGTCGGTGAGGAACTCGTTGCGGTAGCCGAAGAGGCCCCGGGCGGGGACCAGAAACTCCAGCTTCATCCGCTCGCCCACAGGGGTCATCTCAACGAGGTCGCCCTTGCGGGAGCCCAGCTTCTCAATCACCGCGCCCACGCTGTCCGCCGGCACGTCCGCCACCAGCCGCTCGATGGGCTCGCAGCGCTGGCCGTCGATCTCCTGGTAGAGGACCCGGGGCGGGGAGACCTGAAACTCGTAGCCCTCCCGGCGCATGGTCTCGATGAGGATGCTCAGGTGCATCTCCCCCCGGCCCGCCACGTTGAAGGCGTCCATGGCCCCCTCGATCTCCGTGACCCGGAGGGACACGTCCTTCAGCGTCTCCCGGAAGAGCCGGTCCCGGATCTGGCGGGAGGTGACGAACTTGCCCTCCCGCCCGCAGAAGGGGGAGTCGTTGATGGAGAAGGTCATCTCCATGGTGGGGGCGGAGATCTTTACGAAGGGCAGGGGCTCCGGGCTAGCGGCGGCGCAGATGGTGTCGCCGATGGTGATGTCCCCGATGCCGCTCATGGCGATGATGTTGCCGGCGGAGGACTCAGTCACGGCCTTGCGGCTGAGCCCGTCGAACTCGTAGATGCTCACGGCCTTGGCCTTCTTGGGGACCGCGTCGGGAGCGTGGTAGTTGCACACCGCGATCTCCTGGTTCTGCCGGAGGGTTCCCCGCTCGATGCGGCCGATGGCGATGCGGCCCACGAACTCGTTATAGTCGATGGAGCTGACCAGCATCTGGAAGGGGGCCTCTGTATCCGCCTCCGGGGCGGGGATATACTTGAGAATGGTCTCAAAGAGGGGGGTGAGGTCGCTGGGCGGGTCCTCCGGGTGGTAGGCGCATACGCCCTGCCGGGCGGAGCAGAAGAGCATGGGGCTGTCCAGCTGCTCGTCGGTGGCGTCCAGGTCCAGCAGCAGCTCCAGACACTCGTCGATCACTTCGTGGATGCGCTGGTCGGGCCGGTCGATCTTGTTGACCACCACGATCACCCGGTGGCCCAGCTCCAAAGCCCGGCTGAGGACGAAGCGGGTCTGGGGCATGGGGCCCTCGGCGGCGTCCACCAGAAGGATGACGCCGTTGACCATCTTGAGAATGCGCTCCACCTCGCCGCCGAAGTCGGCATGGCCCGGGGTGTCAACAATATTGATCTTGGTGTCGCCGTACTGAATGGCGGTATTTTTGGCCAAAATGGTGATGCCCCGCTCCCGCTCCAGAGCGCCGGAGTCCATTACCCGGTCTACCACCTCCTGGTTCTCCCGGTAGACGCCGCCCTGCTTGAGCATCTCGTCCACCAGCGTGGTCTTGCCGTGGTCGACGTGGGCAATAATGGCCACATTGCGTAATTTCTCGTTCTTCATACTTTTATCTCCTTTTGCACGGCAGGGCCACGCGGGCCAGGCCGTGCCTATCTACTCGATAACCCTGGGGCCTGCGCGGCCCCCGTGGGCCGGCTTCGCCGGCTTAGGGCTGGGGCGGGCAAAGCCCGCCTAACGCCGGTCCCCCCGGGTACTTTTTGCTCGTGCAAAAGGCACCCAAAAACATGCCGGGGGCTAAGCGCCCCCCTCCCCTGCTGTGTACGAGGGGATTTGACGCAGTGCCTTTCAAGAGCAGCGGGGCCCGGGGCCGCATAGGCCCCGGAGCTATCGAAAAGACAGGCATTTGCGGGGCCCGCTCTCCAGACAATAAGATTTCAGCCTGCTTATTGTAGTACAGCCAGAGCCGGTTTTCAACCTGCAAACTTGACAATTTTAATCAAAATGAAGTATAATAATTACGTCAAAAGCGCGGACAGTCCGGTTTCCCTGCCGGGGCACGGTCTCAAGGGGAAGGAGCGGCCCCGCGCTGCCGTAGCCGCCACAGCTGTATCGTGCTTCGAAACGGCAATTTTATCCTTGCCTTTGAAAATTAAAAGGTCCCCTGGTAAAGGCGCAGGCGGCGGCTCCGCCGCGGCCGGTTCTTCCAGGCGGTAATACCGCCGCAGGCTAGCCTGAAACGGAAAAGGGGCGGCCTCCGGCCGCCCCCTGCGCGTCAAAAGGTTTTCCGGAGTACCGGAGGCATCAGGAGAACGTGTCCGCGTCCTTCCGCCCCCAGGGCCCGGCAACCGTCCGGGTGATATAGCTGGAAACCTGCTCCCGGGGAATATCCAGGGCCACGGCCAGCTCCCCATAGAGCAGCTCTTCCGCCCGCCGCAGGTATTTCTCGTCTACCTGCCCGGGCTTGGAGCCCTGAGCCCGGCGGGCCTGGGTCTTGCGGTGGGCGGTTTTGATGATTTGCACCATGCCTACGCAGCTGCGGGAGCGTATCAGATCCTGATAGAACGCGCCCAGAACCCTGGGATTGCGCTCCGTGCAGTGGGCCGCCTCAATGTCCGGCATGGTCCGGACCAGCTCCTCCGCTTCCTCCCGGGAGAGGACGGGGCGCATGAATACGCTGGTGTCCACCGGCGTATAGATTTTGCCCTCCCGGTAAAGGGGGGCCAGGGTGTAGTACAGCCGGCTGTCCCTCACACCCCGCATGGCGAGGGGGCCCACCGCTTCCACCCGGCAGACGCCCTCGCCGCCATAGATCACCATTGCTCCAACCTGATACATAGCAAGCCTCCTTCTCCACAAACTACACACACAGATATACTATTCTTATTTTACCACAATTTTCCCCGGAATGTAAGCACAATTTTTCATTTTTTGTAAATTTTTTATAAAGAAAGGGCCGTTTATGGAGCCAATCTGCTATATCGCCGGATCCTGCCCCACGGGACGGATCGCCCTGGCCTCCGGACGTCCGGCTCTGGTGATCGCTGCCGACGCCGGCCTGGACCATCTGGAGGAGCAGGGGATTGTACCGGACTTGATTGTGGGAGATTTTGACTCCCTGGGCCGGGTGCCGGAGGGGAAGAACGTTCTGCGCCACCCGGCGGAGAAGGACGACACGGACATGCTGCTGGCGGTCCGGGAGGGGCTGAAGCGGGGCTGCCGCACCTTCCTGCTTTACGGCGGCCTGGGCGGGCGGCTGGACCACGCCTACGCCAACCTCCAGGTCCTGGTTTTCCTGGCGGAGCGGGGCGCCGCCGGGTTCCTGGTGGGGGACGGCCTGGCCGTGACGGCGGTGCGAAACGGCGCGCTGGCCTTTGGACCGGAGCGCAGGGGCCTCGTCTCCGTGTTCTGCCCGGACGGGGAGGCCCGGGGGGTGGACCTGGAGGGCCTGCGCTACCCCCTCCGGGACGCGGTGCTCACCAGCGGCTTCCCCCTGGGGGTCAGCAACCAGTTCACAGGAAAACCCGCCCGGGTGTCGGTCCGGGCGGGTACGCTGCTGGTGATGTGGGAGGAGGAGCCGGCGTCCCTGGCAGGGCGGCTGTAGGGGCCCTCTCTGCCGCGTCCGCTCCATGGAAAAAGACAAATGCCCGGCATTGACGGGAAATTGCATGGACAACGGGAAAAAATCCGATATAATGGAATTTATCCCTCAGATCAAGCGGATTCCCGCGGGAAGTGTACGGAGTATAGTTATGATTGAGATCGGCCACATCATCAAGACCCGGCGGGAGGAGTTAGGCGTCTCCCAGGAGGATTTGGCGGAGGGCGTCTGCTCCACCGCCACCCTGTCCAGAATTGAACGCAGCGAGCGGCTCCCCACCCAGGCTCATCTGGAGCTGCTGCTCCAGCGGCTGGGATACACAGACCTGAGCCTGATGAGCTTTCAATCCAAGGGAGACATTCTTCTCCACGACCTGAAATTCCAGGTCCGGCAGGCCTACATCGAAAAGGACCTTCCCCGGGCCAAGAACTTATTGGGCCGCTACGAGCGGGAGGCCGGACAGCCCCCGAACCCCATCGATTGGCAGTTCATCCTCCTGTACCGGGCGCTCATCTATCGGGAGGACTACACCGGCGAGCGGCGGCTGGCGGTGCTGGAGGAGGCCCTGCGCCAGACACACCCCAGCTACGACGGGAATACGCTGCCCCTCCTGCTCTCCTACGAGGAGATCGTAGTCGTCAACAGCATCGCCCTGTGGTATAAAAAGGCGGGGGACCGCAAAAGGGGCATCGAGATTCTGTACGCCCTCCGGGACTACTACGACAAACACATTGTGAACCTGGAGGAGGCCCTGCGGACCGAGGGGCTGATTCTCTACAACCTGTCCTCCATGTTGGGACTGGAGGGCCGGTATCGGGAGTGCATCGAGGTCTGTGAGCAGGGCATCCGGCTGGCCAGGACCACCGGGCGGTGCGGCGATTTCGGCGGGACCCTCTACAACTATGCCTGGGCCCTGGTGAAGCAGGGGCGCCCCGAGGACCGGGAGAAGGCCAGGACACACCTCCGCCACGCCATCCACGTGGCTCAGGCCATGGGGGACGAAGAGCTGGCAGCCCACTGCATCCGGTTTGCCCGGGAGAACTTCCCCGGTGACGACTCATTGTCTTGAATCCTTATCTTTATCAAAGTCGCACTGGGGATCGATATCGCCGCCGCTGTCCTCGCCGTTCTCGCCGAGGCTGGTGGGCTCACCGGAGCCGCCGCTGTCTCCATTGTTGGAGCAGCCGGCGCCGGTCCCCGCCGCCAGGCACAGCGCCAGGAGGGCGGACAGCAGCAGGGCGCGGATTCTTTCGGATCGCTTCATGTGAGTTCACCCCCTCTCTCTTTTGTTCAAACGAACTTATTATAGCGCGGCGGAAGTCGAAAGTCCATGACGTAAACGGAAAACTTTATTTTCCGTTTACGTCATGGACTTTCGGCCTGTCCCGTGCTATGATACGGCCAGAGACAAGAAAAAACAGCAAGTGCAGGCGGACACCCCAATACAATGTGAGGACTTTTTAAGGCGCAGGGGTGCCGTGCAGCGTTCACGCTGCGCGGCACCCTTGCGGCGGTTCAGCAATAGACCTCGTTTGTTTTATTTGAGGTTGACAAGAAGGTCCCTTTTTATAATACTATAATTTGCAATACAAAGTTTAACAGGAACGAGGGGGAATTATCTATGTCCAGACGGTGCAAATTCCGCCTGACGCTGGCCTGTCTGATGCAGATCGTTCTGGCGCTGACGGAGACGCTGACGGCCTATGTCATGGCGATGATTGTGGCGTGCGCGGAGCGGGGGGATATGGACGCTCTGGTGCGCACGCTCCTGACCGCTATCCTGCTGATTCTTTTGATGTATCTGCTCGCCGCCGTTGATGTGACATCTCAGATGGCCTTCCTGTCGGACGGCGTGCTGGAGATGCGGGGCGGCATCATGCGCAGCCTCCTCCGGCGGGCCCTGCCCGACTTCCGCAGAAAAAGCGACGCCTACTATATGAACCTGCTGGGCGCGGACATCGACATCTACAGGGCTGAGAGACTGGGTCTGATCCCCTACATTTTCGGCAGTGTGTCCGCCATCCTGTCCGCCGCTGTCATGCTCTATCTGCTCAACCCGTGGCTGCTCCTGGCCGGCATGGCCCTGTCTGTCCTGCCCCTGGCCACCAGCAGCCTGTTCACGAAGAGCACCCAGCGGTGGAAGACCAAGGTCTCCCAGACCTCCGAGGCGTACACCAACACCGTGAAGGAGGGCGTGGAGGGGTACGAGGCCATCCGCATGGGCGGGGGGCAGCGGGCCTACCTGGAGCGGTTTCAAGCAGCGGGCCTGGACAAGCAGCGGGCCTATTCCCGCTCCAACTTTATCAACAAGATGAGCTTCCGCACCCTTTATCTCGTGGCCAGCGTGCTGCAAGTCGCCTGTCTGGGCATCGGCGGCTACCTGGCGGTGCGGGGCCAGATGAGCGCCGCCATGCTCTTCGCGGCCATCAACTACTTCACCTCCATTTCTAACGGCCTTACCAATATGATGGATTACATCATTAACATCCGCTCCACCAAAGAGGTGACGAAAAAGCTGAATTCCGAGCGGGATAAGCCCGCCCCCCCGGAGAGCGCCCCCATCCGGGAGACCGCCCCGGCCGTGGAGTACGAGGACGTCTCCTTCTCCTTCGGGGAGCGGCAGC
>CATLAL010000036.1 GCA_949878425.1 uncultured Oscillospiraceae bacterium
TTCTATGTGGAGGGGACCCACCCGGCCATCGTCAGCCAGGAGGTGTATGACAAGGCCCAGGCCCTGCGGCAGATGAAGAAAAAACAGTCCAAAGGCCCGGACGCGGTCTACCCGCTGTCCCGGAAAAGCGTATCTTCCGCCGCTACCTGGACGGGTGCAGCCTGGGTCAGATCAAGGCGGAGCTGGAGGCGGACGAGATCCCCACTTCCTGCGGGATTCAGGGTTGGACATATCAGGTGATCCACAACATCCTGGTCAATGAAAAATACATTGGCGACGCCCTGCTGCAAAAGACATATACCACCGACTGTATCAGCAAGACGGTAAAGAAAAACCAGGGAGAGCGCCCCATGGTGTATGTGGAGAACAACCACCCGCCCATCATCCCGAAAGAGATCTTCTATCAGGTGCGGGAGGAGATGGCCCGCCGATCCAGCAAGCGGAAGGTGATGCAGAAAACCGGCAAGACCGAGCAGGGCAAATACTCCGCCAAATATGCCCTGTCCGAGCTGCTGGTGTGCGGGGAGTGCGGTACGCCCTACAAGCGATGCACCTGGGCCAGAAACGGGAAAAAGAGGATCGTCTGGCGGTGCGTCTCCCGGCTGGAGTTCGGCACGAAATACTGCCACACTTCTCCCACATTGGATGAAGATAAGCTGCACCGGGCCATCCTGGAGGCCATCAACGGCCTCGACCAAACCGGGCAGGAGATCACGGAGGAGTTCTTGGACATCGCCAGCCTTGTCCAGCAGGGACAGGAGTGCGGCGGGGTTGATCCCCTCGCCCTGCGGCAGCGGCTGACGGCCCTGACGGCGGAACAGGCGGTGCTGATGGAACAGGCGCTGGCGTTGCCGGAGGATACGGAAAACAAAGAATTGAACGCCCGGCTCAGAGAAATCGCGGAGGAGAGGGAGAGCATCCTGCACCAGCTTGGGACGCTCCAGCAGGCGGATGAGCGGCAGGCTGGCCAAGCGGCCCGGATGAACAGCCTGCGGGAATTTGTTGAGCGGAGGGAAACGAAATTCGCCGCATACGATGACGCCATCACCCGCAAATTTGTGGAGCAGGTCACCGTCCTGGACGCTGAGACCATCCGGGTCAAGTTCCGCTATCCAGGGCTGGAGGTTGACAAAAAACTGAACTGATAGCGGTGCAAGTTCAAATACCACATCTTCGGACATTACCACATGGACAGGGTCATCCAAAAGAAATATGTTCTGCTGTACGAGCGGATCATCAGACCGAAGCTGTGAAAAGTGTCCGGCAGGGCGGGAACAAAATTAGTTCCCACCCTGCCGGACGCTTTTCTGTTGTAGCCACAATTCCAGCAGGTCGAGTGGCATTTCTTCAAACCCGTTGCGCCGCAACGGTTACCGGCCTGCATCTTTTTTCTCTACAGAAGGAATTGGTTTAATGCCGCCCTCTCATAAAGAATGACATCACAGCAGGACATAGCATCCCTGTTCCCCCGGCAAAGCTGTTTTGTATCATTGATAGAAACGATTTCTGCCAGAATCCCATACTAACGGAAGCGGCTGCCAGCAGGGAACGGGGTGTACCTTACGCAGCATCTCCTAATCTATAAAAGAGGCAGCGCCGCCTGCTCCGCGCAGGAATGGCTCGGCGCTGTCTCGAATTTGGTTTTTGATCCCGCTATTCAAAAGCCGCCTGAGAGATGTCTATGCTCTGGCCGTTGCGGTTGTCGATGTCGGTGCCATTGTGAGAGAAGACGCTCTCATGGAAGCTGATGGCCACATCCACCGGTGTTCCCTCCCAAAGGATGGCGGTATCGTTTTCCGTGAAGTGGTTGCCGGTAAACTGAGAGTGGCTCACAGTGCTCTGGCTGGCGTTAAAGTGGAAGCCCACAGTGTTGTCCTGAAACTCACAGTAGCGGAAATTCAGCCAGGAATTCCCGTGGGCCAGCACGGCGGTTTTCCAGCCGGTGAAGGTGCAGCCCGTCAGGTGGACCCGGGCGGCGGCGGTGACGGCCACATTCTCCCGGCCGCTGCCCACAAAATCGATGTCGTCGATCTCGCAGATCCAGCCGTTGACCCCGGTGGTGACGCGCAGGGCGCCGGTAAAGACAGTCCGCCCCTCCCCCTCGGTGCTGCCCAGCAAGTTCACCGGCCGCTTGCCGATGGTGAGTTCCCCCGCATAGGTCACCGCCGGAAGGTGGAGATTCACCACCGCGTCGGGGTCTACCGTCTCGCCGATCTCGTCGATGAGGGCCTGAAGCTCCGACCTGGTCCCCATGGCGGTATCCTCCGGGTAGTAGTCCACCGTCTGGATGACCCGGATCTCCAAGGTCTGGTGCAGGCGGATCACATCCCCGTTGTTCATGGTGATGGTCCAGGTCCCCACGGCGGAGTTGTCCCGGCCCAGGAAATCCACAAAGCTCACCGCCATGGCCTCCGGGCAGTGGCCATGGGGCGCGGGGTCGGTGTAGGTGATATACCCCTCCGGGGCGTCAGCGGGGCCGAACTGGGCGGTGATGCTCTCCACCTTATTCATAAAGGCGTTGGCCGCGTTGGCGTCGCTGCCTTTATGGTGGACGAACAGGCACATGGGAAAGCGGTACTCCCCGTCCAGCTCCGCCTCCTGATAGACCTTCGGGGCGGGGGTGTACGGATCGTTTCCCCAGCCCAGCAGAAGCTGGTAGCTGCCGTCCTGATCGGTGTAGAGCACTGTGGCTGTGCCGCCGTCATCATAGGTCCTGGGCCGGGTGTACAGCCACGCCGCCAAAATTAGAGACAGAGCGGCCAGAACAGCCAGAGAAATACGCACCGCCCGCTTGGACAGCCGTCTGGGCGGGTGGATCTCTTTCCGGCTGTTTACGTTCCGGGCGCAGTAGGGGCAGAAAGTGGCCTCATTCGGGAGCTGCGCCCCGCAGTGGGGACAGTTTTTTCGTTCCATCACAGCGCCTCCATCAGATGCAGCACAGTCTTGTACCGCTTGGCTGGGCTGACCTGGGTACACCGCTGGATAACCCGGCCGATCCGTCCCTCCGCCAGCTTTTTGGAGGGGTGCTTCCCGGTGAGCATCACGTTCATCAGCACCCCCAGGGAGTAGATGTCCGTCCGGGTGTCCGACTGGCTCAGGCCGTATTGCTCCGGGGCGGCGAAGCCGGTGGTGCCCAGAACCTGGGTGTCGTTTTCCGCCTGGGGCTTGTGGAGGCGGGCGGCGTCGAAGTCGATCAATACCGCGTCCGAACCCCGGAGAATCACGTTCTCCGGCTTGATATCCCGGTGGACGGCGGCCATGGAGTGGAGCACCCACAGGGCCTGGCACAGCTGCCGGACGATCTTCCGGGTCTCCGCCGGGGAGCACAGGGCGCCCTGGAGCAGAAAGTCCAGGGTATCCCCTTGGATGTACTCCTCGATGACCAGGTTCTCCCCGTCCCGCTCCGCCGCCTCATAGATGATGGGCAGATAGCGGCAGGAGCAGTCCAACAGCTTCCGGTAGACCTCCCCATTGCCGGTGAACCTGCGGAGAATAAACTGCCGGCCGCTCTCCCGGTGCCGGATCAGCTCCACGCTGCCCCGGGGACTCTCCTTCAGCCGGCGGAGCTTTTCAAATTCCAGATCCAGTTGTTCTGACAGCCATGCGTACGTAGCGGCCACCCCCACAAAATTTCAAACCCTATGCAGCTAGCATATTGTATCCGGCGGCGGGGTTTTGTACAATGATAAGCACATTATACAGATTCTTTTTGACAAAGTAAAGGGATGGATACATCATGCGGGAAAAATCGACCGACGATCTGAAACAGGAACTGATGGAACAGGCCAGCCTGGACCAGTACATCACAGAAAATGAGGCCTATTTTGTGGAGACTGACCTGACCGAGGTTTTGGCCAAGCTCTATGAGAAATGCGGGTTCTCCAAGGCGGAGCTGGCCCGGCGGGCGGGGATGAGCGAGGTCTACCTCCACCAGGTCTTTTCCGGGCGGCGCAGGCCCTCCCGGGACCGTCTGCTGTGCCTGTGCATCGGGCTGGACGCCGGGCTGGAGGAGGCCAACCTGCTGCTGAAGGGGATGGGCTACGCCCCCGTCTACCCCCGGCTGAAACGGGACGCCATCATCAGCCACGGCCTGCTCCACTGCACGCCTCTGGCGGAGATCAACGACAAGCTGTTCAGCGAGAACGAAAAAACGCTGTTTTAAGAGGACATTTATTTTGGTGCGATTTCGCCCCTGCGGAATTGTAATATTTATTTTTTCCCTAAGTCGGGTTCAGGCTTGGGAAGGAAGATGAAAGAGGGAATAAACACTATGGCAACCAACAAGAAACAGACAAGCATTCCGGCCGGTGTGATTTTTACATTGCTGGCACTGGCGCAGTTCGTCGATCTGAGCCGTCTGGGCGAAAACGCGAAGGCAATGTCCGTGCTCATCGTTCTGACCAGTCTGGCGGCCTATGGGGTTCTGGCAGCGGTATTCTATACAGGAAATCGAACCAACCTGCCTCTGATCGGTTTCGGACTGCTGGCGGCGGCCGGCCTGCTGATCTGGTGCAACGGCTTCGCCCTCCATGCCTACAGCACTGAAATCTGGGTCTACCGCGGAGACAATGAGTTCCGGTTCAATCTGTTCTGCTTCCTGCCCGGACTGGCAAATTTCGCCTCCAAGCTGGGCATTTTGGGCGTAGCGGTGGCTGTGCTGACCGGCAAAGCGCCCCAGTACCGGCAAAAGGCGGAGATGCTCTGGTTCCTGCCCGCTGTCCTTCAGGGCGGCAGCATGGTTCTGGCTCTGCTGGCTTACCTGTTTGCCAGCATCCTGGGCGGCTCCTACTGGCCCTACCTGGGCTCCTTCCTGAATCTGAGCACAGTTCTGCTCACCGCCGGTTTGGCGCTGGCTGGCATGTGGATTGTCTACCCCGATGGGATGCCAGAGAGCGAGGCCGGGGGCGACGGCTATATTGGGATGGTCAAACTCCTTCTGCTGAATGTCGTTACCTTGGGCATCTACCAGTTCTTCTGGATTCACCGCAATCTGGCGATTGTGTGCCTGACCTTCGCCCCATTCCTGCCGATTGTATCCATCATCGTGATGCGGGATCGGTTCAATACCATCAGCATCCTGAATGCACAGCCGGTTCCAGCATCGGGAGCCGCGGCACAGTAAGGAGAGATACCATGACAACCACCCAAACCCTGTGCTACAACTGCTTCCAGCATGTGGAGGACCCGTCCGTCCCCTGCCCGTACTGCGGCTTTGACCTGGGGGAGAACCAGCAGAAATTCCCGGTAGCCCTCCGGGCCGGGACGGTGCTGAATGACCGATACATCGTGGGCCGCGTCCTGGGCCAGGGCGGCTTCGGCATCACCTACGTAGCCTTCGACACCCAGCTCCAGGCCCGGGTGGCGATAAAGGAGTACATGCCCAGCGAGATGGCCACCCGTGTGGAGGGGACCACCGTGTCCATCATGATGGACACCCGGGCGGAGGACTTCACCTACGGCGCGGAGCGCTTCCAGGAGGAGGCCCGGACCCTGGCCAAGTTCATCGGCCACCCCAACATCGCCGGCGTGTCCAGCTACTTCGACCAGAACGACACCTCCTACTTCGTCATGGACTACATCGAGGGGGTCAGCTTCAAGTCGTACATCGCCAACAACGGCGGGAAAGTCAGCGTGGACGAGACCCTGAATGTGATGATCCCGGTGCTCCGGGCATTGACGGCAGTCCACGCCGAGGGCTTCATCCACCGGGACGTGACGCCGGACAACATCTACATCTCCAAGGACGGCAACGTGAAGCTGCTGGACTTCGGCTCCGCCCGGTACTCCATCGGGGACAAGAGCAAGAGCCTGGATGTGATCCTGAAGGTGGGCTACGCCCCCAAGGAGCAGTACATCCGCCGGGGCCGCCAGGGGCCCTACACCGACGTGTACTCCTGCGCCGCCTGCTTCTACGCCGCCCTGACGGGCTACCTGCCCCCGGAATCCCTGGAGCGGCTGGACCAGGATACCCTGGTGCCCGTCTCCCAGGCGGGGGTGGAGGTCCCGGAGTGGCTGGACAAGGCCATTTTGAAGGGGCTGGCCGTCCAGCCCGAGGACCGGTTCCAGTCTGCCGCCGAGTTTTTGGACACCATCGAGAACCAGCTGGTGGTGGAGGTGCCTGCGGCGGGTGCGTCTGTACAGCCTGTCCAGCAGAAAAAGCCCAAGACCGCGCTGATCGCAGGGGTCGCCGCCGTGCTGGTGATGGCCATCGGCCTGTGCGTCTTTGCAGGCATATGGGGAGGAGGAACCGCCCCGGCGGCCGGCGGCGAAGGCCAGAGCAGCGCGCCTTTGAAAAGGGCAGAGGTGCCCTATATCACCATCCGCGGCGAGCAGTACAGCACCGATTTGCGGGATCTGCGGCTGGAAAATATGGGGTTGACCGACGAGGATATCGTGGACTTGAAGTATATGATCAACCTGACCCAGCTGCGTATGCCGGGCAATGACATCACCGACCTGACGCCGGCGGCAGGTTTGACGGAACTGCGCTACATCGACGTGCGGCAAAACCCCAATCTGGCCGATTTTTCCCCGCTGGCGGGACTGACAAATCTGGAGCAGATCAGCTGCTATCAGACCGCCATTGAGGACTACTCTTTCATGGCGAATATGACCAACCTGACTGCCCTGGAGTTTTACAATGTTCCGCCGGACGCCGATCTGAGCTGCCTGTCCGGCCTGACCAATGTAACCCGGGTATACACAAATGGCGGCAATAATTTCATCAACGACCTGAGCTTCCTCCATGGAATGACCCAGCTGCAAACGCTCAACATCCAAATCGGCTCGGACCTGGATGAGATCGACCTCTCGTTTGCGGCCAACATGCCAAATTTGACGGAGCTGAACCTCTATACCAACGGCCGAAGCACAGCCAAGGTCACAGACATTACCCCGCTGACGGGTCTGGACCTGAGAATACTCCAGCTTCCCGCCGAGGTGGAGAGTCTGGCCCCGCTGGCGGGCATGACAAACCTGCAGCAGCTCTATTTTCAGTCAAACGGCAACAACTATTACACCCTGACAGATATCGGCGCGCTGGCCGATATGACCAAGCTGACCGTGATCTGCTTGCCCCTGGGAGAGGGCGTGGACCTGACGCCGCTGTCCGGGCTGACAGAAATGACAGAGCTGAACCTCTACGGCAATTTTGACATGGTGGACTTCACTGCTTTCCAAAACATGACCAAACTGCAAACACTGACCATCAGCGGCAGTGGTTCCAATGAGGACGGAATAGAGAGCTTCAAGGGACTGGAGAACCTGACCAATCTGCGCACACTGGAGCTTTACGGCAACGCCAGCGCAAATCTGAGGGACACCTCCCCCCTGGCGGGGCTGACCAAGCTGACTACATTGAGTCTGCCCTGTTCTTATAATGAGGAAGCCGCCCTGGACCTGAGCGGCATCCAGGGACTGACGGACTTGCAGGAACTGACGGTCAACGGAAAGGTGACCAGTCTGGAACCGCTGCGGAACCTGACGAATCTGCGGTCCCTGCGGCTGAACAACGTGGCTGACTGGAGCAGCCCCATTCAGAGTCTGGAGGTATTTTCCGGTATGACCAAGCTGAACTCCCTGCAAATCGGCCATGTGGCTGACGGCGTAGACCAATCCCCCGTAGCCCATGTGTCCGAGTTGTCTATCTATTAATAAAAATGGAGGGTACATATGGCTCAAATCGAATGCGGCCGGGGCCACCTCTACGACCCGGACAAAAACCCCACTTGTCCCTACTGCAACAGCGGGCAGAAGATCACCGTGGCCTCCGCCGGGCGCACCGCGCCCATTGGCCGCTCGGTGCTCTCGCCCAGCCGCACCGCCCCGGTGGGCGGCACCCCGGTGACGGCGGCGCAGAAGACCGCGCCCCTGTCAGGGATGCCGGTGACGGCCACCCAGAAGACCGCGCCCCTGTCCGGGGGTATCCCGGTCACCGCCGCCCAAAAGACCATGCCACCCAGGGGCTACGGCGCGCCGGCCCCCGAGTCCGTCCAGACCGCACCCCCGCCCCCGCCGGGCATGGGGGTCAGCGTGGCGGCGGCAGGCAAGACGGTAGGCATGATGCAGTCCCAGATGGGCTTCGACCCGGTGGTGGGCTGGCTGGCCTGCGTGGCCGGTCCCAGCCGGGGCAAAAGCTACACCGTCCGGGGCGGGGTGAACGCCATCGGCCGCAGCGAGCGGATGGACATCGTGATCACCGGCGATCTGAAAATTTCCGCCGAGAACCACGCCAAGATCAGCTACAGCGATAAGCACAACCGCTTCAACCTTCTCCCCGGCGAGGGGCGGAACATTGTCTATCTCAACGACGATGAGGTCTTCACCCCCATGCCCCTGCACGCCTACGACCTCATCGACTTTGGAGAGACCAAGCTGCTCTTTGTCCCTCTGTGCGGGGAAAAATTTGCCTGGGAGGACAAGGATGGGACTGTTTGAGCTGTTTTCCCGGGAGAAACGGGCCGTCCCGCCGCCGGAGCCGCCCCGGGAAGAGCCGGTTCCCCGGGAGGATGGCCCGCTGACCCTTCGGATCGCCAACGTCCAGGGCCAGGGGGACCGGGAGCAGCAGGAGGACTCCTTCGCCATCGCCAACGCCGCCGATGCGGTGCTCCAGGAAAGCCAAGGACTGCTGGCCCTGGTGGCCGATGGCATGGGGGGCATGGAGGACGGCAAGGGCGCCAGCCAGTGGGCGGCGGAGCGGTTCCTCCAGCTCTTCCAGGAGCGGGAAGGGGCGGACATCCCCGGCTGGTTCTACCGCAGCGCCCACGCCGTCAGCGAAGAGGTGTTCCGGCAGTTCGGGGGCCGCAGCGGGACCACCCTGGCGGCGGTCCACATCCAGGGGGAGCGGCTGCACTGGTTCAGCGTGGGGGACAGCGCCATTTTCCTCATGCGGAACGGCGGGGTTTTCCAGCTCAACCGGGAGCACACCTGCCTCAGCCGCCTTCTTCTCCAGGAGCTGGAGCGGGAGGTCATTGATAAGGAGCGGGCCATTTCTGACCCGGACGCACCCCGGCTCACCTCCTTTGTGGGTATCGACCGGCTGAGCGAAGTGGACCTGAGCCTGCGGCCCCTGACGCTTCAGCGGGGGGATGCCCTTCTGCTGTGCTCCGACGGCATCAGCGGGGTGCTCACCCCGCCCGAGCTGCTGGAGTGCATGTCCCTGGACCCGGAGGAGGGGGTCGGGCTGCTGGAGGGGATGGTTTTAGAGAAAACGATAATCGAGCAGGACAACTACACTGGGATATTGATTTCCTGCCAATCATAAAGACTGGAGAACGGATATGAGACAGATTCGGAAATTTGCCGCGGTGCTGCTGGTGGCCTTGCTGGCCGGTGTGCTGGCCGTGCCTGCCCTCGCCGCGTTTGACAACAACACCCTCGACGGTATCATCATGATTACCACCGGCGCGCCGGACAAGGACGGAACTATGAATTACTGGCGGGGCACCGGCTTTTTTGTAGGGGAGGCGGGGAAAGACCCCCAGTACATCATCACTAACTGCCATGTGGTGGAGGAGTTCATCCTGGCGGGCAAGGCCCTGGGGGGCGGAGAGCTCTACGTCCGCTTTGATCAGGACGATGAGGCGGAGGCCTATCTGGTGGACTACGACGCGGAGAAGGACGTGGCTATCCTCCGGCTGGCGGAGGCCACCGATAAGCGGGTGTCCCTCCAGATGCGGGTCCCCCAGGAGGACAGCCTGGGCAGCGAGGCCTACGCCGTGGGCTACCCCGCCGCCGCCGACCTGACGGTTACAGCGGTGAATTCCTTCAGCCAGAAGGACGCCACCGTCACTACCGGCAGCATCAGCCGCTTCCTCACCGAGAGCGGCACCGGCCGCAAGCTCATCCAGACCGACGCCTCTCTGGGGGGCGGCAACTCCGGCGGGCCTCTGATCGACGGCTCCGGCGCGGTCATCGGCATCAACACCGCAGGCTCCAAGCTGGACTCCAACCTGTTCTACGCCGTCAGCGTCAGTGAGGTTCTGCCCCTGCTGGATAAAAACAGCATCCCCTATACCTTGGCACCGGAGACCAAGTCCGGCGGCAGCACCATGCTCTATGTGGGCATCGGCGCGGCGGTTGTGGCGGTCATTGCAATTCTCGCGGTAGTGCTGGGCAAAAAGAAAAAAGCTCCCGCTGCCCCCAAAGGGCAGGAGGAAAAGGGCGCCCCCGTCCTGCGCTCCATGGCCCCCCAGCACGGCGGGATGGTGGTCCAGCTCCACGGCCAGCCGGTGCAGATCGGCCGGGACGGGGCGGTGTGCCGCCTGGTCTATCAGGACGGCACCCCCGGGGTGAGCGGCAGGCACTGCCAGGTGTCCTTTGAGCAGGGACAGTTTGTGCTCACCGATCTGAACTCCACCTACGGTACCTTCCTGTCCAACGGCCAGCGTGTTGCCCCCAACAGTCCGGTAAAGCTGCCACCCAAGAGCTCTTTCTACCTGGGGGAGGCGGACAACACCGTCTATGTGGATCTGGAGTAAGCCATGAGGATATCCGCATATTGCTACACCAACCAGGGAGGGCGGGACCACAACGAGGACAGCGTGCGCTGCTCCGCCCAAGAGGGCACCTTTGTCCTGGCCGACGGCCTGGGGGGCCACGGCAGTGGGGAGGTGGCCTCCGCTCTGGCGGCGGACGTCCTCTTTGAGGGCTGCTCCGCCCACCCAGACCCCGATGGGCTGGCGGAGCTGTTCCAGAAGGCCAATGAGGCTGTGATGGAGGGTCAGAAGGTCCATGGGCAGGAGGAGATGAAAACCACCGCCGTGGCCCTGTCCCTTGCCGGGGACCTGGCGGTGTGGGGCCACGTTGGGGACTCCCGGCTTTACCGCTTTACCGCTGGAACGCTGACCCAGGAAACCCGGGACCACTCAGTTACCTACATGAAGTATCTGGGCGGCGAGATCTCTTATATGGACGTCTATCACGACGATGACCGCTCCAGCCTTCTGCGGGCCCTGGGGAAGCTGCCCTGCAAGCCGGAGGCGGGCCGGGCCCGGCTGAGGCCGGGGGACGCCTTTCTGCTGTGCTCCGACGGCTTATGGGAGTACGTCTACCAGGAGGAGATGCTGGCGGACCTGCTGAAAGCGGAGACGCCGGAGCAGTGGGCGGAGGGGATGCTCCTGCGCCACATTCGCCGCACCCCGCCGGGAAATGACAACTTTTCTCTCATCACCGTGTTTGCGGAGGAGGAGCTATGAAACGGCTGACATCTATATTCCTTGCTCTGCTGTTGGCGGGGCTTATGTGTACCGGCGCTCTGGCTGCCGGCAGCGTGGAGATCGTCCGGGCCTTTGTCTACGACGGCACGCTGTACACCTATATCACTATGGAGGGAATCGAGAAGTCAGTCACCAAGGCGGAGGCCAGGCTGGGTGGGCAGACGTTCCCGTCGTCGGACCGGCTGGAGACGGTGCGTCAGGCGGGGGCTCCAGTGACCTGGCTGCTGCTGGTGGACAACTCCACCTCCATGCCCGCCTTCCGCCAGGAAACGGAGGACTTCGCCCAAAGTCTGGTCCAGTCCGGCGGGGAGAACACCAGATTCATCCTGGCCACCTTCGGAGACGCATTTACGGTCAGGGCGGAGGATGTCTCTCCGGAGGAACTGTCCGGTGAGATGGAAAAGATCCCCTTTGACGAGCGGGTGACCCGTCTCCACACCGCCATCAGTCAGGGACTGGACTACTTCGAGGGACTGCCCCGGCAGCGCAGCGAGCTGCGGTGCATGGTGGTACTGTCTGACGGGGTGCAGTACGACCCCGCAGGCGGCATCCCCTATGAGGAGCTGCTGGAGCGGGTCGGCGCCTCCGATGTGATACTCCACTCCGTGGGCCTGGGCGATGACCGGGAGGCCTTGGACAGTATGGGCCGGCTGGCGGAGGCCTCCGGAGGCATACATCAGGTGATTGGAGAGGTGACAGCGGAGGCGGCCGGAACCGTCCTGGCGGAGGACAGCGGAAAACTGTTTGTCACCAGCTTTGACCTGTCCGGTTTGACCACAGAGGGCGGAACGGAGCGGGTATCCGTGATCTTCGCCGCCGGCAGTGAGCTGGTCTGTCGTGCGGAAGCTCAGATGGAACTGCCTAAGCTCACTGAGGAGGGAGGAACAGGGGCCGATGTTCAGCCATCTGTTCTGTTGCCGGAGTCCCCGGCGCAATCCCCGAATGGAACAGGCGGCGGTCCCGCATCCCCGACCGATTCTCCGACCGCGCCGCCGGTGGTACTGCTGATTGGGGGGATCGCCGCCACAGCGGCGGTGATCATTGCGGCGGCGGTACTCCTGCTCCGAAGGAAGCAGAGGGTCCCGGCGGTCTCCGGCCCCGCTATACGGGAGGAGCAGAGGGGTATCTATATGCGCCTGGAGCTGGTGCGGGGAGAACTGGCCGGCGGACAGAGCCAGCAGGAGCTGGAATTGCGGGATGATCTGATGATCGGTGCAGATCCGGCCTGCAATATTGTGGTGCAGGATGGCAGCGCAGCCCCCCGGCAGGCCCGGCTTTTTTCCATGGAAGGTGCGGTATATGTGGAAGCCTTGGATACCTCCGGCGCGGCACAGGTCAACGGGGAGGAGCTTCAGGGGACCCGGAGATTGCGCAGCGGGGATGAAATTACGGCAGGAGATACCGTGATTTGTCTGAAATTTTAGCGGGGAAGATTTTTCTTGCTTCTGCTGCATAGTATCTGAACAGGAAATCTGCGTTTCCCAGCGCCAGGTCCTCTTGTCCATGATCGATTTTCTGTTATCACGAGGAATGGCCAGTCTTCTGGCCGGCTCTCCCTTGCTGCTATTCACTTACGCATAGAAATTGACATAGAGGGGAAACGCTGATAAACTATCGGTTACTTTGCAGGCAGGGCATCTGTGGCCACAAATACTCAAAACAGACTTCCGGCGTGACCGCCGGAAGTCTGTTTTTGCTTGTTGGTGGCTCCTGCCCCCAAACCCCTTTTCGCAGATTGGCATCTGCGGCTGCGCACCGTTCCGGCACTTTTCTCTCCCATCTCCGGCGGAGATTTTTTGCAAACGGAGAGGCTGGCTTACTGGTTTTATATTCCGTTCCCGCTTTTTTCGTAAATCACAATCCACTTGCGCCATAAGTTCCTGGTCTGCGCTTGTCAAAAAATGCTCGAATACATCGGGATAGACAAGGGGAATTTTACGGATGAATTACGACAATAACAGGCAAAACGCCCATAACGAGATCGACCACATATTCAAAGACCTTCTCCCCACCCGGAACATGGCGGAGCGTCCCGCCCAGGTGGCCCTTTGCCACCAAATGCTCAACGCCATGCTGGAGGGTGGCATCGCCCTGTGCGACGCCGGGACGGGGATCGGCAAGACCTACGCCTATCTGGCGGCGGGGACGGTGTACCACCGCTTCCGCGCCGCCAGTGGGCTCCCCGTCCGGCCTATTTTGATCTCCACCTCCAGCATTGCCCTCCAAACCGCGGCACGGGACGAATATCTCCCCCTGCTGTCCAGCCTGCTGGCGGAGGACGGCATGATCACACAGCCCCTCCAGGCGGTGATCCGCAAGGGAAAGTCCCACTATGTCTGCGATGACCGTCTGGAACGGCGGCTGGGCCAGTTGGATCTCCGAAAGAAAAACTGGAGGGCCGGGAATGCCCTGCTTGCGCTGCGGAATGAGCTGGATATGGACGAGATCGCCCATATCAGCGGCTATGACCGGGAACGTGTCTGCGTCCCCCAGATCTGCGACTGTTCGCAGGAGACCTGTCGGTATCTCGCCTTTTTGGAGAACTGTAACTCCGGGCGGTATCTTTTCCAGATTTGCAACCACAATCTACTGCTGGCGGATGCCATCCACCGGGGCAGCGGACGCAGGCCAATCCTCCCGGACGCCTGCGCCCTTATCGTGGACGAGGCCCACAAGCTGCCGGAGACGGCCCGCCAGATGTTCGGGGTGACTCTGGCAGCGGAGGATATCCGCGCACTTACCCACAGTCTGCGGGGAGAACGCTTCCTGCTGGCGGCGGAAGTGCTGACCGATAGCGCCAAATCCCTGCTGCAGAAGCTGGACCGCCCGCCGGAGGACAGGCCCTTCGTCCACTACAAAACATCGCTGGCCGCACCGGAGCGGAGCCTGACGGTGATCGACCGGCAGCTCCACGGCCTGCTCACGCCTGCCACCCGCAGGCGGCT
Organism: uncultured Oscillospiraceae bacterium; assembly: GCA_949878425.1. Classification (GTDB taxonomy): domain Bacteria; phylum Bacillota; class Clostridia; order Oscillospirales; family Oscillospiraceae; genus Pelethomonas. The sequence goes on from CATLAL010000036.1 coordinate 14,162, forward strand.
GAACAGCGTGTCCTCTACGGTGTCCCTATTCCACCAGGGCCACCCGGATATGGTTTTCTACACGGAGGAAGATGCTCACGGCGGCACCATGCTGTGTGCCACCATTTCCGATCTGACCGCCCAGCTCCGCCAGACGCTCTGGCGGCAGGAGCGGCCCGCCATCCTCACCTCCGCCACCCTGGCCGTAGGCGAGGACTTCCGGCGCTTCAAAGAAGAAACGGGTCTGCTGACCGACAGCCGAGTCACGGAGTCTGTCGCCCCCTCGCCCTTCGACTACCGGCAAAACTGCCTGCTGTACTTACCCCAGATCCCACCCAGGCAGAAAGATGCCGCCTACTATGACGAACTGGCGAAGGAGATCGCCGCCCTGCTGGATGCGGCCCAAGGCCACGCCCTGGCGCTGTTCACGTCCTACGCCGCCATGTCGGCGGTGAAGGAGCGCCTGCCGAACCACGGTCTGCGCTATCCGCTGTTCACCATGGGCCGCAGCGCAATCCATACTACGGAGCAGTTTAAGGCCAGCCCAGGCAGTGTGCTGCTGGCGGCGGGGGCCGCCTGGGAGGGCTTTGACTTCCCCGGCGACTGCGTGTCCCTGCTGATCATCCCCCGTCTGCCCTTCGCCGTCCCGGACGCTCTCAAAGAAAAAGAGCGGGAGAACCACCCCACCCTCCGGCTGTTTATCCGGGCGGTGGTGGTGCCGGAGATGCAGATCAAGCTGAAGCAGGGCTTCGGACGGGCCATCCGCACCGAGACCGACACCTGCGTGGTGGCCATTCTGGATGAGCGGGCCGCCAAGGGCAAGCGCTACAGCAAGGATGTGCTGGCCGCCCTGCCGGAGATGCCCGTCACCGGCAGCTTGGAGGACGTGGCGCGGTTTATCCGGCAGGTGAAAGGGCCGGACTATTTCCGGGAGGCGTCCGCATGATCGACACAAAGAGTGAACTGCGGTATATCCTGCTGACCCGCCTGCTGGAAAAGGCCGCCGCCGCTGGCCTGCTGACTCTGGAGGAACTGTACGCCGCCAAACGGCTGGCGCGGGATAAATACCGCCCCCAGACTGTTTGGGAAGCAGAAAGCCGAGGACGCTTTCATCCACGTCCCCGGCCTGCGGCTGCTCGGTTTTTTCTTGTGCTGAGATAAATTCCACGTCCCGCAGTTCCTCCCGGACGACCGCTCGGATCTCCTCCAGCAGC
>CATLAL010000037.1 GCA_949878425.1 uncultured Oscillospiraceae bacterium
CGAAACAACTATTTTTTCAAATGCTGGATATTTCAGCGGGTTTATTGAAAAATCCGTGGTAATATCAAGAAAAGTGTTGGTTATTTCGGCGGCTGGAGGATACCATGAGGGCATACACATTTCACGGGAAAAGGAATATTTGTGGTGATCGCATAAGACTGGCCCGCCTGGCGAAACGCTTTTCACAGTCTGATTTATGCAGACAATTACAACTGATCGGGATCCCGATGGAGCGGGACAGCATAAGCAGGATCGAGAGCGGCAGCAGGTATGTGGCGGATTATGAAGTGACCACCATAGCGGATATTTTGGAGGTTTCCGTGTTGTGGCTGCTGGGGAGAGAGTGAAACCGGCGTGGTATTGCACCGCGCCGGTTTTGTCATGCCAAAAGGAGGCCGCTATGAATTACAAGGGATATAAACATATCAGGTGGGAGCAACGGCTGAAAATAGAGGGCGCCCTGCGGACCGGGGCGAAACCGGCGGCGATTGCGCAGGAATTAGGGGTATGCAAGAAAACGATCTATAATGAGATTGCGCGGGGAATGTGCGTTCAGCAAACCAGCGAATACGAATTTGTGGAAAGATACTGCGCGGACGTGGCGGAGCGGAAATACCAGGAAAATTTGAGGGCCAAGGGGCCGGACGTTAAGCTGGGGAAAGATTTTGCTTTTGTGGAGTACATTGAGGACCAGATCATAAATAAAAAGCGGTCCCCCGGTGCGGCCTTGGCACAGATCCAGATCGACGGGAAAAAATTTGATACAGAAATCTGTGAAACCACCCTTTACAACTGGATTTATCGGGGGGACATTTTCCTGAACTTGACCGAGGCGGATCTGCTGTATAAAGGGGAGCGGCGGAACGAGGGGCGGAAAGCGGGCGACAATAACCGGGCCAGGCCGGCAAAGGGGGACACCATCGAACAGCGCCCGGAGGAGATCAACAGCAGGGAAACTTTCGGAAACTGGGAAATGGACAGCGTTATGGGGTGCAAGGGTAGCAAGGCGGCCCTGGTGGTGCTGACCGAGCGGCTGACCCGTTACCCCGTGATCGTCCGGGTGCCTGATCATACCATGGAAAGCGTGGTCCGGGCGCTGGACCGCATGGAGCGCCGCATGGGGGCAAAGTTCCGGGAGGTTTTCCGCTCCATCACCGTGGATAATGGGTGCGAGTTCCAGGACTGCGAGGGGATGGAGCGATCCAAGCGGGCCAGGAAACCGCGCACAAAGATTTTTTATTGCCACCCATATTCTGCCTATGAGCGGGGCAGCAACGAAAACATGAACCGGATCATAAGGCGTTTTTTTCCAAAGGGGACCAACTTCGACAATGTGAGCGCGGCGGAGGTGGCGGAGGTGGAGGAGTGGCTGGCAAACTATCCGCGCCGGATCCTGGGGTGGAAAACGCCGCAAATGCTTTATGACGAATACATGACCGTGGCGGCCTGACCAACTGAACACGGGAAAACGACCAGGCCGGAACCGCCCAGGGGCGCCGGCCAATTCTTTGCGCCATTTTTGCACCGACAGCGCCGTGGAGGCGCGAAAAACGGGGATCCCACCTGGAGCGGGACCCCCGTTTTTAGGGCTATTAAAAACTTTTTATAATTTTTTGTAATTTAGTCTTGACATTTTGCGCGAAATTTTGTAAAACCGGGATAAAATTTTTCTTGACAAATCGGAAATTATCGTGTAAACTAAGCCGCAAGTGAATCAGAAAAGCGATGACGAAGACGGACGAGGCAGTTTTGTCCACAGAGAGCCGGGGACTGGTGGAACTCCGGCGGCAGAGGGCCTCACAGTCCCATCCCTTCCGAGCTGGAGGTCCGAACGCCCCTGTTCTGAGGACAAGTAGACGCCTCCCGTGACTGCCGCGTTAGCGCATAGGGCTTGTCGGAGCCTGAAGGGGCGTCCTCTTGGGGGCGCAATTTGAGTGGTACCGCGGGTACATAAGCTTGCTTATGGCTCGTCTCAAAGAAACATTCTTTGAGACGGGCTTTTCTTTTTTTTCAGAGGGACCCTTTCGCTTCACCCACTTCTGATTCCATTTCATTTTGCAGGAGGAACGATCCATGGACGCGAACCACGTGAATACCCAGCTCCAGGAGGTGGCCTACCGCATTCGGGAGATGCGGACCATCTGCGGCTTCGCCGAGGAGGAGATGGCCAGGAGGACGGACACCACCCTGGCGGAGTACCGCTTCTACGAGGGCGGCCAGGCGGACCTGCCCTTCACCTTCATCCACAAGTGCGCCCTGGCCTTCGGCATCGGCATCACCGACCTGCTGGAGGGCAGCAGCGCCAACCTCTCCAGCTACACCGTCACCCGCCGGGGGGAGGGCCAGCAGACCGCCAAGGAGCCGGGCATCGAGATCAGCAACCTGGCCCCCCTCTTCCGCAACAAGCTGGCGGAGCCCTACTACTGCACCTACGAGTACGACGAGGCCCAGCAGCGCATGCCCATCCACCTCACCACCCACGCGGGCCAGGAGTTCGACATCATCCTCTCCGGCCAGCTGAAGGTCCAGGTGGGGGAGCACACGGAGGTCCTGGGGGAGGGGGACAGTATCCTCTACAACTCCTCCACCCCTCACGGCATGATCGCCGTAGGCGGCAGGCCCTGTGTGTTCTGCGCGGTGGTGATCTCCGGGGAGAAGGCGGACGAGATGACGGTGCGCCGGTCCGTGGTCCAGGCCCGGGGCAGCGAGGCGTATGTCTGCAAGGACTTCTTTGACGCCAGGGAGGACGAAAACGGCGTGCTCCAATCCCTCTCCTTCCCCAACGCAGACCGGTTCAACTTCGCCTTCGACTGCGTGGACGCCATTGCCGCCAAGCACCCGGAGAAGCTTGCCATGCTGCATCTGGACAAAAACAAGGTGGAGCGGCGCTTCACCTTTGAGGACATGTCCAAGGCCTCCAGCCGGGCGGCCAACTACTTCAAGGCCCTGGGCATCAAGCGGGGGGACCGGGTGATGCTGGTGCTCAAGCGGCACTACCAGTTCTGGTTCGCCATTCTGGGCCTCCACAAGCTGGGAGCGGTGGCCATTCCCGCCACCAACCAGCTCCAGGAGCACGACTTCTCTTACCGCTTCAACGCCGCCGGGGTCAGCGCCATCCTCTGCACCGCCGACGGCGGCACGGCCCGCCAGGTGGAGACCGCCGGGAAGGACAGCCCCACTCTAAAGCTGAAGATTCTGGTGGGCGGCTCCCGGGAGGGCTGGCACGACTTTGACGAGGAGTACGCCCTCTACCGCAGCAAGTACGACCGGACTCCGGACGCCCCCTGTGGGGACGATCCCATGCTGATGTTCTTCACCTCCGGCACCACCGGCTATCCCAAGATCGCCGCCCACAGCTATAAGTACGCCCTGGGCCACTATATCACCGCCAAATACTGGCACTGCGTCCACGCCGACGGCCTCCACTTCACCATCAGCGAGACCGGCTGGGGCAAGGCGCTGTGGGGCAAGCTCTACGGCCAGTGGCTGTGCGAGGGCGCGGTGTTTACCTACGACTTCGACCGCTTCGACGCGGCGGATATCCTCCCCATGTTCGCGAAATACCACATTACTACCTTCTGCGCACCGCCCACCATGTACCGCATGTTCATCAAGGACGACCTCTCCAGGTACGATCTCAGCAGCATCCGGCACGCCGCCACCGCCGGCGAGGCGCTCAATCCGGAGGTGTTCCGGCAGTTCGAGGCCCAGACCGGACTCCAGATTTACGAGGGCTTCGGCCAGACGGAGACCACGCTCTGCATCGGCAACCTCATCGGCAACAAGCAGAAGATCGGCTCCATGGGCAGGCCCATCCCCACCTACGACCTGGTGCTGGTGGACGAGAACGACCAGCCCGTGGCCACCGGCGAAAACGGCGAGATCTGCATCCGGGCCCAGGAGGGCGTGGGACTTCCCGGCCTCTTCTCCGGCTACTACCGGGACGAGGAGCAGACCCGGGAGGTCTGGCACGACGGCCTCTACCACACCCGGGACGTGGCCTGGCAGGACGAGGACGGCTACCTCTGGTACGTGGGCCGGCGGGACGATGTGATCAAGTCCTCCGGCTACCGGATCGGGCCCTTTGAGATTGAGAGCGTCATCATGGAGCTGCCCTATGTGCTGGAGTGCGGCGTCTCCGCCGCCCCAGACGAGCTCCGGGGCCAGGTGGTCAAGGCCAGCGTGGTCCTGGTCAAGGGCAAGGAGGGCACGGAGGAGCTGAAAAAGGAGATCCAGGACTACGTCAAGCGGCACACCGCGCCCTATAAGTACCCCCGGATCGTGGTATTTAAAGACGAGCTGCCCAAGACCATCAGCGGGAAGATTATGCGAAACAAGCTGTAGCTTGTTCTCTGGTCCGAAAGCAATAAAGGAAGAGCCAGCGGGACGCGCCTCGCGTCCTGCTGGCTCTTCTTCCTATTCCGCCAGGGGCTGGTACATGGTAAAGACGTGGTCCTTCTCCCGCTCCGGCCAGCACATGGCGACAAGGTCCTCAAAGCGCGCCACCACCTGGGCGCTGTGCATATAGTAGCCGCTGTCCAGGGTAAAGACCCGCCCGTTCTGATAGGCCCTGCACTCCGCGAGGAGGGGGTCCGGCGGTGAGTCCGCCAAGTCCTGGGGCAGGGCGCTGTAAAGCAGTACGTCCGCGTCCTTGCAGAGCTCCAAAAATTCCTCCATCTCCATCTGGACCGTGCCGCGCCCCTCCTGCTCCGCCAGGGCGTAGACCGCGCCGGCCCGCTCCAGCTGCTTGGCAATGGTGGAGCCGCCGGCCGGGGCGCAGACCGTGCCGCCGCTGACCGTGCAGACAGCCGCCACGGGCCGCTTCCCCCGGAACTCCTGCTGGCTGTAGAGGGCGTCCAGCCGGGAGAGCGTCTCCTCCCAGAGGCCGCCGGCCTCCTGGTCCAGATCGTAGAACGCGGCGAAAAATTTCAGCCACTCCAGATAGGCCTCCGTATCGCCCTCCGGACGGCGGAAGGCCGACGCGTAGGGGATGCCCGCCTGATCCAGCAGCTGCGCCAGGGCGGCGTCCTCCTCGTGGGAGAGATCCAGAAAGACCAGATCCAGATCCGCCGCCGTCAGAGCCTCCGCATCCCCGGCCAGCCACGTCTCCGGTGGGATATAGGCAATCTGGCCGCCGGCGAACCGGTCCGCCACCGCCTGGCTGGTCCATTGCCCCGCCTCCAGGGTCAGCGCGGCGATGGAATCATAGAGTCCCGGCTCCTCCAGGGCCTCCAGGAAGCCCACGTAGACCTCTGATGTAAACATAGCCCGCCGGATCGGCGTGGAAATTTTCGCCGCGCCGTCATAGCCCGCCGGGGCCGCGGCGCCCCGGGGCGTCAGCAGCAGCTCCCTGCCGGCGGAGTCCGTCACCAGCTTGACCCCGTCCGCCAGATACTGTATGTCAAAATCCTGGGCCAGGAGCACCCGCAGATTGGAGGGGGCGGCGCCTACAGAGACATCCGCTTCGCCCGCCGGAGTCTCCGCCCGCTTCCCGCCGCAGCCGGACAGCAGTACCGGCAGCAGCATAAGCAGCAGTATCCACAGCTTTTTTTCTCTCATGTTATCCTCCCGCTCCCATATGTCCGCAGGGCTCTTGGCCCGCTCCTCCCGCGTATCGTACCACATTCCGGCGTCTGTTGCAACGGCTTTGGCAAAATCCGCGCCGCTCAAAGAGGAGAGAATAAAATTTTTAGCGGCAAATTACACAGGGAAAATACTGTTTCCGCATGATCGCGCAAGCAACCGCATATACATGTGGCATATCGGGATAGGGAGCGTGTAGGGTCTTGAAGGGAAACATTGAGGAGCGGGCCTGTGAATTGGCCGCCTATATTATTGAAAACCGCAGCACCGTCAGAGAGGCCGCAAAACGGTTTGGAATTAGTAAAAGTACGGTACATAAGGACATTCAAGAGCGTCTCCCCAACTACAACCGGAGCCTTTATCTGCAGGTGAAGGCAGTCCTGGACGAAAACAAGGCAGAACGGCATATCCGCGGCGGAATCGCCACCCGGCGCAAATACCGGGGTGAGACGTGACGCCCCCGTGACGAGTATCAGATCAGGAGGAAAAAGGAATATGAAGGCTTGCCGCAAACAGAATCCGTCTGACCGCCGGCTCCAGGCGTCCGGCCCAGCCGGCGCCCGCCCCTCCGCCGGGCCGCAGCCGCCGGCCGCAGACGCGCCGGTCCACCGCTATGTCCATCCCATCCGCACCGCGCCAACCGCCCGCAGGACGGCGGAGGAGCTCCTCTCGGAGATTCAGGAGACGCTGGCCCGCCAGGAGGCCGCGCTGGAGGAGCTGCTCCGCCGTACGGAAAATCAGGATACATGATCGATACAAGATAAACAAATGGTGACAAATTTTGCGGGGCGCTTGTGTTATCATTTCTTCTCGGGTATAATAGGGCCGTGATTCAGCCGCGCGGCGCCAAGGCCGCGGCGGCACAAGGAGCCTGAGATCCATGAGTCGAAACAGACGGCGTACCAGCGTCCTCCAAGCACTGATCGTCTTTACGGTGAGCGTCCTTTTTATCATGACCGCCTTGATCGGGCTTTATAAATGCTTCTCCAAGGAACCCACGCCTGCGGGCGGGCCAAATCAGGATACGGCCTCCCCGCAGGAGCCGGGGGAGGCCGCTCCCCCGTCGGAGACGGTATCCAATCAGCGCAAGGACCACTTTCATACCATCCTGATCGGCGGGCTGGACGATGAGAACGGCGGCAGCGATACCAATCTGCTGGTGGCGCTGGACAGCCAGAACGGCACGGCCAACGTGTTGAGCCTGCCCCGGGATACGCTGCTCAATGTCCCCTGGTCCGTGAAAAAACTGAACAACGCATATCACCACGGCGGCTTCACCCAGACGATGTCGGAGGTCTCCAAGCTGCTGGGCATTCCGGTGGACCACTATGTTACAGTAGACCTGCGGGGCTTTGTGGAGCTGGTGGAGGCGATTGACGGCGTGGATTTCAACATCCCGGTTGATATGGACTACGACGACGACTATCAGGATCTGCACATCCACTTCAGCGCGGGCGAGCGCCACCTGAACGGCGAGGAGGCGCTGCAGGTGGTCCGCTGGCGGCAGAACAACGACGGCACCGGCTACGCGACCGCGGACATCGGCCGCATCGGAACCCAGCAGGCGTTTTTGATGGCCGTGGCCCAGCAGACCCTCCGCCTTTCAAATTTGGACAAGGTCCGGGAGCTGGCGGAAATTTTTCAGGAGCGGGTGGATACGGACCTGAAGCTCTCCAACCTCATCTGGCTGGGAGAGCAGGTTCTGTCCATGGGCAGCGACAACATTACCTTCCACACCCTGCCCGGAGACGGCGCGGGCTGGTACAAGGGCGGGTCCTACTATGTGCTGTACCCGGAGGAGACGCGGGACCTGATCAATACATATTTCAACCCCTACCAGCGGGATCTGACCTTGGACGATATGGATATTCTGGTCCCCTGACCGCGAAAGGAGCACACAATGAATCGCCGCGTTCTCGCTCTGGCCCTGGCGGCTGTCCTGCTGACAAGCGCGCTGTCCCCCGCGGCCCGCGCCGGAGAGACCCAGCCCTTCTCAGCCGTGCGTACCTACCAGGAGCAGTTTACTGACGTACGCGATTCCGATTGGTACTACGAAAGCGTTAAGGCCCTCTATGAGCTGGGGCTTACCAACGGGCAGGGCAGCGAGGCCCGGTTCGCGCCCGATGACGACATGACTGTGGCGGAGGCGCTGACCGTGGCCGCGCGGCTCCGGAGCCTCTACGAGTATAAGGACTGCGAGGCGGGCCCGGCTCAGTACGCCGGCGGCGATATCTGGTATGCCCCCTATGCTGCCTACCTGCGCGCGGCGGAGGTGATCGGCCCGGAGTTTGAGGGCCTGTACGGCCAAAAGGCCACCCGGGGGCAGATGGCGCACATTCTGGCCAACACCCTGCCGGAGGCCCTGTTTGAGCCCATCAACGGGGACGTAGTGGCCGCGGGCTTCGCCAACGGGACCTATATCCGCGACGTGAGGGAGGACATGCCCTACTGCCAGGATATTTTGACACTGTACGAGTGGGGAATCCTCAGCGGGATGGACCACGTGGGGACGTTCCGGCCGGAGGGGACCATCCCCCGCTGCCAGATGGCGGCCATGGTGGTCCGGCTGGCCTACAGTGAGCGGCGCCTTACGCTGCCCTGGGATTATGCCTCGGCTTACAGTCGGGAGGGAACCGCCCTGTCGGAGCTTGTCTTTAGCGACGGTACGTTTTATGAGGCGCCGGACCCGGAGAACAGGAAGGAAATTGAGGCCGACCTCCGGTATATGCTCTCCCGGGGCGAGCGGAAAATTTCCCTCAGCTACCCGCCCAATACGCTGAATAAGAGCATGTCCAACGCCCTGATGCAGGCGTTTTTGGACACGGCCCGCTACTATGTGGAGCAGACCTATAATCAGGTAAAATGCACCTATTCCACGAAGTCCGGAACCATGGTGCTCTCCTTCTCGTGCAGCCTCTATGATGACGATCAGATTGACCGCTATCGGGATGCCACAATGGCTTTTGCCATCCGGGTTCACGACGAGATGTGGGCCGGGGGCACAATTACGCCGGATATGACGGAGTATGACAAGGCCAGGGCCTACTTTACCTGGCTGTGCGAGAATTGCAGCTACGATTTCGCCTCCACAGAGTCCTCCATGAGCCACAGCGGCTACCGGGCCTTTGCGGAGGGGGTGGCCGTGTGCGACGGCTACACGGCCGCGTACAACCTCCTGCTGAAGCTGGAGGGCATCTCCTGCTCCACCGTATCCACCACGGACCACATCTGGACCGTGGCGGAGCTGGACGGAACCACCGTCCATATTGATACCACCTGGGGCGACCAGACCGGCACCATCGCCTACCGCTTTTTTGCCATGACGGAGGCCGATGCAATGGCCCGGTTTTCTTAGAGCCGGTTTAAAATCTCCCCATATACGGCTTGACGGAAGATTTTCTGCCGCTCTGCGTTGTTCGGCCTCGAAATACACAAAGTATTCCTTCGGCCTCACGCCTTGATTGGCGAAAAATCCCCTGGTCAATCCGCACACGCAGAGATATTAAACAGGCTCTTAAAAACTCTTTTTCCGCACACGGCTCCAGGCTGGTGGGAGTTTCCCGCCGGCCTGGATTTTTTGCGCGGTTTTCTGTCTGAGAAAAAATGATAGGAACATTTTTCCCAACGATATCTGGGGAAAACAGCATTATGTCAACCGAACAGCTTGGACTGACCTGCTTTAGAATGATTTGACAGGAAAAAGGAACGATTATATGCTATTTCTTGGGAGAGCTGAATGATACGATTAGATTTTTCCGGAGAGGCTACCAGACGGCTACCAGGCCGGAGGGGTGTTCAGGTACTGCGCTCCCGTCAATCATAACGTGATTCGTTGACATAAAATGGAAGGCTGCTACCAAACCGGAGAATTTGGCTACCAAGCTTTTCCCTCCATCCGCTGAAACCGCTGGGGCGCGGCGGTTTTAGGGGCCGTTTTTTTGGGGTAAGGGGAATGGTACTGCTCCTATTAGTGTAGGACACGGAAATTTTTAGGGCAGAAACACATTTTTCGTCCCCGAAAAATAAAAAGGAGGAAAAATCCACCATGAGAAATCTGAAGAAGATTCTCGCAATGGTGCTGGCGCTCATCATGAGCCTGTCGCTTATGGCCACCGCCGGCGCCACGGACTTCTCGGACGATGCGGATATCGGTGAGACCTACAAGGTCGCCGCCGAGGTTCTCAACGGCCTGGGAGTTTTCAAGGGCTACGATGACGGCGCCCGGTTCGAGCCTCAGGGCAAGATCACCCGTGCCGAAGTCGCCGCCATCATCTACCGCATCGCCACCGGCGATGTGACCGACGCCCAGAAGGACATCTACTCCAGCTGGGGTATGTTCCCTGACGTGCAGAACGAGAACTGGTTCGCCGGTTACGTGAACTACTGCGCCAACGCCGGTTACATCAAGGGCCGCAGCGACGGCAAGTTCTGGCCCAACCAGGAAGTCACTGGCTATGAGGCTCTTGCCATGATTCTCCGCGCTGTCGGTTACGACAAGCTCGGCGAGTTCACCGGCAGCAACTGGCAGGTCAACACCGCCTCCGTTGCCCGTGAGCGCAACATCCTCAAGAACATCACCAGCGGCCTGCTGGGCGAGTCCGCCACCCGTGAGATGGTCGCCGAGATCCTCTTCCGGGCCATCCTGGTCAACAAGGTTGACTACACCCCCGCCTACGGCTACCAGGAGGGCAGCACCACCCTCGGTTACGACAGCCTTGACCTGGAAGAGGTCACCGGCGTGGTCGTGGCCAACGAGTGGGCCGACCTGTACAGCTCCACCGTCCTGGAGGACGGCAAGACCAATCTGGAAGTTACCCCCGGTGACATCCGCACTCTGAATTACGCCACCGAGCTCACCGACATCGGCGAGAGCAAGCTGGCGTACATTCAGAACGACAAGGTCCTCTCCATGGATGACAGCGGCCTGAACACCGTCTACCAGGGCGGCGAGGCCGTGAACATCGCCAGCCGTACCGCGTTCAAGCAGGTTTCCGGCCTGAACGAGACCGAGAGCACCGAGTACTATGTGAACTTCGGTGATCCCGACGGCCACCACGGCTCCGACTACCGCATTGAGTACCAGGTCACCTTCTACAGCACCGCCGCTGAGGACCGTTTTGACCGCGTCTATGCGGACATCTCCGAGATTCAGCTGACCGATGATGAGATGACCCGCAGAGTCGGCACTGGCTGGGTTGAGTATCGCAAGATCATCCCCGCCGGCGAGGTCATCACTGACGATGACCTGGCCATCATCTACGGCATCTTCGCCTCCGCCGACAACGACAACGTTGGCGCTCTGGCTCCCAACCAGCCTCAGTACCAGCTGGACGGCGACGTCTACGCCGGCACCAAGAGCACCCCGGACGCCATTGCCGGCGACCGCGACCTGACCAACGACCTGAGCTACCGTGAGTTCGTTGCCAAGTACATCATTGACAACGCCAGCATGGAGACCTGGGATTCCAGCGCCAACGGCCAGTGGGTCAAGATCATCGACAACGATGGCGACGGCAACGCTGAGTACGCGTTCCTCACCCAGTTCTGGCTGGATCAGGTGACCAGCTTCAGCACCGTTAAGGACGGCTCCGTCCCCGAGTACGCCGGCCTCAACGATGAGATCTGGACTCCCCGCTACCTCGACGGCTATCAGCCCGAGGTCAACGACGTTGTGATCTACACCCTGATCGACGGCATGGCCAACATCCACGAGGCTGACGCTCAGACCGGTGTTGTCACCACCGTCAACTTCGAGCATCAGACCATCACTGTTGACAGCGATCCCAACAAGGTTTGGGGCCAGTCCGGCATCGTCAACATGACCAACCTGGACCAGGTGATCACCACCATGGACGAGAAGGTCGAGTACATCATGTACCGTGACGAGTTCGGCTACGTCCGCGCCTTCAAGCTTGCCAACGGCGATAACTACGGTCTCGTGACCGAGGTCTACACCGGCCGCATCAACGCTGGCCAGGTCGTGACCAACAACTCCTACACCGTGGAGCTGACCACCGGCAAGACCGAGGACGGCACCTTCGAGAGCAAGGAGTATCCCGCTACCGGCGCTGGCGTCGGTCCCTTCCTCAGCGCCATCGACCTGACTCCCAATAACCCGGGCAACGTCACCGGCGCTATGAGCTGGGTCAACTACCGCAACCTGCTCCAGCGCGCCATCGCGCACCTGGGCAGCAACATCACCTATCAGAACACCTCCGCGATCCAGTCCGTACCCTCCGGCCGCATGGCTGGCGGTGTGGGCAACGGCGATGAGTTCGTGTACGAGGATGACGCCAACCTGGCTACCGGCCTGCTGCAGGATAGCCGCGGCGACTACACCTACACCTACTCCAACGTGGCCAAGTACACCATCAACACCGACGGCAACGCCACCCTGCGCACCGCCGCCGAGTACGCCACCAACCAGAACGGCGAGCAGGTCTACTACGACATGGCCTTCGACACCAGCACCACTGCTACCGCCGCTGCCACCGCTTGGCACGACTGGAACGGCGACGGCTTCCGCGGCACCGCCGACAAGGTTGACGAGCCCACCTGGATCGCCGCTCACATGAGAGTCAACGGCAGCACCCAGGCTCAGGCCAAGGCCGCCTTCAATGCCGCCCTTGGTGTGTCCCTGTTCCGTGTCTACGACGTGGACTATGTCCAGCTGGCTCCCGAGGGCGTCGTTGCGGATCAGCGCTCCTGGAACACCTATCCCAACGACAGCAGCCCGTACGGTGCCAACAACTGGTACATCAACGCTGTCCATGACACCCAGTTCTATGTCTACGTGCCCGGCGGCGATATGACCTCCGCTGTGGATTACTTCGTGGACTATGAGAACGTCTACGCCATCCCCGCCAACCTGGTCCGCAGCGTCTACGCTGTCGCGGAGAACACCACCGCTGACCGCAACGCCGAGGATTACTGGGTTGCCAACGTGATCGTCATCGAGCTCTACGACTGGCCCGAGGGCCAGACCACTTGGGACAACGTCGGTCTGATCTACTACAATCCCAGCCAGACCACCGGCGATGTCCAGAGCGTCTACGCCCTGCACACCGGCACCGCTGATCCCGAGGCTACCCTCATGCCCACCAACCAGGGCTGGAGCCGCAATTGGCAGACCGGCGACTGGAGCTACGGCTTCTACACCACCTCCGGCGATCAGATCGATGGCCAGACCGTCAAGGCCGCTATCAAGCCCATCACCGGCAACTGGGCCGCTTACGGCATCCATGTCGGCGTCATCACTCGTATGAACGAGCTGACGGAGCGCGGCGGCTACATCGTGGTGGACGAGGTTGTCGGTATGACCCGCCAGCCTGACGGCAGCTTCGCCGCCCAGACCATCACTGCCGAGGTCGGCAACGCCCCCGTCTACGCCATTGACAACACCCGCGCCGTGCGCCTGCGCATGAGCAGCAACCCCAACACCAGCAACGTCCAGGTTGGCGACATGATCATCTATGTCACCGGCAAGGGCAACACCGTCAAGTACATTGTTGACGTGACCACGCCCACCGTCCGCACGGGCCGCGCCGCTGTGGCCACCCAGGCCGAGGTCTGGAGCACACCCAGCTGGCTGTACATCGAGGGCGACGCGCAGCGCACCATCGCTCCCGATGATCTGGGCTACGCCTCCGTGTTCTACAAGGTCCTGTGGGATCAGCGTCAGATCAGCTACACCGTGCCCTTCAAGTTCTACGGCTCCAGCACGCCTGATGCTTCCGCCGTTGCTGTTCCCGGTAATGATTCCGCTCTGACTGGCGCGTTCAGCAACGCCGGCGTTGCCAAGGGCAGCTACATCGCCAGCGTCACCGTTCCTTACGCCGACGCTGTGAAGGCCGGCGTACAGCCCTGGGTCGCCCCCGGCGCTACCGACTACGCCATGTTCAAGTGGGACGGCAGCAGTGCCTGGGCTGCCACCAGCTATCCCGGCGTTCCCACCACGACTGAATCCATCTACCTGGTGATCATGAAGGATACCGGCAACTACTACATCTGCAAGCAGAGTGCCGAGAAGGTGACGGTTACCGATCTGGCCACCAACCGGCCCGACCTGGTCCATGTCTACAAGAGCGGCAGCGACACCCATGTCGTCATCATGGACACCTCCCTCACCCTGCAGCAGCTCCAGGATATCCTCTATGACGCCAGCGTCCTCAAGGCTCCTGTTGTCGTGAGCGCCACCAACGCTGATGGTACGCCCGCCACCAACATGGGCCAGCCCATCAACGGCCTCCTGGCCAATGGCGGCGCCCTCAGCATCACTGGCGCGACTAGAATCTTCTATGGTCCTGGCAGCACCTTCGTCCAGGTCAGCTATGATCCCAGGACGGTCACCGTCACCACCAACACTGGTGCTCTCGCCGTTCCCAACAACAGCTGGATCAACAAGAGCGCTGGCCTGAAGGTCACTCCCGCCAGCGGCTACAAGATCACCGCTATCACTGTGGCTGGCGGTTCTGTGACAAACGATCTCGCTCTGCCCAACACCAACACGAACACCGTGACCACCAGCAGTGCCAACGGCAGGATCACCATCACCGCTGTGGCTCTGGGCGAGCAGGATCGCGTGAACAACGCCTATGCTGCCCTGCGTGACACCATCACGCTGAACAGCGTGGCTCTGCCCAACAGCATCTACAAGACTGGCGCCGATGTCAATCAGGCCGCTCTGGATGCCTACAAGGCCGCTGTGGCCCAGGCTGTAAAGGCCGACGTGGAGAGCAAGCTGGCCGCCGCCGGATACAATGGCATCTCCGCCACCGTTACGGTTACGAATAGTGGTACTGCCACCGCCAGCAACATCCCCACTCCCGGCAGCTCCAACAGCGTGACCGTGAACATCCAGCTCAACTCCACCAGCGTTCCCACCGCTGTCAACACGGTTATCGGCAAGTCCATCAGCGTTATGATCGGCTTCGAGGGCCAGAACGCTGTTGAGACCGCCATCAACGCCGCGCTGATTTCCGGCGTGAACAAGGACGTGCTGACTGGCGACTCCAGCGCCGCCATTGCCGATATCATCAACGGTGTGGCCGGTGTGAGCAACGCTACGGCGAAGGCGTCTTGGGTCCAGGGCTCTGGCCTGAGCATGGTCACCGTCGAGTACACCTACACCTGGAACGGTGTGTCCTACAGCGCTACGGCGAACTTCGGTGTCAACCTCACCTGATTAGACCCTGTAGGAACGGCACAAGATTCATACTCTTAGCAAACGGGATTCCCCCCTGGGCTTCGGCCCGGGGGGGACCCGCTCTGCCTGTCCCTCTTCGCTCAGACCGGAGGGAATCAGGTGTGGAGGGATATGTAATAGTAGGTGTGGCCCGTCTTGTTCAGGTTGGGGTAGCCCGCTATGCCCGGCTCCCGCACGACGAAATCTTTTAGGTGAACAGCGGAGAAGGGCGTGTCGCCGCCGTTGACGAAGAAGGCGCAGTAGTCCCTGTGGCCGAACCAGCGGGGGGAGGCGTTGGGGTCCTGCTCCCCGATTACCAACACGGCCATAGGCCAGTAGCCGGTGTTGATGGTCTGGCTGCCGCCTGTGCCGGTGTAGCTGCCGCAGGTGAGGAGGAGCCGGCCGACGGATGCGTTTTGAGCCAGGGTTTTTGCCTCCTCGGCGGCCTCCTGAGCGTTCTGAGCGGCCTGCTGGTTCAGGGAGAGGGCGGTATCGAGGGAAGCGGCGAACTGGTTGAAGTCGTCCATAAGGATGCGGTCGTCTAGGTTCCAC
>CATLAL010000038.1 GCA_949878425.1 uncultured Oscillospiraceae bacterium
TTTTTGTCCAGAATCTGCACCCCGCTCCATTGGACAACATCGTCTGTTTCAATTTGGCAGTTCCTTTTTATCCGCTCTACACCCATTTCTGTTGTATGAAGTTTATCAATGTTTTTAATTAAATCATTCATTCTTATACCAGCCTATGCATATTTACCCATTGTGATTCACCGGGAACACGAAGTCGAATTGGGACAAAATCATAAGCAAAGCGATAGCTTTGCGCAAAAAGTTTTTCTTTTTGATTCTTTTTCTTTGTTCACAAAGAAAAAGAATGTATGCCCAACGTGTGCCTACGCGTTTCTCAGCCTGTCCAGCAGGGCCTGGAACTCGGCGCTGAGGGGGCAGGAGAGGGTGACGGGCTCGCCGGTTCTGGGGTGGCGGAAGCGGAGGGCCACGGCGTGGAGGCACTGGCCGGTGAGGCCGGGGACCGGCTTTTTCGCGCCGTAGACGGTATCGCCGTACACGGGGTGGCCGGTATAGGCCATATGGACCCGGATCTGGTGGGTGCGGCCGGTCTCCAGGCGGCAGCGGAGGTAGGTGAGTCCGGGAAAGCGCTCCAGGACCTGCCAATGGGTCACCGCTGGGCGGCCCGCCGCCGTGACGGCCATTTTCTTCCGGTCCGAGGGGCAGCGGCCGATGGGGGCATTCACGGTGCCGGCGTCCTCCCGGGGACCGCCGACCACGATGGCCTCGTAGGTGCGGGCCAGGCTGTGGTCCTGGAGCTGAGCGGCCAGGGCCTGGTGGGCGGCGTCGTTTTTGGCGGCGATGATGAGGCCGCTGGTGTCCCGGTCGATGCGGTGGACGATGCCGGGCCGCAGAGCGCCCCCCACGCCGCTGAGACTGCCGCCGCAGTGGTAGAGCAGGGCGTTGACCAGGGTGCCGTCCGGGTGTCCGGGAGCCGGGTGGACCACAAGGCCGGCGGGCTTGTTGACGGCGATGACGTCCGCGTCCTCGTAGACCACGTCCAGGGGAATGTCCTGGGGCAGGGCGTCCACTGGCTCCGGGTCCGGCAGGGACACCTCCACCGTCTCACCGCCGGCGAGGCGGCAGCTCTTGGCCGGGGCCCGTCCGTCTACCAGGACCCGCCCTCCCGCAATGAGCCGGGCGGCGGCGGAGCGGGTGACGTCCGGCAGGAGCCGGGCCAGGAAGCTGTCCAGCCGCTCTCCGGCGGCCTCAGGCCCCGCCGGCAGGATCAGCGGTTCCATCGTCCTCCCCCTTCTTCTCGTCCCTGCCGCAGAGCAGCAGGTAGTAGGCCGCGAAGCCCACGGCCCCGCAGACCACCAGGATGTCCGCCACGTTGAACACAGGGAAGCTGATAAACTGGAAGTTAAACATATCCACCACGTAGCCCAGGCGCACCCGGTCGATGAGGTTCCCCAGTCCGCCCCCCAGGATGAGGGTCAGGGTCCACATGGCCAGGGGGTGGGGGAAGGTCCGCCGGACCAGCAGCAGGGCGATGCCCGCCATCAGCAGGGCGGTGACCAGGGTCAAAAGCCAGGTGTGGCCCTCCAGAATGGAGAAGCCGCCGCCGGTATTCTGGATATAGTGGAGCTCCACAAGCCCAGGCAGCAGAGGCGCGGACTCGTACAGGGCCAGATGGGCGGTGACATACAGCTTCACCGCCTGGTCCGTGGCGACGCTGAGGACAATGGCCAGAAGATACCACATGGAATCAGACCTCCAGCTCCTTCAAAATGTCCCGGTTCACCCGGTTGGACGCCCAGGCGCCGGAGAGGGAGACCACCGGCAGGGGGCCGCCATCCAGGGCGCACACCGCGCCGCCGGCCTCGGTGACCAGCAGGCTCCCCGCCGCGTAGTCCCAGGGGCACAGGCTGTACTCAAAAAACGCCTCCGTCCTGCCGCAGGCCACGTCGCAGAAGTCCAGCGCTGCCGCCCCCATCCGGCGGAAGTCGCAGCTGCGGCGGAAGAGCTGCTCCGTCAGGCGCATGGTGCGCTGGAAGTACTCCGGCCGGTAGAGGGAGGTTCCCATGGAGAAAATGCCCTGGGCCAGGGGCTTTTCGCTGACGTGGATGGGCGCGCCGTTCAAAAACGCGCCGCCGCCCCGCCGGGCGGAGAACATCTCGTCCCGGTAGGGGTCGTAGACCACGCCGTATTCCACCACCGCGTCCCTGGCCAGGGCCACGGAGATGGCGCTGCGCCGGAGGTCCCGGACAAAGTTGGCGGTCCCGTCGATGGGGTCCACAATAAAGGCCCAGCCCCGGCTGGGGTCGGCGTTCTCCTTCTCCTCCTCGCCGAAGAAGAGGGAGCCGGGGACCAGGGGCGGCAGCTTTTCCTTTAAAAAATTCTCCACAGCCAGGTCATAGGCCGTCACCAGGTCGCCGGCAAAGGACTTCTCCTTGGTTCCGGCGGCGATGTCCCGGGCGGAGCGGACAATGTCCCCCGCCTGGCGGACGATTTGAATGATCTGTTCCAATAGCTCTGCCATGTAGGTTCCTCCCTGCCGGTCAACATTTTAAAAGTATTTTCGCTCCATTTCCTCCCGGCTCTCCTCGAACAGGGCCCGGGAGACCGCCTGGATCTCCCCAATAGGAAGGCTGTCCAGCCGGCTCCGGGGCCGCTCCAGCCGCGTCTCAAAGTCCCGGACAATGCGCTCGGCGGCCAGGGCGTGTCCGTTGTCCGCGCCGCCCGCCTGGCGGATAAACCGGCTCAGGAGGTTCCGCTCGTCGGAGTAGATCAGCTCCACCAGCTTCGCCCGGTACTCCAGGTCCTCAGAGGACATGCCGGCGTACCGGGCCAGGTCCTCCGCGTGCTGGGCCTCGTGCTTGAGCAGGGACACGCGAAACGCCTCCGACTCCAGGTCGTAGGCCTCCCGCACGCAGTGGATGGGCCCGTCGCCGTTGGACCAGCCGCTTGTGCCGGTCTCCCCAAAGGAGAGGTAGGCGGCCCAGCTCCTGGAGAGGAAGCCGTCCACAAGCTTCACCTCGTACTCCCGGACGCCGTCCGGCAGCTCCACCTCGTAGCGCCGGAGCTCCTCATGGGTCCATATATAGGGCCCCCGGTAGCCGCCGGTCAATCCGCCCAAGAAGTGATAGGACCGGCGGCGGAAGGCCTCCGCCGCCCGCTCCTCCAGCTGGTCCAGATCGGTGTCCGGGGGCAGCTGCATCAGGTCCGCGAGGCGCTTTCGCAGACGCTCCCCGGCCTCCTCCCGGTCCAGCTCCAGATAGAAGGCGTCCCGGTAGTATTTTTGGTAGAGGAGCAAAATCGCGTTCAAATCGCCGTCCACGTCATAGGTAAGGTAGCGCTCCTCCTCGAAGATGGACGCGTATTTTTTCAGCCGCTCCGCCTGCTCCGGGAACCGGCCCGCGTAGGCCATGGCGTCCTTTAAGCTCCCGCGGACGACGGCCCCCCAAAAGACCTCCCGGTCAAATACCTCCCTCACGGCAGCAGGCTCCATTGGAAGTCCTCCCACAGCAGGCGGCTCCCCACGTCCGTGCCCTCCGGCAGAAGGAACATGGCCACCTGGTTCTCCACGCCGCTGTCGCTGCGGAGGTAGGCGTAATCCCCGTTGATGGTTTCCACGGTGTAGCGCACAGGCTCCATGGACGCGTCCTCCCCTTCTTTCAAGTTGTCTGATTATAGCACAGCCGCCGGGATTTTACAAGGGAAGAGGGCCGGTTTTCACGGAAATCAATTTTTAATATTCACTGTCAAGAGGCGCTTCGTTCTCCTGCAAATGCCTATCCATAATGATAGCTCCAGGGCTCGCGCCGCCCCGGGCCGCGCAGGCCCCGGAGCTGCCGGGTAGATAGGCGCTTGGGGTCCGGGGGCGAAGCCCCCGGGTGCCGGCTAGAGAACACACCTCCCCCTGGGCAGGAACACGCCCCGGGTCTCCAGGACCCGGCCCCCCTCCGCCGCCAGGGCGCCCCGCAGGTACACCCGCTCCACGCCTCCCCGGAGGGGGAAGTCCTCATAGGGGGTATAGTCGGTCCGCTGGGCCTGGCCGGCGGCGGTGAGGACGCTCTCCCCGGCCGGGTTGTAAACCACCACGTCCCCGTCGCTGCCGGGGGCCAGAACTCCCTTCCTGGGCCAGCAGCCGTAGAGCTTGGCGGGATTCTCGCACAGCGCCCGGCATAGATCCGCCTCCGTCATGCGCCCCGCCGCCACGCCGTAGGTGTACAGCAGCGCCCCCCGGTGCTCCACGCCGGGCAGGCCCCCGGGAATTTTGGTGAAGTCGTAGCGCCCCGCCCGCTTCTGGGCCAGGGTGAAGGAGCAGTGGTCCGTGGCCACGGTCTGGATCTCCCCGGCGGCCAGGGCCGCCCACAGGGCCTCCCGGTCCGTGCGCTTTCGGAGGGGCGGGGCGCACACGTATTTCGCCGCCTCCAGAAAGTCCGGATGGTCGTAGACGCTGTCCTCCAGCAGCAGATAGTGGGGGCAGGTCTCCACATATACGGTCTGCCCCCGCCGCCGGGCGGCGCGCACCTCCTCCAGAGCCTCCGCCGTGGAGAGGTGGACCACGATCACCGGCACATCCGCCACTTGGGCCATGCGCAGCAGGCGGCCTACCGCCTCCGCCTCCAGGGGCGCGGGCCGGGTGCGGGGGTGGGAGGCCGGGGAGAGCCGCCCCGCCGCCTTGGCCTGGGCCGTCAGCACGTCGATGACGGCGCTGTTCTCGCAGTGGACGCCCGCCAGGCCCCCCGCCTCCTTCAGCCGCAGCAGGGCCCGGAACAGGTCCCCCTCCGGCAGCATCATGGCCGGATAGGTCATGTACAGCTTAAAGGTGGATATTCCCTGGTCCAGCATCTCCCCCACCTCCCGGGAGATGGAATCGCTCCAGTCGTCGATGGTCATATGGAAGCCGTAGTCGCAGGCACAGTTCCCCTCCGCCTTCTCCCGCCAGCGCGCCAGGCCCCGGGCCAGAGACTCCCCCTTGTCCGGCGCGGCGAAGTCCACCACCGTGGTGGTCCCGCCCCGGAGGGCCGCGCGGCTGCCGCTGGCAAAGTCGTCGGCGGTGATGGTGCCCCCCACCTCCAGGTCAAAGTGGGTGTGGGCGTCGATAAAGCCGGGAAACAGGAGCCTGGCGGAGCAGTCCACCGTCTGAGCGTCCCCCGCCGCCAGGTCCCGGCCCACGGCGGCGATCTTCTCCCCCTCCAGCAGCACGTCCAGCTGCTCCGCGCCCCGGCCGGAGACCACGCAGCCGCCCTTTAACAGCGTTTTCATGGGAAAGTCCTCCTCTCGCTTCAGTGAGAGCAGTATACCACAGATCCGGCCCGATTGCCAGAGCGCGCCCCTCCTCCGGACAAATTCCCCGCCCCCCCGGATGGAGGGGCGTTTCTCCGCAAAGGCGGAGAAACGGTCAAAAGAGCGGCAAAGCCGCTCTTTTGATCCACCGTTATCCCTTTTTCCACCGCTTCAGGGTGGGGAACCAGCCGCGCATCATCTTCTCCGCCTCCTCCTGGGGGCCGAAGGGGAAGCCGTTTTCCGCGTTGAACTTCAGGTTAAAGGCGATGATGTCGTCCATCGAGGCGTCCGGAGCGGTAAAGGCGCCGTTCTGGTAGCAGTAGCGGCAGTAGTCGCCGCTGCGGGTCCCGTCGGCCTCCGTGCCCTTGTCCTCGGGCCTGTCCAGGGGCATGGCGCAGCACTGGCAAAATTTACGTTCTTCCATGGGAAGTACCTCCTTCTGTTCGGCGGGGCTCTCTCCCCCGCCTCTGGTACCAGGATACGCCTCCAAACCTGACAGGAGCTGTCCGGTTTCATAAATTGCCAAACTTTTTTTCAGCTCCTCTCTGAGCAGATCCCGCCAGCGGACGGGGGAGAGCACCTCCAGCCGGCTCCCAAAGGACAAGAGGAAGGACATGAGCCACCGGTCCTCGGGAAAGGCGCACTCCACCAGCAGACGGCCGTCCGGCTCGGGAGTGATCTGCTTTGGGTGGAAGCAGTCCCGCACCCGCCAGGCAGCCTCCGGCGCGAACCGCAGGCGCAGCTCCGTCTCCCGGTACGTGCCGGGAGGCGGGGCCTCCTGCCGCTCAGGGGGCTGGCGGGGCGGGCAGCTCCCCTCCGCCAGCGCCAGAGCCTCCATCCGCCCCAGGCGGAAAAAGCGCCAGTCCCGCCGCCTGCGGCAGAAGGCGGACAGGTACCAGCACCCGCCCTTGAACACCAGCCGGGCGGGCTCCACGGTCCGGCGGCTCCGCTCCCCGGCGGAGCTGTAGTAGGTGAAGGCGAGGGGCCTGCGGGAGAGGATGGCCTCCTTGATCAGGGCAAAGTTCTCCCGCTCCGCCGCCCCGCTGCCCCAGTCGGTGAAATCCACCTCCAGCCAGCTGCCGCCCTCCCGGCGGAACAGGGCGGTCAGCCGGTCCAGGGTCTCCTGTCCTCCGCCGGTGGCCAGGACGGCCTGGAGGGCGAAGAGGATCTCGTCCTGCTGGGCCGGGGAGAGGAGGGCCCTGTCCAGGACAAACTGGTCCATCAGCCGGATGCCGCCCCCCTGGCCCTTCTGGGTAAATACCGGGATGCCGGCAGCGGACAGGGCGTCCACGTCCCGGTAGACGGTCCGCTCCGACACCTCCAGCCGCCGGGCCAGCTCCCCGGCGGTAATGGCCCGCTTCTCCACCAAAAGGTATAAAATTTCAAAGAGACGGCTGTTTTTCATGGGCGTCCGGTCTCCCCCCTCGCGCGGCCTGGGGGGAGAACTCCTCCTCTCGCTCAGCTGGGGGAAGTATACCACGTTCCTGACCAAATTGCCAGAGGGCGCGCCCGGAGCGGTCCGTCAGCTCAGCTCCTCCTGGCGGCGCAGGGCGTATTTCTCCGCGTAGGACTGAAACTGCCTCCGGAACGCCCCGCTGTCCTCCCGGACACTGCGGAGGGACTCGTGAAGGTTCATGCCGTACTCCCCCATATCCAGCACGCAGCCGGCAATGTTGGAGCAGTGGTCGGCAGTGCGCTCCAGGTCGGTGAGCAGGTCCGACCACACAAAGCCCGCGTCGATGGAGCACGTCCCCTGCTGCATGCGCAGAATGTGGCGCATGCGCAGCTGCTCCTTGAGCTGGTCAATCACCTGCTCCAGGGGCTCCACCTGGGACGCGGCGGCAGCGCTGTTTTCAAGAAAGGCGGTCAGGGCCAGCGTCAGAATCTCGTCCACCGCGGAGCAGGCCACCGCCAGCTCGGCCGCGCCCGCGGCGGTGAAGGTCAGGCCCTTGTCCCGCAGCTCCTCCGCTGATTCCAGCAGGTTTACTCCGTGGTCGGCGATCCGCTCGAAATCCCCGATTACCTTCAGCAGCTTCGCCGCCTCCGCGCTGTCCGCCTCGCCGATCTGCCGGGAGCTCAGCTTCACCAGGTAGGTTCCCAGAATGTCCTCATAGCGGTCCGTCTTTCCCTCCCGCTCCCGGACGGACGCCGCCAGCTCCGGGGAGTACTCCCGCAGAGCGGACATTCCCTCCTTCAGCGCCGCCGCGGCCGTCTCCGCCATGTCCTCCGCCGCCCTGCGGCAGCGCTCCAGGGCAATGGGCGGCGTGTTGAGGAAGCGGTCGTCCAGCTCCGCGGGGATGTCCGGCTGCTTTCCACCGGGGACGAGGCGGATCACCAGCCGCTCCAAAAAGCCGGACAGGGGGAGCATCAGCGCGGTGCAGAGGACGTTAAAGACCGAGTGGGCGGCGGCGATTCCCATCAGCGAGGCCGGAGCGTCCAGAAACGCCGGATGGAAAACCGCCCGGACCAGGCAGAACACGGTGAGCCAGACCGCCGTGCCGATGACGTTGAAGGACAGGTGCACCATAGCGGCCCGTCTGGCGTTGGTGTTGGCGCCCACGGAGGACACCATGGCCGTTACGCAGGTGCCGATGTTTTGTCCCATTATAATGGGAACCGCCGCTCCGTAGGAGATTCCCCCCGTGGCCGCCAGCGCCTGGAGGATGCCCACCGAGGCGGAGCTGGACTGGATCACCGCCGTGAGGACCGCCCCTGCCAGAGCCCCCAGCGCCGGGTTGGTAAAGAGCACAAAGAGGCTCTGAAAGGCGGGGACGTCCCGCAGGCCGGAGACGGCGCCGGACATGGCCTCCATGCCGGACATCAGCGTGGCGAAGCCCAGGAACACCAGCCCCGTGTCTCTCCTTCTGCTGTTTTTTGAGAACATGTAGAAGGCAATGCCGGCCAGAGCCAGGATTGGGGTAAAGGAGGAGGGCTTCAGAAGCTGGATCAGGAGGCTGCCCCCGTCGATGCCGGCCAGGCTCAAAACCCAGGCGGTCACCGTTGTGCCGATGTTTGCCCCCATGATGACATGGACGGCCTGCCTCAGCGTCATGAGGCCGGAGTTGACAAAGCCGACCACCATCACCGTCGCGGCGGATGAGCTCTGAATCACCGCCGTCACCCCCAGGCCCGTCAGAAGGCCGGCGGTCCTGCTGGCGGTCAGCCTGCCCAGAAGAGAGCGCAGACGCCCGCCTGCCCGCCGCTCCAGGGCCTGTCCCATGACGCTCATGCCGAAGAGAAACAGGCTCAGGCCGCCCGCCAGCGTCAGCGCGTCAAATAGATCCATAACGTTTCGTCTCCTTCACTGTTGGTTTTCTGCTTCACCGGCTATATTGTACCCCACATCTGTCAAATCTGTTACCATGGTATTGTAAAATTGCTGTAAAGGGCGGCGGCGTGGAATATCCGCGCCGCCGCCCCCAGACTGTCAAAAAAGTCCGCTTACGGGCCTTTCGGCTTTTTCATAAAGCGCAGGGTTACAGACGTGCCGCGCCCCGCCTCGCTGCGCAGGTCAATCGCCGCGCCGTGGAGCCGGGCGGCGTGCTTGACAATTGAGAGCCCCAGGCCCGTACCTCCGGTCTCCTTGGAGTGGCTTTTATCAACCCGGTAAAACCGCTCAAAAATCCGGTCCTGGTGCTCCGGCGGAATGCCGATCCCGGTGTCGGAGACCGTGAGGCGCACCTCGTCCTCCGCCGGCTCCACGGCCACAACGACACTGCCGCCCCGCCGGTTGTATTTTACCGCGTTGTCGCAGAGGTTGTAGACTGCGCCGCAGAGCATCTGCCGGACGCCGTACAGCGCGGCGGGCTCGCCCCGCAGCTCCAGGCGGACTCCCGCGGCCTCCGCCCCGGGCCGGAGCGCCTCCGCCGCCTCCGCCGCCAGGGCGTAGAGGTCCACCTGCTCCCAGAGCAGATCATACCCGCCCTCGTCCAGCCGGGAGAGGCTGATAATATCACCAGCCGGATCATCCGCTGGGCCTCCGTATAGATCCGGCGGGAAAATTTCGGCAGATCCGCCGCCGCCACCAGGCCGCCGGCCATCAGCTCCGCGCTGCCGGAGATGGTGTGGAGCGGCGTTTTCAGCTCGTGGGACACATTCGCCGTAAATTCCCGCCGCATTTGTCCGGCCCTTTCCTTCTCCGTCACGTCCAGCAGCAGCAGGACCGTTCCGGAGGCCAGCCCTTCCGAAAACACAGGGCTGGCGTTGACCTGATAGCGCCGGCCCCCCAGCTCCATGATCCGCTCGGCCCGCTCCCCCTCCCCGGCCCTCTGGAGGAGCTCCTGAAGCGCCAGACAGCGGGTGACGGCCGTCAGGTATTTCCCAGCGCAGGAGGCGTCGGTTCCAAAGAGGCGCGCGGCGGCGGGATTGATGCTCAAAATCACCTGCTTTTCATTGAGGAGGAGGATGCCCTCCGCCATGCCGGTTGTAACCGCCTCGAATTCGCTTCGCATCTGCCGCAGCGCGCCGGCCTGGGCCCGGATTTGGCGCTGCTGCGCGGCAAGGCGCTGGAGCAGGGGGGCCAGCTCCGGGTATCCGCCGCCGCGCAGCGGATCGTCCAGCTCCAGCTCGTTGAGGGGCCGGACAATTTCCCTGGACAGCCGGGCGGCCAGGGCCATGGAGGCGGCCAGAGCGGCGGCAAAAATAGCGCCGGCCGGCAGCAGCATGCCTAAAATCAGGGTAAGCAGGGTGCTGTGCCCCACGGAGAGGCGCAGGACGGTTCCGTCCGGCAGCCGCCGGGCGGTGTAGACGGAGCGCTCCAGCAGCGTTTCGGAGTAGCGCACGCTCTCGCCGGTACCCATGGACAGGGCCTGGCGGATCTCCTCCCGCTGGAGGTGGTTCTCCATCCCGGCGGAGTCGGACCGGCTGTCGTAGAGCACGGCGCCGTCGGCGCCAATCCAGGTGATGCGCAGATCGCCCGCCTCCAGGCCGTCAAAATAGCGGACGCCCTCGCGGGCCGCTCCCTGGGCCGCCAGGCTGGCCTGTACCCGCAGCTGGCCGAGCTGGAGTCCGGAAAAGTAGCTGTAGAGGACGCCGGTGAAGAGGGCGGCGGAGGCGAGAAAGATGCCCAGCGCCACCGCGCAGATGGAGCGAAAAATCCGCCGTGTCATTCCCGCGCCTCCATCCGGTAGCCCACGCCCCGGACGGTCTCAATACAGGCCCCGCACCCGCCCAGCTTGGCGCGCAGCGTGCCGATGTGTACGTCGACCGTGCGGGTCTCACCGGCGTAGCCTGTCCCCCAGACCGCCTCCAGGAGCTGTTCCCGGGTAAAGACCCGGCCCGGACGCTCCATCAAAGCCAGAAGCAGCTCGTACTCCTTTAAGGTGAGCGCAAGCCGCCTTCCGTCCGCAAGCGCCGTATGCGCCGTCCGGTTGAGCTCCAGGCGGCCGCTGCGCAGAACCTCCTGGTCCGGCCGGGGCTTCGCCCGGCGCAGCACGGCCTTTACCCGGGACACCATCTCCAGCATCCCAAAGGGCTTGGCCAGGTAGTCGTCCGCGCCCAGGTCGAGACCCAGCACCTTGTCGTATTCCGTCCCCCTGGCCGTGGCCATCACAACGGGCAGATCCGCCGTGGCGGCGGAGGCGCGAAGGCGCTTTAAAATCTCAATGCCGTCCTCGCCGGGCAGCATAATATCCAGCATCGCCAGATCCGGCCGCTCCTCCTCCAGCGCGCTAAAAAACGCCGCGCCGCCGGAGAAGCCTCTGGCCTCAAATCCCGCCGCCCGCAGGGCGTACAGCATGAGATCCCGGATTGCCTGGTCGTCCTCTACGCAAAAGATCATGCCGCCTCCGTCTCTCTGCGGACCGCGCTCCAGGAGGGCGCCTTCCTGGAGCGCGGTCCCATTCTTCCATTTTGCGAGGCGGACCGCCCCGCAGAAACCTAGAAGCTGTATTCACAGGCGTTGAACGCCGTCTGGCCGGGCCTTCTGCCGCCCTGCCACGTTAAAAAAGCTTGGAATACATCCGGTATTTCTGCGTAGATCGCGCAGCGGGCGCCCATGCGCGATGGAATTTCACACGGCCCCTCGATGGGGCCCCGTTGTGAAATCGCATTTGCCTTGCTGGGCGGCAAAATCCCTCGCCCATCCAGCATCCCCCGCCTGTGAATACAACTTCTTACAGATCCCGCAGCTGAAACCGGGCCACCAGATCCCGGAGCACGGACGCCTGGCCGGAGAGCTCCTCACTGGCGGCGGCGCTCTCCTCTGCCGTGGCCACGTTGGTCTGGACAACGGTGGAAATCTGTCCGATTCCCCGGGTGATCTCCTCCGCGTTGGCGTCCTGCTTCTGGGTGGAGCCGGCGATGGAGTCAATCAGCGTGTTCATCTCGTCCGCGTGGGCCACCACCGCCAGCATGGAATCCGCCGTATCACGGGCCGCCTGCACGCCCTCGTCCATGGAGTCCACAGTCTCCCGCAGCAGCACCGTCGTCTCCTGAGCCGCCGCGGAGGACTTCCCGGCCAGGGCGCGGACCTCGTCGGCCACCACCGCGAAGCCCTTGCCGGCGGCCCCCGCCCGGGCGGCCTCCACGGCGGCGTTCAGGGCCAGAATGTTTGTCTGGAAGGCGATGTCCTCAATCGTCTTGACGATCTTATGGATCTCGGCGGATTTGCTGCTGATCTGCCGGATGACCGCCGTCATATTCTGCATCTTATCGTTGCTGGACAGAAGGCCGCTTTTGACCTCCTGGAAGATGCGGCTGGCCTCCTGGGCGTCTCTGGAGACCTCGTGTACGCTGTCGGACACGGCGGCGATGTGCCTGGCCAGAGTCTCCACCTCGGCCGCCTGCTCCGCGGAGCCCTGTGAGAGCGTCATCGCGCCGTTGGAGACCTGCTCCGCGCCGGCGGCCACGTCCCTGGAGGCGGAGCGCAGCTGGCCCATGGTCTGGTTCAGCGCGAGGGAGATCTCGTCCAGGGCGATCTTAATTTTCTCAAATTCGCCGGTATAGTCGTTTTTCAGCGTAAAGGTCAGATCCCCCGCCGCGATCTCCCGGAGCGTCCGGGAAATCTCGTCTATGTAGGCGACATAGTTCCGGAGCCGGAGCGTGACCTGGTTGAAGTTATCCGCCAGGACGCCCAGCTCGTCTCTGGACTGGTAGCGGATCGTCTGATCCAGCTCCCCTCCGGCGATTCGGGTGGCCGCGAGGCTCAGCTCCCGGACCGGACGGCCGATCACCCGCCGGACCTGGATTACCACCAGAAGGATCAGCACCAGAACCGACAGCGCCGCCACCAGCAGCATGCTGGCGGTCAGCTGGTGCAGCTCCCGGAGCACCTCGCCATGGGAGACATAGGCCACCGCCGCCCAGTCGCTGCCCGGGACCCGCTCCACCTGGACGTACGTGTCGCCGTAGGAGGACAGCCCCGTCTCTCCCCCGCTGATCTTCCGGCTGGCATAGGCGTACATGCCGCCGCCCATCTCGCTGAGCTTCTGTCCGGTGATGGCCGGGTCCTTGTGGCCAATGATGGTGTCCGTCCGGGTGTCCACCAGAAAGATGCCGCCGGTGTCCTCGATCTGGACCTCGCTGACAATCTGGGAGATGGAGTCCAGATAGACGTCCGCCGCGGCTACACCCCGCACCTGGCCGTTCCCGCTTTTCAGCACCCCGGAGGCGCCTACCACATAGGAGCGGCTGTCCTCGTCAAAGTACACGTCCCCCAGGAGGAAGCTCTCTGATTGCAGGCCGTCCTGATACCAGCTCTTGGCCGTGGCGTCAAAGTCCGGGCCCGGAACGAAGGAGGCGTGGTACAAGGACCCGTCCGTCAGCGCCACGTAGAGCCCCGCGGGATACGCCTCGCTTTGCCCCGCCGTATGCTTGATGTAGGCCTCCATAGCGGGGATCTCCATATCCTCGTACTCAATGGTGTCCCGCTGGGTCTCCAGCATGGACAGGGTGCTGTTCATCCAGGCTCTGGTCTCCTGGAGCGTGCGGTCGGTGGTGGTTTGCAGCAGGTCCTCGCTCTTGTCCAGCAGCGCGTGGGACATCTGGAGGTAGACCACCGCGAACAGGATCGCCACCGCGATGATCACGCTGCCCACAATGGCAAAGACCAGCTTTCCCGTAATGCCCCACCCCCGCCGGACCGCGTCCGGCCGCGCGGAGCTCTCTTCATACCCCTATACTCCCCTAAAACAATTTCTCCCGCCTTGCTCTCTGGCTTTAGGCGCTTTTGACTATCCTTTTTCAAACAGCGCCGGGCCGTGTATGGAAATTCCATCCAAAGGCAATCAAAATTATACCAGAGGCGGGGCGGAAAGACAAGGGGGTTGTTGCACAGGCAAATGCCTATCTATTCGGCAGCTCCGGGGCTCACGCCCCCGGCCCCCCGCTTTACGGGAGTCCAGGATAGGCCCTATGCTTCTCAGCCGCTGAGACAAAAGCGTCCTTCTGCGGCCTTGGCGTTCGTCCGGCTCCGCCTAACGGCTTTTTGAAGGGGCAGACCTTCCGCCGGTCTGTAACCGGAACTGCATTTTAAAAGGGAAAGAACCATCTTCCGTCTGCGCTGACGGAGATGGTTCTTTCCCTTCGCCTGC
>CATLAL010000039.1 GCA_949878425.1 uncultured Oscillospiraceae bacterium
TCTCTGCTGGAAGCAGCTTCTTCACGCGTTCCCATTGTTCTTTTGTCAATTCATATCGCTTCATGGCCCTATTTTCGCACTTTTATTTGATTTGTGCAATATTTATTTTTCAAACAAGCCCTAGGCTGGGGCGGCCCTAAACTTTGCCGCTTTTCAACTGCGGTTACAATGTGAAGCAACTATGAGGCGGTCATTTGCTCTGGAAGGAATTTACAATACGAGCGATTTTACGCAGTCTACGGGAGAAGGAATCTACATCTATTGCCCGGAAAGAGCGGAAAGGGCCGCGCCCTCGTTCTGCCCGTCGCACCAAAGGGAAGCCCGGCTTCTTCACGTGCGCTGACCGTCCGCCGGCTGGAACTGCCGTCCCCGGAGGAACACGGCGTCCACCCGGTTTTCCCTGTCCAGCACCACCAGATCCGCGTCCTTCCCCGGGGCGATGGAGCCCTTGCGGTCAAAGACGCCGATGAGCCGGGCCGGATTCTCCGTCAGCAGGGGCAGCAGCTCCTCCAGAGGCCGGCCGGTAAAGGTCAGGAGATTTTGCAGCGCCCTGTCCTGGGTGAGGGTGCTGCCGGCCCGGGTGCCGTCGGAGGCCAGCTTGGCGTCGCCGTCCACCACCACCACCTGGTTGACGCCCAGGTGGTAGCTGCCGTCGGGAAGGCCGGCGGCCATGATGGAGTCGGTGATGGCCACCACCCGGTCCGTGCCCTTCGTCCTCAGCAGCAGCCGTACAATGCCCGGATGGAGGTGCCGTCCGTCGCAGATGGCCTCGCAGTACACATCGCTCTCCAGCACGGCCCCCAGAATGGCGGGCCTGTGCTGGTGGAGGAGCGCCATGGCGTTAAAGGTGTGGGTGGCCGCCGCCGCGCCGGCGTCGATGGCCGCCATGGCGGTTTCGTAGTCCGCGCCGGAGTGGCCGATGGCCGCCGTGATCCCCAGCTCCTTCAGGGCGGGGAGCAGCTCGAGGACGCCCTCCACCTCTGGAGAGACGGTGAGGTAGCGGATGCCGCCCTCCGCCAGGTCCTGGTAGGAGCGCAGCAGCGCCAGATCACCGGTGCGTAGCAGGTGCTCCGGCATGGCTCCCTTGTAGGCGGAGGCCAGGAAGGGCCCCTCCAGGTGGAGGCCCAGCAGCTCCGCTCCCGCGGACCCGGAGCGCCGGTGGTCCTTGTACTGCTGGATGCACCAGCGGGTCTGCTCCTGGGTGTCCGTGAGGACGGAGGCCAGAAAGGCGGTGGTGCCGTTTCCGGCAAAGAAGCGGGCGATCTTCTCCAGGTCCGCCGCCGAAGCGCCGTTGACGTCTGCGCCCACCGCGCCGTGGGTGTGGATATCGATAAATCCGGGGACGACTTTCTTCCCGGCGGCGTCAAAGACCCGGCCCCCCTCCGGGGCCGGACCGGGGGGCAGCAGCCGAAGCCGTCCCTCCTCCGCCGCGACGGTGAGGGGCTGAAAGCGGCGGTCCGTGTAGACCAGGGCGTTGATAAGATAGGTTCGCTCCATAGCGTCTCCTCCTGATACAGCATCGCGCCGTCCCACAGCGGCCGCTGTTTCATGGGGCCGCTGTGGGACGGCAGGCTCTTTTTGTTCTCTCTCTTCAAGAAAAGGGGGCGGGGCTGTTTGGGCCCTAAGAAGCCGTACCAATAAGCCCCGGCACATGCCTTTGCGGCGCAAATTGCCCCTGTCCGCGTTAAAGAATCTTGCACTGCACAAAGTATTCCTGCGTAGATCGCGCAACGGGCGCATCGAGCGCCCGTGCGCGATTGAATTCCACACGGCCCCTCGATGGCGTTAGGCGGCCTTTGGCCGCCCCAGCTGTCGGCCAGCTTTGCCGGCCCACTAGGGCCGTTGAGGAATCGCATTTGCCCTGCCAGCTGCAATTTCCCCCCGCAAAGGCGCGCACTTTGGCTATTGGTACGGCTTCTAACCTGTTTCAAACAAGTACCACAGCTCTTCTGTGGCAGATACGCCAAAACGTCCGCCGCGTTGGCGTCCGGCTTGCCCTTTTCTAACCTACTTCCGCTCCTTGGAGTCCACGACCTGGCGGAGCTGGGCGGCAAAGTCCGCCAAGCTCATGGGACCCAGGTCGCCCTCGGCGCGGTGGCGGACGGAGACGGTGCCGGCCTCCATATCCCGGTCGCCCACCACCAGCATATAGGGGATCTTCTCCAGCTGGGCCTCCCGGATCTTCTTGCCGATCTTTTCATTGCGCTCGTCCACCTCCACCCGGAAGCCCTGGGCGTCCAGCTTGGCGGCCACCTCTCCGGCGTACTCCGCCGCCCGGTCGGTGACCGGCAGCACCTTCACCTGCACGGGGCTGAGCCACGTGGGGAAGGCGCCGGCGAAGTGCTCGGTGATAACGCCGATGAACCGCTCGATGGAGCCCAGCAGGGCCCGGTGAATCATGATGGGGCGGTGCTTCTCGCCGTCCTCGCCCACGTACTCCAGCTCAAAGCGCTCGGGCATCTGCATATCCAGCTGGATGGTGCCGCACTGCCAGGTGCGGCCCAGGCTGTCGGAGAGGTGGAAGTCCAGCTTGGGGCCGTAGAAGGCGCCGTCGCCGGGGTTGATGACAAAATCCTTGCCCAGCTCGGTGATGGCGGCCTGGAGGGTGTCCTCGGCGAAGTGCCAGACCGCCTCTTCGCCCATGTGGTCCTCGGGCATGGTGGAGAGCTCAATCTGGTAGGTGAGGCCAAAGGTGGAGTACATCTCGTCAAAGAGGCGCACCACGTTTTTGATCTCGTCCTTCATCTGGTCCGGGGTCATGAAGATGTGGGCGTCGTCCTGGGTGAAGCAGCGCACCCGGAAGAGGCCGTGGAGGGCGCCGGACATCTCGTGGCGGTGGACCAGGCCCAGCTCCGCCGCCCGCAGGGGCAGATCCCGGTAGGAGTGGGGCTCGCTCTTATAGACCAGCATGCCGCCGGGGCAGTTCATGGGCTTGACGGCGTAGTCCTCCCCGTCGATGACGGTGGTGTACATATTGTCCTTGTAGTGGTCCCAGTGGCCGGACTGGTGCCACAGGTGCTGGTTGAGGATGATGGGGGTGGCGATCTCCACATAGCCGTAGCGCTTGTGGCACTCACGCCAGTACTCCAGCAGGGTGTTTTTCAGCACCATGCCCTTGGGCAGGAAGAAGGGGAAGCCGGGGCCCTCCTCGCTCATCATGAAGAGGCCCAGCTCCCGGCCCAGCTTGCGGTGGTCCCGCTTCTTGGCTTCCTCAATACGCTGGAGGTACTCGTCCAGCTCGTCCTTCTTGGGGAAAGCCACGCCGTAAATGCGCTGGAGGGTCTGGCGGTTGGAGTCCCCCCGCCAGTAGGCGGCGTTGCAGGCGGTGAGCTTGATGGCGTTGCCCTTGATGCGGCCAGTGGAGTCCACGTGGGGGCCGGCGCAGAGGTCCACAAACTCCCCCTGCTTATAGAAGCTGATGACGGCGTCCTCGGGGAGGTCGTTGATGAGCTCCACCTTGTAGGGCTCCCCCTTCTCCTCCATGAACCGGACGGCCTCCTCCCGGGGCAGCTCAAAGCGCTCCAGCTTCAGCTTCTCCTTGCAGATTTTCCGCATCTCGGCCTCCAGCTCCGCCAGCTCGGTCTCGGAGAAGGGTTGGGGCGTGTCGAAGTCGTAGTAGAAGCCGTTATCAATGGAGGGGCCGATGGCCAGCTTTACCTCCGGGTGCAGCCGCTTCATGGCCTGGGCCAGGACGTGGGAGCAAGTGTGCCAGTAGGTCTTGCGGTAGGTCTCGTTTTCAAAGGTATAGAGGTTTTCTTCGCTCATGGGAGGGTCTCCTTTCCGTATGCGGGGCAAAGAAAAAAAGCTTCACCCCTGATAAAAAATTCAGGGGTGAAGCGAATACGCTCCACGGTTCCACCCTGCTTACGGCCCCGCCCCCGCCTCTTTTAAAGAGGAGGACAGCGCGGCCGTCACTCGCGGCCGCTGTAACGGGCGGCAGACGTCCCGGTCGTCCCGAGCAGCTCGGGAGTGGTACCGCCGCCCTCCCCGCAGGGCGCTCACAGCGAACGCACCCCTCTCTGAGCGTCTCCGGGCGGCTTCTTCTCCGTCAAAGCCAGTTTGAATGAGAGTACTATAGCACCGCGGAGCCCAAATGTCAACGGTTTTCTTTGGCTGCCCGGCAAAAAGTTGGCCCCGCGGAGCCGGTTTTTCTCCGGCTTGATTGCCGGGCCGGGGTTTGCTATAATAGGCATATGAAATTCTGCCAGAGGAGGTCTATCCTATGTGGGACAGCCTAGAGGGACTTAACGCCGCCCAGAGGGAGGCGGTGGTCTCCACCGAGGGGTTCGTCCGGGTGGTGGCCGGGGCCGGCTCCGGAAAAACCCGGGCCCTCTCCCACCGGTTCGCCTTCCTGGTGAACGAGCTGGGGATTCTGCCCGGGAACATCCTGTGCGTCACCTTCACCAACAAGTCCGCCGGGGAGATGCGCCAGCGCATCCACAACCTGACCGGGGACAACGACACCGGATACATCAACACCTTCCACGGCTTCTGCGTCTCCATCCTCCAGGAGGACAGCCACGCCGTGCAGTACCCCAAGAATTTTCTGGTCCTGGACAATGCCGACATCGACGCCATGCTCCAGATCATCTACGAGGAGCGGGGCCTCTCCCTGCGGGACATGACCTACAGCGCAGCCCGGGACATGATCGAGATCCGCAAGCTCTTCCAGGAGCCGGACTACTACCGGCACATGACGGACATGAGCCTGGAGGTCCTGCGGGAGAAGTACGACGGCGCCGCCGCCGCCGCTGACATCATCTTCTACGGCTACCTCTACCAGGAGAAGAAGTGCTTCGGCCTGGACTACAACGACCTCATCAAGTTCTCCCTCCACATCTTCGAGGAGCACCCGGACATCCGGCTGAAGTGGCAGAAGCGGCTGGAGTACATCATGATCGACGAGTTTCAGGACATCGACAGCCTCCAATACCGGCTGATGGAGGTCCTGTGCGGCTACCATAAGAACCTGTTCATTGTGGGGGACCCGGACCAGACCATCTACACCTGGCGGGGGGCGGACGTGCGCTACCTGCTGGAGTTCGACCGGGCCTTTCCCGGCACAAAGACCATCCTCATGACGGCCAACTACCGCTCCACCCCCCAGATCCTGGCGGCGGCCAACTCCCTCGTTGAAAAGAACCGGCACCGGATCCGAAAGGAGCTGGCTTCCACCCTCCCGGACGGCCCGCCGGTGCTGTGCTGCTACGCCCAGAGCCCCCGCTCGGAGGCGGGCTGGATGGCGGAGGAGATCCGGACTCTGGCGGAGGCGGGCGTCCCCCTCCGGGACATCACCGTGCTCTACCGGGCCCACTACGTCACCCGGACCATCGAGGAGGTGTTCCAGCAGGCGGAGATCCCCTATGCCATCTACAGCGGCGTGCAGTTCTTCCAGCGCATGGAGATCAAGGACGCCCTCAGCTACCTGCGGCTGATCGCCTACCGGGACGACCTGTCCTTCCTCCGGGTGGCCAACAAGCCCCGGCGGAACCTGGGCAAGGGCCGCATGAAGCTTTTGCAGGACTACGCGGCGGAGAACCGCTGCTCCCTCTACGAGGCTCTGCTCCAAAATATGGACAGCCAGCGCTTTCAGGGCACCAAGGCCCGGGGCCTTGTATCCCTCGTGGAGCGCTTCTCCGCGAGCTATGCCCAGCGGCCGGTGTCGGAGGTGCTCTCCGCCGTCCTGGACGAGAGCGGCTATGAGAGGCAGCTGCGCACCGAGGGCAGCCAGGAGCGGCTGGACAACCTGGCGGAGCTCAAGCAGTCGGTGTACGAGTTCGAGACCACCTGGGGCGAGGAGGTGACCCTGGAGAGCTATCTGGCCCGGGTTGCCCTCTTCACCAACGCGGATGGAGAGGACGCCCGGGACAAGGTCCGCCTCATGACGGTCCACGCGGCCAAGGGCCTGGAGTTCCCCTACGTGTTCCTCTGCCAGATGAACGAGGGGGTGTTTCCCTCCCGCAGGACTGACACCCTGGAGGGGATGGAGGAGGAGCGGCGGCTGGCCTTTGTGGCCCTCACCCGGGCGGAAAAGGGGCTGTACCTGTCGGAGGCCGCCGGGAGAAGCTTTCAGGGGACGCCAGTCTACCCCTCCCGATTCCTGCTGGACATCGCGCCGGAGCTGCTGACCTTTGTGAGCCCGCCCCAGGAGGGGCTGATCGAGGAGGCGCGGCTGTACATTGAAAACAGCCTGATCCGCCTGGGGGAGCAGGCCAGCCTCCTGTCCGTGGGGCAGCGGGTGTGCCACGGGGTCTTTGGCCCGGGCGTTGTTCTGGCTGTGGACAGGGGAAAGGGCGGCTATACGGTCCAGTTTGACGGCATGGACACCCCCAGAACCATCTCCTTCCGGGCCAAGCTGGAGGCGTACTGAGCCTCCGGTCTGGGCCGCGGATGTAAATAAACCGTTAAGAAGTCAAAAACGCTGTACTTTTGACCAAAAATCCTGTAAAATAGTGGGGAGAAGGACACGTCTGGCCCCGTTCCGCTCAGGAGGGGGAGAAAGGAGCCGCCTATGCACATGAATCCCCAGCTTCTGGAAAAGATTCGGGAATCCCTGGCGTCCGTGCTGCCGATCACGGCCATTGTACTGCTGCTGAGCGTCTCCCTGGTGGCGCTGACGCCGGGGGCGCTGGTGCTGTTCCTCTTCGGCTCTCTGCTGCTGATTGTCGGGCTGGGCATCTTTACCCTGGGGGTGGATATGTCCATGACCCCCATGGGCAGCGGCATTGGAGTCTATCTGAGCAAGTCCAAGAGCAGGGCGCTGCCCCTGCTCACCGCCTTCGCGCTGGGGGTCATTATCACCGTAGCGGAGCCGGATCTCACGGTGCTGGCCGCTCAGGTGCCCGCCATCCCCACCCGGCGGCTCATCGTCACAGTGGCGGCGGGGGTGGGCATTTTCCTGGTGCTGGCGCTGCTGCGCGTTATGCTGAAAATTCCCCTCAGCTACCTGCTGGTGGGCTTCTATCTGCTGGCCTTCCTTCTGGCCGCCTTTGCTCCCAGGGATTTTATTCCGATCTCCTTTGACTCCGGCGGCGTCACCACGGGGCCCATCACCGTACCCTTCATCATGGCCTTGGGCGTGGGCCTCGCCTCGGTCCGCAGCGACAAGAACTCCACCAGCGACAGCTTCGGCCTGGTGGCCCTGTGCAGCATCGGCCCCATCCTCTCCGTGCTCCTTTTGGGCATCAGCTACGCCCCGGAGGATGCCCGCTACATCCCCGCCGCCCTGCCGGAGATCGCCACCACCCAGGACGCGGCCAGGGAGTTTGCCGCCGCCATTCCGGCCTACGCGGAGGAGGTGGCGGCGGCGATGCTCCCCATCTGTGCCATGTTCCTGCTGTTCCAGCTGATGACCCGCCGGTTTAAGGGCACCCAGCTCCTGCGGATTCTCAGCGGCATTGTCTATACATATGTGGGCCTGGTAATGTTTCTCACAGGGGTAAACGTAGGGTTCATGCCCGTGGGACAGCTCATCGGCGGACACATCGCCTCCGGCAGCCGGCCCTTCCTCCTCATCCCTGTGGGCATGCTGATGGGCTACTTTATCGTAGCGGCGGAGCCGGCGGTCCATGTGCTCATTAAGCAGGTGGAGGAGGTCTCCATGGGCTCCATCTCCCAGTCCGCCATGCGCCGGGGCCTCTCCATCGGCGTGGCGCTCTCCATCGGCATTGCCATGCTGCGGGTGCTGACGGGGATCTCCGTCTTGTGGTTTTTGATCCCCGGCTACGCCGTCAGCCTGCTTTTGACCTTCTTTGTCCCCCAGCTCTTCACCGGCGTGGCCTTCGACGCCGGCGGCGTGGCCTCCGGGCCCATGACCGCCACGTTCCTCCTGCCACTGGCCATGGGGGCCTGCGAGGCGGCTGGTGGAAACCTGATGACCGACGCCTTCGGTCTGGTGGCCCTGGTGGCCATGACGCCCCTTGTCACCATCCAGCTGATGGGTCTGGCGGGGCGGATGCGGAGGAGGCTGGCTCACCAGGCCATTGTGGCGGAGATCGCCAGGATCGACGACTGTATTCTCTATTATGATTAAGGAGGTCCGTCATGGCGGGTAAGACGCTCCAGAGGCCGGAGCAGCTGGCGATGATTTTCACCATCATTGAGCGGGGCTGCGGCAACAAGTTGACAAAGCTCTACACCCAAAATCAGGTGTTCACCCACATGCGCTGCGAGGGCACGGGGACGGCCACCTCGGAGATTATGGACATTCTGGGCTTGGGCAGCTCGGAAAAGGATATCATCATGAGTCTGGCTCCCATATCTGCCGCCCGGGCGCTGCTGGAGAAGCTGGACGATGAGCTCCATGGGGCGGCCCCCGGGCGGGGCATCGCCTTTACTGTGCCTCTGGCGGCGGTAAACAGCCTGGTGGCCACAGTGATTACCATGCGCACAAAGGTAGAGTGGGAGGGAGCAGGAAATATGGATAAGGAAAAGAAAAGCAGCCTGGTACTGGTGCTGCTCAACCAGGGGTACGCGGACGTGGTGATGGAGACCGCGAAGAAGGCCGGCGCCAGAGGCGGAACCATCGTCCGGGGACGCTGGGTGGGCGACGAGGGCATGGACCAGCAGTTCCAGGGCATGGCCCGGCAGGCGGAGAAGGAGCTCCTCTATATCGTGGTGCCAAAGGAGATCCGCAGTCAGGTGATGGAGGCTGTCAACACGAAGCACGGCCTTCAGACGGAGGCCGGAGCCCTGGTTTGCGCTCTGGGTATCGACCAGATGGTGCACCTGGGGTGAGAACGATTGAGAGGCCGGGGGTGAACTCCCCAACCCCTGGGGAGCTGCGCTCCACGAGGGCACCTAATTCCGCTAGTATCTTCCTTCCATGGGCCTATATCTACATCTGCACAAAAGGCGGTATAGGATGCCTGTTTGCTGTCTGTGGACGGTTTGAACTGCCCCCCGTCAAGTAGACAGTGAAATAAAATGCGCAATTTTGTCAGGCAGGGAAGTTTTGAATGGCTGCTATGCCCTGTGTGCGGCAGTAAGACCCGTATCAAAATGCGTTCCGATACGCAGCTAATAAACTTCCCCTTGTTCTGCCCCAAATGCCGGAAAGAAACGCTTATTCATGTAGAAAAATTCAATGTTTCTGTTATCACAGAGCCAGACGCACAGACGCAGAGCCGATAACACGCAGATTAAAAATGCGGTTATCGGCTCTTTTGCTTTGAGAGGACACGGCAACCATTAGGAGGTATTGCCGTGTCCTCTTTATTGTGTAAACTACGGTCAAAAAAAGCCTGCCCCCTACGGTGGCGAATATTACCCAGGCTTGCGAAAATAGTCGTTTCCAGTCTGCACATACCGCCAACCCCAGCGCCCGAATAGCCTTGTGCTGTTCGGGCGCTTTTGATTTTCCTGCGGGCCGTTCTATCAGGCCCCGATGTCGCGGCCCGCCCCTCCTGTCCAGATTTCGCTTACCCCAAATCTGAACAGGAGGACAACAAGATGGAGATCACCATCAAGAGATACAGCCGCAAACTGACCTATGAGGACGCCGCCACCCTGGACGAGTTCTGGGAGCTGGCTAAACGCACCGAGCGGAGCCTTGACCGGGAACAGCGGCGGCACTGGGACGGGCGCGAGTGTGACGAGTACATAATCGCCGCCCAAGGCGTTCTGCCCTACTGCGCCACCCCGGAGGAACTGGTCTGCCAGCAGGAAACGCTGGACGAAATTCTGGCGGTGCTGGCACTCTGCACGCCTACCCAGCGGGAGCGGTTTCTGCTCTATGCTTTGTATGATTACAGCTATGCAGAAATTGGGCGGCTGTGCGGCTGCTCCAAGGCAGCAGTCTATGACAGCATTGAGGGCGTTCGGAAAAAGTTTTTCAAATTTTACCGTTAATCGCCCTGACGATCACCCCGGCATGATGGCTACCAGGTGAGGGGCAATCGCCCTATCACCGGGAGGGACAAGCTGCTTTGGCAGCTTGTCCCTCCTATGCCAAGGAGGTCAAGATGTCAGCGATAAATCAGCTTCAGCAAGAGTGCGTCCGTTTCTTACGGCGCACTTATACACCGTTCCGGTGTCGTGCGCGCGTCGTCGCAAAGTCCGCTCATCTCCGTTTCCGCCTTGCGGCGAAAACTGCGCTCGCTCCCTTGCTCCTCCTTTCCCCACAAAGTCTGAGACTTTGCGGGGACCCCAGGTTGGGGCGTTGCGTCCTTCGGACGCGATGGGGAGCTGCACTCCCCAAACCCCTTGCACACCCGCAGGAACGGAACACCCGCTTCGCGCCTGTTCCGTTTCTGCGGGTCAGGTATCGTCACTGCCAGATTGACACTCACGCTAAAAACGCAAATCTGATGTTTTTAGGAT
Organism: uncultured Oscillospiraceae bacterium; assembly: GCA_949878425.1. Taxonomy (GTDB): domain Bacteria; phylum Bacillota; class Clostridia; order Oscillospirales; family Oscillospiraceae; genus Pelethomonas. The sequence continues at coordinate 10,321 of CATLAL010000039.1, forward strand.
TTTGCCGGGGGAGCGTATGAAATGGCGCTATCTGAAATCCCCCCCACGACCTATCAGCAATACCGCACAGCCCGGAGGCTGGTGCATGAGTGCTGCAACTATGATTGCGGGAACTGTCTGCTCCTGGACAACGGCGAGGAATGCGTCTGCCCACAGAGCATCACCTACTATGTGAAGCTTCCTGATGGACAAGAATTTAGCCACCCCTAATGGATAAAAACCTGTCCTTCACCATAGCAGGAAAACTGCTCTTGTAATAGGGCAGAAACCCGGCTGACGCAGGCAAAAAAACTGACCCCTAATAAGAACTATAAGAACAATAACAAGTACAAGTAAAACGAGTGGGAGTAAATAGCGCCCACTTTTCGGACAAATGTCCACCCTGAAAATTTTGAAAACAAGGAGTTGCCTATGGAGCATATCAGCTACAAGATGCAGACCGAGATTGTCAATTTCCAAGGCCGGGAAATCCCGCTGGAAAACCTCACCCCGGAGCAGGAGGCAGCAAAGCGCCGGGAGTTGGAGCAGCGGCTCTATGAGGTGTTCCGTAAGTACCAGCAGAGGGAAACGCCCGCCTCGTGATTTTTTCAGATAGAGATTGATTTGCGGGGCTGCTGACGGTATAATGAAGCTGTCAGCAGCTCCGTTTCTTTTCAGAAAGGGAGCGCAAAATGAACAATCGAATTGACGCAATTTATGCAAGACAGTCCATCGACAAGAAAGATAGTATTTCTATCGAAAGTCAGATTGAGTTTTGCAAATACGAATTGAGAGGCGGGAGTTGTAAGGAATATCAAGACAAGGGTTACAGCGGCAAAAATACGGACAGGCCCCAGTTTCAAATGCTGGTGGAGGACATCAAGCGCGGGCTGATTGCCAGGGTGGTCGTTTACAAACTCGACCGCATCAGCCGCTCCATTCTGGACTTTGCAAACATGATGGTGCTGTTCCAGGAGTACAACGTGGAGTTCATATCCTCGACAGAGAAGTTCGACACGTCCACGCCGATGGGCCGGGCTATGCTGAACATCTGTATTGCGTTCGCACAGTTGGAGCGAGAGACTATCCAGAAGCGGGTGCAGGACGCATGGTACGCCCGGTGTCAGCGCGGTTTCAAAATGGGCGGGAGAGCGCCGTATGGCTTTCGGACGGAGCCTATCATCATTGACGGTATCCATACAAAGAAGCTGGTAATCGAACCGACCGAGGCGGCGTTCGTGCGGAAGATGTACGAGATGTATAACGACCCCCGCATTTCCCTCCACGATATTGCTACCCAACTTACCGCTCAAGGCGTGAGGTCATATTTTGGCAAACCGTTTTCCAGGTCAACCATCAGCATGATACTTCGCAATCCCATCTACACAATGGCTGACCTGGACATTTACGAGTTCTTCAAGAGTCAGGGGACGGAGATTTACAACGATGCCGCCGATTTCGTGGGGACAAACGGCTGTTACTACTATCGGAGCAAAGGCAACACCGACAACAAGCACAAATATCTGCAAGGCCAGATGTTGGTGTTGGCTCCCAGCGAGGGCTTCATCCCGTCCGAGTTGTGGCTTCGGGTGCGAAAGAAAATCATGGCAAGCCAAAGCTACCAGCCCGCGAGGAAAGCCCGTCATTCGTGGATGGCCGGGAAAATCAAGTGTGGCAACTGCGGCTACGCTTTGATGGCGGCTCATTCTTGTGGGCATCTCTATTTTCGTTGCTCGAAACACGCAGAAAATAAATCCTGTCCTGGCTGTGGTGCTGTCCGGCTTCACGATTTGGAGAAATTGGTTTACCAGCAGATGGTGAAGAAGCTGGAGGACTACAAGACGCTGACGGGCCGCAAAAAGAAAAGAGCCGCCAGCCCGAAGCTGACGGCGAAGCAAGCGGAGCTGGCCCAGGTGGAGAGCGAGATTGAAAAGTTGTTGGACACGCTGGTGGGCGCAACCCCGGTGCTGATCTCCTACGCCAACGCCAAGATTGAGGAATTGGACAGTCGCCGTCAGGCCCTTGCCAGCGAGATTGCCAAGCTGACCGCCGAGGCGGTGTCCCCAGAGCAGATTGACACGATTTCCAATTACCTGGACGATTGGGAGAATGTCAGCTTCGAGGACAAGCAGCAGGTGGTGGATTTGATGATTACCGTCATTCGTGCCACCAGCGAGAAACTGCAAATTGAATGGAAAATCTGATGGCGGGTATACCGTCAGACCATTATCCTTTTATGCCCTTGTCCAGTGTAGTTCCGTATGCTGGCCCGCCTCGATGTAGTCTCTGCCGAGACGACTGAGGTCCTTGCATAATATCAGATTGATTTTCCCCGCCCTGGCATCGGCGATCATCTGATTGAACATGGGACGGTCGAAATTGCCGCCGGACCAACCGTCATCCGTGTAATGGACGATATTACCATAACCACAGTCAGCGGCATAGCCCTCCAGGTTTCGTTTTTGATTGATGATCGAATTACTGTCCCCTAAAGATTCATCGTCTGACGACCAGACGAATAGACGTAGAGGAAAACGCCGAGAAAAACAGGGAAAATGCCCGATTATCTGTCAAAACTCCGACAAAAAATGTAGAAAAAGTGGCCTACTCTGGCACACACC
>CATLAL010000040.1 GCA_949878425.1 uncultured Oscillospiraceae bacterium
TTTCTTCTTCTCAAACGCTGGCGCGGCATTGCTACGCGCTACGCCAAAAACGTCGCTTCCTTCGTTGCTGCTGTCCAAATTCGTTGTATTGCTATTTGGCTCCTTGTTTATTGACGACACCATCTAAAACATCCGCGTCAGCTGTTGACGTTGGCGCAATCGTACTCATAAAAATCTCCGCTGTCAGCTATTCCTTCTAATTGTGCGGGTGCGCGGCTTCAAAGAAGTCCGCCGCCGTCCCCATAAACGCCCCGTCCACCGCCGAGGCCCGGAGCTTGTCCGCCGCCAGCAGGATGAGGCCAATTATTTCCAGAATCCGGCGCTTTGCTCTCGTTTTCACCGCCGTCACCGTCCTAACTCCAGCTCCGAGAGAATGGCGTCCTCCCGGGCGCGCATCCGGGCCTTTTGGGGCCCCTCGTCCAGGTGGTCGTAGCCCAGCAGGTGCAAAACCGAGTGTACGACCAGATAGGCCAGCTCCCGGCGGCCCGAGTGCCCGTACTCCTTCGCCTGGGCCTGGACCCGCTCCAGGGAGAGCACCATGTCCCCCAGAGGCACGAGGCCCGTGGCGGGGTCCGCGTCCTCCGGGCCGGGCAGCTCCCCCGGCGTCAGATCAAAGGCCGGGAAGCTGAGTACGTCCGTGGCCGCGTCCACCTGCCGCATGTCCAGGTTGATCTGACGGATGCCTGCGTCACTGGTGACGCGCACGTCCACCTCGCAGGGGAAGTCCACCCCCTCTGAGGCCAGGGCCGCGCGGATGGCCCGGCGGATGAGGGCAGCCCGCCCCTCGCCCACCCCGGGTACGTCCGATGTGACGGGAATGTAGTGCCGCTTTGCCATGTCATGTTCCCTCCAATGCCCGGCGCAGATCCGCCACATACCGCCGCTGCCGCCGGAGCAGCCAGGACTTGGCGAGCAGGTTTCCAAGGGGGCCCTTGATCCAGACCTCCGAGGTGAGTTCCATTCGGGCGCCCTGATCCGTAGGAATCAGGAGAACCTCCCAGTGGCCGAAAAGCCGGTCGTTGGCCATATCCAGGGCGTACCAGCGGCAGGGAGCGAAGGCGGTGATGCGGCAGAAGAGGACGTCGCCGTCCCGGAATTTCTCCACAAAGTGCCGGCCGTCCCTCTCCACCAGAAGGTCCGTCAGACCGCTGCGCCAGCTCCAGTGCTCCAGATCCGTTATCACCCGCCAGATCCGCTCCGCCGGACAGGGAAGCTCCAAGCGCGTCATGATCCTCCGCATGCCGAACCCTCTCTTTCGCTAGCGCTTTTTGCCCCGGTTGTTATAGTAGTCGTCGTAGGCCTGAATGATCCGCTGCACCATCACGTGGCGGACCACGTCCTGGCCGGTCAGCTGGCAGATGCCGATGCCCTCCACCCGGCCCAGTACCCGAATGGCCTCCTTCAGGCCGGAGGTCTTGTCCGCCGGAAGGTCGATCTGCGTGACATCGCCTGTGATCACCACCCGGGACCCGAAGCCCATCCGGGTCAGAAACATCTTCATCTGCTCCCGGCTGGTGTTCTGGGCCTCGTCCAGGATGATAAAGCTGTCGTCCAGGGTCCGGCCCCGCATGTAGGCCAGAGGCGCCACCTCAATGTTGCCCCGCTCCAGGTACTTGTGGTAGGTGTCCGCCCCCAGCATGTCAAAGAGGGCGTCGTACAGGGGTCGGAGGTAGGGGTCCACCTTGCTTTGCAGGTCCCCGGGCAGAAAGCCCAGCCGCTCCCCCGCCTCCACGGCCGGGCGGGTGAGGATGATGCGGTTGACCTGCTTGTCCCGGAAGGCCGCCACGGCGGCGGCCACCGCCAGATAGGTCTTGCCCGTGCCGGCGGGGCCTACGCCGATGGTCACCGTGTTGCGGAGCACCGAGTCCACGTACCGCTTCTGGCCGATGGTCTTGGCCTTCACCGGCCGGCCCTTGGAGGTGATGCAGATGACGTCCGCCGTCAGCTCGCTGACCTTGTCGGTCTGGCCGCTGCGGGCCAGGCCGACAACATAGCGGACCGTCTGCTCCCCAATGCTCTCGCCCCGGCTGGAGAGGGTCAGAAGCGCCTCAATCGCCTTGGCCGCCAGGGCCGTGTCCTCCGGCTCGCCGGTGAGGCGCAGCTCCCCATCGCGGTTGGTCACCGCCACTTGAAACTCTGCCTCAATGAGGCGTATATTTTCGTCGAAGGAGCCGAAGAGATTCACCGCCTGCTCCAGCCGGTCGATTTCTATCCTTTGTTCCATAGATTTTTCCTTTTCCTTCCTGGTTCGATACAATGTAATTGCCTATCTACACGGCAGCTCCGGGGCTAGCGCCGCCCCGGGCCCCCGGGGGAGTTCCGCGCCCCGGCGCGGGGCCGCTCTTTGACGCCAAAAAGCGGCCGGAAAAAGCGCCAGCCCTGCGGGCTGGACCCCCTTGCTTCACGGGAGTCGTGGATAGGCCCTAAGCTTCTCAGCCACTGAGACAAAAGCGTCCCTCTGCCAGCATGGCGTTCGACCGGCTCCGCCTGCCGGCTATAGGCGGTTGAAAACCGCCGGGCCTGTCGTTGGGCGAAGCCCAATGACGGCCCAAAGGAAGGGGCAGAGCTGCCGTCGGACGCGTGACGGAGATGGTTCTATCCCCTCGAGGGCCGGCAGGCGAAGCGAGTGGATATCGCTCTATCGGTAGGAAGCGGGCAATTCAGTGGCTTCGCATGCTGCTCTTCCGCCGCATTACGTGAAGTCCCCCGTACAACAGCAGGGGACGGGGGCGCTTAGCCCCCGGCGTGTTTTTGGGTACTTTTTGCCCGAGCAAAAAGCACCCGCCGGGTCCGGGGCGGCGTGAGCCCCGGAGCTGTCGTGCAGATAGGCGCTTGCGGGGCCCGGGGCCCCGCCCTACTCCGGGAGTTCAATAAATCTCCCCACCTGCTCCTGGCACTCGGCGGAGAGCGTGACCAGGAGGGTGTCGCCCACCACCTGGCTGGTAAGCTCCCGACTGAGGACCTGGCCCTCGGAGAGATAGCCCGCCAGCCGCTCTGTCAGCACGGCCTCGGCCAGGCCCAGGGCCTCCTCCGGGGAGCGCCGCGCCTCCTCCAGAGTATAGAAGCGGAGGGTTTCCGTCACGGCGGTAACAGGCAGCGCCACGTTCCCCGGCAGCCGCCACTTATCCCAAGTTACTATTTTATCACAAGTATCCCCTGGAATGCTACTGCTAAAATACAAATTTATTCGATTTTTTCCCAGGAGCAGGGACCGGCGGACCTGCTCCTCCCCCGTATAGACCTTTTTTTGGACCGTGAGAGGCACCTGGCACTGGAGGGCGTACCAGGTCCGGCCGTAGACCCGGCCCGTGCCCCGCAGATACCGGACGCCCCCGTAGTCGCTCTGCACCACGCCGGCGATGAGCAGCTGCCCCTCCTGCACCATGGTTCCCGGCAGGACCTGCCGCTCCCCGTCCCAGGGCTGAATGGCTGTGATGAGGGCGTCCTTGGCGGCTACCGTGTTCCCAGTCTGGCGCTGGCTGACAATCTCCGGGGCGTAGACCCGCTCCCGCACCTGGACGTAGGCCCGGCAGCCCCGGACATTGACGGCAATATAGCTCAGCTCCGGAATCTCCAGGAGAATGTGGTTGCGCAGCTCAAAGGAGTCCACGGCGTAGCCGTAGGTGCCGAAGCCTACGCCGTACTTCTCCAGGGCCCGGAGGATCTCCTGCTGGGAGACCGTCTCGTTGCCCTCGATCTCAAAATCCCAGATGAAAAAGGAGCAGCCCGCCAGCAGCAGGGCCCCCAGACCCAGGCCGATCCACAGGACGTAGCGGCGGCGGATCCGGCCCAGAAAAAAGGGCGCCCCCTGCCAGCTCACCGCCGTCAGATCGCAGTCCAGCCGCTTGCTCAGAGCCCGCAGCCGCTTCCAGTCCCGCCGCGTCAGAGTGAAGGTAAAGGCCACCGGCGACTCCCACTGGAGCTCCCAGAAGAAAATGCCGTACTCCGCGCAGAGATTCAGCACCCGCTCCGGAAACCCGCTCTCCACCCGGCCTGTCACCTGCCCCTTCATCAGGTTTACCACTTGCTTCATCATGTCAGCGTTCCCACTCCACCCGGTCGATGACGCCCTTAATGCGCAGCGCCTCCCCGGTCATGCTCACCAGCTCCAGCCCCGTTCCCCGCACCCGCACAATCAGCGCGTCACCGTTGATGGCAATCTCCTCCCCGCTGTAGGAGAGAATCCCCCGGTGGTGCTCCATATAAAACTGGCTGTTGCCCACCAGCTCCACGTGGGGCAGGCCCGCAACCACGTCCGCCGGCAGGTCGAACAGCTCCGCCGCCTCGCTGAACAGCTTCCTTTCCATACCCTTTCGTTACCTCCCCTGAGAGCCCGCTCCACATCTGCCCGCACACGCTGAGACAGGAAACGGGCTCTGAGATCACCGGACCGGCCGCCGCCGGAAAAAGAGGGCGGCCTCCCACCCCATGTCTATGCGGCCCGGAAAAATTTTAGAAAACCCTCTTGACAAACCGGCAGGAATGTATTATTGTATTAATAGCCTAATACAATAATACGACGAGAGGAGGAGCCCTATGGAGTGGCGCTTCACGGAGGACCGGCCCATCTGGCAGCAGCTGACGGAGCAGCTGACCGTGCGCATTCTGAAGGGGGTGTACCCAAGCGGGAGCCGCCTGCCCACGGTGCGGGAGCTGGCGGCCCAGGCGGGGGTCAACCCCAACACCATGCAGCGGGCCCTGGTCCAGCTGGAGGCCGACGGCCTGGCGGTTGGGAGCCGCACCGCCGGCCGGACCGTCACGGAGGACGAGGCCGTCATTCAGGCGGCGAGAAGGGAGAGGGCCCGGGACGCGGTGGCCCTGTGCCTGCAAATTTTGGAGGAGCTGGGCTACACCAAGTCCGACGCCCTCGCATTTGTTAAGGAGGAACTGCGCGATGAATGATCTGCTTGTCACCTGTACCGCCCTGACCAAGCGGTACGGCAGAAAAACCGCCTTGGCGGGCGTCAATCTGGAGCTGGGCCGGGGACGCATCGTGGGCCTGCTGGGGCCCAACGGCAGCGGCAAGACCACGCTGATCAAAATTCTCTGCGGCCTGCTCCAGCCCTCGGAGGGGGCGGTGCTGGTGGACGGCGCGCCGGTGGGGCCCTACACCAAGTCCATCATCAGTTACCTGCCGGACCGGATGTACTTCGCCGACTGGATGAAGGCCACGGATCTCTTTGACCTGTTCGCGGACTTCTACAGCGACTTTGACCGGACCCGGGCCATGAGCATGTGCGCCAGCCTGGGAGTGACCCCCAGCGACCGGCTCAAGAGCATGTCCAAGGGCACCAAGGAGAAGGTGCAGCTGGTGCTGGTGATGGCCCGGAAGGCCCAGCTCTACCTGCTGGATGAGCCCATCGCCGGGGTGGACCCGGCGGCCCGGGACTTCATCCTGGGCACCATCCTCACAAACTACAACGAGTCCGGAACCGTGCTCCTCTCCACCCACCTCATCAGCGACATTGAGAAGGTTCTGGACGAGGCCGTTTTCCTCAAGGACGGCGCCGTCACCCTCCACGACACGGTGGACGCCATCCGGGAGCGGGAGGGCAAGAGCGTAGACGCCCTGTTCCGGGAGATCTTCCGGGCCCACGATTTTGAAGGAGGTGCGTTCTGATGTTTGGAAAGCTCCTGAAATATGACTGCCGGTCCATGCTCAAGCAGTTCGGCTTTATCTGGCCCGCCGCCCTGGCCCTGGCGCTCATCAACCGGTTCACCCTGGGCGGCCTGGACGGCTCCAGCGCCGTGGGGGAGACTGCGGCGGGCATCGCTATGCTGGTCTATGTGGCCATCCTCATGGCCATGTTTGTCATCGCCGTCATCTTTGTCATCCAGCGGTTCTACAAGGGCCTGCTGGGGGACGAGGGCTATCTGATGCACACGCTGCCCGTGAAGCCCTGGCAGCTCGTCGCCTCCAAGCTCCTCACCGCCGTGCTGGCCACAATGGCCAGCGTGCTGGTGGCCGTGGGGTCTATTTTTCTGATTGCCCCCATGGGGTGGTCGGACCTTATGAACCTCTTCAGCTTCCTGGGCCGGCTTTTCACCCACTGGAACATTCAGGCAACCCACGCCGCGGTGGGCACGGTGGAGGTGATTCTCCTCATGATGGCCAGCTTTGCGGTGGGCTATCTTGAGCTCTATTTAGCCATGGCCCTGGGGCACCTCTTCAGCAAGCACCGGGCGGCAATGAGCTTTGTGGCCTTTATCGGCGTCCAGGTGGCGATAAGAATTCTGGGCAACATAGTGCTGCAGCCCGTCGACAGCCTCCTCGGCTCCCTTGTGGAGGGCCTGCACGGGCCCAGCGGCTTCCACGCCACTGTCTGGATTGCCATTGCCGGCGAGGCTGTGGTCTCCGCGATCTACTTCGCGGGCACGGAGTATATCCTGCGCCGGAGGCTGAACCTGGAGTAAGGGCATACATTCTTTTCTTTTGAAAAAGAAAAGAATCAAAAGAAAGCTTTTTTCGGAAAACCTCGGTTTCTTCATACAGCAGCTTGTATGCACAGCCGAAAACGGCTGGGACGGCCTTTGCGGCTGTGCATACGGCTCCAAAGAAAAAGAAGGTGGAGCAAATGAAAAAACCATTGGCGCTGTTCGCGCTGCTGTGCGCCCTCCTGCTCAGCGGCTGCCAGACGGCCCTCCTGCCCCGGGACGCGGCTGCCAGGGCCCAGCGCGTTGAGATCGCGGACGCCGCCGCGGGTGAGAGCCTGGACGTCCTGGAGAGCGAGAGGGGCCTGGAGGCCTTTGTGGAGGCCCTGAAGCTGGAGGACTGGCAGATGGCAGAGCTTCCGGAGGGCGCGGAGCTGGAGGGGCTCTTTACCCTGTACCAGGAGGACTTTTTCGCCGCCCTCTTCCGGGGGGAGCCGGCGGAGCTCCAGGAGATCTGCACCCTTTGCAGCTACCGGGAGGTCCCGTATCTCACGATACAGACGGGCCTGGGGGACATCTCCTTCTTCATCCCGGAGAGCGCCGCAGCGTACCTCCACAGCTTGATGCGGCGCCCCGCTGCCTGAGCGCGGCCATTTGCGGCGCCCGCGCCTATCTGCGTGCTTATCCCTGGGGCCTGCGCGGCCCCAGGCCCCGGCAAATGCCTATCTGCACGAAACCCGAGGGCTTCGCGCCCCCGGGCCCCGCTGTGTTACGGGGGGACTTTTCGGAATGCGCTGGAAAAGCAGCGGGCGAAGCCGCCGGATGAGAAGCTTTCTGCCGATAGAGCGAGGTCCACCCACTTCGCCTGCCGGCCCTCGAAGGGAAAGAACCATCTTGGACGCGCGCCGACGGCAGATCAGTCCCTTCCTTTGGGTTGGGCTTCGCCCAACGACAGGCCCGGCGGTTTTCAACCGCCTATGGCCGGCAGGCGGAGCCGGACGAACGCCAGGCTGGCAGGAGGACGCTTTTCACGCAGGGGCTGAGAAGCATAGGGCTTATCCTGGACTCCCGTGAAGCGGGGACCGGGGCCGCGCAGGCCCCGGTGCTATCGGAAAGACAGGCATTTCCATTGGCCAGGCATAACCTGTCCGGGCTTCGCATAGTCTCTAGAGCCGGTTAAAAACAGACTCTAGGGGGAATGAGATGAAAAGGGCAGTTCCAGCGGCGCTGGTTTTCCTTCTGGGCGGGCTGCTCCTGCTGCGCCCGGAGGCCGTCTCCGGGGCGGTTCGCTCGGGGCTTACCCTGTGCTTCCAGACCGTGATTCCCTCCCTCTTCCCCTTCTTCGTGGTGGTGTCGTTGCTGCTCCAGCTGGGGCTGGCGGACTGCTTACAGGGGCTCTGCGCGCCCTTCATGGGGCCGCTGTTCCGTCTGCGGGGCATCTGCGCCCTGCCGCTGATCACGGGGCTGCTGGGGGGCTACCCCTCCGGCGCCAAGACTGCCGCGGACCTCTACCGCCAGGGGCAGCTCACCCGCCGGGAGGCGGAGCTGCTGCTGGGCTTCTGCGACAACTGCGGCCCGGCGTTTCTCCTCAGCTACGTGGGCGCGGGCGTTCTGGGGAGCTCCAGGGCCGGAATCTGGCTGTTCCTCATCCACACGGCGTCCGCCCTGACAGCGGGGATGCTCCTGTGCCGCCTCCAGCCGGACCGGGGGCCCGCCCTGCTGCGGAGCAACCTGCCGGCAAAGCCCGTCAAATTGCCGGAGGCGCTGACCGCCTCTGTTACCGGGGCCATTACCTCGACCCTCCATATCTGCGGGTTCGTGGTGCTCTTTCAGGCGCTGACCAGCCTGGTCCCGGAGCAGCTCCCCGGGGCCGCCCTGGGGGCGCTGGAGATGGTTGCCGGCGCGGCGGCCCTGGAACCGGGGCCGGTTGGGTTCGTGGCCGGAGCGGCCATCGTGGGCTGGGGCGGGCTCTCGGTCCACTGCCAGGCCATGGCGGTGACGGCGGGGCTCTCCTTCCGCTGGCACTGGGTGGGAAAGGCGGCGCAGGCGGCGCTCTCCGCCGCCATGGCGGCGGGGCTGCTGGCCCTGTGGGGCGGGTATCCCTTTTTCTAATACTTTTTCTTGAAAGAAAAAATATTAGGCGCTGTTTGAAAATGGGAATATGCCCAAGAGCGAGGGGTTTTTTCGCCAGGAGAAGCCAATTTGACGCAGGGATACTGGATGTATTGCAAGGAAAGTTGGCAATGCATGGCGGAAAAAGACCCGCTATTTGAGCGTGTTAACGTTTTTCAAACAAGCCCTAGAAAGAACTTGGGCAGCGCTTGCGCTGCCGGGCCTGTCGTTGACGCCGCAGGCGGTCCTCGGATGACGTTTGGATACCTTTAACTGGAGAATAGTATAAAAGAGCTGCCGGCTGGTCCGAACCAGCCGGCAGCTCTTTCGTGCGCGGATGAGAAAGCCAAAAGCAAAGGGGAGCTTTGCGCCAAACGGTTTCCTTTTTGATTCTTTTTCTTTGTGAACAAAGAAAAAGAATATATGCCCGCCTACTCTCTGCTGGGGAGCTTCTCCAGGACATCCGCGGCGGCGCTGAGCCAATCGCCCTGGAAGTCCTCGATACGGCCCCGGTCGCACAGCTGGGCCAGCTGGGGGTCCAGGGGCATGCGGGCCAGCAGGGGGATATGGTGGGCGTCGGCGGCGGCCTGTGTTTTCCCCTGGCCGAAGAGGGGGATCTCCCGGCCGCAGTCCGGGCAGAGGAGATAACTCATATTCTCCACCACGCCCACAATGGGGATGTCCATCATCTCCGCCATCTTCACCGCCTTCTCCACCACCATGCCAACCAGCTCCTGGGGGGAGGCCACGATGACGACGCCGTCCAGGGGCAGGGACTGGAACACGCTCAGGGCCACGTCGCCGGTGCCCGGAGGCATGTCCACCAGCAGGTAGTCCACGTCCCAGATGACGTCGGTCCAGAACTGGGTGACCACCCCGCCGATTACCGGGCCCCGCCAGAGCACGGGGTCCGTCTCATCGTCCAGCAGCAGGTTGACGCTGATGAGCTCTATGCCGCCGGAGGTGGGCACCGGCAGCATCCCCCGGTCGTCCCCCATGGCCCGCTGATGGACGCCGAAGGCCTTGGGGATGGAGGGGCCGGTGACGTCGGCGTCTAAAATGCCCACCTTCAGGCCCCTGCGGCGCAGAAGAACGGCCAGCTGGCTGGTGACCATGGACTTGCCGACGCCGCCCTTGCCGGATACGACGCCAAATACCTTGCCCACCCGGGCGGCGCTGTTGTGGTCCTTGCGGAAGGACTGGGGCTGGGTGCGCTCCCCGCAGCTCTCGCCGCAGGAGCTACAGTCGTGGGTGCATTCTGACATGGTTCAATCTCCTTTATACATATTGGTATGAATTGTATGGACGGACAGGGGGAAGCCTATAGCAATCGTCAGAATTTGCAGCATCGTGTAGGGGCGGGCAGCGCCCGCCCGCTTTTATAAGGAAGAGCTGCGGTATCGCGGGGGCGAGCGATGCTCGCTTCTACAAGAGAATGGCAGCTGCTTTGAAGATCGCTATAAATCCTACCGCCGGGTTTTCAGGTGCTCCCGGAGCTTCTCCAGCGCCTCGCCGTGGCGGGGGGAGCGCATGGAGGGGAAGGAGCTGACCAGGCGGCGCTCAAAGATATCCTGCTTTTCACACAGGGATTTTATACGCTGCTGGGCCTCGGCCTTAGCGGACTCCAGCCGCTGGACGAACTCCCGGCTCAGAGGCTCCAGCCGGGCCTGGAGGGCCCGGGCGGTCTCCTCGGAGCTCCGGCGGGCGGCGGCTACGGCGTCCTCCAGCTTGAGCCGCTGGGCCTCCATGGCCTGGCGCTGCTCCTCCCGGAGCTGCTCCAGCCGCTGGGCCAGCTCCTGACAGACGCCCTGGAGGGCCCGCAGGCGGGCGCTGACCTGCACCGCGCTGCGCACGGACAGGACGACATCCGCCAGATAGAGCGCACCCAGAGCGACAGCCAGCGATATGCCGGTCCCCCGCTGGAAGAACCAGCCCACAACTCCCGCCAGGGTGGGGCCCACTCCGTGGCAGAGCAGCACGCAGGCCGCGCCGAAGAGGGCGGAATTGCGCAGGCAGATCCGGCCGTTCAGATTAAAGGGCTTTTGGGAGTAGTCCCACCAGCGCATGTGGAAGAGCTTCTCCATCAGATAGCTGGTGGCGTACTCCAGGGCGCTGGTCAGGAGGGCTCCCAGGAGGAAGGTCAGCAGGGGGCTCTCACAGCCGCCGTCCAGCGCGAGAAGCACCAGGAGCGCTCCGTGGCCGTAGATGGGGCAGATGGGTCCATTGAGAAAACCCCGCTTTTCGCACAGCCGGCCCTGGCCCAGAGAGCAGTAGGCCATCTCGACGCACCAGCCCAGAAGGCTGCAGAGCAGAAACAGCAGGAAGAGGAAGGCGGCAAGCTCCCAGGGGGTGGCCGCGGCAGCCGCCAGAACAGCGGAAAAGGACATGGGCAAGACCTCACAATTTTACAGAATGGAAGCGGTCCGGATGGGTCCGACGCAGGCAGGCGGCCTCCCGGTCCAGAGCGGTCAGAAGGAGGACCTGCCTGGTCTGAGCCAGCTCCACAAGGCAGTCCAGGGCGGCGGTGAGGGGCAGGCCGTCCAGCGCGTCCAGCGGACCGTCCAGCACCAGGGGGACGGCCGGCGGCAGGGCCAGAGAGCACACCGCCAGCCGCTGGGCCAGCCCCAGACAGCTGTCCGGGCAGTCCGGACGGTAGGGCGACTGGGTCAGCCGGGTGTAGATTCCGGCGGCGCGCTCCTCCAGGGTAATGGAGAAGTGGGCCTGGAGGGCGTCCAGCCGGGCCTCCTTCTCCGCCAGCTGCCGGCGCAGCTGCTCCCGGCTCTCCGGCGGGCGGCGCACCGCCGGCGGGAGGGGGTAGACCGCGTCGGCGCGCAGGGCCTCCCAGTTGGAGCGGGCGGCCTCCTCCCGCTCGCTGGCCTGGTCCAGCTCCCGGCGGAGCAGCAGGGCGGCGGCAATGGCCTGACGGGCATCGGCGGTATCCCGGACAAAGGGGCGGAAGGAGCGCAGACGGTTTAAAATGCGCTCCCGGGCGCTCTCACAGCGCTCCGACGCCTGGCGGTAGGCGGACATGGCCCCGTCGTAGGCGTCCTTGGCCTTGGCGGCGTTGTCCATTAATATAGTATATGCGGCTTCCGCCCGTTCACGCTGCTCCGTCAGCTCCCTGTGGCGGGCGTCCCATTGCTTCCGCCGGCGTGCCAGAGGGAGGGCCTGCGCGAGAAGGATCAGGCCCAGCAGCCCCAATCCGCCGCCCAGGGCGGCCAGCCAGTTCCGGGAGAACCATTCCACGGCTCCCCCCAGAGCCAGCCCCGCCAGGAGAGCGGCCAGCAGCAGCGGCGGAGAGGGCCGGGGCCGGGGCGGTTCATCGCCCTCCGGAGCGGGAGGCCGGCCGGCGTCCCGGGCGGACTGGGCGAATTGGAGGGCGCGGGCGGCCAGGTCCGCGTCCTGCTTGGCCAGGGCAACGGATGTATTCTGCTCCTCCAGACTGTCCAGAGAGGCCCGGAGCGCCAGCAGCTCGCTCCGGGAGGGGGGAGGCTTCACAGAGGCGGAGAGGGTCCGGGCCCTGTCCCGGGCGGAGGCGAACTCCAGCTGGGCGTTTTCAGCGGCCACGGCGGCCTCCCGGAGGTCCGCCCCGTCGTGGCGGGCGAGGGCGTCCTCGATCCGGGCGATCTGCTCCTGGAGAGCGGAGTGCTCCGCCAGATCCTGCTCCAGAATGCCGGGGATCCTGTCCAGGGCCTCCAGAGTGCCGGAGGCGGGAATGACGGCCCGCTCCAAAAAGACCTCCCGGGTCAGCCCCAGCAGAGCGCCGCCGCAGCCGGCGCCGTCCAGCCATTCCACCGGCTGGGCCGTTCCCGTGTAAACCGCCGAAAAGGACCCGAGAGGAGCGTCCGGGGCGGCGGTCCAGCGGGCCAGGGTCACGCCGCCGCGGAAGGTGGAGGCGTCCAGGGTGGCCTGGGAGACGCCGGGGGCCTGGCCGCTCTCCGGTCCATAGAGCAGAATCGGGAGGAGGGAGGCCCAGAGGGATCGGCGGCCCTCCTCCGGTATTTCAATAACGTTGAGACCCGGCCTCAGCTCCAGCGAGCCGTTCTCAAGCCGCCCAAAGGCGGCGAGCCTGTTGATCAGCATGGGAGTGTCTCCTGCCTGTTTATATAGAGTCATATGGATTCTTTCCAACCGTGCCGACTATAAATAAATAGACGCGGGGGTTTTGGATATACTATACCACGGAATGAGGAAAATGTCTTTGTCTTAGCGGAAAAAATCCGAAAAATTTGCCGCTGAAAAAAAGGTTGAAAAAAGTAGGAGAAAGGGCTTGACAAAGGGGGAAGGATCTGGTAATATAGCGGAGCTGTCTGAGGAACGGAAGCAAACGAGGTTGAGTCTGAAAAGAGCTTGAAAAAAAGATA
>CATLAL010000041.1 GCA_949878425.1 uncultured Oscillospiraceae bacterium
CTCGCTGTTGGTCATTCTGCTATTTATCAAACAAGCCCTAATCGAGAAACAGTTTAATAGGATACACAAGGAGAAAGGCGATAGCCTTTCGCAAAAAGTTTTTCTTTTTTGATTCTTTTTTCTTTGTTCACAAAGAAAAAAGAATGTATGCCTGCTTGCCCCCCTATTTCTTCCTCCCTCTCGCGCTGAGGAGCATAGACGCGCCGCTGTAGAGCAGGAAGAGGCCGAAGGGCCTGCGCAGCAGGGAGACGTCCACGGCCAAGGCGGCCAGGGCTCCGGCCAGGGAGGCCAGCACGCCGGGCAGAGCGGCCTGCCGCCAGGTGTCCCGCTCCAGGAAGCCGTTCTTCCGGTGAAAGAAGAGGCTGATACCCGCCGTAGGCAGGAAGAACAGCAGGTTAATGGCCTGGGCCTCCCGGTGGCCCACCCCCAGAAAGAGGGTCATGCACACCAGGAGCAGGGTGCCGCCGCCCACGCCCCAACTGGAGAGCACGCCGGTGGCCAGGGCGGCGAGAAACGGCGCGATCAACTCTGCCACAGCAGGTACCTCACCCCGGCATACAGCAGAAACAGCCCGAAAGCCACCTTCAGCAGCTTCACCGGCACCTTCTCAAAGGTCATCCCGCCCAGGAGCCCCCCGGCCACGCCTCCCGCCAGATAGGGCAGCACCAGGCCCAGCGACGGGCGCACCTGGAAGAGGTAGACCGCCGTGGATACGCAGCACATGGGGAAAATAATGGCCACGCAGGTGGCGAAGGCGGAGCGGGCCTCCAGCTTGCTCCACTTGGTCAGCAGCGGCAGCAGCACCATGCCGCCCCCGCCGCCGAAGAGGCCGTTGACCAGCCCCCCCGCCGCCCCGGCAATCTGATTTTTCCGCCTGTCCGTCACAGCGCCGCCCCCTCCCGAATGCCCCCAAAGGGGGCAGCTATGTACCGGGGAAGCCGGACCGGGGCCGCCCCAGGGCGGACAGCCGGTCCGGTCCACGCTCAGCGCATCTGCTGGAAGCTCTGGCAGTCGGTGCACTGGTCCATGGTGGGGTTGGCCTCGTGGGTGCCCACCTGGATGGTGTTCAGGCCGCAGTAGTCCTCGCTCTGGCAGTGGTGGGCGCAGGAGCTGACGGAGCACTTAATGGAGCGGTTGGGAGTGCAGGCGCAGCCGTTGTTCATGCAGTTGCTCATGGTTGGTTCCTCCTCGTTTGTTGTCTCTTGGGTCTTGCCGGGACGTATAGTAGGCGCAGTTGAAAATCGGCTGTTGCCGATTTTCAGACAGCGGCTGCGCCGCTTTGCGGCAAAGCCTGTGCGCCAACTATGAAGTCTGACGCGAGGCCGCTTTGCGGCCAGTTCGGCGATAATCCGCCGAACTGGTTGAAAAGAAGAATTTTCTTCTTTTCAACCCCGTCGACTATAGTGTGTCCGGACCGGCGGGTTTTATGCGCAGGGCGGGAGGAGGAATCCGGACCCCCGGGACTTTTGTCTGAAAAATATGACTGGCAGCGCCTAGGGCTTGCTTGAAAAATGTCAACATGCCCAAACGGCGGGCCTTTTTCCGCCATGCATTGCCAATTTTCCTTGCAATACATCCAGTATTCCGGCGTCAAATTGGCTTCGTCTGGCGAAAAAATCCCTCGCCATTGGGCATATTCCCATTTTTCAAACAGCGCCTATTCTCCAATCGCCTCCCGCAGCATGGCGATCTCCGCGCCGTGTCCGGCGTCGTCGGTGGGCGTCTCCAGCAGGAAGGGCAGGCCCCTCAGGGCGGGGTGGGTGAGGACTCGGACAATGGCCTCCAGGCCGATGGTTCCCTGTCCAATGAGGGCGTGGCGGTCCTTGCGGGAGCCGGGGGGATTCATGCTGTCGTTGACATGGACGGCCTTGAGCCGGGAGAGGCCCACAGTTTTGTCAAACTCCTCCAGAACGCCGTCCAGGTCGTTTCCAATGTCGTAGCCCCCGTCGGAGACGTGGCAGGTGTCCAGGCACACCCCCAGCCGGCCGGAGCAGGAGGCCATGTCCAGGATGGTCCGCAGCTCCTGAAACCGGCCCCCGATCTCGCTGCCCTTGCCGGCCATGGTCTCCAGCAGCACCGTGGTTTGCAGCTCCGGGCGCACCACCCGGTCCAGCATATTCGCGATCTGCCGGCAGCCTGCCTCCACCCCCTGGCCCACGTGGCTGCCCGGGTGGAAGTTGTAGTAGTTCCCCGGCAGGTGCTCCATCAGCGCCAGATCGCCCTCCATCATCTCCGCGGCCAGGGCCCGAATGCCCTCGTCCTTGGAGCAGGGGTTCATGATGTAGGGGGCGTGGGCTACAATGGGGCCAAAGCCGTGCTCCTCCATGAGAGCGCGCAGCCTCGCCAGGTCCGGCGGGTCGATCTTCTTTGCCTTGGCCCCCCGGGGGTTTCGCACAAAGCACTGGAGGGTGTTGGCCCCGATGACCAGGGCCGCTTGTCCCATCTTATAAAAGCCCCCCGAGGAGGACAGGTGTGCGCCGAGATACGTCATAGCAGGTTCTCCTTTCCGTACTTGAGGAGGCTTCCCCGGTCGTTGGGCAGTTCCTCCTCGATCACCAGTTCCAGCAGGGTATGCAGGGCCCGGCCCACCGCCGGTCCGCTGAGGCCAAGTTCTGTCAGGTCATTCCCCTTTACAGCAAGCTGGCGGAGGGAGAAGCAGCTGTCCTGGGCCAGGACCCGGTCCAGCAGCTCCTCCCACCGGCCAATGAGCCCCTGGCGGTCCCGGTAGGCCTCCGCCTGAGCCAGGTTGTCGGCCCGCTTCACCTCCAGCAGCAGCCGCAGCGTCTCCTCCCCGTACCGGGCCAGGCTCCGGCGGACGGCCTTCTCGCTGAGGAGCAGCTGGCAGTCGTGGCGCTCCACCAGGGTGAGGATGGTCCGCCGGCTGCGGCTGTCGAAGCGCAGGCGGTCCAGGATGTCCGCGGCCTTCTCCGCGCTTCGCCGCCAGTGGCCGTAGAAGTGGCCCCGGCCGTCCTCCCCCAGGGTGAAGGCGTCCGGCTTGCCCAGGTCGTGGAGGAGCATGGTATAGCGCAGCACTGGCTCCGGCCGGACCGCCGCCGCGGCCCGGGCCGTGTGCTCCCAAACGTTGTAGCAGTGGTAGACGCTTCGCTGATCAAAGCCCACGCAGGGCAGAATCTCCGGCAGGAACACCCCCAGCACGTCCGGGTAATCCAGCAGCACGTCCAATACATTGTCCCCGCAGAGGAGGCCCGTCAGCTCCGCTTGGATGCGCTCCGGGGCGATGCGACGGAGCAGGTGTGCCCGGGACCGGAGGGCCCCGGCGGTGTCCGGGTCGATGGCGAAGCCCAGCCTGGAGGCAAAGCGGAGGCAGCGGAGGATCCGCAGGGCGTCCTCCCCGAAGCGGTCCTCCGCCCGCCCCACCGCCCGGAGGACCCGGCGGGAGAGGTCCTCCCGCCCGCCGAAGGGGTCCGAGAGGTTCCCCCGCCGGTCCAAGGCTATGGCGTTGACGGTGAAGTCCCGGCGGGAGAGGTCCTCAGCCAGGGAGGAGGTGAACTCCACGTGGTCCGGGTGGCGGTTGTCCAGATAGGCCCCGTCCCGGCGGTAGGTGGTCACCTCCACGCCGGCCCCGCCGGAGGTTTTTACCGTGACAGTGCCGTGCCGGAGCCCCGTGGGCAGCGCTCGGGGAGCGAAGAGGGCCAGCACCGCCTCCGGCGGTGCGCTGGCGGCAACGTCCCAGTCCCCCGGCTCCCGGCCCAGCAGCAGGTCCCGCACCGCGCCGCCCACGCACCAGGCCTCGTAGCCCGCGCCCTCCAGCCGGGCCAGAATCTCCCTCACCGCCTCCGGAATTCCCTCCAAGGGCCCCGCCCCCTTTCTGAAAGATATTTTTGTCCGTCCGGTTATTTTCCCAAAAAAACAGGCATAGTATGAGAAGAAATATTTGTTGCGTAAAGACCGTATCTATAGTATAATACAAATTTGTAAAAAAGGCAAATACCGGAGAACAGAAGGGGAACCGCTCCATGACCCATATTGAGACAAAAATTCAACACTATATCGCTCCGGGCCGCCGGGTTCACCTTGCCGGCATTGGGGGCGTTTCCATGTCGCCCTTGGCGGAGGTGCTCCACGGCATGGGCCTTGCCGTCCAGGGCAGCGACCGGAACGACGGCCCGGCGGTAGAGCATCTGCGGGCCATGGGCGTCGAGGTGGCCATCGGCCACGAGGAAAAGAATATCCAGGGCGCGGATTTTTTGATCCGCACCGCCGCCATTCACGACGACAACCCGGAGATCGCCGCCGCCCGGCGGGCGGGCGTCCCGGTCTTTGAGCGGGCGGAGGCCTGGGGGGCCATTATGCAGCAGTATGAAAACGCTGTCTGCATCGCCGGCACCCACGGCAAAACCACCACTACCTCCATGACCACCCACATCTTTATGGCCGCCCAGGCGGACCCCACGGTAATGATCGGCGGAACCCTGCCTATGCTCCACAGCGGCTACCGGGTGGGAAAGGGGGACACCATTATCCTGGAGTCCTGCGAGTACTGCAACAGCTTTCTGCGCTTCTTCCCCACCGTAGCGGTGGTGCTGAACGTGGAGGAGGACCATCTGGACTTCTTCAAGGACTTAGACGACATCAAATCGTCCTTCCGCCGGTTTGCCCAGCTGGTGCCGCCGGAGGGCCGCGTCGTGGCCAACGCCGACAACCCCGGGGCCATGGACGCCCTGAAGGGACTGCCCCTGTTTACCTTCGGCTGCTCCGAGGGGGCGGACTGCCGGGCCAAAAACTTCACCTGGAACCACGGCAGGCCCGACTTTGACGTGGAGATCGGGGGGAAGCCCTTCACCCACCTGAGCCTGAACGTGGCGGGACTGCACAACGTATCCAACGCCCTGGCCGCCGCCTCCGCCGCCTATGTGCTGGGCATTCCGGAGCGGGCCATCCGCCTGGGCCTGGAGGGATTTCTGGGCGCTGGGCGGAGGTTTGAGCTGCTGGGGACCTGCGGCGGCGCAAAGGTCTATGACGACTACGCCCACCACCCGGCGGAGCTCCACGCCCTGCTGGAGATGGCCCACAGCCTGGGCTACAGCCGGGTGATCTGCGCCTTCCAGCCCCACACCTACACCCGGACCAAGGCCCTCTTCAACGACTTCGTCCGGGAGCTGAAGGCGGCGGACCTGCTGGTGCTGACGGATATCTTCGCCGCCCGGGAGGCTAACACCGTGGGCATCTCCTCCCAGGACCTGGCCCGGGAGATCCCGGGGGCGGTCTACTGCCCCTCCCTCCAGGAGGCGGAGCAGTGCCTGCGGCAGCTGGCCCGGCCCGGGGACCTGATCCTCACCGTGGGCGCGGGGGATATCTACACCGTGGGAAAGGCCCTGGTGAAGCCCGCAGAAAAAGGCATACACTCTTTTCCTTGAAAAGAAAAGAGTCAAAAGAAGCTTTGGCCGAAAGGCTGCCGCCTTTCTCCATGCTCCTTCTGACAAAGACGAGCAGGGCTGTAGGGGAGATACCCTATAGCCCTGCTTTTTAAAAATCCCGTATAAAACCCCATAGGCGAAACGGCAGCTTCGCGTTAAGGTTCTTTTTGATTCTTTTTCTTTCAACAAAAAGAACGTATGCCCAATGTATACCCGCCTATTTATGGTATCTTCCCCCCTCCAGGATCTGGAAGCTCCGGTAGATCTGCTCCAGGAGCATGACTCGGGCCAGGTGGTGGGGGAAGGTCATGGGCGACATGCTCAGCCGCAGGTCCGCTCCGGCCTTGACGGAATCGTGGAGCCCATAGGACCCGCCGATGACGAAGACCAGATGCCCCGTCTGGGCCGCCAGCAACCGGGCCAGCTCCTCGCTGGAGCAGAGCCGCCCCTCCACGCACAGCGCGGCCACAGCGGCGGAGGGGGGCAGCTTTCCCCGGACGGCCTCCGCCTCCCGGGCCAGGGCCTGCTGGATCTGGGCGGGAGAGGGGCTCTCCGGCAGGCGCTGCTCCGGCAGCTCCGCAATGTCCAGCCGGCAAAAGCGGCCCAGCCGCTTAGCGTACTCCGCCGCCGCGTCCAGATAGAATTTTTCCTTCAGTCTGCCCACGCAGACCAGCGTTACTCTCCGCATACCGTCCGCTCCAGGGTGTAAAGCTCGCCGGCCTCACCGCCGGGGGCCACCGCCAGCCGGCCGGTCCAGCCGGCCGCCTCCAGCGCGCCGCCCACCGTCTCCAGGGCCAGCTGGGGGGTGTTGTTCTCCTGGCTCAGGTGGGCCAGCAGGATGGTTCCAGTGCCCGCCCGGGCGCTGGCCGCGGCATAGCGGGCGGCGTCGCCGTTGCTGAGGTGCCCCTTGGGGCCCAGAACACGCCGCTTCAGCCCATACGGGTAGGGTCCGGCCAGGACCAGCTCCTCCTGGTGGTTGCTCTCCAGCACCAGCAAATCCACCCCCAAAAGCCGCCGCCCCGTCTCCTCGAGGATGTATCCCGTGTCCGTGAGCAGGCCCACGGAGCCCCCTGCCGCCGCCACATGCACCGCCGCCCCCTGGGCGCAGTCGTGGCTGGTGGGCAGGAGGGTGACCGCCGCCTCCCCCACGCGGACCGCTTTGCCCAGCTCCGCCGGGCGGAGCAGCGCCCCGATGGCCGGCAGACGGCGCTGGAGCTGCCAGGCGGTGCCCGGGGTACAGAGGATGGGCGTGGCATATTTTTTTATGTAGGCGGCCAGCCCGGACACGTGGTCCGTGTGCTCGTGGGTGACCACCACGGCGGTGAGATCCCCGGCCGTCAGGTCCCGGTCGGACAGGGCCTGGCAGAGCCGGCGGCAGGAGACCCCCATGTCCACGAGCAGCCGGGTGTCCCCCGCAGCCAGAAGGGCCGCGTTGCCGGAGGAGGAGCTGGCGAAGGTCTGAAAGGTTATCATAGCTGTCCCCCATAAAGGAATCCCCGGGAGGGTTCTCCCGGGGCGCTGTCCCATTTATCCCGCGGTGCTGACCGCCAGCTCCTCCTCCGGGGCCTCCACGGCCCGGATGCTGCCGCCCACGCCCCGGATCTTCCCAATCACGTCCTCATAGCCCCGTTCAATATACTGCACGTTGGTGATCTCACTGATCCCCTGCGCGGCCAGGGCCGCGATGAGCATAGCCGCGCCGGCCCGCAGGTCGCAGGCCTCCAACTGAGCGCCGGTGAGCCGCTCCACGCCCTCGATGATGGCTAGGTTGCCGTTGACCTGGATCTGCGCTCCCATGCGCTTGAATTCGTCCGTATAGCGGAAGCGGCTGTTCCATACACTGTCCGTAATGACGCTGGTGCCCCGGGCCAGGCAGAGGGCCGCCGCAATCTGGGGCTGCATGTCCGTAGGAAAGCCGGGGTAAGGCATGGTCTTGATATTGGCCCGGACCAGAGGCCCGATGCGGCTGACCAGGAGGCTGTCGTCCATCTCCTGAATCTCAACGCCCATCTCGCTGAGCTTGGCGGTCATGCAGTCCATGTGCTTGGGAATCAGGCTGCAGAGCTTGACCTCCCCGCCGCAGGCCGCTACGGCGGCCATATAGGTCCCCGCCTCAATCTGGTCGGGAATGATGGAGTAGGTCCCGCCACGCAGGCCCTCCACGCCCCGGATTTTGATGACGTCGGTGCCCGCGCCCATGATGTTGGCGCCCATGGAGTTGAGGAAGTTGGCCAGATCCACCACGTGGGGCTCCTTGGCGGCGTTTTCAATCACCGTCATGCCCTCCGCCAGGGTGGCGGCCAGCATGATGTTGATGGTGGCCCCCACGGAGCTCTTGTCCAGGAAAATGCTGGCCCCCCGCAGACGGCCCCCGGCGGCCTCGGCCATGACAAAGCCGCTCTGGGTGTCTACCTGGACCCCCAGGGCCCGAAACCCCTTCAGGTGCTGGTCGATGGGGCGGGTGCCGCCGAAGTCGCAGCCCCCTGGCAGCGCCACATCCGCCGCGCCGAACCGGCCCAGCAGCGCGCCCAGCATATAGTAGGAGGCGCGGCAGCGCCGGGCGCTCTCATAGGGGACCCGCCCGTTGCGGAGACTGGTACAGTCCACCTCCACCGCGTGCGGGTTTACATAACGCACCTTTGCGCCCAAATCCTGGAGAATCCCCAGCAGCAGCGTCACATCGCTGATTTGGGGAACGTTCTCAATGCGGCAGGGACCGCTGACCATCAGGGCTGCGGGGATAATGGCAACCGCGGCGTTCTTCGCGCCGCCGATATGGATCTCTCCAAACAAGGGCCGTCCGCCCTCAACAATATACTTGGTCAAAGAATTGCACCTCTTTGTTCATATATCGGCCTACAGGTACAGTTTACCCAGGTCGCAACACTTCATACCGAAGTCGTCCGGTAATCAGTGAGCATAATCTCAGATAATAAATAGTATAGCAGGTTTTTCCGTAAACGCAATGGGAATCGCTCAAATAACTTCATAAAATTTTAATAATTGAGCCGACATATTTGGGGATTTCTGTTAAACGGCCCCAGCGGCTCAGCCCCGGGAGACCTCTCCGCTCAGGCCGTCTACAAAGTAGGTATAGGTGTCCGTCTCAATCCGCCACACCGGCACCAGGCGCAGGGAGGAGGCCCCCCGCAGCTCATAGACGCACCGCACGTCCGTCACCTCGCTGCATACAATGCCGGATTCGGCGCGGTAGTCCAGAAACCGGGTCAGGGCGGTGACGCAGCTGAGCACAGGCAGGGACTCCTCCGCGGCGTCCTCGGGGCTCACGTGGGAGCCGGCCACGGAGGAAAGGAACCCGCCCTCAAAGTACAGCGTGACGCCGCAGCCGTAAATGCGCACGCCGTCCCACTGCTGCACGGCCGCGGCGCTGCTCCCCGTCAGGCGGGACGCGATCTCCAGCTCGCCGTAGCCGAAGCGGCTGCAGAACTGCCGGGAGAACTCCTCCGGGTCCTCCACCGGCGTATGGAGCCCGCTGCCGTCAAAGCTGCCGCCGGAGCGGAACTGGATGGTTCCCCCCTCCCCGGCGTAGTCGACGATGCCGCCGCCCTGGCTGTCGGAGGCCGCGTCCCCCCCCAGCAGGCTGGCGGCAATGGCCTGTTCGGTCTCCTTACTGCGCGAGAGCGCCAGAGGGCGCAGGGCGGGCTGGTTCAGATCCACCCGCTCCCCCAGATGGAGCTGGCTGGACTCGTAGAGGGCCCGGAGCTGCCCGGCGGTCTCCCGCTGGGTCCTCAGCTCCTGGAGGTGCTGGTAGCCCAGCAGCAGCAGGAGGCACCCGTTGAGCAGCAGCAGGATGGCGATGGCAATATTCTTCAGACGGTAGGTCTCCACCGGACGCCTCCTCTCACGCTTTTTCTCATCTTTTTCTTGTCGCCCGTCCGCTATACCAATAGGAAAAATTGCGATGCCCGGTCATTGCCGGCTGTAGCCCGCCAGCCAGCAGGCGGAGATGGTCCCGCTCCCGCTGTCCACGTATCCGATGGAGAGCTCCTCCTCCGGGTGCTGATACGCGGCCATAGCCGCCGCCATCGCCGGGGGCGTCAGAGGAGCGGCGGCGCCGTCCTCCGCCGCCGTATAGACCCGGCAGCGGTAGGTAAAGGCGGTAATGACCGTTCCGCTGACGGAGACGCTCAGCGCGTCGCCTCCGTCCGGGAAGAGGACGGGAACGCCGTCCGCCTGACAGCGGAAGCGGATGAGCCAGCCCTCCGCCGTCTCCTCCACGGCGCTCAGGTACACCGGCGAAGCGCCGACGCCGCTCGACAGGGCCTCCGCCAGCCGCCCCGCGGCCTGGAGCGCCTCGGCGGCGCTGGGCCGGCCGGCGGCGGAGGGGACCTGGAAGAGGGGGGAGGACGTCTCGGCGCTGCTGGAGCAGCTGACCGTGCCGTCCGGGCCGATGCGCAGCGTTCTGGGGGACTCCTCCACCACCTCCACGCCGCCGCTGACCGTGTAGCGGGAGTTGGTGTGGGCGTTGAAATCCAGGGCCGTGAGCAGGCTGTAGGCGGTGTAGCCGGCGGGGAGGCCCGCCTCCACATCCGGCAGCGCGGGGGCCCGGGCGGTCAAAAGGGTGTAGGGGTCCAGCTCCCCGCAGTCCGCCTCGTAGGCAAAGCGGCTTCCGTTGGGGGCGGTCTGCTGGCACAGGGCCTCCACGGCGGAGGCGGGGAGGGCTGTGGAGCAGCGGCGGATGGAGCCGTCTCCGCTCCGGAGATAGAGAACGGCGCTGTCCTCCGTCTCGGCTGTCAG
The DNA here is from genome assembly GCA_949878425.1 of uncultured Oscillospiraceae bacterium. Classification (GTDB taxonomy): domain Bacteria; phylum Bacillota; class Clostridia; order Oscillospirales; family Oscillospiraceae; genus Pelethomonas. The sequence goes on from CATLAL010000041.1 coordinate 10,137, forward strand.
GGCCAGGGAGCGGACATCGCCCTCCAGCCCCGCGTCCTCCTCCAGCCAGAGCTCCACCGCCGCCAGAGGCAGCTGCACGGTGAGATCCAGGTAGAGACTGGGCCGGTTCAGGGCGCCCCGCAGCGTCTGGTCCGCGGCCGCCGCCGGCTGGCCGGCGGAGCCCAGAGCCTCCCGGAAGAGGGGCAGAATCTGCTGGAGCAGGGGGTCCTCCCCAACGGCGTAGAGGGTTCCGCAGCGGCCGTAGTCGCTGTCTCCGGTGATCATAATATGGACGGAGGGGAAGCGGGGGCCCTCCTCCCCCGGCGTCTCCGCCGGAGCCGCAGCGGGGGCCAGCGCGCCGGGGACCCCGTCCGGCCAGCTGCTGTGGAACAAGAGGAGGCGGGTGAGCAGAAACAGGGCTAAGGCGGTCAGCAGCAGCAGCGCCGCGTTCTGTCCCCAGCCGGCGAGCCGTTTCCTATTCATTGCCGGCCTCCTGCTTCTGTCGGATGGGCAGGAGAATGCGCACCGTGGTGCCGGGGCCGTCGTGGTCCGCGATGGCAATGGCGCCGTGGTGGCGCTCCACGATCTCCCGGGCAATGGAGAGGCCCAGGCCGGTGCCGCCGCTCTCCCGGGAGCGGGCCTTATCCACCCGGTAGAAGCGGTCAAAGATCCGCTCCCGGTCCTGGCTGGGAATGCCGATGCCGTTGTCCGATACCTCGATCCAGACGTTGGGCCCCCGCACGCCGGCGTCCACGGAGATGATTCCCCCATCCGGGGTATATTTGATGGCGTTGCCTACCACGTTCATGAGCACCTGCTCCAGGCGGTTGCGATCCCCTGTGATCAGGGGCAGGGGCGACGCGTACCGCCGCTCTAGGGTGTGGCCGCGGCGCTGGGCCTCCAGCTCCACGGCCCGGCAGACCGATTCCATGGCATCCAGCAGGGAAAAGCGCACCATCTTCAGATCCGCCCGGCCGGAGTCCAGGCGGCTGAGGGACAGCAGGTCCTGGACAATGTGGGTCATCCGGTCCGTCTCATTGATGATGATGTCCAAAAAGCTCTCCTCCATCTCCCGGGGGATGTCCTGGCTGTCCCGGAGGGTCTCGGCGTAGCCCCGGACGTTGGTGAGGGGGGTGCGCAGCTCGTGGGAGACGTTGGCCACAAACTCCTTGCGCATGTCGTCGTTTTTCCGCTGGGCGGTGACATCATGGAGCACGGCCATGGCGCCGCCGCTGCCGCCGTCGGGCACCGGGGCCAGGTACAGCTCCAGGATCCGGCCCCGGACGCTCAGCTCCCCGGAGAGAAAGTTGGGCCGCTGAAGGCCCATTACCTGCCGGAGGGGGAACTGCTGGCCAAAGAGGGCGTCGTAGTCGTAGAAGGAGATCTCCCGGCCCAGCATCCGGCTGGCGGCGGGGTTGCTGGTGAGGATGGAGCCGTCGCCGGCAAAGGAGACCACCCCGTCCGTCATGTGGAGGAAGAGGGTGTCCAGCTTGCTGCGCTCGTTTTCCACCGCCGCCAGGGTGTCCTGCAGGACCGCTGCCATGTCGTTGAAGGTGGTGGTGAGCACGCCGATCTCGTCGGTGGACCCCACCGCCGTGGCGCCGCCGAAGTCCCCGGCCGCCACCCGCTCGGCCCGCTCGGTGAGCCGCTCAATGGGGATGACCATGGTCTTGCTCAGCAGGAAGCTGAGGAGCACGGAGATGAGCAGCCCCACCAGCAGGGCCTGGACGATGATGAGGAAGAGCTGGCTGTTCAGGGAGCTGACCGTGTCCCGGTTGTCGTAGATATAGATGATAAAGGCGTTGTCGCCGCCGGTGATGGGAATGGCCACATCCATGTAGCCGGCGGTGATGTCGCTCTGATCCCCCACCTGGCTGGTTCCGCCGGCAATGCTGTTGCGGGCGGTGAGGAGGTTGGCGGTCACCGGCAGCTCCTCAAAGGCGGCCTGGCTCTCGGAGCCGGCCAGAAAGGCCCCGGTGCGCCCGTCGAGAATATAGTAATTCCTGGTGCTGGAATTGAGGCCCAGGTCGCCGGCCTGGGCCTCAATCATCCGCTGGAGGGTCTGCACAGCCCCCTCCTCCTGCCCCGCCTCCTGGCGCAGGGAGTTGACAAAGGCGCCGTTGGTGGGGTCGGAGTTTCCAAAGACGCCCTCCACCTGCTGGTAGAATTCGTCAATAAAGAACCGAGTGATGTTGGTCATCATGAACGCGCCCACGATGGTCATCAGGGACGTGATGAGCAGCAGGAGGATCATCACCAGCTTCATATGGAGGCTGCGGAACATAGGGGAGCTCCTTTCTCCGCCGCCCGGGCCGGCGGCGGGGGAATCTAGTGGCCATAGTTGAGAAATAATAAGGCTTATAGCAATCATCAAAATTCGCAGCATGGCGTAGGGGCGAGCACTGCTCGCCCGTTTCTAACGAAAGCGTTGCGGTATCGTGCGGGCGAGCACTGCTCGCCC
>CATLAL010000042.1 GCA_949878425.1 uncultured Oscillospiraceae bacterium
CTCGCTGTGGACGAGCTGGACCGGGCCGTCCGCAGGGACAGCAGGCGGTATGACGGGGAGATGCGGATTTACTGAGCGAGAAGCGCGAGCTTAGGCGCACCGTGACGGAGGGAGCGGAGCGTGACAAGGAAGGAGCGCGGAGCGCCCGGAGCAGGCGGCTAAGACCCGAAGCGGAGTGGACGGATCGGCGGGCCGCAGGCCCGGCAAACGGCGCGCGCAGCCGGAGGGGCTTAGCCGCCGTGACGGAGGGAGCGGAGCGTGACAATGCGGCGATCTTGTAAGAGGGGGAGTGATACCATGATCCTTTCACCTATGCGGTTCAAGAGCTTTGTATGGCCCCATAACCCCAGGGTGTATTCCATCGCGTATGAGCGGAACATCGCCGTCCACAAGATCCCCTTCGGGCGGCACTACCTCCAGAGCCTGGGGCAGACCCGCCGGGTGCTCCGGGGGGAGGGGGAGTTTGTGGGAGAGGGGGCCTATGACAAATTCAAGGAGCTGGCCACCGTGTTCTACGAGGAGACGCCGGGGGTGCTGGCCCACCCGGTTTGGATGACCACCACGGCGTGGTTCGCCGCTTTGGAGCTGCGGCAGGAGCCCCGGCGGGATTATGTGGCCTATTCCTTCGAGTTTTGGGAGACTGTGGGGGAGGCGGAGACCGCCCTCACCCTCCGGGAGCTGGCGGACGGGGGCGGCCAGGGGGCCGCCGGGGAGGGGGCCCGGTGGCATACCGTGGTCCGGGGGGATACCCTGTGGGGGATCGCCCGGCGGTACGGGACGGCGCTGGAGCGGCTGGTCGCCCTCAACCCGGGCATCCGTAACCCCAACCTCATCTATGTGGGACAGAAGGTGAGGGTGGCATGACGCGGTGCTGGGTGGAGCTGGGGGACGGACGGCGGCTGGAGCTGCCTACCGCGGTGAGCTGGCGGTTCTGCTACGGCACGGACACCCCCTGCGACAGCTTTTCCCTGCGGTGCCTCTGGGAGCGGGGGCAGGAGCGGCTGCTCCACGCCGCCTGCCGCTTCTACGCCGACTGGGAGGGGGAGCGGGTGTTCACCGGGGTGGTGGACGAGTTCGCCGTGCTATGCGGAAAGGACGGGCTGTACCTGGAGCTGGAGGGGCGGGGGATGGCGGCGCTGCTGCTGGATAACGAGGCGATGCCCGCCGAGTACCAGCGGGCGACCCGGGCGGACATCGTGGCCGACCACGTGGCCCCCTATGGCATCCAGGCGGTGGGTGGGGAGGGGCTTCCCACGGTGAGCGCCTTCACCATCGCCAGCGGGGAGAGCGAATGGAGCGTGGTGCGGCGGTACGCCTGCTACTACGGCGGGGTGGTGCCCCGGTTTGACCGGAGGGGGCGGCTGGTGCTGTCCCCCCACGGGGACAAGACCGCCGCCCGCATCCGGGATACCGACCATGTGACCGGCTGGGAGTACCGGGAGGAGCGCCACGGCGTGCTCAGCCAGGTGGCGGTGCGCAGGCGCACCACCTGGGGCACCCAATGGGTGTCCGACCCGGAATTTACCGCCCAGGGGGGCTGCGCCCGGCGGGTGGTGACGGTGCCCAACACCACGGGCACCACCGCCATGCGCTACACTGCGGACTATCAGCTCCGGGCTGCACGGCGGGAGCGGGTGCGGATGCGCCTTACCGCCGCGGGGGGCTTCCTGGCCTGGCCGGGGGACCTGGTGGATGTGGAGCTGGAGGGGTTCGGCGGCAATGGGCTGTACCGCGCCGCCCAGACCGAGGTGGCTTGCGGCGGAGGTGGGCTGAGCACCACGCTGGTGCTGGGGGAAGTGGACGCGATGATTTAAAAAGAAGCGCGGAGAACCGGACAGCGAGAGAGCTTGGACCGGAGCGAGGCCGAGCGCGGGGCGGCGAAGCCGCCCAAGATCAGGCCGAGACGGAGGGAAAGCGAGCGAGCGGCGTGGCCGGTTCGCAGCGTGACAAGGAAGAAGCGCGGAGAACCGGACAGGGGAGCTTGGAGAGGAGTGAGGTTTCATGTGGATGGGCGGACAGCAAAAGCGGCCCGTTGACCCCGGCGAGGGGCAGACCGGCACCGTCACCATGAGCGGCGGGGATCTGGCGGTGCTGCTGGACAGCGAGCGCCGGGGGGTGGAGGTGTACGCCCCCGCGGGCTACCGCTGGTCCCCCGAGCCGGGGCAGCGGGTGCTGGTCATCCAGGGCAGGGGGGAGATCCCCTGCGTGGCCGGGGTGCGGCAGGGGACGGGGCGGCCCAAGTCGGTGGCCATAGACGGCGGGCAGGTGGCTGTGAGCGGCGGCGGGGTCAGCCTGTCGGCGGGAAGTGAGCTGGGGCTCCGGGGCGGCATGGTGAAGCTCGGCGCGGAGGAAAAGGCCGAGATCTCGGCGGAGGAGCTGGACCTGAAGGCCCAGGTGTATATCCGGGGCGAGCGGCTGGAGGACTTTATCATCCGGATCGTGGCCGCCGCCATGGGGGGGTTCTGATGGCGCTGCTGATGAAACAGGGGGATTATGCGGCGGACGGGAACGGCGGCGTGGCCGCCGCCCAGGGCGGGGACGAGCTGATATGCGAGGTGCTGTTCCGCCTCACCGCCCGGCGGGGGAGCTTCCCCTTCCTGCCCGGGCTGGGCAGCCGGATGGGGCGGCTGCGGCGGGAGAAGCCGTCCGCCTGGGACAGCCTGGCCCGGCAGTTCGCCGTGGAGGCGCTGGCGGATATGGCCGGACTGACCGTGACCGGCGCGTCGGTGCGCCGGGAGGATGAGGCGCTGTGGGTGACGGTGGAGCTGCTGTGGCAGGGAACAGGGCTGTCGGTGACAGCGCAGTTGGAGGGGTGAGAGCTTGATGACGTTGGAGGAAATCTACCAGGGCATGGCCGCGGAGTTCCAGGCCCAGACCGGCATGGCCGCCGGGGGCAGCAGCGACCTGGCCGTGCGGTTTTACGCCGTGGCCGCCCAGATCTACAGCTTGTACGTCCAGGGGGAGTGGACCCGAAGGCAGTGCTTCCCCCAGACCGCCCAGGGGGAGGATCTGGACAAGCACGCGTTTCTGCGGGGGGTGGCCCGCAGGCAGGCCGCCAAGGCCGCCGGGACGGTGCGCTTTTTTGTGGATCAGCCCCAGCAGGCCGATGTGGAAATCCCCGCCGGGACGGTATGCATGACCGCCGGGGGCGTGCGCTTCCTCACCACCCGGACGGCGGCGGTGGAACAAGGGGCGCTGTACGCCGACGTGCCCGTGGAGGCCGCCCAGGCCGGGGCCGCGGGCAACGTGGAGGCGGGCACCATCGTGTATATGTCGGTGCCGCCGGTGCGCATCGCGGCCTGCGTCAACGCGGAGGCCGCCGCGGGCGGGCTGGACGAGGAGGGGGACGAGGAGCTGCGGGCGCGGGTGCTGGAGACCTTCCACCGGCTGGCCAACGGGGCGAACAACGCCTTCTATTACCAGGCGGCCATGTCCTTTGAGGAGGTGGCGGCGGTGACTGTCCTGCCCCGGAACCGGGGGGTGGGCACAGTGGACATCGTCCCCGCCGCCCAGGGGGGGATGCCTGGACAGGAGCTGCTGGATAAGCTCCAGGCCCACTTCGACCGGGTGCGGGAGATCGCGGTGGACGTGAAGGTGCGCGCCCCTGCCCCGCGGACGGTGGACATAGCGCTGGAGCTGTGGCCCCAGAAGGGCCGGGACTTCGAGCAGGTGGCCCAGGCGGTGCGGGAGAGGCTGACGGGCTGGTTCACCGGGGAGCGGCTGGGACAGGCCCTGCCCAGGGCCCGGCTCACCAGCCTGGCCTTCGCCGTGGACGGGGTGGCAAACTGCGTGCTCACCCAGCCGGCGCGGGATTTGCCGCTGGACAACGTGACGCTGCCCGTGCTGGGCCGGCTTGCCATCACCCAGGGGGGGACGCAGAATGGCGCGGTTTGAAGATTATCTGGTCTCCCTGCTGCGCCCGCTGGGGGTGTACGACCTGAGGGAAGGCGCGATCAACCGGGGGGAGCTGGCCGCCTACGGCGCGCGGCTGGACTGGGGGGCCGGGGAGCTGGACGGCACCGCCAGGGAGATGAACCTCGCCACCGCCGAGGGGTTCGGGCTGGAGCGGATCGAGGGGCTGCTGCCCTACCGGCCCGTGTGCGAGACGGTGCAGCAGCGCAGGGACGCCCTGGCCGCGCTGCTGCGCATCGGCGGGGACAGCTTCACCCCCGAGGCCATCAACGACACCATGCAGGGCTGCGGGCTCAACGTGCTGGTGCGGGAGGGGGACAGGCCGGGGTATGTGAAGGTCTACTTCCCCAACGTGGCGGGCATACCCGGCGGGTTTGACCGGCTGCGGGCCATCATCGAGGAGATCCTGCCCAGCCATGTGGACATCACCTACGTGTTCTGGTACAACACCTGGGAGGAGGTGGCGGGGCGGCACCCCACTTGGGGGGAGGCCGCGGATACGGGGCTGAGCTGGTACGGGCTGGCCATTGAGAACGAAGGGCTGGACTGGCCGGATTAAGAAGCGCGGAGAAGCGCGAGCTTAGGCGCGCCGCACCGGATGGACTGGAGCGAGGGATACAAACCAGGAATCGCGCAGCCGCCGGGGCCCCGGACTCGGGGCCCCGGCGGGCAAAAAAATTTTGAAAAACTTTCACAAAAAGGGTTGACAAACCCAGAGGCTTATAGTACAATACAGACAGAAAGGAAAAGGTGAGTCCAATGTACTAACGTCGAACGCACCAAACTCTTTCTGCGATTGGGAACGCAAAATGAGGCGAAGCATCAGCTCGTTCCAAACACGCTTACGGAAGCGACGGAAGCCAGACCAGGTCTGAAGCCTACCATTGTTTGAGGAAACAGGGAAGCGGTCGTTTCAGGCGGAACCCCAACGCAAAACGATCCGGGAGAGGCCCGGAGGAAAGTGAAGGTACAAGCCCTTGGACAATCAAAGCCAGAAGTAGGCCCCCAGCCGCGGATTAGGACGGCTGGGGGCTTGGTGTTTTATAAAAGCGCGGAGGATAGCCGCGCAGGAGGGCTTGGAGCGGAGCGAACGCAAAAGCGGGAGGCGGGCGTCCGCGCATTTTTTTGCAAATACCGGGCCGGGCGGGCATTGCGACGAAAAATAGGGGGATACCTTATAAAAAATTAAGGACTCCGTGGGACAAAAGGGCTTGCAAAATGCGGGATAGTCTTGTATGATTAACAGGTATACCCAATATGGGGCCATGCGGCCGCAATTGCTGTGATTACCATAGGCGCTTTTGGGGCAGAATCCCATAGCGCAGGATATAGATGACTGGAGTGGATATTATGTTCGCAAGGGATATCGGCATCGATTTAGGGACGGCCAGCGTGCTGGTTTATATCAAGGACAAGGGGATTGTGCTGCGGGAGCCGTCTGTGGTTGCCCTGGACCGGAACACCGGCAAGCTGCTCAAGGTGGGCACCGAGGCCCAGCAGATGCTGGGCAAAACCCCCGGCAATATCGTGGCCATCCGCCCCCTCCGGGACGGCGTCATCTCCGATTACGACATGACCGAGCGGATGCTGCGGGAGTTTATCCGCAAGGTGGCCCCCGTGCGGGTGTTTAAGCCCAGGGTGGTCATCTGCGTGCCCTCCGGTATCACCGAGGTGGAGGAGCGCGCCGTCATCGACGCGGGCATCCAGGCGGGCGCCCGGCGGGTGTACCTCATTGAGGAACCTCTGGCCGCGGCCATCGGCGCCGGGGTGGACATCAACCAGCCGGACGGCCACATGGTGGTGGATATCGGCGGCGGCACCGCCGATATCGCCGTCATCTCGCTGTCCGGTATCGTGGAGTCCGCCTCCATCAAGGTGGCCGGCGACGCGTTCAGCGAGGCGGTGGTGAAGTACATCCGCAAGCGGCACAACGTGCTCATCGGAGACCGCACCGCGGAGGAGCTGAAAATGACCATCGGCTGCGTGTTCCCCCGCCCGGAGGAGATCTCCATGGAGGTCAAAGGCCGCTGCCTCATGACCGGCCTGCCCCGGGTGTTCTCCGTCACCTCCGGCGAGATGATCGAGGCGTTCGAGGAGCCCTGCTCCCGCATCCTGGAGGCCATCCACGGCGTGCTGGAGCGCACCCCCCCCGAGCTGGTGGCCGACATCTCCAGCAACGGCATTATCATGACCGGCGGCGGGTCGCTGGTCTGGGGCTTCGACAAGCTCATCGAGTCCCATACCGGCATCGAGACCTATGTGGCCGACGACGCCATTTCCTGCGTGGCCCACGGCACCGGCAAGAGCCTGGACTGGGTGAACGATATGCAGGACGGCACCATGAACATCGGCCGGCGCAACCAGATCAACCGGTGAGCTTGGCATTGCCGGGCGCCCCCTTCCGGGGCGCCCGGTTTATTTTTTAAGAATTTGTAAAAATGCGGCCGCGCTGTAGAGGGACAGGATATTTGAGAAATGCGGGATAAACCGGGACAGGGCGGGAAAGCATAAGAAAACCCGCTATTTCAGCGGGAAACGAGGCATTTTTACCCGGGATGGGCCCGCGAGCGGGGGCTCAATTATCGGACAACTTGAGACGGGGGCGTCGACGTGGTCGGCGCTCTTTTTTCGTGCCCTGTACGGCCCAGGAAGGGCCCAGGACGGCGGCGGGGGCGCTGGGCGTATCGAGGGGCCCGGAGGCCCGGAAAGCCCCGTAAATCAACCCCTACAAGGCAGGAGGGCCGCTCCACCCGCCCCGGAAGTCAGCAGCAGCAGCAGACGCAAGAGGGCGGGCTTTGCGGCCCATGGTGAGATTATAGCAGACAGGCCCGGAAAAGGCAAGGGGCGGGCCGTGCAAACAGGGGCGTTAAACGTGCAGAAAATAACGGCGGGAGTGTTAAAACCCCCGTTTTGAGGGCCTCCATCACCGCGATCGGCGCGGGCCGGACTGTTACAAGGCGTTACTCGGGCTGTGCAAAGGCGAGCGACGCCGAGCCCTGGGCGCGGGAAATCGGCCCGGAGCAATTCTTCAAATCAACCAAACCCGCGAAGAATTGCAGAATTGCCCGTAAATCAAAGGGTTCCGGGCTCCCGGCACCGTCGAGCGCCCCCTTTTTCAATTCTTCACGTTTTGGATTTAGTTTTTAATCATACAGGCGCAAAAAATCAGGCGGTTCCGTCGTGGGCCTCACGGCCTTCGGCGGGGCCGCTTTCCTCGTCGGCGCTCCCGTCGAAATACGTCCAATAGATAGACCCCGCCTTTTTCCCAAGATGCCGCTTGTATTTGAGATGAACGATGTCGAAGACGTCCTCCCGCTCCTCCTCCGGCAGGAGCCGGAACATGGCGACGAGATCGGTCTCAAGGCTCGAGAGCGGGCTCCCGTCACAAAGGAGCCCTTGCTCCTCCTTCACGCGAGCGAGATCGAGTTCTCCACTCGGAGTGCTCTCCGTTTGGAGCTCTCCGAAAACGAGGTAATCCAGCGAAGCGCCCACAAAGCGAGCGACCGCCGTGAGCTTGTCGAGGCGCGGGCTTTGATCGTTCCATCGTTTGATTGTACCATTTCCGAGGCCGAGCTCCCGCTCGATACGGTTGAACGTGAGCCCCTTCTTCTTCACTTCGATCTCGAGGCGATCAATGAGTTCGGACATAGTAAAACCTCCCATTTCTCCGGGCGGAGAGGCGCGGCGAAAAAATCTCTCTAATTTGAGAGAAAACGCTTGACACCTCTCCGAACGGAGAGTATAATGAAGTAGGATTAAGAATTTAACCAAACAACAGCATACCACACCCCACCAAAAAAGGAAAGCAGAAAAGGAGGTCACACATGAGAAACGGCAAGAAGCCTACGCGGAAGCAGAAGATCAGGCTCGGGCAAGCGGGCCTTGCCCCGGAGAACTGGCTCGTCATCAAGCAGAAGCAGAACGGCGAACTCGTCATCCTCCACAAGCACACCGACAAGATCAGGGTCGTCCCGGCTTCGGTCGGCTGACCTCCACAACAGGAAGGAGCAGCAGCAGATGAACGAGTACAAACTTCAATATCACTATCCCGAGAGCTCCATCGACACCGCCTACATCGTCGAGCGGACAGAGGCCGCAGCCCGGAAAACCCTCATCAAGCGGTTCGGCAAGGAGATCGAGATTGACGACACGGAGCTCGTCTCCACCGACGCCAACGCCACGAAGGAGCAGGAGCGGGAGGCCCTCGAGAAGATCAAGGCCATGGTCGAGGAGCTGGGCCCCCAGTCCTACCTCAAGACAGCGTTCACGGGCGTCTATGAGGTCGCCGAGATGAACATTGAGGAGGACGCGGCCTACAGCTTCCCCGGGCGGATCAGCCTCCTCGAGGAACAGCTCCGGGAGATGGGGAGCAAGTACAACGCGGCCCACTCCGACGCGGAGGTCTTGAGGAGTCAACTCGACCACGCCCAGGAGCAGGTCGACGCCCTCAAGGGGCGGCAGCTCCCCGCGTGGCTTCAAAGCGCCGCCTATGGCCTCGTAGTCGAGGAGCTCGCCGCCGCCCAGAAGCGGATGGAGCAGAGCGCCGAGACTATGGCCTACTACGCCGAAGCGCCCCAGGACATCGCCTTCGCCGAGGCCGTCAAGAGCTACCGGGCCGCGAAGGAGCGCCGGGGCGTGTGCGAGCAGATTGTCAAGGGCCTGGAAGCCCTCACCGAGGAATGAGCCGAAACGCCCTCCGGGGCGTCGTCGGGAGGTGTCCTCTCCCGGCCCGATGATGGCAGGACGGACAAACAACAGGAAGGAGCAGCAGCTATGAGAAAAATGAAGAAGATCAACGGGTTCCTCATCGTGCGGTTCAACGACCGCGAGAAGCGGAACAACCCCACCCTCGGGAGCTTCGGCGTCATCGACGCGGAGCAGTACACGGGCGACCTCGACTTCGACCTGGACGCCTTCGAGTACACCGACGCCGACCTCATCGAGATCGCCGTCGAACAGGCCCGGGGCCTGGACGCCGAGGAGGACTACTCCGACGATGCCCCGGCCTACACCGTCACCATGGAGAGCGCGGAGGGGGTCAGCGAGGAGGAGGTCTTCCCGAAGGCGATGGCCCTGTCCTGGGCGGAGCAGCTCAAGACGCAGATCAAGAGCAAGCACTACCCGGACATCGACCCCCGGACGGCGGCGCACGAGCTCGCCGGGTACAAGACCGCGCTCCGCGACCTGGGCCTCCTGGAAGCGGACGAGGCGGTCGTCGAGCCGGACGTCTTCGGGGCGGCGTGTCAGTTCTACACGGACGAGGGGCACCGGGCCGACGTCGTTCTCCCCAGCGAGGCGGGGCCCGCTATCCTGTCCGCCCACGACTTCGAGGAGGGGGAGACCTTCACGAACTGCACCGTCCAGACGCTCAAGTGTCGCCGTTGCGGGATGGAGAGCTTTGCGTGGAGCAAGGGGCCGGGCCCAGGCCCGGAGCAGGAGGAGGCCCTCGCCTATGTGTGCGACGAGGTTTGTCGGTTCCGGGAGGGCCGGACGCAAGAGGAGCTCGACGCCATTTGTGAGAAGTGCAAGGTCGAACGCTGGGCCCAGAGGTACATCCCGGAGCCGGAGCCCCGGGAGCGGGAGGCCTTCGAGAACCTTCCCTCGGGCATGAGGGACGACCGCAACACGCGGAGGGTCTACTCCCTGGGCCTCGCTCTCGCCGAGGAGTGCCCGGGTAACGATTGCCGGGTCTACCTGAACATTTTCAACATGGCCCGGGAGCTCGACGAGGCCCTGGACAAGGTGAAGCCGAACTCGGCCCCGTTCCTCGCCCTCCGCTCGGCCCTCATGGAGCGGGCCCGGGAGCTCCGGGAGATGTACCTCGAGAACCACGCCGTCCAGCAGTTCAAGGAGGGGATGCAGCCATGACAGGACTTGAACTCCTCAAGGCCCCCGAGACGACAGCGGGGGAGATCGCGGACATCATTTCCGAACATTGTCCGCCCGTGGTTCCTACCGAGTGCGACCGCCTCTCGTGTCGGGAGTGTTGGCTCTCCTGGCTCACCACCGGGGAGCCCCCGAAAGCGAAGGGGCCGTCCGACAAGCAGACGGCCCCCGGGGAGGATGGGATGCACCCCAACCTCAAAGAGCTTTACGAGCGGCATTTTCGCGCACAGAAGCGGGTCGAACGGGAGACGAGAGAGGTGCTCAATCACCTTGCGGCTGGTGGGCGCGAGTGACGGCCTCCACGTAAGCGGTCGCATTTTGAGAGAAGAACTCCAAAAACTCCACACGGTCGAGGAGCCCCTTCATCTCGAGATAGTCGACCAACGCCCAGAACTCCGGGGAAGCACCAAGACGCCGCTCAATCATGGCATCGGCAAACGCATTTCCCGTATTCAGACGAAACTCATCCATAACCTCACCCCCTCCCCGGGCCGGAAGCCCATCTCAATTATACAGCCTCGGGGAGGAAATGAAAAGGAGCACTATGAAACAGATCATTTCCACGAAAGAGGCCCACGCCTGGGCCGAGGCGCTCCGCCTGGAGCTGCTCCGGCAGAAGCGGGCGGTCGGCGACCCCCGAGCCCCTATGCGGGCCCGGCCTGGGCAGGAGGAGGCGTTCGAGAAGGTGGAGGCCGACATCGCGACGGCGGACTTCATTCTCAAATTGCTTGAGAAGGAGGAGCACCTTGCGGCGGCATGGAAGGCGGCGCGGAAGACGGTCAAGATCACCGACGCGCTGCTGGACGGGTTCCTCACCTTCGGCCTCTCCCTCCTCGCCATGCTGGGCGTCGCCGCCGCCGCCGTGCTGCTGAACGCCCCCTCGCCCATGGCCCAGGCGACGGCGATCGCGGGGGTCGGCATAGCCCTCGCCCGGGCGGTCGCCCGGAAGTAACCCTAAGAGACAGTTCACAGGAAGGAGGACAGCGATGAAACGCAATAGCGGAAAGCTCACCCCGTTCGGGAAGCTCGTCGTCAAGGCCCTCACCGACCAAGACATGACGAAGACACAGCTCGCCGACACGATCGGGACGTCGCCGCAATACTTGAGCTACATCCTCTACGGCGTCCGCTCGGGCGAGAAGTACGTCCCAGCGATCGTCGCGGCCCTCTCCCTCGACCCCCGCAAGGTCGAGAAGGCCATCGCAGCATAACAGCAGGAAGGAGGGAGCGAGGTGTCGGACGTGTTCATCGGCCTCGAGGAGGCCGCAGCCTTCGAGGGTATCACCTACAAGGGGCTCACCTCGCGCATATCGCGCAACCCGCAGCAGTTCAAGACGAAGACACAGCCCCGCGAGGGCGGAGGGAAAGATCAGGTCATGATCTCCGTCGCCTCCCTCTCCGCGAAGGGGCGCAAGGCGTGGAAGGCCGCGCAGAAGGTGGACGGGAGGGATGTCATCATAGACAAGCGAACAGACGCGGCCCCCTGGTATGTCGGGGCCGACCTCAATCACTTCATCGAAGGGGACGGAGGGAAGCGGAAGAAGGCATACTATGAGGCCGTCGAGCTCGCCGCCCGCATCCAGGACTTCGTCGGCTACGACGGCCCCGACCGCACGGCCTACGCCGAGCGTTACGCGCTGGGCCTGGGCGTGAGCCTCCCGACCCTCTACCGCTACGTCGACAACGTCCTCAAGGCGAACGCCTGGGCGCTCAAGCTGGAACGGGAGGACGGGCAGAACCGGGACTACTTCCGGGCCCTGGCCCTATGCAGGAAGCCCCGGGAGAAGGCCACCTTCCCCAGCCTCACGGACGAACAGCGGGCGGTCATTGAGAATATTTGGTTCGACCGCCGCTTCGCCGCCAACCTGGGCACCCTCGAGATGCTTTACGAGCGGTTCGAGGAGATCGCCCAGGGCCGAGGGTGGGAGGACTACCCCAGCATCAAGACGGTCGCCCGCTACGTCAAGCACCTCATGGACAGCCGGGGCGCGGCGTCGGCCCGCTACCTCGCCGCCAACGGCTCGAGGGAGTGGAAGAACAAGATGATGCTAAAGGGACGCCGGGACGCGACGAGCCTCAAGGTCATGGAGTACGTCGTCGGCGACGAGCACACCTTCGACTT
>CATLAL010000043.1 GCA_949878425.1 uncultured Oscillospiraceae bacterium
GCCGGAGCCACCTCGTTGTGCTGGGTCTTGGCCAGGATGCCCAGCTTCCAAAGCTCCTGATTCAGATCCTCCATGTAGGCGGCCACCCGGGGCTTGATCGTGCCAAAGTAGTGATCATCCATCTCCTGTCCCTTGGGAGGCCGGGCGCCGAAAAGCGTGCGTCCGGTGAAGCGCAGGTCCCGGCGCTGCTCCCACAGCTTGGCATCCACCAGGAAATACTCCTGTTCCGGGCCCGCAGCGGTGCTTACCCGCTTTACCTCCGTGTTTCCAAACAGGCGCAGAATGCGCAGCGCCTGTCGGTTCAGCGCCTCCATGGAGCGCAGCAGAGGCGTCTTCTTGTCCAGCGCCTCACCATTGTAGCCGCAGAAAGCGGTGGGAATGCACAATGTCCGGTCCTTGATAAACGCGTAGGAGGTGGGGTCCCACGCGGTGTAGCCCCGGGCCTCAAAGGTGGCCCGCAGTCCGCCGGATGGGAAAGAGGAGGCATCCGGCTCTCCTCGGATCAACTCTTTGCCGGAGAACTCCATGATGACGCCGCCGTCCGGAGCGGGTGAGATAAAACTGTCGTGCTTCTCGGCGGTAACACCGGTAAGGGGCTGAAACCAGTGGGTAAAGTGGGTTGCCCCATGGGCCACCGCCCAATCCCGCATAGCGGAGGCCACCGCGTTGGCCACGCCAATATCCAGCCTCGCGTCCTCATCAATGGTCCTGCGAAGAGACTGGTACACTTCGGCGGACAGATTCGCTTTCATCACCCGATCATCAAATACCAAACTTCCGAAATACTCTGGCAGTGCTGCCATGTTCGTTCACCCTTTCCGCGATCATCGCATAAAAAGGGCAAAGGCGCCTTCCGGGAATACTCCCTAAAGACGCCTTTGCCTTTATGGGGGCATTATACGCCCTCGCCGGGGCCCTGTCAATCATTTTTCAGGGGTTTCAGAAATCTTGGCCGAAACACCGGAAAATTCCGCTGCCGCGAAAATTTTTTCATGAACTTTCCACGATGGGCATTTCTCTTTCCAGAACCTATACCACCCGTACAAGATTGGTGCAGCCATTGAGGTACGCATCCACCTCCGCGGCGGCACTCCGCCCCTCCGCGATGGCCCATACCACAAGAGACTGGCCCCGGCGCATATCCCCGGCGGCAAAGACCTTCTCCACGGTGGTGGCAAAGCCGCCCTCCGAAGTCCGGACCGTCTCATCCCAGGCCACGCCGAAGGCCTTGCACACTTCGCCCGCGCATCCGGCAAAGCCGGTGGCGGCGATCAGGAGCCCGCAGGGCAGAGCGTCTCCCTCCGTGGTGGTCACGGCGGTCAGTGCGCCGTTCTCCACACGGATCTCCTTAATTTGCACGCCAAACCGCCTGGGATCCTCTCCAAACAGGGCAGCAGCCTCCTCATGGGCACAGTCCCGGGGCAGAACACCGTTTTGCAGGTAGTCTGCCTCCGGACGGCGCACCAGCTGTGCAATGGACCGGCATCCCTGCCGCAGGGCCGTGGCCACGCAGTCGGAGGCGGTGTCGCCGGTACCGATGATGATCACGTCCCGCCCCTCCGCTGTGGGAACGGCGGGCGTTTTACCAAACTGCCGCTGTTCCACAGCGGCCTTCAAAAACTCCGTGCCGTAGCAGATGCCGGAGATTCCTTCTGTCTCCAATCCAAGGGGGCGGGGCCGCTCCGCGCCGCAGCAGAGGATTACCGCATCATAGTCCCGCAGCAGCCTCTGGGCCACCTGGGGGTCCGCCGCATCCACACCGGTGACAAAGCTGACCCCCTCGTCCGTCATCAGGTTAATTCTGCGCTTTACGATGTCCTTGGGCAGCTTCATATTGGGAATGCCGTAGGTCAAAAGCCCTCCGGGCCGCTCCTCCCGCTCCACAACGGTGACAGAGTGGCCCCGGTGATTCAGCTGGTCCGCCGCCGCCAGGCCCGCCGGGCCGGAACCCACCACCGCCACCTTCTTTCCCGACCACTGAGGCGGACGGCGGCGCCGCACCGCCCCGGCGGCAAAGGCCTCCTCTATGACGCTCAGCTCGTTGTCCCGGATGGTCACGGCATCGCCGTACATTCCGCAGATGCACGCCTCCTCGCAGGGCGCAGGGCAGACCCGCCCGGTGAACTCCGGGAAATTATTGGTTTTCAGCAGGCGGCTCAGGGCATGAGAGGGGTTCCCCGCATGGATCATGTCGTTCCACTCGGGAATCAAATTATGCAGGGGACAGCCAAAGTCCCGCCCCTCCCACCGGATGCCGGATTGGCAGAATGGGACGCCGCAGTTCATACACCGCCCTCCCTGTTCCCGGCGGGCATCCGCCGTCAGGGGGATGCGGAAGGGCTCCCAGTCCCGGACCCGCTCCAGCGGCGGGCGGTCCGCCGGCTCCCGCCGGTCATATTCCAAAAATCCAGTGATCTTTCCCATATCGTCACCCCTCCTTATCCTCTCGCGGTGGCATAAAACGCCTCGATCTCCGCCTGCTCCCGGCTCATGCCCTTTTCCTCCTGCTGGGCAATAGCCCGAAGCATCCGGTCATAGTCTCTGGGCATGACCTTCTTGAAGCAGGGAATATAGGACTGGAACGCCGCCAGAATTTGCTTCCCTCTGGGGGAACCGGTGGCGGCTACATGCTCCTCAATCAGGGCACGAAGCTCCGCAATATCGTGGGCCTCTGTCAGTTCCGCAGCCTGAACCTGCTCCTTATTGAGGCGGAGATACAAATCATGCCGTTCGTCCAGCACGTAGGCCACGCCGCCGGACATGCCCGCCGCAAAGTTCTTCCCGGTGGGCCCCAGGATCACTGCCCGGCCTCCGGTCATGTACTCGCAGCCATGGTCGCCCACGCCCTCCACCACAGCGGAGGCACCGGAGTTGCGGACGCAGAAGCGCTCTCCGGCCATACCGTTGATGAAGGCCTTGCCGCCGGTGGCTCCATAGAGAGCCACGTTGCCCACGATGATGTTCTCCCCCGGCTTAAACCCGGTCCCCCCCGCCGGCGGATGCAGAATCAGCTTGCCGCCGGAGAGGCCCTTGCCGAATCCATCGTTGCAGTCCCCCTCCAGGTCCAGCGTCAGCCCCCTGGGGATAAATGCCCCGAAGGACTGCCCGCCGCCGCCGCGGCAGGTGATGACATAGCTGTCCTCCGGCAGGCCGTTTTCGCAGGTTCGGGTGATCTCTGAACCGAACAGGGTGCCGAAAGCCCGGTCCGTGGAGGAAATCCGGATATCCAGACGCCCGCTCCTCCTGTCCCTGAGACTTTTTCCCAGTTTTTCCATCAGCACCCGCATATCCGCCGTCCTCTCCAGCTGAAAGTCGTAGACTGCGGCGGGGTCGAAGTGGGGCACATGGTCACCACAGGGATTTTGCAGCAGTGCGTCCAGATTCAGGGCCTCCGCCCGGCGAGTTATCAGTTTTTCCCGAACCCGCAGCAAATCGCACCGGCCCACCAGCTCGTCCACGGTCCGTACGCCCAGGGAGGCCATGTACTCCCGCAGCTCCCGCGCTACAAAATACATAAAGTTCTCCACGTACTCAGGCCTGCCGGAAAACCGCTTCCGGAGCTCTGGGTCCTGGGTGGCAATACCGGCGGGACAGGTGTCCAGATTACACACCCGCATCATGCAGCAGCCCATGGCCACCAGGGGCGCAGTGGCAAAACCGAATTCCTCCGCCCCCAGCATACAGGCAATTGCCACGTCCCGGCCTGTCATCAGCTTGCCATCGGCTTCAATCACCACCTGCTGGCGGAGGTCGTTTTGTATCAGGGTCTGATGGGCCTCCGCCACCCCCAGCTCCCAGGGCAGGCCCGCCCCCTGAATGGAGCTGCGGGGGGCCGCTCCGGTACCGCCGTCGTGGCCGGAGATCAGCACCACCTGCGCCCCGGCCTTGGCAACGCCGGCGGCAATCGTGCCTACTCCCGCCTCGCTGACCAGTTTGACACTGATCCGGGCGAACCGGTTGGCGTTTTTCAAATCATATATCAGTTGGGCCAGGTCCTCGATGGAGTAGATGTCATGGTGGGGCGGCGGGGAGATCAGGGTCACGCCGGGGGTAGAACACCGGGTCCTGGCAATCCAGGGATATACCTTTTTCCCCGGCAGGTGCCCCCCCCTCGCCGGGCTTGGCCCCCTGGGCCATCTTGATCTGAATCTCATCAGCGCTGACCAGATACTCACTGGTGACGCCGAAGCGGCCTGAGGCCACCTGTTTGATGGCGGAGCGGCGGTCACTGCTCAGCCGCTCCCGTGCCTCGCCGCCCTCGCCGGAGTTGGATTTTCCGCCAATGCGGTTCATCGCAATAGCCATGCACTCGTGGGCCTCCCGGGAGATGGAGCCATAGCTCATGGCCCCGGTCTTGAACCGCCGGACAATACTCTCCACCGGTTCCACCTCTTCCAGGGGGATTCCCCCGTCCTCCGAAACACGGAAATCCAACAGGCCCCGCAGCGTGTGGGGTTTGTCGGCAAAATCCACCAGGGCACTGTACTCCTTAAAAATCTCATAGCTCCCTTCCCGCGCCGCCTTCTGCAAAAGGAGAATGGTGCGCGGGTTGTACATATGGTCCTCTTTGTCCGGTCCGGAACGGAGCTTGTGAATCCCTGCGGAATCCAGCGTGGAGTCAAAACCCAGACCCAGAGGGTCGAAAGCCTGACTGTGATTCCACTCTACGCCTTCTCCGATTTCCTCCAGCCCCACGCCCTCCACACGGCTGACCGTGTTGGTGAAGTACCGGTCCACAGTGGCCCTGTTGATGCCCACGCACTCAAAAATCTGGGCGGACTGGTAGGACTGGATGGTGGAGATTCCCATTTTGGAGGCGATCTTCACAATTCCGTGGAGAATGGCCTCATTGTAGTCCCTGACGGCCACGGAGGACTCCTTGTCCAGCAGTCCCCGCTCCACCAGCTCCTCCACGCACTCCTGGGCCAGATAGGGATTGATCGCCTGGGCGCCGTATCCCAGAAGCGTTGCAAAATGGTGGACGTCCCGGGGCTCCGCGCTCTCCAGAACCATGGAGACCGCTGTCCGTTTTTTGGTCCGAACCAGGTGCTGCTCCAGGGTACTCACCGCCAGGAGAGAGGGAATCGCCACGTGATTTTCATCCACGCCCCGGTCCGAGAGAATGATAATGTTGGCGCCCTTCTTATAGGCCCGGTCCACATTCACCACCAGACGGTCCAAGGCGTTGGCCAGAGGGGATCCCTTGTAGTACAGCAGGGAAACGGTCTCCACATGGAAGCCCGGGCGGTCCATATGCCGAATTTTCATCAGGTCCACCGAGGTCAAAATGGGGTTTTGGATTTGAAGAACCGTACAGTTGGACGCTTTCTCTTCCAGCAGGTTGCCGCTGGGGCCCACATAAACGGTGGTGTCGGTGACAATTTCTTCCCGGATGGCGTCGATGGGGGGATTCGTCACTTGGGCGAAAAGCTGCTTGAAGTAGTTGAACAGGGGTTGGCGGCGCTCGCTGAGTACTGCCAGCGGCGTGTCCACCCCCATGGCGGAGGTGGGCTCCATCCCATCCCGGGCCATGGGGAGAATGGCATCCTTCACCTCCTCATAGGTGTAGCCGAAGGCCTTATACAGCCGGTCCCGCAGCTCCTGAGGATGGGTCTCCACCCGCTTGTTGGGAATGGGGAGGTCCCGGAGGTGAATCAGATTGGCGTCCAGCCACTCGCCGTAGGGCTGGCGGCGGGCATAGCGGGATTTGAGCTCCGCGTCGTCCACCAGCCGGCCTTCCCGGAGGTCCGCCAGCAGCATCCGTCCCGGCTGAAGGCGGGACTTTTTTACAATGCACTCCGGCGGCACATCCAGCACTCCCACCTCGGAGGAGAGAATCAGTTGTTGATCGTCTGTGAGATACCACCGGCAGGGCCGAAGTCCGTTCCGGTCCAGCACCGCCCCCACGGTGTCGCCGTCAGAGAAGACGATGGCGGCGGGCCCGTCCCAGGGCTCCATCATGGTGGCGTAATAGTGGTAGAAATCCCGCTTCTCCCGGTCCATCCGCTTATCCTTAGCCCACGGCTCCGGGATGCAGAGCATGACGGCCCGGGGCAGCTCCATACCGTTCATCATCAGGAACTCCAGGGTGTTGTCCAGCATAGCGGAGTCTGACCCGTTCTGGTCCACAACAGGCAGAATCTTATCCATATCGTCATCCATAACGGGAGAGGAGACGGTCTCCTCCCGGGCCAGCATCCGGTCCGCATTTCCCCGGATGGTATTGATCTCCCCGTTGTGGAGAATATACCGGTTGGGGTGCGCCCTCTCCCAGGAGGGGGAGGTATTGGTGGAGAAACGGGAGTGGACCAGGGCGATGGCGCTCTGACAGTCCGGGTCCGTCAAATCGGCATAGAACTGCCGCAGCTGCTCCACCAGAAACATTCCCTTATAGACAATCGTCCGGCTGGAGAAAGAGGGGATATAGGTATTGACATTGGACTGTTCAAATACCCGCCGGACAACATACAGCCTCCGGTCGAACTCCAGACCCCGGGCACAGTCCTCCGGGCGCTTCACGAAGCAGTGGCAGATATGGGGCATACAGCTTCTCGCCTTCTCCCCCAGCACCTCCGGATGGACCGGCACGTCCCGCCAGCCCAGGAACTCCAGTCCCTCCTTGTCCACAATGATCTCCAGCATCTTTTGGGCCTGGGCCCGCCTGACCCTGTCCTGGGGGAAGAAGAACACCCCCACGCCATAATCCCGTTCACCCCCCAGAGCGATTCCGAGGTTACCGGTGGCTTTTACCATCAACCTGTGGGGCACCTGGAGCAGCAGGCCCACGCCGTCGCCGGTCTCTCCGGCGGCGTCCTTTCCGGCGCGGTGCTCCAGCTTTTCCACGATTTTTAAAGCGCTGTCCACCGTCCCATGGGATTTTCGTCCCCGGATGTCCACAACCGCGCCAATGCCGCAGGCGTCGTGCTCAAACCGGGAGCTGTACAGCGGAGACACAAATGACATAAAAAACACTCCGTTCGCTGGCAAAATAAAAAAAGAGCAACGGGACCCCTTGGGAGGCCCCGTTGCTCTCTCATATTTTTTATTATACGTGCAAAAATACGCAGCTGTCAACGCTTTTTCCTGAAAATATCGGGCTATTCTCCCGTTTTCAGTAACTGCGCCAAAAGATTTCTTTTTGTGTCAGCACTCTTTGTGCATTTATGCGCTGCGGACGAATGTTCTCCATTCACATACGCACCGATTTATTTTGCCTCTTCGTCCTGGAGAGCGTCATAGCCCTGCCCGCCAGTGCGTACCTTCACCACATTTTCCACGTTGTAAACGAAAATCTTTCCATCACCGAAAGCGCCGGTGTACAGCACCTTCCGGGCGGTTTCCACCACCAGACTCACCGGCACCTTGCTGACCACGATGGACACCTGGATGCTGGGCAGCATGGTGGCCTCCACCTTGGCGCCCCGGAAGTAGCCCTCCGTCTTGCCTCGCTGCTCGCCGCAGCCCATGACATTGGTTGCCGTCATGCCTGTAATGCCGATATTGAACATGGCCCGCTTCAGCGCGTCGAATCGCTCCATCTTACAGAGAATGTCCACTCTGGTTATTTTCACGCCGCCCCGGGATGCTTCAACGGAGACGGCGGGGGGCACGGTCTCCACCGGTACCGCCTCCTGCAGGGGAACGGCTTCGGGCGCTGCAGGGACCGGCAGGCCGTCCGGCGTATCGTCGTAGACGAAGGCGAAGCCACCGTAAGCGGAGGGCAGGCCGTGCTCCGTGATGTCCAGGCCCTTCAGCTCCTCCTCCTGGGAGACGCGAAGCCCGATTGTGTGCTTGATGACCAGGAAAACGATGGTAATCATCACCGCCGCCCAGAGGGCCGTGCAGACTGCGCCCAGACACTGGATCAGGAGGAAATGGGCGCCGTGGCCGTAAAGCAGACCCTCGCTGGTGGAGAAGAGGCCGGTGAGGATGGTCCCCGCTGCGCCGCAGATGCCGTGGACGGAAATCGCGCCCACCGGGTCGTCGATCTTCAAAACGGAGTCAAAGAAATTCACGGAGACAGGCAGCAGCAGTCCAGCGATGGCGCCGATGGCGGCGGCTCCCGCCGGGGAGACCACGTCGCAGCCGGCGGTGATTGCCACCAGCCCCGCCAGGGCGGCGTTAAGGGTCATGCCCACATCCGGCTTCTTGTAGCGAACCCAAGTGTAGATCATAGTCACGACACTGGCCACCGCCGGGGCCATGTTGGTGGTGACAAAAATCAGCCCCGCGCTGACGATCACATCATCCCCCTCCATGCCCACGGTGGAGCAGCCGTTGAAACCAAACCAGCAGAACCAGAGGATAAACACACCCAGAGCGCCCAGGGACAGACTGTGGCCCAGGATGGCCCGGGGCCTGCCCTGGTCGTCGTATTTGCCGATCCGGGGACCCAGGATAGCTGCGCCGATGCAGGCGCACACGCCGCCCACCATGTGAACCGCCGTGGAACCCGCAAAGTCATGGAATCCCAATCGGCTCAGCCAGCCGCCGCCCCAGATCCAGTGGCCGGAAACGGGATAGATGAAGGCGGAGATGCAGAAAGAGTAGAGGCAGTAGGAAATGAACCTGGTCCGCTCCGCCATAGCCCCGGAGACGATGGTGGCCGACGTGGCGCAGAAGACCGTCTGGAAAATGAGGTAGGCAAACAGGGGCACCCCGGCGGGCAGGACGGCGGAATAGTCCCCTCGGACGAAGGGGTCCAGCCCTCCGATGATGGCCCCGGGCCCGGCAAACATCAATCCAAAGCCCAGAAGCCAGTAAGTAGGTGTGCCAATGCAGAAGTCCATGAGGTTCTTCATCAGGATATTGCCGGTGTTCTTGGCTCGGGTAAAGCCTGCCTCGCACATGGCGAAGCCCGCCTGCATCAGGAAGACCAGAGCCGCTCCCAGCAGAACCCAGATGGTGCTGACAGATGAATACATAGTACTCCCTCCTTAAATGAAACGGGCAAAGGCGTCCGAGAGTCACGCTCTCAGGACGCCTTTGCCCTTGTGATGGGTACACTTTACCACGGCGCCGGCAGCTCCGTCAATAGAGGGGGATACAAGATATTAGAGTATCTACACAAAAAACTTTTGCAAAATTATACAATTCACCCAACGTCATACATTGTAAGACTCCACAACCCAACGGGCGGCCTCCGCCAGCTTCATGCCGCTGTCCATGGCCCGGCGCTGGAGAAACCGGTGGGCCTCCTCCTCGCTCATGCGGTTTACATCCATGAGGAGCTCCTTGGCCTTCCGGATCAGCTGCTGGGCCTCTTCTCCTCTCCCGGAAACAGGGTGGCGGAGATGTGTGCTCTCAAAATCCAAAAGCAGCCTTAACGAGGCCATGAACTCAGCATGTGTGGCGGGCAGAGGCAGCTTGTAGAGATTTTCTCCGCCGCACAGGTCCAAATAGGAAGCCCTGGCTATGACCAGCAGCACCGCTGTTCCCCGCAGCTCTGCCGCCAGGGTATCCGCCGTCATATCCGGCAGGTGAAAGCCACAGATTACCATGGCGCTGCCCAGCTGCCGGGCCATGCGGATCACCTCCGCACCGGAAGCGCAGGCCATGGTTTCCCAGCCCTCCCTGCTCAGCAGGCACAGGCTCTTTTGCCGGATGCGCTCATCTGCAAAAGCGACAATCGCTCGCTCCATCTGCGGCTCACCATGTAATCAGGCAGCGGTCCAGCTCCCACTGGGATATCTGTGTTCGGTATTCCTCCCACTCCTGCCGTTTGCCCTCAATATACCGCGCAGCATAAGGCCCCAACGCCTTTATTACCACCGGATCCGCCTCCATAGCCCGGAGGGCATCC
Source organism: uncultured Oscillospiraceae bacterium (assembly GCA_949878425.1). Taxonomy (GTDB): domain Bacteria; phylum Bacillota; class Clostridia; order Oscillospirales; family Oscillospiraceae; genus Pelethomonas. The sequence continues at coordinate 9,803 of CATLAL010000043.1, forward strand.
TCCAGCGACGAGGGCAGATTCCGGATTCCCCGCGACGCCAGCTCTTCCGGCGACATGTGGTAGAGGTTTCCGGCAATCTCCGGCGGCGGCGCCAGCTCCCGCCGGATGCCGTCCAGCCCCGCAGCGAGACATGCCGCCAGCGTCAGATAGGGATTACAGGTGGGGTCGGGGCTCCGCAGCTCCACGCGGGTCCCCTGCCCTCTGGAAACGGGAATTCGGATGAGCGCAGAGCGGTTGCCGGAGGACCAGGTCAGGCAGCAGGGAGCCTCGTAGCCCGCCACCATTCGTTTGTAGGAATTCACCAGCGGATTGGCCAGCGCACAGAATCCCCGGGCGTGCTCCAGAAGGCCCGCGATAAACTGCCGGGCCAGAAGGGACAATCTCTGTGGATCCCTTTCGTCATAAAACATATTCCGTCCCTCACGGAACAGAGAGAGGTTGATATGCATCCCGTTGCCCGCCGCATCCCGCAGGGGCTTTGGCATGAAGGTGGCGTGGAGTCCGTTCTTCTGGGCCAGGGTCTTCACAGCCAGTTTGAGAGTCATAATGTTGTCGGCGGCAGTAAGGGCATCCGCGTATTTCAGGTCTATCTCGTGCTGTCCGGCAGCGACCTCGTGGTGACTGGCCTCCACCCCGATTCCCATCTTCTCCAGCGCCAGAGCCACCTCCCGGCGGGTGCTCTCGCCGTGATCCAGGGGACCAAGGTCAAAGTATCCCGCTCTGTCGGCGGTCCTGGTAGAGGGATTCCCCTCCTCATCAGTGAGAAAGAGGAAAAACTCCAGCTCCGGCCCCACATTCAGGGCCAGTCCCATATCCTCTACCGTCTGCAGTGCCTGCTTCAGCACGTTCCGGGGATCTCCGGCAAAGGGAGAGCCGTCCGGGTTGTGGACATTGCAGATCATCCGGGCCACCTTGCCATACTGCGGACGCCAGGGCAGGATGGCGAACGTATTCAAATCCGGCTTCAAATACTGGTCGGACTCCTCCACACGGACGGAGCCCTGGATAGAGCTGCCGTCCAGCATGATCTCCCCGTCCAGTGCCCGCTCAATCTGCGATACCGTAATTGCCACATTTTTCAGCTGTCCAAAGAGATCGGTAAACTGCATCCGGATAAACTGGACGTCCTCCTCCTGGATCAGGCGGAGGATCTCCTCTCTGGTGTATCCTTCCATTCTGTGC
>CATLAL010000044.1 GCA_949878425.1 uncultured Oscillospiraceae bacterium
ATCTGGTAGAGCGAATCGAGTCTCTCAACGGGCGTTTGATTTTGGAACACGGAGAAAAGATGGGAAACGGTGATCGTCCCCATCGCCGGGGCCATCCTAGCCCTTATCATGTGCTACGAGCTGATACAGCTTATCGCGGAACGGAACAGTATGCACAACATGGACTGGATCTCCGGCACAAGCTCGGTCAGCCGGATATACCGCTGTACCTGCTTGTAGTTCATGCCGTTGCGCTCCCCCACGATTTCCGTGGAGCGTTTCCCAACGTCCCCGGCGGCCACGCCCTCCATCTTTGTCCCTTGATGGCTGATGGCCTCCACCTGCATTTTCAGCGACTGGGCCTTTTCCATCGGCAGAATCTTTTCCCGGTGGCGCAGGTTGTCGTCCGTCATCGCAAGGATGTCCCTTGTTTTCTTTCCTGCTCGTTCCATGTGTCTGACCTCTTTCTTTTTTAAGATCAAAATCTCGTTTGAATCCCCGAAATTTCCCTGAGATTTTGTGACCAAAGAGCAATTTCTTGAGATTTTGCTGTTCCCGACCCGCATAATCGAAGAAAAATTCAAAATCTACCCGCATAATCTCGGAAAAAAAGGGAATTCTTTGGAGCTACTATGTTAGCGTCTTTTTTAAAATAAGCATATTGTCCACGATTTTTGTCCATTTGTCTGCTGAAAGATGGCGCTTTTCCGCGCCATTTCAAATCTCAAAAAACTCAATTTCTGCAACTTTTTCCGCTCATTTCCCCAATCGTTTCCCCGCACAAGCCCCCGTCATTTTCTCCCTTTCAGGGGGCACCCTTCGCACACGACATCCCCGCTCAACTCCCCCGCATCTTCCCCGTCATCTGCTCTTTCAGGGGTATCCTTCGCAAGCGAAACCCCAATCAACTCCCTGCACATCCTCCCAGCTATCAGCCCTTTCAGGGGAAATATACGGGGAAATTTTAGTGGGAATATTAGTATTTTTGCTTAAATTCATTACATTTTAAGTGATAATTTCGACCCGGCCAAGCATGAAGCCGGGGAAGTTTTCAGGGGATAGAGGGGGAGCAAACGGGATTTTTACTCGAAGAATCCCCTCGCCAGGGGAGATTTTCTGGGGCGGGTCTGGGGAGAATTTTAGGCACTTTTACTTCGAAGGATCCCTCTGAAAGACGGAAAATTGGGGAGGCGGAAGGGTGGAAAAATGGGTACAAAAAAGGCCGCAGCAACGAATTGCTGCAGCCCTTTCAGGTGTCATTATTTGTGAGACATTATGCGCGTCTTATTTCAGACGTCATCAATGCTATTTCTCCTCCAGCAGCTTGGACAGCTCGTCCATAAATGTGGGGATATCCTTAAAACGGCGGTAAACCGAGGCAAAGCGCACATAGGCTACCTCGTCCACCTCCCGCAGCCTGTCCATCACCTGCTGGCCGATCAGATCCGTAGTGATCTCCCGCTCCAGAGAGTTTTGCAGATTCTGTTCAATCTCGCTGGCCAGCTCCTCCAGACGGGCCAGAGGCACCGTGCGCTTCTCGCAGGCCCGCAGCATACTGCTCACCACCTTGTTTCGATCAAAGCTCTGGCGGCTGCCATCCCGCTTGATAACAACCATCGGCAGGGACTCCATGGTCTCATAGGTGGTAAAGCGCTTTTCGCAGGACAGGCACTCCCGGCGGCGGCGGATGCTGTTTCCTTCGTCGGCGGGGCGGCTGTCTACCACCTTGCTCTCCTTGTAGCCGCAGTATGGGCACTTCATCGACGGCTCCTCCTTGCATAAAATTAGGAAAGTACAGCTACGCCTACTATACCACATATTTCCAGGAAATGATACCCATCCCTCCAAATTTTTCTTCCACTATAGTCAAGTAAGTTCAAACGGATATGAACCCAGCGGCGAGCCATCACCGCTGGAGACCGCATGGGCGGCCTTGACTTGTCCTTCATAGGGAACAAAGCGCACTTCGCGCGTCAGCGGGCCAGCGGCCCGCTGATTAAAAAAGTGCAAGCTGCACTTTTTCAACTTTAATAAGCATCAACTACAGCCTGTTTTCCCGCCCGCCTGAAAAAACTCCGCCATTTTTCAGGTTATTGTTGGCAGGACAGAACGGGCTCCTCCTCCCGAAAGGCGTAGACCGCGCAGAGCCGGCCCTCCACCCGCTGGATCTGCGCCAAACAGAACAGGGCCTCCAGCGGAAAAGGCTTCCCCTCCTCCAGGGGCAGCGCCAGCCGGAGCAGCTCTCTCTCCCGCCGCCACCAAGCCCGGCTGACGGACCGCAGGCGGCTTCGCAAAAACTCGCTCTGGAACATCTGGGCAGGACAGCAGGTCTCCCGCCAGAGCGCCTCCTGAAAGCGAAAGGAGCAGCGGGCCTCCCCACGGAGCAGCGCTCCGATTGCCCGCAGATCCCGGCTATAGGGCCTGCGGCAGACCGCCAGCTCCCCTCCGGCAGGCTCCATTACCCCCAGCGGCAGCTGGCCGTCCCGGCCGATGAGCAACGCCCGGTAGAGGCCATCACCCGGGTCCGGCATGGCGGCGCGGATCTCCGTGCGGACCCCCTCCGAACGCAGCAGGACCTCTCCCAGGTCCTCTCCCCGGCAGTACAGCTTGACCCGTTCCATCAAAAGCCCCTCCCCCCACAAAATGCTATGCGGAGAGAGGGGCAGATATGACCTACGCCTGCTTCATAGACAGGGAGATCCGCTTCTTCTTTTCATCCACCTCCAGCACCACGACCTTTACAATATCTCCCACAGATACAGCCTCCGAGGGGTGCTTGAGGAACCTGTCGGAAATCTGGGAGATATGCACCAGTCCGTCCTGGTGGACGCCAATATCCACAAACACGCCGAAATCAATGACATTACGCACCGTGCCGGTGAGCGTCATGCCGGGGCGCAAGTCCTTCAGTTCCAGTACGTCCGTGCGGAGGATGGGGGGCGGCAGCTCGTCCCGGGGATCCCGGCCCGGCTTTTGCAGCTCCCGGACGATGTCCAGCAGCGTGGGCACGCCGACGCCGCAGGCCTCCGCCAGCTTCTCCGCTCCGGCCCGCTTCACCTGGCCCTCCAGCTCCGCCAGCTTCCCGATGTCCGCCAGGGTGTGGCCCGTCAGCGCCAGAAGCTTCTCCGCCGCCCGGCAGCTCTCCGGGTGCACGCCGGTGTTGTCCAGGGCGTCGCCGCTCTCCGGCACCCGCAGAAATCCCGCGCACTGGTCAAAGGCCTTGGGCCCCAGCTTGGGAACCTTCAGAATCTGCTTCCGGGCGGCAAAGGGGCCGTTCGCCTCCCGGTACGTTACGATATTCTTCGCCGTGGCGGCGCTGAGCCCCGCCACCCGCTGCAAAAGGGAGGCGGAGGCGGTGTTCACATCCACGCCCACGGCGTTGACGCAGTCCTCCACCACAGCGCCCAGGGCCTCGTCCAGCCGCTTGGGGGGCATGTCGTGCTGGTACTGGCCCACGCCGATGGCCTTGGGGTCGATCTTCACCAGCTCCGCCAGGGGATCCTGGAGCCGCCGGGCGATGGACACGGCGGAGCGGAGGTTCACGTCAAACTGTGGGAACTCCTCCGCCGCCAGCTTGGAGGCGGAGTAGACGGAGGCTCCGGCCTCGTTGACGATCATATAGCTGAGGCCGCCCCCCGCCTGGCGGATGAGCTCCACCGCCATCTGCTCCGTCTCCCGGGAGGCGGTGCCGTTTCCGATGGCGATGTGAGTGACGCCGTGGCGGCGGACCAGCTTCAGGAGCTCCGCAATGCAGGCGGCCTTCTGCCTCTCCCCGTGGGTGGGGTAGACCACCGTGGTGTCCAGCACCTTGCCGGTGGCGTCCACCACCGCCACCTTGCAGCCCATACGGTAGCCCGGGTCCAGGCCCATGGTGACATGGCCCTTCACCGGCGGCTGCATCAGCAGGGGCCGCAGGTTCAGGGCGAAATTATGGATGGCCCCCTCGCTGGCGTCCTCCGTGAGGAGATTGCGGATCTCCCGCTCCAGGGAGGGGTATAAAAGCCGGTCATAGGCGTCCTCGGCGGCGGATCGGACAAAGGCCATGGCCCGGGTTCCCGGCTTCACCACCCGGCGGCGCAGGAGCACCAGAGCGGCCTCACGGTCCGTTACAACGGACACCTTCAGAAACTCCTCCCGCTCCCCCCGGTTGATGGCCAGCACCTGGTGGCCCTGGAGCTTCCCCACATTCTGGCGGAAGTCGTAGTAGAGCCGGTAGACGCTGTCGGCCTCCCTGGCGGCGGAGACCTCCAGTACGCTGCCCCGCAGCATCAGCTCCCGCAAAGCCTTGCGCACCGCCGCGTCGTCGGAGATCGCCTCGGCAATGATGTCGCTGGCGCCCTGGAGGGCCTCCTCCGCCGTCTCCACCCCCTTTTCGGGGTCAATATACCCGGCGGCGGCCTCCAGGGGGTCCGGGCAGTCCCGACTCTGGGCGAAAAGCAGCTCCGCCAGGGGCTCCAGCCCCTTCTCCCGGGCCGCGGTGGCCCGGGTGCGGCGCTTGGGCCGGTAGGGCCGGTAGAGGTCCTCCACCTCCGCCAGGGTCCCGGCAGACAAGAGGGCGGCGGAGAGCTCCCCGGTTAGCTTCCCCTGGTCCGCAATGGCGCTCCGGACCTCCTCCCGCCGCTTCTCCAGGTTCCGCAGGTACTGTAGCCGGTCCTCCAGGGTCCGCAGGGCCGTGTCGTCCATGGAGCCGTGGAGCTCCTTGCGGTAGCGGGCGATAAAGGGGATGGTGTTGCCCTCGTCCAGGAGGCGGACCACGTTGTCAATGTGGGCCTCCGTCTCGCCCAGCTCCCGGGCCAGGGTCTGGATCACTGTTTCCATAGGGCTCCTTTCTCCCGGTCAGGGCGCGTTGACAACCGCGATCTGGCACATCCGCATGGCCTCCAGGGCATTCAGGTGGCTCTGGGGGTTGACCCCGGCGCAGCAGGCCGCGTCCACAAGGAGGGGCGTCTCCGGCAAAAATGCCTTGAGCACCAGGGCGTTGGAGATCACGCAGATGTCCGTGCACAGTCCCACAAGCTCGATGCGCGCAATGGGCTGCTCACGGTGGCGCTGGGCGAGAAGCTCCGCCAGGTCCCGGCTGCCAAAGGTGGACTTGGTGAGGTAGAGGGTGCTGTCGTTTCTCCCCGCCCCCTCCGAGAGCGCTTCCCGGACCGACTGCTCCACCTTCCAGCCCCAGCTCCCCGCGATGCAGTGCTCCACCGGCAGCACCCGGCCCTCCTGGGTCTGGAGGTAGTCCGGCTGGTGGGTGTCCTGGGTGGCGTAGATGGGCCCCTCCCAGGAGCGGATCTTCTCCACCACCCGGGGCACGATCTCCACCGCCTCCGGCGTCCCCAGAGAGCCGGAGATGAAATCGTTCTGCATATCAATCACAACTAAGACCTTCATATTGCCTCCTATGGCTGAAAAACATTTTCCACGTACAACTGCTCCGTTTTGGAGAGAAACCGCGTTCCGTCAAAGTCCAGTTCCACGATATAGGGCATCCAAGGGACTACAGTAAAAGGCCTCGATCCGCTTGTCCCGCAGAAATTCCAACACCCGTCCGGCATCCTCCTGCCCCCGGCGGTGAGGGGGCGGGTCCTGTCGTCTCCCCGGCTATGGTCCGACTGGGCGTGGCGCACAAAATACAACCTCGTCACAGCTTCCTCCAGTCCGCCTCCGTATGCTCGCAGATCCGCCCGATCTCCCGCTGGAGGGCCTTGAGATCGTCAAAGGCCTCCGGCCGCTTCCCTGGGTCCCGCAGCAGGGCGGAAGGGTGGTACATGGCCATCATGCGCATGCCGTCCACGTCGTACCACACCCCGTGGTCCTTGGTGATGCGCAGCTTTGGGTCCATGAGCCGCATGGCGGCGATGCGCCCCAGGCACACCAGAATTTTGGGCCGGAGCAGGGCGATCTGCCGGCGGAGATAGCCGATGCAGGCCTCCTGCTCCACGTTCAGCGGATCCCGGTTCTCCGGCGGGCGGCATTTGACGATGTTGGCAATGTAGACCTTGGTTCGGTCCAGGCCGATGATGGCCAGCATGTCGTCCAGCAGTTGGCCGGCCCGGCCCACAAAGGGGATCCCCTGCTGGTCCTCGTTGGCCCCCGGTCCCTCGCCCACCAACAGAATCTCCGCCTTTGGATTTCCTATGCCGAAAACAACGCTGTGCCGGGTCTGGCACAGCGCGCATTCCCGGCATCCGGCGCACTCCCGCTTCAGGGCCTCCCAGCTGTCCCCCATGGCAATTCCCTCCTCGTATAATCCCCTATGGCAGGGGGATGCTACCTCTATTCAACGGAAAAGGAGCGTCCCTCCAATGTCTTACTGGTTTGTCTTATTCCTTTTTTACAGCTTTGCCGGCTACTGCCTGGAAAAGCTCTTCGCCTGGGCCATCCGCTCCCCCCGGCAGGTGCGAAAATGCTTTCTCCTGCTGCCCCTGTGCCCGGTCTACGGCCTGGCCATGACGGCGGTGCTGGCGCTGGCTCCGGCGGAATCCGGCTTTTGGGCGCTGGCCCTGGCGGGGGGCCTCGTCTGCACCGGCGTGGAGTATCTGGTCCATCTCTTTTACGAGAGGGCCTTCGCCGTCTGGTTCTGGGACTACCGCCCCCTGCGGGGCAACATAAGGGGCCGCGTCTGCCCCCAGTTCACCCTGGCCTGGGGGGTGCTCTCCGCGCTGGCAGTCCGCCTGGTCCAGCCGTATGCGGACACCTTGGCGGCCTGGCTCCCGTCCTGGGCGGTCTTTCTGCTGTGGATTCTTCTGGCGGCGGACTGTGTGCTCACCGGCGCTCTGCTGCTGCGCCGCCATGACACGGAGCTGCTCTCCCTGGGGGCGGTCATAGCTCAGACGCGGGCGGTCAGCCAGTCCAGCACATCCTGATAGACGTACTGCTTGGTGGCCTCGTTGAGGATTTCGTGGCGCAGACCGTGGTAGAGCTTGATGCTCAGATCCCGGATGCCCGCTTTTTTGAAGCAGGCATAGGCCCGCCGCACGCCCCTGCCCATGTCGCCCACCGGGTCCTGGTCCCCGGCGATGAAGAGGACCGGCAAGTCCTTGTCCATCTTATCAATGTTGGACTGTCTGGTCAGATAGCCCAGCCCCTCCAGCATGTCCCGGAAGAGGCCCAGGGTGGTGTCCCCACCGCAGAGGGGGTCAGCAATATAGCCGTCCACGTTGGCCTCGCTGGCGGAGATCCAGTCAAATTTCGTACGGGCAGGGGCGAAGGCCCTGTTGTAGGCCCCAAAGGCCAGATCGTCCGCCCGGACGCTGAACGCCTTCTTCCCCAGCCGCCGGATCTCCCGGTCCGCCACCAGCTTGCCGCCGGCAATGACGGCCGCGGACTGGTGGCCGGTGCCGCAGAGGATGCAGCCGTCCAGCCTGCCGGGGTAGCGGATCAGGTGGGTCCGGGAGAGGAAGGAGCCCATGGAGTGTCCAAAGAGGAAGTAGGGCTTTCCGGCAAAGACCTTGGCCGTGCGCCGGCGCAGCTCCTCCATGTCGTCCACCACATGCCGCCAGCCGTCCTCCTCCCCGAAGTAGACCATGGGCGCGCCCTCGATCCGGGACAGGCCGTGGCCCAGGTGGTCGTTGGCCGCCACCACAAACCCCCTGTCGCAGAGATACCGGGCAAAGGGCTCGTAGCGCCCGCCGTATTCCGCCACGCCATGGGCGATCTGGACCACGCCCAAAATCTCCCGGCCCACCGGCGTCCACTGGTTGACGTGGATCAAGGCCGTGCCGCTGCTGGAAGGGAAAAAATACTCGGATACGATCGCCATACGCAGGCCCTCCGCTCTCTAGTTTCAGGATGATGCCCCAATTGTACCATGAATTTTTCAGCGCCGCAAGGCTCAACCGCGATACTTTTGAACTGACTTGACAATAAAGCGCGTATCCGCTAGGGTCTGTTTTAAACCGGCTCTAGGCGCTGTTTGAAAAATGGGAATATGCCCAATGGCGAGGAATTTCAAGGAAAATTGGCAATGCATGGCGGGAAAAGACCCGTCGTTTGAGCATGCTGACATTTTTCAAACAAGCCCTAATCCTTACTGTAAATAAAACGGGCAAAAAAGGAGCTTCCCGTTGGTAGACTTTCGGCGGCGTATGTCATTGTTTCCGAAGTAGAGCGCATGAACGATCTGATCGTGACTTTGTTGGATCTGTCAGCATTAGAGAGCGGGGCCGCAGACTTGGATGTCACCCGCTTTGACTTTGTGGAGCTGGTGGAAACAGTAGCCGGACGGCTTCTGATCGATGCCCCGGACACCGACTTTGAGCTGCAATATGAGCTGCCGGAGCAAAAGGTTTTTGTGGAAACTGACCGGCGGCGCATGGAGCAGGTCTTGGGCAACCTGATCGTCAACGCCAAGAAAAATGTGTATCCCGGCGGCGCTCTGCGGCTGGAACTGACAGTGGATGATGGTGTGTTGCATTTCTCCATCTTCAATCAGGGCCGACCCATTCCGGAAAGTGATCTGTCCAAAATATGGACAAAATTCTACCGGGACAGCGGCGCAGAGTACAGCGGCTCCGGGCTGGGGCTGTCCATTGTGGCACAAATCCTATCCATGCAAAATTTACCCTACGGTGCAGAAAACCAAGCGGGTGGGGTGCGGTTCTATTTCTCCATCCCCGTCACAGAATAATTTCACACGGATTTCACAGCGGCCTCACACCAACTTCACAACGCATACCTAAACTCTCCTTATCACAAATAAGGAGGGTTTTTTATGTTTTTGGGTTTAGCGTGGTACTGGTGGCTGGTGATCGTAGCGGCGCTGATTATCTCCATCCCTTTCAAGGTCAAGTTTATGAAGTGGTGGAGCAAGCGCCAGCAGGAGAAGAAAGGCCAGCGTGGAAAGTGGGGTGACGACGAGTGATAGAGGTTAAGAACCTGACGTTCTCCTATGGCAAAGACAAGCAGGCCCTCCACGGCCTGGACTTCACCGTGGAGGACGGGGAGATTTTCGGCTTCCTGGGGCCGAACGGCTCCGGGAAGTCCACAACGCAAAAGATACTCACCGGGATATTAAAAGGCCACGGCGGTAAGGTTTCACTGTTCGGGCAGGACATTTCCGCCGCCCACGGCCAGGAATTTTTTCAGAAGATCGGCGTCCTGTTTGAGTTTCCCTACCTGTACGCCAATTTGAGCGCCGTAGACAATCTGAACTATTTCGCCTCGTTCTATCCCAGAGAGCAGCGGCGGGATGTGGGGGAGCTGCTGGATGCGCTGGAATTTAAGCCGGACTTTCTGAAAAAGCCGGTGTCCTCCTACTCCAAGGGGATGCGCCAGCGGGTGAGCATGGCGCGGGCGCTGGTGAGCAATCCCCGGCTGCTGTTCCTGGACGAACCCACCAGCGGTCTTGACCCCTCTGGCGCGGTGCTGTTCCGAAAGATCATTGGGCAGGAGCGCAAAAAGGGAACGACGGTTTTTGTCACCACCCATAACATGGTGGACGCCGATTTACTGTGTGACCGGGTGGCCTTTATCTCCAATGGAAATTTGGTAGCCCTGGATACGCCTAAGCGT
>CATLAL010000045.1 GCA_949878425.1 uncultured Oscillospiraceae bacterium
CCTTGACCTTGATCTCATAGGTGGTGTCGCGGGTCAGGCCGGTGAAGGTGCCGGTGGTCTGCCACGTTACGCCGCCGTCAATGGAATAGGCCATGCCGTCCACCACTTCAATGGTGATGGAGGAATCCGTCACGCCAGTGACCACAGGGGCCAGGGGCCGCGCGGGGGTGGCCTTGTTGATGGTCAGGGTGGCGTACTGCGGCTGCAACTCCGCGTAGCCGCTCTGCATGGTATAGCTGACTTTGACATTGTAAACGCCGGGGTTCACAGGCGGCTCGGTGGTGGGGCCGTAGGAGGTCCCATTGGTCCCGGTGAAGGTCTGGACCACTTCGGTGCATCCGGCGGGAACGTCCGCCACAAGGGACTTGGGCGTACCGTCATAGGTATAGACGGCGGACTGGACCGTACCGGCGGAAGCGTTCTGCCGGGTGGTGCGGATGATGGCAGAGGAAGTCGGGCTTTCCTCATGGTTGCGGTCGCCGGGGTACTTGGCCTGGATGGTGTAGGCGGTGTCGGGGGTCAGGCCGTCAAAAATGGTGCTGGCCTGCCATGTTTTGCCGCCGTCAATAGAAAACACCGCCCCAGGAATGGCGGTGATCGTAATGCTGTTGGTAGCGGTATTGCTGGCGCGGGGAGCGGCGGGGGCGTTCTGCTCCACCTTCGTGATGGTCAGCGTGGAAGTCACCGGGTCCAGGGGAGCGGTCCCCGCCTGCATGGTGAAGCTGACCGTCACGGGGTAGGTCCCCGCGTTGGTGGGGGCGGCGGTGGTGGTCTGGCCGTCCACGGTATAGGTCACGGTGGATTTGGTAACGTGGGAAATGGCCGGGACCTGATAGGCAATGGGATTGCCGGTATAGGGGTGGGTCTGCGGCTGAAGGACCGCGCTCAGATCTCCGGGGTCCACGGTGGTGTACTCAGTGGAGAACTGCGCGGAGACGGTGGGAGAAGCGTCATAGTTGCCGTCCTCGGTGGCCTTCAACCGCTGGTAGAGGGTGTAGGCGGTGCCAGCATCCAGATTCTTGAACACGGGGCTGTCCTGCCACACCTGCCCGTCCATGCTGTACTCGGCGTTCTCCACCGTGTTCAGCGTCAGGGAGTTGGTAGCTGCCGCCGCCAGCGTGGGGGCGGGACAGGTCTGCGCCGCCTTTTCAATGGTATAGCTGACAGTCAAGCCGGAGAGCTGGGGATAACCCGGCTCCATAACAAAGGAGACAGTAGCGGTGTAGCTGCCCGCATTCACCGGGGCGGAGGCGCTGCTGTAAGGCCGTCCATTGTTGGCAGTTCCTTTGTAGGCCACGGCCACGGACCGGATGCCGTCCGGCAGTCCGGGCATGGGCAGGGCGGTGGACTGCCCATCATAGGTCTTGGCGTAGTCGCTGACGGTGGGGGCCTCCACCGTGCCGTAGGTCAGATTGACCGTGGCGGTGACAGCGGGGATATTGTCGCCGGAGAGTTGGGGGAACCGGGAGAGGTTCAGCGTCCCCCGAACCGTCTGCGTCAGGGCATAGGGGTCATAGCCGGTACTGCTCCATGTGACGGGAACGCCGGTGACGGTCTGGGCGTTGCCCGTGCCGCCCTCAGCCACAACGGAGACGGAAGTGGGCAGGCCCAGCTTATTGAACGCCGTCCCCATGGGGGCGGTCCGCACCACTTCCTCCACGCTGAGAATGGGCCGGGGAACGACGGTCACGGGGATGGTGACACGGCCAAAGGACGTGCCGCCCTTGGTAATGACCGCCTGGACCTCAGTGCTTCCGGGCTTGCTGGAATTGAACCCGGCATAGCTGGGGTCAATGGTCCAGGTGTAGGGAGAAGCATACACGCTGCTGCCGGTGGTCAGCCTCACCGCCTGGACGGTATCGCCCACATAGATGGTATTGGTGGCGGGGAAAATCCAGGCCAGGGTATAAACAGTGTTATATTTGCCGTCCTCGGTCTGCCAGACGTAGTTATCATCCGTGATGGTCGCGCCGATGGCATAGGGACCAGCGGCCACGGGCCGGGTGACGGGGGCGGCGGTGTCCACCGTCAGTTCCCCGCTCTCCACCTTTACCTGACAGGCGGAGAGGGCGGCGGGAACGGAAACACCGTTCACATCCAGATAGGTGACGGTTTTGCCATCCAGCAGACTGTTCCCGTCATAGATTTTGCTGTCAAATTCAGCAGTCCAGGGGACGGCCTTGGGATAGACCAGCAGCCGCTCCGCCGTCCGCAGCTCCACATTGTCATAGATGGCGCTGTCCACGGTGATGATAATGCCATAGGAGCCGGGAGCGGTGACGGACACATGGTTGTCCAGCGTAGTGCCCACATAGCGGTGGAAAGCCGGGGCCACGTTGTAGACTACCGTGTAGGCGTTCCCGCTGTACTCCACGCCCGTGGTAGTGGCGGAGAGATAGGCCGGGTCCAGGGTAAACGCGCTCAGGGTCAGGGCGGGGACGTTGATCTGCGCCCAGCTTCCGCAGGTGTCGCAGGTGTACTTGACCCGCCCGCCAGCGGAGGCGGTGGCCTTGACAATATCCGGGTTCAGCTCCGCGCCGGAGAGACAGCGGTGAGCAGCCGCAACACCGCCGTTGTCCTCATCGGTGAAGTCCACCATGAGATAGACGGGGTTCTTGTCCGGGGCCGTGTAGTGGGAATCCGGCGCGGGCCATGTGGCGGGGTCGTCATCTGTGGTGGCGGCAAACGCCTGGGCAGGCAGCAGGGCCACACTCAGACAGAACGCCAGGATCATGCTCATTACGCGGGAAAGGTTTTTCGTTTTTCGCATAGGCAAATCTCCTTATCTTAAAAGTCAAATACAATGGAATAGGTGATGTTGCTCTTGTTATACATACAGTCGTGGTTCGTATAGTAATAGAACCGCATCTGCGTATAGGTGCCGGTGGGCAGCTTGCCGGAGAGGGTCACGCCGTTATTCGTAGTCTTATAGGCGATCTCATCCCATTGGCCGGTGCGAATGTTATAGGCTTCAACCCTGCCGTAGTCGCTGCCGTTGTGACCGCTGACGGGCGGCACATCAAAGGTGTACTCGGTGATGTAGCCATAGATCGTCTCCCCATCGTCCTGGAAATTGATGCCGGTTTCCTCAATGAAGGAGTTGGCGGAGGTCAGGGTCATGCCGCCGCCCACATCATCCGCCACAAAGAACACGATAGCGGACCAGGGAGAAGCGGCCCCGTAAGCGTCAACAGCTCTGCACTTCACCAGATGCTTTCCGTAGCCATAGGTGGTGGTTTCCTTGTCCCTGCCGTCCCATTCATAAGTAATAGCGTCCCCTTCAGGGTCGGTGGAGCTGGCGGTGATCGTCACCGCTTGGCTGGGCCGCACCACGCCGTTGGCGGGATTTCTGGTGATAACCGGCTTGCTGGGAGCCTGATTGACAAATTCAATGGTTTTCTCCTGCCAGGGAGAGGCCGCACCGTAGGAATCCACCGCCCGCACCCGAATGGTATGGGAGCCATTTCGGGAATACCAGCCGGAGGAAACGTAGTCCCCGCCCCATTCCAGCCGGACCGTATCGCCGTCCGGGTCACTGGCCGTAGCGGAGACATTGGCAAAGAAGTTATTGCCGCTGGTCTGCCGGGTTACGCTGGCGGTGAAGCTGGTGATAACAGGAGCGTTGTTGATGAACTCAATCGTCCGGCTCTCCCAGGCGGAGGCCGCGCCCCACTCATCCACAGCCCGGACGCGGATGGTATGGGTGCCCACCTCATAATAGCCGTCCTGCTGGTACTCGCTGCTCCATTCCAGATGCACAGCGTCCCCGTCCGGGTCAGAGGCCACGGCGCTCAGGTCAGCATAGAAACGGCCATCCTTCATGTTCCGGGTGGCGTTGGCGGTGAAGCTCTCGATCACAGGGGCGGTGTTGGTCACGGTGATGTTGGCAAAGGCACTGGTCAGGTTGCCCGCGTCATCCCGCACTGTGGCGGTGATGGTGTAGGTTCCTTCGGCATAGAGGGCCAGATCACCGCCGTCATTGGAAAGGAAGCCGGTGTTGCTGTCCAGGGTGACGGGCCTGCCGCCCAGCTTCACGCCCCAGCTTACGGGCAGACTGCCCGCTCCGCTGATGCCCACGGGGAACTTGGTTCCGATATGGATGGAATCGGGAGCGGTGACGGTCAGGGCGGCTTTGAAAATGATGGTAATGCTCTGGCTGGCGGTGGCGGTCTTGCCATTGCTGTCCCGGAGGGTGGCGGTCAGGGTGTACTCGCCGGGTTCGGGGAAGATCACAGTGCCGCCGTCATTGTCCAGGTTGGAGAGGTCAATCAGGCAGGCCGCTCCATCCTTCTGAGCGGACCATGCGATAACCGCCCCGTCCGGGTTAAAGAGCTTATCCATGACCACGGGGACCCGGTTGCCCACATACTCCATATCCGCCATGGAGAATTGCAGGGAGCCAACGGGCAGAACAGTAATGGTGTCGCTGGCGGTGAAGGTCCGGCCCAGGCCGTCCCGCAGAGTGCCGATCAGCCGGAACTCTCCGCCTTGGGTAAACTGAATCGCCCCGCCCAGGTTGTTGAGGTCCCCGGTGACATAGGTGGAGAGGTCTGCGGGCTTGCCGTCCTTCTCCAAGGACCACTCCACAGGCAGCTCAATGTTATTGCCCAGGGTCCGCACCTGTACTGTCTCGCCGGTGTAGACCTGCCGCTCCACCATATCCACCTGCAACTCCTGATCTGCCAGAACTTCGATGCTGGGACCGTCAAAGGAGAATATCCGCCCGGTGGGGTCGGTGATCTCACAGCCGAGAGTGAACACGCCCGCGTGTTTGATCCGAATATCGCCGGGAACAGTGCCGAGGGTCCCGGCAACGTAGGTCCCCCAATTCTGGCGGAGGCCGTAGGTGTCGTCAATGTGCCACTGGATTGCAGTGTCCGCCACCACGTTTTTGGATTCAACAGCCACGGTAAAGGTACTGTCCGTGTGTGCGTAGCCGGGCATGGTCCAGGCGATCACGGGAATGGGATAGACGGTGAAGGACTGCTCATAAGAATAGGAACGTCCCCCGGCATCCTTAAAGCTGGCTTTCAGCTTGTACTCGCCCGCCTGCTTAAACTGGACTTTGCCGCCGTCTGCGGTCAGCTCCCCGGTCACATAGTCGGCCACGGGGACATTCTCGCCGTTCCGGGTCAGGGACCAGCGCAGGGGGTTCTCGCCCAATTCCTCAAAGCTAGTTACAAGTGTTACCACAGAATCGGTGTGGAACATTTTGGGCAGATAGAAGCCAGACACGCCCACGGGGTAAATCTGGATGGAAGCCGTGGCGGTGGTGACGCGGCCCAGCTCATCCGTCACGCTGGCGGTGAAGGTGTAAAAGCCAGGTTCTGAGAAGAAGCCATGCCCGCCCCTGGCGGTCAGGTCAAAGGGCGGCATGATCTCTTTGCCGTCCCGCAGGACTGTCCAGACCACTTCGTTGCTGCCCAGGTTCTCGGTGGTCAGCCGCACATCCTCGGCGGTATCGGTATGGCTCATATCGCTGGTGGAAACGGTCAGGCCAACAACAGGGTAAATGCGGATGGTCTGCTGGCAGGAATACTCCCGGCCCAGCGCGTCTACGGCGGAGGCGGTCAGAGTGTAGGTCCCCACTTCGGGAAAACGGACTTTGCCGCCCAGGTTGCCCAGGTCGCCCAGCATGGAGCCGGTCAGGGAAACCGCCGCACCGTCCTTCGTCAGCGTCCAGGTTACGTCCTGCCCCTGCAAATCGCTGGTCAGGAGGTCCACGGGAGTGCTGCTGTCCGTCCACGCGGCGGCAGGGAGGGTGAAGTCCAGGCCCGCCACGGGGTAGACTGCCACAGTCACAGCAGGAGCGGCGAACACCCGCCCGGTGGGGTCGGTCACGCTGGCGGAAATATCGTAGGCCCCGGCGCTGGTGATCTGGATGGTGCCGCCGTTGTCCGTCAGGTTGCCGGAGTAAGCGGCGGGAGTGCCGGGGTCATTGGAGGGAGTGATATTCCAGGCCACGGTCAGGGCGGTGTCCTTTTCCAGCGTGACGCTGACCGGCTCATCCGTATGAGTGGCGGCATCCGCCGTCAGGGTCAGGGAGAGGACGGGATAAACCTCAATCGTCTGCTCATAGGTAAAGGCACGGCCCAGGCCGTCCGTCACGGAGGCGGTCAGGATATTTGTGCCGGTCTGAAGGAATTTCACGTTACCCCCAGCGTTGTCGAGGGTCCCGGTGATACCAGCAGCGAGAGAAACGGGCTGGCCGTCCACGGTCAGGGACCACGCAATTTTGCTGTCCCCTACATTTTCGGAGGTCATTTTCACCTTTACCGTCTCATCCGGGTGGGCGAACTCCGGGAGCTTGAAGGACAGGCCCATGGTGTCCCATACGGCGATGGCGGCGCTGGCGCTGAATGTCCGGCCCAGGTGGTCCGTCACGCTGGCGGTCACGGTGTAGTTACCGGCAGAGGGGAATGTGATCTCGCCGCCGTCATTATTTAATGTGGCGGGGATGATCTCTCCCGCTTCGGAAGTGATTTCCCAGATCACGTCCAGGTCGGTTCCCGTCAGGCTGACAGTGGCAGGCTGGTCGATGTGGGCCGTCTCCGGCGCGTCCAGCGTCAGGACGATCACCGGGCAGACCTCCAACGGCAGGGCGGCGGTGTACTCCTTCCCCAGCTCGTCCGTGACGGTAGCGGTCAGGACGTAGGCCCCGGCTCCGTCAAAGGTCAGCTTGCCGCCGTTATCGTCCAGAGAAATAGCAATACCCTCGCCGTCACGGGTTAAGGTCCATGCAACAGTCGAGGGTGTGCCATGCTCCACGGTCAGGCTGATTGCCACCGCTTCATCTTCATGGAGTTTGTCGGTGTCAGCGGTCAGGGAGAGGGGCAGGTTCGGGAGGGCCTTGATAGTCACAGGCTCAGAAGAAAACTCCCGGCCCTGGGCATCCTTGGCGATAGCGGTGAGGATGTAGTCCCCAGCACCGTCAAAGGTGAGTGTCCCGCCGTTGGCGGAGAGGGTCACGGGAACCTCCTTGCCGTCCCTGGTCAGTGTCCAGCGGACGGAATCGGGCTTGCCGCCCTCCACCGTCAGGCCGATCTCCACTGTCCCGCCGTCATGCACCTTCTCCGCGCTGGCGGTCACGGTGGGAACGATTACCGGCAGGATGGTGATGGACTGGCTAGCGGTGTACTGCTTCCCGGCGGCGTCCGCGAGGGTAGCCGTCAGGGTGTACTTGCCCGTCCTGGCCAGAGCCAGTGTGCCGCCCTCCTTGGTGAAGCTGGCGAGGGGCTGGTTTGCGCCGTCCTTCGTCAGCGTCCAGACCACGGAGCCGTCCAGGTCATTTTTTAGCAGCAGCTTCACATCCTCCGTCCGGTCGGTGTAGCCGTACTCCGGCAGGGAAAAGGCAATGTCCCCGATGGGCAGGACCTCCACAGTTTTCTCGCAGTAGGCTTTGCCGCCGCTGTTCTCCACGGTGCCGCGCAGCACATACCGCCCAGCCTCCATGAAGTAGCAGATGCCGCCGTCCTTGGTGAAGCCCTCCGGCATGGCGATAGATTTCCCGTCACGGGTCAGCTCCCAGGTGACGGCCTCCGCGCCGGTGAGCGTGGTTTTCACGGAGACGGAATCCCCCACATACCGATACGCTGGGAGGTCAAAGGCGATGGTAGGCTTGTCGGCCTTGTCGATGAACAGGACCTTGTTGCCCTTGTCCATCCCATTAGGGTAGACGATGGAGCAGCCCTTCTCGGACAGCTCTGCCGCCGCAGCGTCAAAGACCACCTGCACCGGACCGTCATTCCGGGGTGTGACCACGCCCGCCACAGTGGATTTGCCGCTGATGTTGACGGCGGAGCCGCCCCATACTACCAACCGCCCTTTGACGGTGATGTTATTGAGGCCCAGGGCCTTCTCCCCCAGGCCATTGGCAAGAATTAGGTCACTCTCAAAAACAGCATCCTGGATGCTTACCGCGCCCCGAATCAGAACCGTGTCCCGGTAGGTGCCGGTGAGATCACCGGAATCATGGACACTCTGGAAGATATTGCTCATGATCTGCGCCATCTCCGCACGGGTGATCTGGCCCTTGGGGTTCAGCCGTCCATCACGGTAACCGCTGACGTAGCCCCGCTCTACCATGGCTGCAACAGCGTCCGCCGCCCACGCGCCTACCTGGTTCCGGTCCGGGAACCGGGCAAGGGCGGAGTTACCGGCAGAGGGCAGGCAGACCGTCCGGGCCAGCACCACCATGGCCTGTTCGCGGGTGATATTCTCATTCGGCCCCATACGGCTGTTGGAATACCCGGCGAAGGTCCCCATGTGGACCGCCTGGGCGATGTAGTCATGGTGCCAGCTCCCACGGGGCACGTCCGTGAAGCGGGAAATGTCGGCGCTCTTGTAGGTGCCAAACAGCCGGTCTATCATAGCGGCCATCTGAGCGCGGGTGAGATAGCCGTCCGGGTTCAGCTTGTCCCCAGACGTACCCACCATCACACCGTTGTCTACCGCCCACGCCAGGGCTTCATAGGCCCAATGGCCGTAGGCGTCGCCGTAGTCGGTGATCTTGTTGGCATTGGCGGCATGGGCGTTGACCGCTAAAAGGCTGACCATCATCACCGCCGCCAGGAACAGAGAAAAGAATCGCTTTAGATTGGGAAATTTGATGCTCATGCGTCCTCCTTTCAGATTTTGGATTTTCCGGGGTGTGCTATGTACTACGGCGGGACCAGCAGACGGCGGAGCAGATGGCGGTTGGTCAATCCTTATCGCCTCCCTCCGGGCCGGACGTGGCGAAGTAGGCTTCAAATTCCCGCTGCTGGGCAGGGGTCAGGGAGGTAAAGTGTTCCCCCTCAAAGCCGCACAGCAGGAACGTCCCGGCGATGAAGTCCCCGCTGTCCGTGGGATTCTCCCGGTTGGGCATGAGTTTCATGTTCTTGCCCTCACCGTTGCAGATCAGCATGACCCGCTGGGGCAAGTAGCACCCGGCCTCAATAGGTCCGCCCACAATCTGCTGAAAGGCTTCCAGCGTATCCTCAACCTGGATGGGGCGGGGAGCCTCGCAGGGTTCTACCACCAGAATGTCGATTTTGTTTGCCATACAGAAAATCCTCCTTCGTTTGTCCAGTTGTTATATTCCAGCGGCGTCCTGGGCCAGATCGTGACTGACCAGGGATGCGTAATACTGGCTGATGGTTGTGGGCGCGTTGTAGAGCGCCGCCAGGGTGTATGCCTTGATGTTCTTTACCAGCGT
>CATLAL010000046.1 GCA_949878425.1 uncultured Oscillospiraceae bacterium
GGTTTTTGCCTCCTCGGCGGCCTCCTGAGCGTTCTGAGCGGCCTGCTGGTTCAGGGAGAGGGCGGTATCGAGGGAAGCGGCGAACTGGTTGAAGTCGTCCATAAGGATGCGGTCGTCTAGGTTCCACTGGGGGAGGTGGAAATTGGGGGTGTAGTCCATGATAGGTTCTCCTTTGCAAAGTGATGGGCCGAAGCGGCCCTCCACCCTGGGGGGAAACGCCGCTCTGATTGAATCGAAAACAGTAACCCTTGCAAAAAATTTTCAATAAATAGGCGGCAGGGCGTCCACGCTGTGTAGGGGCGGCTGATAGCCGCCCGCGGGCGCATACTATGCGCCCCTACAGAGAGCCCGCTTCTGACGAGAGAAGAAAAAACCTCACCCCCTGCTCCAAGGGAACAGAAAGAAGGCGTGTTCCCTTGGAGGAGCGGATGAAAGTAAGGAGAAAAAGTCAATGTCGAAGAGCAACAGAAGAAAGCGTAGCGGCGGGGAGCTGCTGAAGAAGGTAAAGCCCGTTTGGGAGAAATCCGGCACATATATACTGGGCGTATTGTTCTTCCTGCTGACGTGCCTGAGCAGCGCGGAGACGGTGAAGCCCGTGGCGCTGTGCCTTGTGGCGGCGGCGGTGGTCCTTGGTGCGTTGAGGTGGAAAAAGGTCTCGTCAGAGCTGGTGAAGCCGCCGCTGCTGGCGCTGACCGCCTACGTGGCCATGGGCGGCGTCTCCATGTTCTACGCCATGTCGGGGAAGTTCGCGCTGCACGAATTTCTAAAGCTGCTCATCGGCTGGGCCGTGGCGGCGCTCATCGCGGCCTTCGCAGACCGGGAGCACCCCGGGGAGCGGGGGGCCGCGGTCTTGGAGGGGGCGTGCGCCCTGGCGGGACTGGTGAGCATCGACCTGCTCTCCACCCGGGTCATCAGTACGCCGGTGCTGTGGATCTTGGGGCTGTTCACACGGGACTACCAGGACCTCACGGTGGTGGAGGAGGGTGTGCGGATGACCTCCCTCTATATGAACCCCAACGTGTTCGCGGGGTGCATGGGGCTGGGGGTGCTGCTGAGCCTGGGCCTGGCGGTGACGGAGGAGAAGCGCCGTGGCTTCCATACGGTTTGCCTGTATGTCAACTCTCTGGCCTTCGTGCTGGCCTTCAGCATGGGTGCCACGGGGGTGATCGTGGTATCCTTTCTGGTGTACCTGGCCCTGGAGGGGCGGGAGAGGCGTCCCCGAGCCCTGGTGCTGATGGCGGAGACGCTGGGCCTGGCTGCAGTGGGGGCGGGGCTGATTTCGGCCACGTCCTTTACGGCGTGGACCGGCTTTCGGGTCGTGCCCCTGGCCTGCTTGGGGCTGGGCTCGGCGGGGCTGTGGGCCCTGGACCGGTTCGTGGGACGGCGGATCGCCGGGGCCCTCCGAGGCCATGAGAGGGCGGTGCCAGTGGTGATCGTGTGCCTTCTGGCGGCGGTGGCGGCCTACGGCGCCGCAGCGGTGAACGTGACGGGGGGCGCGGCGCTGGAGGCCGGGGAGGGCCTGCGGCGCGCGGCGTACCCGGAGCCGGGGGCGTACACCCTCACGGCGGAGAGCAGGGGGGAGCTGCTGGTGACGGTGGAGAGCCAGAACCAGCGGGATACCATGATGCACACCAGCAGCGTGCTCTACGAGGGCGCGGCGGACCAAGCGGCGTTCCAGGTGCCGGAGGACAGCCTGGTGGTGTATTTTAATCTGTACGCGCCCGCCGGGGCCCAGGTGGAGGAGCTGTCGTACGCCGGGGAGGCGGGGAGCGGAGAAGTGCCCCTGGGGTACAAGCTGCTGCCCGGGTTCATCGCCAACCGGCTCCAGGGCCTGTTCGCCAACGAGAACGCCATCCAGCGAACGGTGTTCTTCGCGGACGGGATGAAGCTGTTCCGGCGGGGCCCCCTGTTCGGGATGGGGCTGGGGTCCTTCGAGACGGCGCTCAAGAGCGTGCAGAGCTTCTACTATGAGACGAAATACGTCCACAACCACTATATCCAGACCCTGCTGGAGACGGGGCTGGTGGGGCTGGCGCTGTACGTGGGGCTGCTGGGGAGCTGCGTGTGGGCGGTGTGGCGGAGCCGGAAGCGGGTTCCCCTGGCGCCGGCCCTTGGGGCGGCGGTGGTGTTCATGGCGGGCCACGCCATGGCGGAGGTGGTGTTCTCGTACTACGCGTACCTGCCCCTGGCCTTTGGCGTGGTGGGGCTCCTCTCTGTGAGCTGCGCTGAGCCGGTTCCGGCGCTGGAGAAGCGGGGCGCGGTGAAGGGAGGCCTCACGGCGGGGGTCCTGGGCCTCGCGGCGGCGTTTCTGGTGCTGCTGGTGGGGAACATGTCCGCCCAGAGCCTGCTGGGCAGCCCGGGAGTAACCCTGGAGGATCTGACCCGTGGCGCGGAGCTGGACAAGTTCGAGTGGGCGGACTATATGCTCTCCTACGTCAGCAGCGTCACGGGCCAGGAGGTGGAAGGGGAGATCCGGGAGCAGGCGGACGCCTACGCGGAGCGGCTGGGGGAGCTGGACTCCAACACCATCCCCGTGTACCTGGCGGAGTACTATTTCAGCACGGGCCGGACGGAGGAGGGCTTGGCGATGACGAAAAAATATGTGGAGTACCTGTCCTCGGACCCGGCGGCGTGGCGGCTGGCGTTCCATGTGCTGGAGCAGTACGCCCAGGACACGGAGGAGTTCCGGGCGGGAGTGAAGGAGCTGTCGGAGCTGCTGGCGGCGTGGAACGGGGAGAACATGGGGACCATTGAGCTGGACGAGGGGAGCGCGGCGTTCCTCCAGCGGATGGGGGCCCTATGATCCGGGAGAATCAGCGGCTGCTGAACCGGCTGAACGTGATAAGCGACGCTTTGATTTTGTACAGCCTGCTGCCGCTGGCGTTCTGGGTGCGCTTCTATGTGCTGCCCGGCGGGGTGCCCACGGTGCCGCTGGAGCAGTATCTGGTTTTGGGGGTGGCTCTGACGCTGGCGCAGCTCTTCACGTACGCGGCCTTTGGGCTGTACCAGTCCTACCGGCGCACGCCGCTGCGGCGGGAGCTGAGGCGGCTGTGGTGGGCCGGGGCGCTGGACGGCGCGCTTCTGCTGAGCGTGCTGTTCCTGCTCCACGACGAGCACTGGTCCCGGGGGGCCCTGGGGATCTTCTTTGTGGTGAGCACGGGCGCTCTGAGCTGCAAGCGGGCGGCGCTGCGCAGGGCGCTGCGGCACTTCCGGCAGCGGGGGTACAACCAGAAGCACGTGGTGGTGCTTGGCGGCGGAGAGATGGCGGCGGCGTACCTGGCGGCGGTGAGCCGGGAGAGAGAGCTGGGGTACCAGGCGGTGGGCTGCGTGACCGCCGGCCCGTGGCCGGAGGGGCTGGAGCGTCTGGGGGACTTCGGGGAGCTGGAGGCGGTGCTGGAGCGGCTGCGGCCGGACGAGGCGGTGTGCGCCATAGAGCCCGGGGACTACGGGCGGATGCCGGAGATCATCGCTGCGTGCGAAAAGACGGGGACCAAGCTGTCCATCATCCCGTTCTACGCGAAATATATGCCCTCCAACCCCCAGTTTGACGAGCTGGGGGGCATTCCGCTGCTGAACATCCGGCGGATCCCCCTGGACAACTGGGCCAACGCGTTCTGCAAGCGCGGGATGGACATCCTGGGGTCCCTGCTTCTGCTGCTGGTCCTCTCGCCGGTGATGGCGGTGTGCGCGGTTGGGGTGCGGCTGTCGTCCCCTGGCCCCATCATCTTCCGGCAGGAGCGGATTGGGCGCAATAAGCGGCCGTTTTATATGTACAAGTTCCGGTCCATGCGGGTGAACGACGGCCAGGATACCCGCTGGAGCGGGAACCGGGACGAGCGAAAGACCCGGTTCGGGGCCTTTCTGCGCAAGTGCTCCCTGGACGAGCTGCCCCAGTTTTTCAACGTGCTGAAGGGGGATATGAGCCTGGTGGGCCCGCGGCCAGAGATCCCCTACTACGTGGAGCAGTTCAAGGAGGACGTGCCGCTGTATATGGTCAAGCACCAGGTGCGGCCGGGCATCACGGGGTGGGCCCAGGTGAACGGCCTGCGGGGCGATACCTCCATCCGAGAGCGCGTGGAGCACGATATCTACTATATCGAGCACTGGAGCATCCTCTTTGACCTCAAAATCCTCCTCATGACCGTGTTTCAGGGTAAATTTCTGAACAGCGAGCAATTGAAGTAGGGGCATACAGGCACACAGGCATACATACTTTTTTCTTAAAAGAAAAAAGTATCAAAAAAGAATTTTATTCGCGAAACTACGTTTCGCTCTCGTTTTTCTGTAATGATTTGCTCCTGTCTTTCTGTAATAAAAAGAGATGTAAAGGACAAAAAGATAAGCAAAACGCAGTTTTGCGCCAAAATTTTCTTTTGATACTTTTCTTTTTTAAAAGAAAAGTATGGATACCAAATGGGGGGGAAGCGGGCATTGGAGCGGAAGGTACTGTTTACGGCTTCGACGTATTCGCACATTGTGAACTTTCATCTGCCGTATCTGCGGTGGTTTCAGGAGCAGGGCTGGCGTGTGCACGTGGGGTGCGGAGGAGAGCGGCGTGAAATTCCATGGGCGGATGAGGTAATTGACCTGCCGCTGGAGAAGTCGATGGCGTCCATAGGGAACTGGTCCGCGGCGCGGGCGCTGCGGGAGCGGATGCGGTCGGAGGGGTACGGTCTGATCTGCACACACACGGCGCTGGCGTCCTTTTTCACCCGGTACGCGGCGCGAGGACTGCGGGAGCGGCCGCTGGTGGCGAACATGGTGCACGGGTATCTGTTTGACGACGGGACGCCGTGGGTAAAGCGGCGGATTCTGCTGGGAGCGGAGCAGCTGGCGGCGAAGGAGACGGACCTGGTCGTGACGATGAACGCCTGGGACTACGGGGCGGCGGAGCGGTACAAGCTGGGCCGGCGGGTGGTACATATTCCGGGAGTAGGAGTGGACTACAGCCGGCTGGAGGAGAGCGCGTGTGGGGCGGAGGCTGTGCGCAGGGCCCACGGGATCCGGGAGGACGCGTTCGTGATCCTATACGGAGCGGAGTTTTCCAAGCGGAAAAACCAGAGCGTATTGATTCGTGCGCTGGCGGAGCTGCCGGAGGAGGCGGTTCTGGTGCTGGCGGGTGAGGGCGCGGAGCAAAGCGCGTGCCGGCGGCTGGCCCAGGAGCTCGGGGTAGAGGGCCGGGTGGTATTCCCGGGGCAGGTAAAGGGGATGGGTGCATGGTACGCGGCGGCGGACGCGGCGGCCAGCGCCAGCCGGAGCGAGGGCCTGCCGTTCAACGTGATGGAGGCGCAGCACATGGGGCTGGCGGCAGTGGCCAGCGATGTGAAGGGGCACAGGGATCTGATTGAGGACGGGGAGACGGGGCTGCTCTACCCCTATGGCGACGCGGGAGCCTGCGCTGCCTGCCTTCGCGCCCTCATGGACGACCCCGCCCTCCGGGCGAGGCTGGGCCGGAACGCCCGCGCCGCCTCCCTCCAATTCGACCTCCACAGCGTATTCCCTCAGGTCGTTGCCGCCTATACCTCCCTCCTCCCAACGCAGAGCCCTATCCCGGTCTGAGGCGGGTCCTTAAGCTTAAGGGGCCGCTTTTTGCCCGTGCAGAAAGCGGCCGGAATAAGCGCCTGCCCCGGCGCGCCCATTGCACAGCGGGGG
>CATLAL010000047.1 GCA_949878425.1 uncultured Oscillospiraceae bacterium
CCGCCGCCCGCCCGGAGCGTGTCCAGCCGCTTCATCCCGTCCGGAACCTCCGGGATGGGAAGAGTTGTCTGCGTCCCGAAGCCCCCGCCTATGCGCAAGGTTCCCCCCAGCTCCAGGAAAAATCGGAAGCCCCAGCCCAGGTGGGCAGGCATAATCTCCCGCAGCGCCTCCGTCAGCCCCTCCAGGTTCCGGGGCACGCCGCCGGCTTCATCGAAGAAGACGTCCGCCCAGAACCGCTCCGGGTGTTCCTCCACCTTTGCCGGGAGCCCGGCATAGATTTCGGCAACGCTCTCCACCAAAGAGACAGCCGAGACGTCCGCCCCCATAAGCCTGGACCGCACCCGGCTTCGCCGGGCCTCCAGGTCCTTCCCCGCCTCCGCCGGAAGGCCCAGGGTCCTCTCCCAGTACCGCAGGCCCCAGGAAGCCGTCTCCACACAGAGCTGATCCAAGGCGCTGTCCCGGGCCGTCCACAGCTCCAGAAGCTCCGGCTCCAGGGCCTCCTGGATGTCCCGGAACTCCGGCGACTCCCGCAGGAACCGGGGATACCTCTCGATAAAGGGCCTCACGTCACAGCCACCTCCCTCAGCACCGGCGCCGAGCCTGCCGGGATGGTCAGGTTTTCCGTCCCGCCGTTCAGCTTCAGAGATGTGTAGTCCAGCACGCCGGGGACGGACAGCAGCAAAAAGGCGATCCGGTTGAACGGGACCTCATAGTTTCCCGCCTCCAGCGGCTCCAGCTGCAAGTCTACGTTTCCGCTGAAGGCGGCGGCGGCCAGGCTCTTGAGGTATGCGCGCACCGCCTCCTCCAGCGCCGCCCGGACGGAGGAAGCGCTCACGCCGCCTTCCAGGGTGACAGAGGCCGCCACGGCGACTTCCAGTGTCCCGGCGGCCTCCACGGTGACGGCGGGGCCAATGGGGCGCTCCGCCTCGATGTGGGCCGCACAGGCCGCCACCGCCGCCTCTGTGGCGGGCTGGAGGTCCTGGTCCGCCACGATGACCTTCACCGTGCCGGGACCGTTCCATTTACTGATAATCCTGGCCGCGCCGACGCCCTCCACCTCCTTGGCCCACCGCTGGTAGTGCCAGGGGTTTCCTGACGTGGCCGGCTTCCGCATCCGCTCCAGATACCGGGCAAGCAGCGCCTCGTCCGTCTCCGGGTCCGCGCCGCCGTCCGCCGCCTTGTTGGAAAATCCGGTCACGCCGCCGTAGTTCCGCAGAGCCGTCACGATCTCCCCGGCGGCGATGTTGTACGCGTCCCCGGGTTCCGCAGCGGCCAGCACCCCCTCCCCGGTCCCGTCCCGGATTTGGACGGAGTCCTCCAAGCAGAAGGCCAGGCCGGAAGCCGTGTAATAGACCGCCCCGGCGGGGATGGCCGCGCCGTCCATTCCGGTGAAACTGACGGCGCAGCGGGCCGCCGTTCCGGCCTTGCGGACGACGCCCACAATCCCCGCCTGTTTGTCAATGTAGGGCCCGCTGGTCTCGTCCACGTAAAACGCCGGGACCAACGCGTCCAGGCTGTGGTACGCCTCGCTGATCTCCTCCGCCGCCGCGGCGATGACGTCATAAGTGAAGCTGCCTTCCCGGGTCTGGAGGTCCGTTGTCAGGCGGCTCAGAATGCGTTTTCGAATTTTCTCCGGCGTCATGTCCTCATACATAAACCCGCACCTCCCCGTAAACTGTCTCCACCTCGCAGGAGATGGCCAAACCGTCGTTTTGAAACGTCACGTCCACCTGCCGCACCGCCCGGATGTAGGGATTCACCGCCAGCGCCTCCCGGACATACCGCACAGCCTCGCTCCGCTTCACCGCCGGGGTGAAAGGCTTCCCGATGAGGCTTTCCACCTCGCTGCCATAGTCCCAGGTGTAGACGCTGTGGCGGAACCGGGCGGTCATCAGCGCTTTCCATATCCACACCTTCACTGCCCCGGCTCCCGTCGCCGTCGCCGGCTTCCCTCCGGAAAAAACCGGCGTGCCCTTCTCAAAATCCCATGCCGCCTCCCTGCACAGCGGCAGCCTTTGCGGCTCCGCCTCCGCCGTCTCCGGCTGGATGATAGGGAAAATACCGCTCATCCCGCTTTCACCACCTTGTCGATTACAAAAAATATCTGGTCGTCCTCCGTCAGCAGCAGCACCTCGTCCCCGGGCTTCAGTACCGGCTCCGCCTGCGTGGCCACGCAGCGGGGCGTGTACAGCGTGCCGGAGCTGGAGGCGGGGGACCCGCCGTGGGCGCTGATGGGACAGGAGACGGACAGGGAGTACCGCTCCGCCACATCGGCGCAGTCCAGCCGCAGCAGCTCCTGGTGCTCCTTCACCAGCCTGTGGGAAATATAGAACCGGGCCGCCTCCTGGGGGGTTCCCGCCACATCCACCGCCAGCGGGTCCGCCGAGACGACGGTCCCCAGCCGCAGATGGGCGGGCCCCACGGGGCCCTTGGGTCCTCCGGCCTCCCGCATGAGGCCAATCATTTCACTGTAAGGGTCTTCCCGCATATCATCACTCCTTCGGCAGGCTTCCCGCCGTCTGCTTGTCCATCAGATTCCGAAAATCCAGGGTCACCTTGGTCTGGTAGACGCCCCGCCGGACCGTATGGCTGTCCGCCGTGATCCAGAACAGGCCGTCCGTGCCGGTGACGGGCTCGTGAACCGCCACGGCCGTCCCGGTAATGAGCTTCACATTCCCCAGGCATTGGGCGGTAATCGTTGTGGATATCCCGTTCTGCTCCAGGATATCCCTGGCCGCGGCCTCCGGCTTCTCCCGCTCGCTGGCCTTGACGGCCTTCTGCATGAGGCCGTAAAGGGCGGCGTAATTTTCCGGGCTGTCGTACTGGGCCAGCTTCCGGAAGGCGTCGTCGTAGACCGCCACGCGGTTGACCATGTTCTCTATGCTCTCCGAAGAACGGCATGAAACCAGATTACTCCCCGGGACCAGCCGGATGCTTTCCGTCCCGACGGCCTTCTCTACCACGGTCAGGTGGTTGGAGAGGAAGCGGATTTGATACTGCTTCCCGGTCTGCTCCGCCGCCAGGGTGTACATGGTCTGCATAATCTGATAGAGGCTCACACCCAGGAAATTCCGGCTCAGGGGAACCCCCGTGGCCGCCAAAGCCCCGCAGGGCACGCCGAACTCCCCGCAGAGCTGGGCGGTCACGGCCTCCGCCGTCTGATTGCGCACCGCCATATAGGTGCTGCTGCGCTTTAAGTACAGCCCATTGTCCAGGGCGGTGCAGTCGATGGTTTTCCCGGGGCTGTCCCGGCTCCTTGAGACGATATGCCCGGAGAACAGGATATCCGGCCCCAGGTAAAGCCGCACCTGTCCCCCCAGCTCCGCCAGGGCCTCCGGCAGGACGGAGAATGTGAGCTGCCGGGCGCAGTCCCGATAGCTCCCGCTCCAGGTCTTCGCCTGGACCTTCTCCGTGATATGCTCCGTCCTGGTCCCGTCCAGGGACCACGCGCGGATTTTCAAAAGGTCGCCGTATGCCACAATCTCACCTCGTTTATTTGACATTTTGAGCCGCGTATGATATGGTATTGTAAAACTCTGTGAAACCTCGGGCGAAGGCCCGGCGGGGAGCGCTCTCCGGCTCTTTTACAGGCTCTCCTTGTCCGGCAGCTTCACCACCTGGCCGGGGAAAATGAGGTTCGCGTTTTTAATGCCGTTGGCCTCCGCCAGCTTCCAGGCCAGCCGCCCGTCCCCATAGGTCCTCCGGCAGATGCCCCAGAGGGTGTCCCCCTTGACCACGGTGCAGGAGCTCTCCTCCTTTTTCTCCTGGGGCGCGGCCCGGGCCATGTTTCCGGTGTCCGGGTTCACCTCCGTGCTCTCCTCCGCCAGCTCCCGGTAACGCCGCAGCTCCAGCGTGACGTACACGTCCCCGGTCCCGTCCTTCTGCCCGTGGCGCACAGGGCCCAGCAGCACCGGCAGGTTCACCGGCGTATCCGTGACGATGAAGCGCAGCACGTCGCCGCCGTCGGACCACTCCGTCAGCCGGTCCACCGCGGCGTAGGGCTCCCCGGTCCAGCCGCCGGCGGCGTAGTTCCGCGCCGAGGAGGGCAGAAGGAACTCCAGCCGCTCGCTGAACAGCTGCCGCAGGCCGGGGAGGTTCACCTGCCCCGTGTCCGTCATGTCCAGGCTCTCCACCGCCCGCCCCGCCTCCACGTAGAACTCCCGCGGCGTCACGGGCATGACCAGCTCCTGGTTCGTTTTGACATTGCGGAAAATAATCTGCAAATCAGCCGCCTCCTCTCAGCATCGCCGTCCGGAGCTTTCGCGCCAGGGCCTCCGCGATGGCGTCCACATCGGAATCCCGGCGGACGTGGAACTCGTTCCCCGTCACCGTGACGCGCACGCCGCTCCGGTCCGCCTCCCGGGCCTCCGCCGCCGTCAGCACCCGCTCCCCCTGGTGGAGCAGGGCGGGGAAATTGTCATAGGGCACATACTCCAGGCCGAAGGCAAATCCCGTCTGGGGCGCCCCGTCCCTGGGCAGGCCGGAGGGGCTGCTGCTCATAGCTTCCTTTAAGAATTCCGGCGCTTCCCATGGCTTATAAAGCATGGAGATGTCACTGTCTCCGCCCTCCTCCGTCCGGTCAATACCAAAAGATTTCGAGTGGGAGTTCCCAGCCGCCCTGCCCTTGGAAAGGGCGTTGTTGATCCTCCAGGCATCCGTGGCGGAAACCATGGCCTTCGTCAGGTCCCGGATGGCTTCGATCTGCTCGATCTCCGCCTCCACCTCCTTCTGGGCCCAGCCGCTGGACTCATAGGCGGCCTTTGCCAGAGCCTCGGCGTCCTCCTTCAGCTTCGTCATTTCCAGCCCGGCCTCCCGGCTGCCCTCGCCTTTCTGGTTGTAGATTTCCTCCGCCGCGGCGAACTCGGCCCGGAAGTTTTCCAGTTTTTCTATCTCCTTTTGGGAAAAAACGGTGTTCTCCTTGTCCAGGTCCCCCAGCAGCACCGCGCTGAGGGCCTCCCGCTGGTACTGGTCCCGGAGGTTCTCACTGTAAGCCTGAACCTCGCCCCCGATGGCGCCCACCTCCATCAGCTTATCCCCCAGGGCTCCGCTGTAGGCGGCGATGTCCGCCGCCAGGGCCTCTTTCCGGCCGTCGTCGTACCGCTCCCCTTCGGAGACGGCTATGCTCTCTTTCCAGCTCTCCAGCATGCCGCTCAGCCCGGTGTAGGAGTCCGAGAGGCTGTCCGCCGCCTCGGGAAACGCGGTTTTCATGCGGTCATACACCGCGTCCACCACCGCGCCGACCTCGCCGGCGCTCGCCGTCCGCAGCCTCTCCTGGACATCCTCCATGCCGGTCCCCAGCACCTCTGCCGCCGTCTCATAGATATTGATTCCCATCTTTGACACGGACCGGGCCGTCCACACGTCCAGCGTTCCGGAGAGGCGGGCGGTCTCCAGCAGGCCGGCGGCGGATTTTACCTGGCTGTCCGACAGGCCCAGCGCCGCCGCGGCGTTCGCCAGGCCGTTGATCCGGTCAATCGACTCCCGCGCGCTGAGGCCGAGACCCAGCATATCGCGAGACAGGCTCACCGCCGTATCATAGGAGAAGGGCGGCGTCCTGCCGATCTCCACCATGGCCGCCTGATAGCTCTCCGCCGCCGCCTGGTC
>CATLAL010000048.1 GCA_949878425.1 uncultured Oscillospiraceae bacterium
ACGTCCGGGTCGCTGAGCCAGGCCCTGCCGTTAAGCTGGCGGCGGAAGATCGTGTTGCCGATGGCCTGTTTGGTGGACACCCGTTCCCGGTGGAACAGGCGCATATACCACACATCGTCCCAGTCCAGCCCCACGTCGCAGCTCACCCGGCAGTAATCCACCAGGCCGAAGGCCGGCATCACCGGCACGCCGCAGCCCAATATCAGCTTGTCCCCGCACCACTCCCGCAGCAGTTCCATGGCCCGGATCATCCGCCCGGCGCGGCTCTCGGTTTTCTTGCCGAAGGGGGCCGCGCCATAGAGGAAATCCAGCTTCACCAGGTCGAACCCCCACTGATCCAGCACCCGGTCAAAGACGCCGCGTAGATAGTCCCGCACTGCTGGCAGGTCGATATCCAGAGCGTAAAAGCCGCTCCAGTTTCCGCCGCATTTCCAGGGCTGGCCGTTTACCTTCAGCAGCCAGTCCGGGTGTTCCCGATACAGGTTGGAATCTGTCTCACACACAAAGGGGGCCAGCCACAACCCCGCCAGAAAGCCTGCGTCATGGATTTCCTCCGCCACTGACTTCATGCCGCGGGGGAATTTCGCACTGTCCGGCTCCAGCCAGTCGCCGACCTGGGGCTCCCAGCCGTCATCTACCTGGAACAGGTCACCGGGGGATAAAAGGGTCTTGCACCCTGCCAGGTCGGAGGAAATGGCCTCCTGGGTGATGTCCTGATACCGGTTATACCAGCTGGAATAGCCTGCCAGTTTTTTGCCCGTCCGGGGTTTGACCCCCATAGCGGCAAACCAGCCGTCAAACACCTCCGTCTCTGTCCCCTCAGCAACGTACAGGTCAAAGGCGTGGAGCGTCCCACCGGGATGCTCCACCCCGGCGCAGTCCCGCTCAATGGCGAGCAGGCCCCGGTTTGCGTCGTATCGGAAGATGGTGTATCCGGGCCGCTCATCCAGGGAGGCGATAAGACAGAACCGCTCCCCCCGGCGGAAATAGCACCAGGAAAAGCCGTGAAATAGGCCCCGCTTGTTGGGGTAGTCTACGAAGTGATAATCTCCATAACGGTCAAAGGCGTATTTGTCCAACAGGGGCTTGGGCACATGGGCCAGCCCCCGGATCTTGTCCCGCTTGCCGCATTCCGGGCAATAGGTCCAGGTCTGATAGCCGTTCAAGAAGGCCCGCCCGTCCTTGCCCATCTCCCAAGGGAGGATGGCGGTGATTGCCTGGATGGTTCCGGCAGGGGCGTCGCAGCGGATGCGGACGGCGCCGTCCGGCCCGTCCACCACCCCGGTGAGGGCACGTCCGCCCACCAGGGCGCGCCAGCGCAGCAGCTTATCCATTGCCGCCACCCCCGGCCCGGAGCTGGTGGCCGATCTCCTCCACCCGTTGGTCGGTGAGAGTGAACTTTTTTCGGAACAGCACAAACGCCGCGGCCAGCACGATCATGGGCAGTACCGTCATCATCAGACGCAGACCCAGCAGGGTCTCGGCGCTCTGGACGGCCACCGGTCCGATTTCGTCGGTGTTGCCCGCCAGGCCGATGAGGTCCAGCCCGATCCCGGTGAGGAATACCGCCACGCCGGAGGCGGCTTTGACCACAAAGGTCTGCATGGAGAAGATGACGCTCTCCTCCCGCCGGCCGGTTTTCAGCTGGCCGTAGTCCACGCTGTTGGACAGGAACAGGGTGGTGAGCACGGACAGCATCCCGTTGCAGATGAAGACCACCACCCCAGGGATCAGCAGGAGGGGAAGATATCCCGACAACCCTGCCAAGAGGAAAGCGAGCATGACCACATAGGCGCAAAACGCGGAGATCAGGCTGACGGCAAAGATCCGGGTATTGGACAGTTTTCTGCGCAGCAGTGGGTAGACCACCATCATACCAAGGATCTGGGCCGCCCCGCCCACGGTGGAGAACAGGGTGTAGCTGCCTTTCCAGCCCGCCCCGCCGAAGTCGTATTTGAAGAAGTAAATAATGAAGTTGGAGGTGAGGTACAGTGCGGAATTGATGAGCACAATGCTGGCCACCACCACCATGGCCTGATCGTTGCGCAGCAGGGCGGCGAACATCTCCTTTACCCCGGCTGTCTCCATCTCGGTCTGGGAGTTCTCCTTAAAAAAGGCACAGCACAAAATCTCCGCCGCCACGAACAGCACCGACACGATGAGGGCAACCCGGCCAAAGCCTGCCCGCTCGCTGTCGCCCCCCAGTACCCCCACCAGCGCGACAGTGAACATGGCGATAAGGGCGCTGCCCACCCCCGCGCAGGTGCGGCCCACCACGGACAGGTTTTCCCGGTCCGCCGGGGTCTTGGTGACAGCGGGGATCATGGACCAGTAGGGAATGTCCATCATGGTATAGGTGACGCCCCAGAGGATATATGCCACGGCGAAATAGGCCATCAGTCCCGCGCCTTCGGCGTGGGGGGCGTTGAACAGCGCGTAGAGTACCACCGCGTTAAGTATGGTCCCGCTGAGCAGCCAGGGGCGGAACCGGCCCCAGCGGCTTTTCGTTTTTGCCACCAGTACCCCCATAAAGGGGTCGTTGAGGGCGTCGAACACCCGTGCTGCCATCAAAATCAGCCCCACGAAGGTGGCGCTGAGGCCCAGCACGTCCTGATAGAAGTACATCACATAGGATGCGGACAAGGCATACACCATGTCCTTGCCCACGGCGCCGATGCCGAAGGCGGCCTTTTGCTTCAAGGTCAGTTCCATTTTTCCTCCTCCTTGGTTTTAATGGTGAAGTTGATCGTCACGTCTTCGGTCTGCTCCGTGTGGACGGTGAGGACGGCGGTCCCCGCAGTGCCCAGGCTGCGCACATAGGCGCCGCACATACCGCCCTCGGCCGTGACGGTGGCGGGGCCTGCCAGCTCTGCGTTCCCGGACAGGGCGAAGGACACGGGAAGCTGGGCATAGGGGGCCGGGTTCCCGTTCCCATCCAGAATACGGACCCGGATCGCGGCCATGTCGTAGCTGGCCCCCTCGGTGAGGGAGGTATGGCTGACCTTTACCTCCAAATGGAGCTTCGCCGAGGGGCGGCAGGTGACGCTGGCCACGGTTTTGCCATCCTTGATCCCGTCGAAGCGCCAGACGGTGGCTTCGCCGCCCCAATTGGCTACATACTTGCCGTACAGATCCACGCCGTCCTGGAATTTCATGCCGTACCGGGCCATGCACCAGGCCATTTTCGCTTTATAGGACACTGGCAGACCGGCCAGCCCATACTTCCCAGCCGCCAGCAGGCACTCCCGCAGGAGCTTGGCCTTCTCCGGCGGAAAACCCTCCTGAGTCTCCAGCAGCTCACCGATGGTGTCATCCACCACGAAGGGCGGGTGGGGCAGAGAAGATGTTCGGTTTTGGCACAGACGGGTGACAAAGACCCCGTTTTTATACAGCGCCACCTCGTCCGCGTTGGAAAACACGTACACACGCCCCATCCGCCCCGCCGGGTAGTCGCCGATGTCCATGGAGGAGCCTACCGTCAGCACAGGGGCCCCCTCTCCCTGGCTGGCATAGGCCGCCGCGGCCAGCTTTGGGTTCCGAAAGGCGTCCATCACCCCGTGATAGCAGATCCGGTCGCCGGAGCCAAAGTCCTTGTGGGTAGGATAGTCGAACATACACCAGCCAAAGCACCCTGCGTGTTCCTTCCACGCCGCATCCTGCACCCGGAGGTGGCGCAGGGCCTGCTCCTGCCGCCGTGCCCAGGTGTCGAAGGGCTTGGTGGGGAACATATGGCCGTTGCACTCCGAGATGAGGAGGGCCTTGCCCATATCCGATGTAACCTCTTTTTTGGGCTTGGCCCCGGGGGTCCTGCCGTTATGCGAGAAATCGTTGTAGGCGTATACATCTTCCAGCAGACTGCTTTTTTCCAGGTAGCGCACGCCTGAGGTTTGACGGCTGGAATCCAGCTCATGGGTGATGGCGTTGGTGCGGGCGTAGAATTCGTCATCGTCCAGGCTCTCGTTGATACGCACACCCCACAGTATGATGGATGGGTGGTTCCTGTATTGTAAAACCATTTCCCGGACGTTCTGGCAGGCCTGATCTTTCCATGCCCCGTTTCCGATGTGCTGCCAGCCGGGGATCTCGGTGAACACCAGAAGCCCCAGCCGGTCACATTCGTCGATAAAATACTGGCTCTGGGGATAGTGGCTGGTGCGCACGGCATTGCAGCCAAGCTCCTCCTTCAAAATGCGGGCATCCTCCCGCTGAAGGGCTTCCGGGGCGGCATAGCCGATGTAGGGGTAGCTCTGATGGCGGTTCAGGCCGCGGAGGAAGGTTTTTTTGCCGTTGAGGTAGAAGCCGTCCGCTTTGAACTGCGCGGTGCGGAAGCCGAAAGCGGCCTCCTGCCGATCCAGCTCCATTCCGTCCGGGGCCAGGAGGCGGGCCTCACAGCGGTAAAGATCGGGCCGCGCCGTGTCCCAGGGTTTGGCGTCCGGAACATTGGCCTTTCCCGGCGCGCCGGTCCACACGGTTTTCCCCGCGCTGTCCAAAATGGAGACCTCCAGCTTTGCCCCATCGGGCGCGCCGTCGGTGGCCACCTTGACGTTTGCCGTGGTCAACGTGGGTGTGGTAACATAAATGTCGGTGATGTATCCGTTTTCCCGCACATCCAGCCACGCCTCCCGGTACAGCCCGCCATAGGTGAGGTAGTCTACCACAAAACCAAAAGGCGGGATGGATGGGTTTTCGCTGGTATCCAGCTTCACAGCCAGCAGGTTGGACCGGCCCGGCTCCACCAGCTTTGTCACTTCTACCCGGAAGGCGGTGTAGCCACAGCGGTGAGTGGCCGCTTCCACGCCGTTGACGTACACCGTAGCAATGTGGGCCGCGCCGTCCAGTTGAAGGAACAGCCGCTTGCCCGCCAGTCCGGCGGGGACGTCCAGCGTCCGGCGGTAACCGCACAACATCTGATAGTCCTCCGGATCGATGCAGTGCAGGGGCAGCTCCTTACAGGTGTGGGGCAGGCGGACAGCTCGGGCTTCGCCGCCCCCGGTCGGAAATTCGTCGCTCCACTGGGGCGTAAACTCCCAGCCGTCGCACAAACTATACCTCATCGTTTCTCCTCCTGATCCCGTTCATAATGATGTCCATCATAGCGGCCAGGGTGTCCGCGTAGCTGGCTCCGTTTTCGCCGTTTACAAGAAAGCCTTCGATGGACGCGGTGACCATCTGCCGCAGTACCGGGATAGACACTTGGCGGATGCAGCCCTTCCCCACCCCTTCCTCCAGCAGGGCGATGGTTGGCTCCCAGTTGGTTTCCAGGTGCTCCCGCACCCGGCGGGCCACGGCGGGGTATTTTTCGTCCAGCTCCCCCAAAAGCCGAAGGTCCAAGGCTTGGTACTGCTCCGGCAGAGCGATCATGACCGACCTGATCCGCTCCTCAATGGGGCCGGAGGTGGCGATCAGCGACCGCTTTTCCTGATGGATGCGGTCGAACAGATCGTCTACCATGTCCAGCAGAAGCGCCTCTTTGGATGGGTAAAGCGTGTAAATGGTTTTTTTGCTGATGTGCAAAGCATCGGCCACCTCCTGCAAGGTAAACC
>CATLAL010000049.1 GCA_949878425.1 uncultured Oscillospiraceae bacterium
AGAAGGGTTTCGCCGACAAGCTCCTGGAGGATGCCAAGCCGTTGGACATCGCCGCCAGCGCCGACAAGCGTAGCTTGTTCGTGCGTGGCCGGCAGTTTCATCTCACCCCGGGGATGTTCGCCCCGGATACCATTCCCACGGTCAAAACCGGGGCTCCGGCTCCGGCCAAGACAAATACAAACCCGCCGGCGCAGACCGGCAGCGAAGGAGGAAAAACCATGGCAAAGAATCTTGAAGAACTCCGGGCGGAGAACCCGGAGCTGGCCGAGGCGCTGATGTCCGAGGCCAAGGCCGCCGTGTCCGCGTCTGCGGGCGGCGGGACCCCCGCGCCCCAGCCCGGACCGGATGCCGTCAGCGCCGCCGTGCAGGCGGAGCAGAAGCGCATCCAGGAGATCGATGCGGTGGCCAGTCTGTATGACGCGGAGACCATCAAGGCGGCGAAGTACGGCGAGAACGCCTGCACCGCCCAGGAGATGACCTACCGCGCCGCCCAGAAGGCCGCCCAGCAGGGTAAGAAGTTCCTGGGTGACCTGGAGGACGACACCCAGGCGTCCGGCACCCAGGGCGTCCCGGCGGCGGGCGACCCCGGCACTCCGCCCCCTGCGGAGACCCAGACGCATGACCAGCGCATGGCCAGCGCCCGTGCGGAGGTCAAGGCCCTTTTCGGAAAGGAGGAGAAGTAATCCATGGCTAAGGAACTGCGTCAGAAACTCGGCAGCATGGAGTATGACGGCCTGATCACCGGCCTCAACCCGCCCGTCCGCGTGGACGGCGGCACCATCGCCAAGCTGGAGGCCGCCACCGTGCTCAAGCGCGGCACTCTGCTGGGCAAGAGTGAGGACGGCCTTCTGTCCGTCTATGACGGTACCGGCACCCCGGACTGCATCCTGTGTGATGACACCGAGGTGGGTACCGCCGAGGACGTCCCCGTGGATGTCTATGTTGCCGGCTGCTTTGACCCGGAGAAGGTCGCAGTGGGCGATGGCTACACCATCACCCAGGCCGACAAGGACAAGCTCCGTACCTACAGCATCGTCTTCAAGGCCGCAACGCCGGCCCCTTAAAGGAGGAGGAATCACACTATGGCTGTTTTGAACTTTTTTGACACCTACATCCTCATGGCGATCATGGAGGAGGTCGTGCCCAACACGTTTTTCTTCCGCGACCGCTACTTCCCCACCGGGGAGGGGGATGTCTTCGCCGCCGACAAGGTTCTGACCGAGTACCGCCGGGGCGACCGGAAGATGGCGGCCTTCGTCTCTGAGCGCATCGGGGACATCCCCATGGACCGCATCGGCTATGAGATCCACGAGCTCCAGCCCGCTTTCGTCGGCGTGTCCCGTCTGCTGACCACGGACGAGCTGAAAAAGCGCGGCTTCGGCGAGGCGCTCTACGCCAACTCCACCCCCGCCCAGCGGGCCGCCCGGCTCCAGCGGGACGATATGCGCGACATGGATCTGCGCATCCGCCGCCGGGAGGAGTGGATGGCCGTCAACACCATGCTGGAGAACGCCTGCTTCATCCAGGAGTATGTGGACGATCAGACCAAGGGCAAGGCCCTCAGCGTGAAGTTCTACGAGGGCACCAGCGACCACCTCTACACCGTGGCCAAGCCCTGGGAGAACTTCATGGAGATGCGGGCGGACATCATTGCCATGTGCCGGATGCTGTCCTACCGGGGCCTGCCTGTGGCTGACCTGCTGCTGGGCACCCAGACGGCGGACGCCATCCTGCAGTTCGACGACCTTCAGAGGCTGCTGGACAAGAACAGCGGCATCGCCATCGGCGCCATCAACGAGCAGCTCTCCGCTTATACCGGTGTGGTGTTCCTGGGCACCATCAACTTCGGCGGGTTCCGGCTGAACCTGATTTCCGTGGATGAGAGCTACGAGGATAAGGACGGCAAGAACAAGTCCTATTTCCCTGTGGACGAGGCCATGGTCACCGCCCCCAACTGCGGGCACTTCATGTATGGGCAGATCACCCAGATCGACTTCGGCAGCACTGAGTACACCTCCCACCCCGGCATCCGGGTGCCCAAGTTCACCCTGGATCAGGACAAGGATATGCGCAAGCTCCGTCTGGCCTCTCGACCCCTGGCTGCCCCCCGGAACTACTGCCCCTTCATCCGGGCCAAGAAAGCGGTGGGCTGAGATGCGTGACGTTGTGATCAAGACCGGCGTCTATGGCCGCAGGGATGAAAAGGGCCGGGTGCTGCCCGTTG
The DNA here is from genome assembly GCA_949878425.1 of uncultured Oscillospiraceae bacterium. Classification (GTDB taxonomy): domain Bacteria; phylum Bacillota; class Clostridia; order Oscillospirales; family Oscillospiraceae; genus Pelethomonas. The sequence goes on from CATLAL010000049.1 coordinate 2,225, forward strand.
CCAAGGGGGAGCGGGTGACCCTCTCGGACGAGGAGGCCGTCCGGCTGGTGGCCCTGGATGTCGCCGTCTATGCGGACGCCCCCACGCAGGCCCCCGACACGCCCCCTGCGCCGCCCCCTGGCGGCGAGGAGGAGCCGGAGGTGTCCCAGGATACCCCCGGCGCTGACCCTGCCACAGAGGCCGCCACAGGCGGCGAGGAGGGCGATTCCGCTGATGCGGAGGTGGCCAAGCTGGAACGGATGCAGAAGGTCGACCTGGAGCAGATGGCCGCCGACATGGGGCTCGATGTCTCCGGAGCGAAGACTAAGCATGACCTGGCCGTGCTGATCGTGGCCGCCGGCGATCCGGACGGTGACGAGGCCCCTCCTGACCTGGGGGCCGGGGACATCGTGCAATGAGCAAGTTCAAGGACATGGTCAAGCGGGACATCCACAAGGTCTTCCTAAACACCAGCGAGTTTGCCGAGAACCGCACCGTCCGATATGACGGGGAGGAATACCCGGATATTCCCGTGGTGCTGGAGGGGCCTGTGCAGGAAAAGCGTGACCGCCTGACTGATGACCATGTCCGGGGCCTCCATGTGATGACCGCCACCCTCTACTGCGCCCAGGAGGACATGGGCGGAAAGGTACCGAAGCAAGGCACCAGCCTGGAGATCACCACCCGCGAGGGCGGGAGGTTCTTTCAGAAATACTACGTGGTGGCGTCCACCAGCCACATGGGGATGCTGCACGTTGAACTGGAGGCGATGGCACAGTGAGCGAGAGCGGCATCAGCCGGGAGGCGCGGGTACACGCTGGCGGGGGCGAATACCTCGGCCCCACCGACAGCGGCGGCTTTGCCGGAATACAGCTGTCCGTGGCCGGTCAGGAGGCGGTGGATCGTGCCGCCAGGCTGCTGACCGGCGTGGAGGGCGGCGTGGAGAAGGCGGTGCGCAGCGCAATAAGCAAGGCCGTGGCCCGTCTGCGCCGCTCCAATGTGAGCGCCGTCCGGGAACGGTACGCCATTTCTGCTGCCAACATCCGGGAGAACGAGAACGTCCAGGTGACCTATTCATACGACAGCGGAGTGCAAGCCTTTATCCGTTTCAGTGGGGCTCGCATTCCGCTGTTCCGTTTTGACGGGGCCTCTCCCCACCAGCCCACCAGGGACACCAGCGGGCGGCTGCCTGTCATGTCCGGGGAGGAGCACTGGCGGCTGATGTACCCAAGCGTGGCCGCCTCCGGGCACGTTCTCAAAAGCACCTCCCCATACAGTTTTGAACAGGCATTCGTTGCTCGGATGGGTACCGGGCACACTGGAATCTTCGAGCGGACGGGCGGCATGACCTCCAACGGCAAGGATGAGATCGAGGAGCTGTTTGGGCCATCCGTTCCTCAAATGCTGGGAAGCGAGGATGTGGAAAAGGCACTGGCGGAGGATGCCATGAAGTCCTTCGAGAAAGACCTCGATCACAACGTCCTCGCCATTCTGAGCGGCTACATGAGGTGACGCTATGACAAAGATCACGCTGCTGGAGCGGTTGAAGGAGTTCAGCGAGATACACACCGAGGGTCTGCTGCTCCCGGTCCAGCCCCGGGAGGAGGACGAGAACCCGCCCGACCGTGCGGCCACGGTATACACTCCCTGCCTGCCGGAACTGCGCTCCTACGAACGGAAGGCTCCCTTCATCACCCATGAGATCGTCACCGGCAAGGATGCGGCGGTCCAACGTCCCGGCGGCGGGAAGTTCATGCAGTCCACCGCCGTGGCGCGCACCTGTTTCTGCGTGTACCACAAAAACGAGCAGGAGGGCAAGCTGGCGCTGCTGACCCTGATGGAGCGGACACGCATCGCCCTTTTGGAGGAAGTGGTCATCGGGGGGCAGTTCAAGCTGGACTTGGATGCCGGCGTGGAAACGCTGGTGTACCCCGGAAACCCGAATCAGACTGCAGTTTCACCATTTTATCTGGGAGAGATGATCACCACATGGCATCTCCCCATTGTTGAAAGGAAGGTACCCCATGGAAAAAATCAACCAGACTTCCGGGGCGGCGGATACCCTGGAGCCCCAGGCGGGCGTCCCTGACGCTCCCGCTCCCAAGGTGGAGAAATCCGCCGCAGATAGCTTCTACTGCTACATCGGCCCCAGCATTACAGGTCTCATCCAGCACGGCGACATTTGCCGGGGGACGCGGAAGAAGGCCCTGACCAAGTGGGACGAGGCTATCAAGAAGTACCCCCTGATCAAGACCCTGATCGTCGCCGGGGACAAGCTCCCGGAGGCCCGTCTGAAGGTGAAGAAACCCGGCAACGCCCTGCACAAGAACTACCAGCGCATTCTGGGGAGGTAACTATGAAGAACTACAACACAATCGAAGTCACCTTCACCAATGGCCACTCTGCAATCTGGGAGGCCAACAAGGGTGAGTGGGACGATTATGCCTATGACGGCTCCGCTTTCATCATCAAGAAAGACGGCACCTGGGTTGGCATCTACAACATGAACCACGTTATCAGCGTGGTCGTGAAATAAGGAGGGAGACATCATGGCTTTGAACCTTGGCGTTCATGTATACGAGAAGGCCACGGCGGTCAGCACCCCTGTGCTGGCTGACGTAAGCATCCCCTTCGTGGTGGGAGCGGCCCCCGCCCACTCCGCCAGCGACCCGGCGAAGGCCAACGTGCCGGTGCTGGCCACCAGCTGGGATGAGGCTGTGGAGCAGCTGGGCTTTTCCTACGACTGGAAGAAGTACCCCCTGTGTGAGTTCATGTACTCCCACTTCAAGCTGTACGGCTGCCAGCCGGTGGTGTTCTGCAATGTGCTGGACTCCAGTCGGGCCAGCATGAAAGACAGCGAGGCCGGCGATGGCCAGACGGCTGTCCCCGTGGTGGAGCACCAGGCGTTGATTCCCTTTGATGCCATCGCCTCCACCATCCAGGTCAGCGCGGACGCCGACTTCGGAACCGTGCTGGAGCTGGACACTGACTACAGCGTCCTCTACGACGAGGACACGGACACCTGTCTGGTGGAGCTCTTGGACGGCGGCGAAAGCTATGACGCCACCGAACTGTACATCAAGTACGGAATCGTCAAACCCGAAGCGGTGGCGAAGACCGACATCGTGGAGGGCCTGGGCGTCATTGACGACTGCATGAACACGGTGGGCCTGATCCCCGACCTGATCTGCGC
>CATLAL010000050.1 GCA_949878425.1 uncultured Oscillospiraceae bacterium
AACGCTCAGCGACAGACACCTGCGCCTTGAAATGCCGACCCAAGAACGCTGAAAACTCTTTCTCATCAAGAATCCCCTTCTCGACCAGATAGTCAATCAGAGCCCAATACTCGGGCTGCATCGAAAGTCTGATCGTGTTAAGGTGATCGACGCCAGCGTTCCCGGTTGACATTTCATGAGAGCACTCATACAGAAAATCCTTCATTAGTATCCACCCCCTCCCTGGGCAGGAGCCCAGCTCTATTGTACCAGCCCGGGGAGGAAAAGGAAAGGAGCGCAGCATGGAAAAAACCCAGAAACTTGAGAACGCGTGGGCCTGGGCCCGGGACGCCCGGCTCACCGCCCTCCGGCAGAAGCGGGAACGCTTCGCCGCCCCGCGCAACCCCTTCGAGCCCCGGCCCGGCATGGAGGCCGACTTCGAGCGGGTCAACCGAGACATCACCGCCCTGAACACCATCCTGGGGGCGATCGAGGACGCCCACTCCAAGGCGCGGGGGGAGGCAGTGAAGCGCAAGGCCCTCCGGTTCCGCGACATGGCCCTGGTCTTCGGGCTGGCGTCGCTGGCCACGCTGGGCATCGCCGCCGTGTTTATCACAGTCGGAGCTCCAGACCCCATCACCCAGGCGTCGGCGGTCATCGGCACCAGCCTCTCGCTGGGCTGGGCACTCAAAATCGCCTGGAAGTAGTTCTAAGACCCACATCGCAGAAAGGAGGACGGCGATGAAGAGCAGCAACACCCTCACCCCCTTCGGCAAGCTGGTGGTCAAGGCCCTGGTTGACCAGGACATGACCAAGACGGAGCTGGCCGGTCAGATCGGCACATCGCCGCAGCACCTGAGCCGTATCCTACACGGGACGCGCCCCGGGGGAAAGCACATCCCGGCGATCGTCGCCGCCCTCGCCCTCGACCCCCGGAAGGTGGAGAAGGCGATGGCCGCATAACAGCAGAAGGGAGGGACGGCAGTGCAGGACGCATATATCACGCTGGAGGAGGCCGCAGCCTTTGAGGGCATCAAGTACAACACCCTCGTCCAGCGTATGAAGCGAGCCCCTAATCAGTACGACACCAAGACCCAGGCCCGCGAGGGCGGCGGCAAAGATCAGGTATTGATCTCCGTCGCCTCCCTGACGACCAAGGCGCGGAAGGCGTGGCGGGCCACCCAGAAAGTAGACGGGAGGGATGTAATCATAGACCGCAGAGCAACGGAGGCGGCTCCCTGGTATGTGACCGCCGACCTCAATCACTACATAGACGGCCACAAGAAGGCATACTACGAGGCCGTCGAAGCGGCCCGCGTGGTGCAGGAGTTCATCGACTACGCAGGGCCAGAGAAGCGCACCGACCTCGCTGCCCGGCTCGCCGTGGGGCTGGGCGTCAGCCCGCAGAGCTTCTACCGCTACCAGACACAGGTGCTGGAGGCCAACGCCTGGGCCCTGAAGCTGGAACGGGAAGACGGGCAGTGCCGGGACTACTTCCGGGCCCTGGCCCTCTGCCGGAAGCCGAAGGAGGCGGACACCTTCCCCAGCCTGACCCCGGAGCAGCGGGCAATCATCGAGAACATCTGGTTCGACAAGCAGTTCGCCTCCAACCTGGGCACCCGGGAGATGCTCTACGAGAAGTTTGAGGAGATCGCCCGGGAGCGCGGCTGGCAGGACTACCCCTCCACCAAGACCGTGGGACGGTATATCAACTACCTCATGAGTACCAGGGGCGCAGCCTCGGCCCATTTCCTCGCAGCCAACGGGACGCGAGAGTGGCGGAACAAGATGATGCTCAAGGGCAAGCGGGACGCCACCACCCTGGAGGTCATGGAGCTCCTGGTGGGCGACGAGCACACCTTCGACCTCTGGGTACAGTACACCGCCCCCAATGGCAAGGTCAAGGCCGTCCGCCCGGTATTGGTGGCCTGGATGGATATGCGGAGCCGGGACATCCTGGGCGACGTGATCTGCGTGAAGGCCAACGGCGACACCCTGAAGGAGTCCCTGGTGAAAACGATCTACACGGCGGGCGTCCCGAAGCGGCTGCTCATCGACAACGGCAAGGACTACACCAAGCAGGAGCTCACCGGCCAGAGCCGGAAGAAGCGGAACATCGACTTCGACTTCGACGCCGAGACCGTGGGCTTCTATCAGAGCATCGGCATCCTGGGCGTCGACCGGGCCCTCCCTTATCAGGCATGGGTCAAGGCAGTGGAGCGGTTATTCGGAACGGTCTGCTCCCGGTTCTCCAAGTGGTTCGCCTCATACACCGGTACCCTCACCGGCTCCAAGACCGACGCCAAGCGGCACAAGGACGTGGAGGGTATGCTGGAGCGCGGGGAGCTGCTGACCATGGAGGAGTTCTATGAGGTCTGGACGGAGTGGAAGGAGCTGCACTACCGCACCCGGAAGCACCGGGGCCTGACGGACGCCAAGGAGAAGTGGGTCACCCCGGGCGAGCTGTTCGCCCACGGCCCCCGCTATGAAAAGGCGGCACCGCCCAGGGAGTATGCGGCGATGCTGCTCATGAAGGCGGACACGGCCCGTGTGACCAACCAGGGCATCACCAAGTTCGGAGTCCTCTACACTGACTACGAGCTCTGCTTCTGGAAGGACAAGAAGGTCAAGATCAAGTGGGACATCGACGACGTTTCCAAGCTCTACGTCTACGACTTGGAGGGCCACAAGATATGCGAGGCGGTCTCCGCCGAGGTGCTGGGCTTCGGCGAAAAGTGCTCCCAGGCAGCACTGGAGAAGCTCATGCGCGACCAGAAGCGGCAGTACCGGGAGAGCGTGGAGGCCCTGGAGGACTTCACCACACCTTACGAGGTACGCATCGAACAGGGCCGACCCTCCGACGCTGTGGGCAAGCTCGACCTGATGATCGGCCACGCGCCCAGCAGCAAGATTATCTCCCTCCCGACAGACAAGGAGTATCGCGGCGAGGTCGCCGCCCAGAGCAGGAAGAAACGCAGCGGGGCCGGGGACGAGTTCCTGGCGTCGAAGGCCGGGGACGCCCTTGCCAGACTGAGGGCCATAAACGAATAGGAGGAACATCATGGAAGTCACAGCAGCAGAGCGCACCACCACCTACACCGGGGCCCAGGGCCTCGCCGCGAAGATCAACGGCTACATCGTGGCCCAGCGCACCAGCATCGCCGCGATCGCCAAGGAGATCGGTTACAGCCGGGTCACCGTTTCCCGGTATCTGGCTGGCAAGTACGACAGCGACCCCACGGGCATCGAGGCCAAGCTCGCCGCATTCCTGGCGGGCCAGACCGGGGAGGAGGTGGAGCTCCCGCCGCCCCCGGAGCCGGGACAGAAGGGCGGGCAGAAGCCCCGCTTCTACGAGAGCCGGGACGCCAAGGCCGTCCTGGGCGTGTGCCAGAGCAGCCAGGAGTATATCGGGCTGGGCATCGTGGTGGCCCGCAGCGGCTACGGCAAGACCTACGCCCTCCGGGAGTACGCCAAGCTCCCCCGGGTCGCCTACATCGAGTGCGACGACACCATGAGCAGCCGGGACTTGGTGGAGGCGATCGAGCGGAGTATCGGGCTCCCCAACGGCTACGGCACGATCTGGCGCAGGGTCAACGGCATCCGGGAGTTCTTCAACACCAACCGGGGCTACCTCCTCATCATCGACGAGGCGGACAAGCTGGTAAGCAAGTACACCCAGAAGAAGATGGAGATACTCCGAGCGATCTTCGACCAGAGCGACGTGGGGCTGGTGATCGCGGGCGAGCCGAAGCTGGAGGCCCAAATCAAGACCTACCTCGCACGAATGGCGAACCGGGTCGACTTCTACGCCTCGCTCCGGGGGCTGGCCCCCTCCGAAGTGGAGGGCTACCTGGAGGACTTCAACATCACCCCGGACGCCCTGCTGGAGCTGAAGGAGCGGGCGTGTAATATGCGGACGGGCTGTTTCCGCCTCCTCGACCGCACCCTCTCCAACGTGGGGCGCATCCTGGCCGAGCAGGGCGAGGACACGGTCACCGTGAAGATCATCGAGCAAGCGTCCTCCATGATGATGCTCTGACAACAGGGGGCCGGGACAATGAAAATGAGAAAGCAGCGGCACATGGGCGCGGCCCTGGTGGTTCTCTCCTGGCTCATCCTACTTCTGGCCGCGACCGGGGCGACCCCCATTGACCAGGACGCCACCGCCGCAGTGCTGCTCCTCCCCCTGGGGCTCTACATGATCTTCACGGAGCAGTATATTTTGTACCCCTGACGCCGACCGGCGCGGGCATATAACCGAAAGGAGCTTAGACATGGCAAGAAAGCGAGTCATTGAGGAGCCGACCCTCAAATCCTGGGAGGACGTGAACGACGCCCTCCGTCAGATCGCGGAGGCCCAGATCGCGCTGGGCGACATCGAGAGCGATATGCAGAAGCAGATTATCGGGGCCCAGAAGGTGGCCGAGGAGCAGAGCAAGCCCATCAAGGACGCCCAGGCCCGGCTGGAGCGGGAGATCAAGGCATTCGTCACCGAGCACCGGGACGAGATGGGGAAGGCGAAGACCATGACCCTGACCTTCGGCGAGGTGGGCTTCCGGCTCTCCACCTCCATTTCCCTCCCCCGGGCGAAGGAGAAGCTGGAGGAGATCATCCGCCGCCTGAAGTCGCGCCAGATGCACGACTGCATCGTGACGAAGGAGGAGGTCAGCAAGGAGGCCCTGAAGAAGTACGGCGAGGACACGGTCAACGCGGTCGGAGCCACCTGGAAACAGAGCGACGTCTTCGGCTATGAGGTGAACATCGCCAAGCTGGAGCAGATCAAGGCGGGCGGCTGAGAAAGGAGTGGGCGAGGAATGGTAGCACGAACAGGGCGCAAGCAGCCCTCCATCCGCACCCTCTGGGCGATCGCCAAGTCGCCGGAGCTGCACATGACGGACGAAGACCTCCACGCGCTGGTCTACCGCGAGACCAGGAAGGAGTCCATAAAGGCACTGACCCAGGGACAGATCAACGAGGTGGCCCGCGTCCTCCAGAATATGAAGGACGGGGTCAGCCGCAGCACCCGCCCCAAGCGTACCGACGAGGGCGGCGACGCCCGCACCGTCCAGCAGCGGCGCAAAATCTACGCCCTGACTGAGTCGCTGGGCTGGAACGACAACCCCCAGCGCATCCATGGCTTCGTAAAGCGCATGACCGGCGTCGACCGGCTGGAATGGCTGAACGTGGCCCAGTGCGAGAAGGTGATCGAGGGGCTCAAGGCGATCCTGAAACGGCAGGAGCGGAAGGAGGGGGAGGGATGATGGCGGCAAGCGACCAGGA
>CATLAL010000051.1 GCA_949878425.1 uncultured Oscillospiraceae bacterium
TGGAGGTTGACCTTCTTCTCGGTGTCTCCGGCCTTCTTCTTGCCTTTTTTCTGTCCGCCGCTGTGGGGATAGATTTTGGTGATGCCCTTCAAATTCAAACTTGCCATAACTCTCGGCCCTGGCGAAGGGGCCGCCTTCGCCTCGCCCCGGCCAAGGGGCTTTACGACAGGTCTCCACACTGCCGCACCGCGAGCCGCCGCGGCCTTCCTCCTTTTTCAGGCGCTGGCCGCTGTAAGCGTGGAGCAGCGTGCCGGCCCTTTTTTATTTGCATACCCTCTCGGGGAATGGAATCACGATGCTCAGCGGAAGGGGTTCTCCGTGGGATAGGGCAGGCTCTTGGGCTGGTTGTAGGCGATATCCTGAATCCCAAGGAACTTGAACACCTCGAACAGCGCCTTGCCGTAGTGCCCGAAGGCCACGGCCCCGTGGTGGGGATAGCGCTTCTGGATGAGCACATGGCGGTAGAACCGGCCCATCTCGGGAATAGCGAACACGCCGATGCCGCCGAAGCTGCCCGTGGCCACCGGCAGCACCTCGCCCTGGGCGATGTAGGACCGGAGATTCCCGTCACTGTCGCACTGGAGGCGGTAGAAGGTGATATCGCTGGCGGCGATGTCGCCCTCCAGGGTGCCCCGGGTGAAGTCGGGTTCGCCGCCGTTTTCCAGCAGGCGGTTCTGGATGAGCTGATACTTGACGGCCCGGTCCGCGCACAGCTTGCAGGCGGGGGTGTTGCCGCAGTGGAAGCCCATGAAGGTATCCGTCAGCTGATAGTCAAACTTACCCTTGATCTGCTCCGTCCACAACTGGGCGGGGACGGAGTTGTTGATGTCCAGCAGAGTCACCGTGTCCCCGGAAACGCACATGCCGATGTACTCACTGAGCGCGCCGTAGATGTCCACCTCACAGGCAACCGGGATGCCCCGGCTCACCAGACGGGAGTTCACATAGCAGGGCTCAAAACCGAACTGGCTGGGAAACGCGGGCCAGCACTTGTCCGCGAAGGCCACGTACTTCCGGGCCCCCTTATGCTTCTCCGCCCAGTCCAGCAGCGTCAGCTCGAACTGGGCCATCCGCTCGCCCAGATCGGGGTAGTAGCGCCCCTCGCCCATCTCGGCGGCCATTTCCGCGCAGACCGCCGGGATGCGGGGATCACCGGCGTGCTCCCGGTAGCTCACCAGCAGGTCCAGCTCGGAGTTCTCCTCCACCTCCACGCCCAGCTCGTACAGGCCCTTGATAGGGGCGTTGCAGGCAAAGAAATCCTGAGGCCGGGGGCCGAAGGTGATGATTTTCAGATTGCGCACGCCGATAACGGCCCGGGCGATGGGGACAAATTCGGTGATCATTCCGGCGACGTCCTCCGCCGTGCCCACGGGGTACTCGGGAATATAGCCCTTGAGATGCCGCATCCCCAGGTTATAGGAGCAGTTCAGCATTCCGCAGTAGGCGTCGCCCCGTCCGTTGATCAGGTCCCCGTCCCCCTCGGCGGCGGCCACAAACATGCAGGGGCCGTCAAAGTTCCGGGCAATCAGCGTCTCCGGCGTCTCGGGGCCGAAGTTGCCCAGGAACACCACCAGGGCGTTGCAGCCCTGGGCTTTCACGTCCTCCACGGCTTTCAGCATTCCCTGCTCGTTTTCCACCGTGACTGGGCACTCGTACAGCCCGCCGGAGCAGGCGGCCTTGACGGCGGCCCGGCGCTTCTCGCTCAGGGCGACGGGAAAGCAGTCCCGGGAGACGGCGACGAGGCCCAGCTTTACCTCGGGAATATTGGTTAATTGCATAGAATCTTCCTCCTTTTCAAAGATCGTTTTTGATATCAATGTTCTCACCTATCAGGCCCACCCAGGCCCCCTGTCCGGCCTCGCCGGAGTCCGGGTGCGCCAGCAGCCATTTGTTTTTCGCCCACAGGCGGCCATCCTCCGCGTTCAGCGGCGTGAGGACGGGCCTGGCCTCATTGGTGCCCCTGGGCAGCGCCACCGCCACCCGGAAGCCCTTTGCCCCATCCACATGGCAGGGGGCGTAGTGCAGCGTCGTGGCGTAGACCTCCACCACCGCCCCGGCGGGGACCCGGAAAGCCCGGACACAGGCGGTATCCAGCCGGCCGTCCACCATTTCCTCCTGTTTCGCCAGCAAGAGAATGAAGTCCGACGATCCGATATTGACCTCGCTGTCCCGGTGGTACTCCAGGCAGTTGAGCCTGGTATTGCGGCCCCAGCACATGCCGATTTGTACCGGCATCCCGCCGTAGGCGTGGTCCCGCAGCTGGCCGAAGAGGGCGCTCTGCTCCAAAGAGGCGATGGACGGCTCATAGGCCGTGCCCTCCTCCGGCAGAGGAATGTTTTCCATAGCCCGGAGCAGCTCCGCCGTGTCATAGCCGGTGAGCACCTGGCCGTAGGCCCGGAAGGCAGGACTGTAAACAGATTCAATCTTCATGGGGTTCCTCCTTTAAAGAAGCTGGGGGAACAGCGCCTTGCAGGCGGGGTATATTTTTTGGAACTGCCGGTACCGCTCCTCATAGAGGGCGGTCAGCCCCGCCTCCGGCTCCACGGTGCCGGCAACGCGCACCAGGGCGTCCGCCGCCGCCTGGACGGTGGGGAACCGCCCCGCCGCCACCATGGCCAGCATGGCCCCGCCGTAGCCAGGCCCCTGCTCCGTGGCCACGATGTCCAGGGGGATGCCCAGGACATTGGCCATGATGGTCCGCCAGAGCCCGGACTTGCTGCCCCCGCCGCAGATGTTGGAGCGGGGAATCTCCACGCCCAGGCTCCGGGCCACCTCAAAGCTGTCCCGGATGGCGAAGGCCACGCCCTCCAGCACCGCCTGGAGCAGGTCCGCCCGGGTGGTGTCCATGGTCATGCCAATCAAGCAGCCCCGGGCGCCGGTGTCGTTGATGGGGCTGCGCTCCCCCATGAGGTAGGGGAGGAAAAACACATGGTTCCGCCCCAGCTTTTCCGGGGTAATCGCCGCCTGTTCCCCGGCGTAGTCCTGGGTCGTTAAAATATCCTCCATCCACCACTTGTTGCAGCTGGCGGCGGAGAGCATGCAGCCCATGAGGTGGTATCCGCCGTCGGCGTGGGCGAAGGAGTGGAGGGCGTTGTTGGGGTCCACGCCGAAGGTTTTGCTGGAGATGAAGATGGTCCCGGAGGTGCCCAGGCTGATGTTGCAGCCCCCGTCCCCCACGGTGCCCGTGCCCACTGCTGCTGCGGCGTTGTCTCCCGCCCCGGCGCAGACCGCCACGGTCTCCGGCAGGCCCAGGGTCCTCGCCATGTCCGGCTTGAGGGTGCCCACGGCCTCATAGCTCTCGAAGGCCTTCGCCATCTGGGACTCCCGCAGACCGCACAGCTCCAGCATCTCCGGGCTCCAGCGCTTGTGCTCCACGTCGAAGAGGAGCATCCCCGAGGCGTCGGAGACATCGGTGCAGTGAACTCCGGTGAGGCAGTAGTTGATGTAATCCTTGGGCAGCATCACCTTGTCGATTCTGGCGAACAGCTCCGGCTCGTTCTTCCGCATCCAGAGGAGCTTAGGGGCCGTGAAGCCCGCGAAGGCGATGTTGGCGGTATACCGGCTGATTTTTTCCCGGCCCACGATCTTGTTGAGGTAGTCCACCTCCTGAGCGGTGCGCCCGTCGTTCCAGAGAATGGCCGGGCGGAGAACCCGGTCCTCCCCGTCCAGGGCTACCAGGCCGTGCATCTGCCCGCCGCAGCCGATGCCGGCGATCTGACTCTTGTCACAGTCCGCCGTCAACTGCCGGATGCCCGTTATGGTCTCCTCCAGCCAATCCTCCGGGTTCTGCTCGGACCAGCCGGGCCGGGGAAAGAAGATCGGATAATTCCGGGAGACGATGTTTTGGATTTGTCCCTCCTCGTCCACCAGCAGCAGCTTGACGGCGGAGGTGCCCAGGTCGATTCCAATATACAGCATGTCGTTTCTCCTTATGTCCGGCGGATAGAAGTGCTGACTGCGGTCTTTCCCGTCAGCCGGGCGGTGCGGGCGTCCGGCTGGCCCAGGCCCGCGTACAGGGTCCAGGCCCCGCTGCCGGGAATCCGCTCTCCGGCGTCGTTGACCACGGTGAAGGCCGAGGGCTCTATGGGAATGTCCACTGTCCTCGTCTCCCCCGCCCCCAGCTCGATCCGCCGGAAGCCGCAGAGGATGGGATTGGGCGGCGCGTCGGGGGACGCCTCGTCCTTCAAATAGAGCTGCACCACCTCCTGGGCGGCCCGCCCGCCCCGGTTCTCCACTGTGACCCGGGCGGAGGCCTCTCCGGCGGTGACGGCGGTGACCGCCGCGCCGCCGTAGGTCAGGCCGTAGCCGAAGGGATACAGGGGCTCGCCCCGGTAGTAGCGGTAGGTCCGGTTGGTCATGGCGTAGTCGGTAAAGGCGGGCAGCTCCTCCAGGGCCCCGTCCCGGTAGAAGGTCACGGGCAGCTTGCCGGAGGGAGACGCTTTGCCGAAAATCAGGTCCGCAATGGCCCGGCCTCCCCCGGCGCCGGGATACCAGCCCAGGAGAATGGCGTCCGCTTGGGTCTCGGCCTCGCTGAGGTCGATGGCGCTTCCCGCCAAAAGGACCACCAGCGTGGGCTTCCCCGCCGCCAGCACATGCCGCAGCAGCATCCGCTGGGGCGAGGGCAGGAGAAGATCCTCCTTGTCACCGGAACCGGCGGCGTTGCCCTCGTCGGGCTGTTCGCCCTCCAGAGTCTCGTCCAGGCCCAGGACCAGGACCACCACGTCGCTGTGCTTCACCACCGCCATGGCCTCCGCCATGCGGTCGCTGGCCTGGGCCAGGGGCTCCACCCGGTCCCGCCAGAGGTGGCAGCCTTCCGCGTACAGCACCCGGCCATGGCCCTCCATGGCGTCCTGGATGCCCTCCAAGACGGTGACATAGCGGGAGGCGGTGCCGTGGTAGTTTCCAACCAGAGCCGCCCGGCTGTTGGCGTTGGGGCCGATGACCCCGACGGTGCCCACGGTCTCCGGGTTCAGGGGCAAAAGCCCGTTGTTTTTCAGCAGCACGCAGGACTCCAGGGCAGCCTTGTGGGCCAGGGCCAAATGCTCCGGGCACTCCACCGCCTCATAGGGGATGGAGTCGTACTCGCTGCCCTCCCCCAGGACGCCCAGGAGATACCGGGTGGTAAAGAGCCGCTCGGCGGCAATTGTAATATCCTCCTCGGAGATCAGCCCCTCCCGCAGGGCCAGGAGCAAACAGCGGTAGC
>CATLAL010000052.1 GCA_949878425.1 uncultured Oscillospiraceae bacterium
CACCCATATGTCAAGCCCACGACAAAAATTTTTACAATTTTTTTGAGGAATGTTTATGACGAAATGACGCAGAAAAATTGTATCTGAACATTTCCGTAAATAGGGATTGCATATCCAAATATATCTCTCCCTCGGTCGCAGTATAGAGATGAATATGATGTTTCTGAAGGAGCCGCCAGTATTGAAGCACTTCCTCCAGATCCCGCCCCAGGCGGGACAGCTTAGCCAGCAGAAGGATATCGACCTCGCCTCCCTCCATGGCTGCGTGGAACTCCATCAGCCCCGGACGGTTCATCGTCAAGCCGCTCCCCACGTCGCTGGAACAGCCCACAATTTCAAGACCATGCTCTTTTGCGTAGTCCTCTAAAATCTGTTTCTGTACCGCCAGCAGCTCCACGCTGTTTTCCCGGCTGGCCACACGGCAGTACAGCCACACCCGTTTCCCGTTCATTCCGAACCCTCCCCGCAAAAATCCTTCATCTTCCACACGATCTCCACCTGATTTCCCGGACTGATATACACCCGGTCGATCAGCGCGTCCGCCAGCTCCGCCGTCAGGCCGCTGGCCCCGGAGACCTCCCGCGCCAGTTCTGTCCTGGCGCGTTTTGTTTTTTCATCCCCTCGCGTCCGCTCCACCTGGGCGGTGACGGCGGCGTGGACCTGTTTCAACCGGGCCAGCTCACCGTCCAGCACGGCCTTCTCCGCCTTAAACGCATCCGCGCCGATCTCCTTCAGCACAAACCGCTCATAGAGTGCCCGCTTCCGTTCCAGGCAGGCTTCCACCTGTCCGCTGCTCTCCTTCTGCTGGGCAAGCTGGACCTCCAGATTTCCGGCGTGGGAGATATCGTCCACATTCAAAATGGCCTTCGCCTGTTTGGACATGACCTCATAGATCATGCCCTCCAGCTCCGCCTCGTCAATCCGCAATCCATGGCAGGGGGTGCTATTGTCCACGGCGGTGTACTGGCAGGCAAAATAGCGGCCCCGTATCCGGGTCATAGCGTGTCGGCAGCATCCGCAGAACACCTTCCCCCGCAGGGGATAGGAATGGGCCGTTTTTGTCCCGCATTTGACGCGGGCCAATTTATCCTGCACTTCCTCAAACATCTCCCGGCTGACGATGGCGGGATGGTGGCCGGGGATCTTCACCCACTGGCTTTCCTCCTTCAGCCGAACGTGATGCCCGCCCACCTCCGTCACCTCCCGCTTCCCCATAATGTAGACGCCGGTGTACCGCTCATCCTCCAAAATGCGCCGGACGGTGGTCTTATGCCAGATATGACAACACCGGGAGATGTCATAGCCGTGGCTCCCATTGGCCGCTTTGTACTCGGCAGGGGTGAGGACGCCTCGCTCAAACAGCGCCCCCACGATCTCCCCGGCGCTGTGCCCCGCTTGAGCCAGCTCAAAGATCAGCCGCACATTGTCGGCGGCCTCGCCGTCCGGCTCCATCCGACCGTCCGTCCCCTTGCGGTAGCCGTAGGGGCACTTGACGCTCTGATACTCGCCCCGGCGGAACTTCACATACTTGGCGCTTTTGTACTTCACGGACAGGTCCCGGCTGTAGAATTCGCTGATGAGGTATTTGAACGCCACGTTCACCCCGCCCGTGTCCCCATGGTAGTCGTCGCTGTCAAATTCATCCCCCAGGGAGATGAACCGGATGTGGTACAGCGGGAACACCATTTCCATAAAGTAGCCGATCTCAATGGCGTTGCGCCCAAACCGGGTGAAGTCCTTCACGATGATGCAGTTCACGCCCCCGGACCGCACCAGCTCAAGCAGCTCCTGGACGGCGGGCCGCTCGAAGTTGGTCCCGCTGTAGCCGTTATCCACGAACTCCAAAACGTTGGGGTCAGAAACGCCCTCTATATTTTCCACGTACTTGTGGAGGATGCGCTTCTGCCCCTCGATGCTGTAGCTGCCCACCTTGCTGTCCTCGGAGGACAGCCGGATATAGAGGGCGATGGTGTACGCCCCGCTATCCATGCAGGGACCTCGCCAGCCGGAGGAAGCTGTCCTCGAACCGAAATTGGATTGCCACATCGCCGGGGCCGCTGACGGTGACGCGCTCGATCACCTGCTCCACCAGACGGGCGGTGAGGGCCTTATACTTCTCCGCTGCCGCCAGCTTGTCCGCCAGGGAAGCGCAGTCCTTCACCAGGGCTTCCAGCTCGCTTTGCCGCGCCTGGAGCTCCCGGACCCGCTCCACCGCCGCCCGAACTTTGCCGCTGTAGTCCTCTTTCAGCTCCAGGTACTCCGCCCTGGTGAGGATGCCGGTGACGAAGTTTTCATAGAGCCCCTTCAACAGCGCCTGGTTTTTCTCCGTTTCCCCGCGAAGCTGGCCGATCTCCCGGTCCACCGCCGCCTTTTTTGCCGCGATCTTTGCATCCTGCCGCTTCAGATACAGCCCGCTGCCCATCACCGCCCCTGCCTTCTGCCGGATGACGGTCAGGATGGTATCAAACAGGTCGGCCTCCTTCAAATAGCGGATATCGCCGGGGCAGGTGCCCTTCCCCAAGCGGTCATTGGTGATACAGCGGTAAAAATAGCATCCATGGCTATTCTGGCGGTGGAGGTTCTTCCCACAGCACCCGCAGAACACCCGGCCCCGCAGGATATTCTCCGTGTAGGGCCGCTTTTCCGTGGCGGTGTACTTCACCGCCGCGCCCTGCCGGACGGCCTGGACCAGCTCAAACATCTCCCGGCTCACCAGGGCCTCATGGGTGTCCCGCGCCACGATCCAATCCGCCGGGGCGGTGGGGACCTGCTTCCGGCCCACGGTCCGGCTCTTGCCCTGCACCATGTCCCCGGTATACACCTCGTCCTCCAGAATTTTGCCCACCGTCCAGGTCTGCCACTTGCCGCTCCCCATGAGCCGCTGGCTGGTGATGAGCCCGATGCTGGCAAGATAATAACCAGGGGTAGGCACCTTAGCTTCGTTCAACCGCTTCACCATGTCGTTCAAGGCCACGCCGTCAGCGGCCCACTGGAAAATCTGCCGCACGGTGGGGGCGGTGTCCTCGTTCACCAGCAGGCGGTGGCAGTTGTCCGGGTCCTTCCGATAGCCGTAGGGGGGACGGCTCCCCACAAACTCCCCGTCCCGCATGGCCTGACGCTGCTGCGCCGCTACCTTGCGGCTGATGTCGGCGGCATAAGCCTCGTTTATCATATTTTTCAGCGGCACGATCATATGGTTGGCGCTGTTTTCCCCGTCTTCGCTGTCGTATTGGTCGTTGACCGCGATGAACCGCACCTGATGGAGCGGAAAATATTTCTCAATGTAGTACCCGGTGTCGATGGTGTTGCGGCCCAGCCGGGACAGGTCCTTTACCACAACGCAGTCGATCTTCCCCGCCTCGATATCATCCAGCAGGCGCTGGAACGCCGCCCGCTCAAAGGTCTGGCCGGAGATTCCGTTGTCGGTGTAGACCTCCGCCACCTCAATATCCGGGCAGAGGGTGACATACGCCTCCATGATCTGCCGCTGGGTCTCCAGGGAATCCCCGCGCTTGCCGTTGAACTCCACGGACAGCCGGATGTAGAGCGCCGCCCGCCACACCTTGATAGCGGGAGTTTCCTCCATCACAGCGGTATTCTTTCTGCTTTTCCGAGCCATTCAGCCCGCCTCCTTTGCCAGCGACAGCTTTTCCCGCGCCGCCTGATATTCCATGTCGTATCGGAATGTGATCTCCAGCTCCGTCTTGCCGATGACCTTGATGGACTGGACCAGGGCGATCACCGCCCGCCGGTCCAGCTCAGTGAGGTTGGAGAACTCCTGGAAGTGCCGCACCCACCGCAGACGGTCCCCAGCGCCCCCCGCCGCCCGCTCCATCTCCTCCCGCAGACGGTCGATGGCCTCCTGGATCCGCTTCGCCTGGGCGGCGTAACGACTGCGCAGGTCCTGGTACTCCGCTTTGTCGATCATGCCCTCCACCATGTTTTCGTAGATGGTGGATTTGAACCGCCGCACCTGGGCCAACTGGGCCTCGTTGTCCGCGATCTGGGCCTTGAATCCAGCAATGAGCTCCCGGTTCATCCGGTCCTCGTCGATGCTGTTCAGCATGGCGTCCACCGACGCCACGCTGCGGATGTGGGCGCGCAGGCTGTCCAGGACGCACCGCTTCAAATCGTCCTCCTTCAGCATCACAGCGCGGTCACAGCCGTTTTTCTTCCCGGTGGGACAGTAGTAATAGATGTACTTTTTCCCCTTGACCGTGTTGGTTTTCCGGGTCATGCGCCCGCCGCAGCAGCCGCAGATGAGGATGCCGGAGAACAGATAGACCTCCTCCCCCTCCGGGGCGGTGCGGGTGTCCAGGCTGGAGATCATCCGCACCAGCTCGAACCTCTGCCGGGGGATGATGGGGTCGTGGGCGTTCTCCACCCGCGTCCAGTCCTTGGCGGGCTTCTGCACCAGATTTTTCAGCTTGTGGTTGTAGGTCTCCTGCCGCCCCTGGACCAGCACCCCAGTATAGGTTTCATCCGCCAGGATACGGATCACCGCTTTGGCGGACCACTTGGCCTCCGGGCTGTCCGCCGCGCCCCCGGTGGGGTGGGGCAGGCCCCGGCTGATTTTATAGGCCAGCGGGGAGAGAACCCCGCGCTCGTTCAGCTCCCCGGCAATTTTCTGCGCGCTGGCCCCGTCAATGCGGCGGCGGTAGATCTCCCGCACCACATGGGCGGCGTCCTCGTCGATCACCAGATGATTTTTGTTAGCTGGGTCCTTCCGGTAGCCGTAGACGGGGCAGGCCCCCACGTAGTCCCCGTTTTTTCGTTTGCTCTCCAGGGCGCTCCGGGTTTTCACGGAGATATCGTGACAATAGGTGTCGTT
>CATLAL010000053.1 GCA_949878425.1 uncultured Oscillospiraceae bacterium
TCGTACTCGCTGCCCTCCCCCAGGACGCCCAGGAGATACCGGGTGGTAAAGAGCCGCTCGGCGGCAATTGTAATATCCTCCTCGGAGATCAGCCCCTCCCGCAGGGCCAGGAGCAAACAGCGGTAGCAGTCGCCGCAGTTCAGGTCACAGCCGTTTTTCAGCGCCAGGGCCACGGACTGGGCGGTGTTCTCCGTGACCATGTGCCCGGTGTGGAAATCCCGGATGGCCCAGCAGTCGGAGACCACATGGCCCTGGAAGCCCCAGCGGCCCCGGAGGATGTCTTTCAGCAGCGTCTCGCTGCCGCAGCAGGGCTCGCCGTTGGTACGGTTGTAGGCCCCCATGACGGCCTCCACCCCCGCGTCCTTGACGCAGGCCTCGAAGGCGGGGAGGTAGGTCTCCTCCATGTCCTTGGGGGAGGCCACGGCGTTAAACTTGTGCCGCAGGCTCTCCGGCCCGCTGTGGACGGCGAAATGCTTGGCGCAGGCGGCGGCTTTCATGGTTTCGCCGCTGCCCTGGAGGCCCCGGACGTAGGCTTTGCCCAGTTGGGCGGTGAGGAAGGGGTCCTCGCCGTAAGTCTCGTGCCCCCGGCCCCAGCGGGGGTCCCGGAAAATGTTGACGTTGGGGGACCAGAAGGTCAGGCCCTTGTAAATGTCCCGGTCGTCCTGGGCGGAGAGGGCGTTGTACTTGGCCCGGCCCTCGGTGGCGGCCACGTCCCCCAGCTTTTCCAAAAGCTCCTCGTCAAACATGGCCGCCAGGCCGATGGCCTGGGGGAAGCTGGTGGCGGTGCCCGCCCGGGCCACGCCGTGAAGGGCCTCGTTCCACCAGTTATAGGCGGGGACCCCCAGGCGGGGAATGGGCGGCGCGCTATAGCTCAGCTGGCCGGCCTTTTCCTCCAGGCTCATCTGCGCCACCAGAGCCCTGGCCCGCCGCCGCGCGGTTTCTCGATCCATAAGCAATTCTCCTTTGGGTTCAGTTTGGTTCTCCGTCCTCCGCCGGGAGCACCCGGCGGAAGATTCTCCACAGCACCCGGGAGGCCAGCCACGCCGGGCCGGAGGCCCCCGCGATGAAATACACAAAGCCCAGCATCCGCATGATCACCGGGGGCAGAAACAGCGGGACGGCGACGGGCAAAAGGGCGATCAGCCACAGCAGCAGCGTCCGCCCCGGGGAGCAGAAAGCCAGGGCAAAGGCGTTCTTCACCTGCCCTTTCCAGGTATTCTGGAACCTGGCCTGGAGGGGGAACACATAGCACAGCAGGGTCAGGGCAATCACCGCCACGATGGTGGCGACGGTCAGGAACAGCACCCGGAGGGCCCCCTCCTGCCGGAGGGCAAAAAAGGCGTCCCCCGCCGCCACAGCCCCCAGGGCCAGCACCAGCAGGCCCAGGGCTGCGCCCCGCTTGAAGTTGGCCTGGAAGGCGTCCAGGAAGCCCCGCAGGGTGCGGACCTCCTCCCCCCGGGCCAGCTTCAAGGTGACATAGTACAGCGCGCACAGGGCGGGCCCGGCGGTAACCACCGGCAGGGCGCAGAGGACGCAGAGCCAGTTGAGGACAATCAGGTCCCCCAGGGTGCGGAGGACCTGTCCCAGGGAGGCCCGGAGGGGGCTTCCCTCCTCCGGCCCGGCCTTACGCGTGTCCGCCATAGGCTCAGCCCTTCACGCCGCCCAGGGCCACGCCGGCGATGATGTACTTGGACAGGGCGAAGTACACGATGAACAGGGGCAGGATCGTCAGGGTCAGGCCCAAATAGATCGCGCCGTGCTCCGTCTTATAAATATCGCCCCGAAGGAGGCCCACCATGATCGGCATGGTGTATTTACTGTTGTCCGTCAGCAGGATGGTGGGCAGGAAGAGGCTGTTCCAGCTGGAGACGAAGCAGAAGATGGCCTGGGTGGCCATGGCCGGCTTCATGATGGGCAGCGCGATGCGGTTGAAGGTGTTGAATTCCCCGGAGCCGTCGATCCGGGCCGAGTCCAGCAGCTCCAGAGGCAAAGAGGACAGCATGAACTGCCGCATGAAGAACACCGTGGCCGGAGCGGCAATGGAGGGGAGGATCAGCGCCAGGAAGTTGTTGGTCATGTGGATCTGGTACATGAACTGGTAGAAGCCGATGCTGGTGACCTGGGCGGGGATCATCATCACGCACATGATGACGGTGAAAAAGGTCTTGCGCCCCTTCCACTGGTAGGCTACCAGGGCATAGGCGGTGAGGGCGGAGAAATACACCGTGCAGGCCGTGGAGCCCACGGAAATGATCATGGAGTTCATGAAGCCCCGGATGGGATTGAAGGTCTTGCCCAGCAGCACGCTCAGGTTGCTCATCAGGTAGGTGGAGGGCACCAGGGAGATGGCGTGCTGCTGAATCTCATAGGTGCTGCGGGTGGAGTTGATCAGCATGATGACAAAGGGCATCAAGCTGAGGATGGTCAGCAGGACGCACACGGTATAGGCTACAATTTTAAAGGCCGTGCCGTTGGAGTGTTTCGCGTGTTTCATGTCCGGTTACCTCCCCTCGTCCTTGTCCCGCATCAGCAGGAAGATCACGCCGGAAAACACCGCGATGATGAGGAACATAATCATGCTGGCCGCGGCGGCCCGGTTGTAGAGATAGCTCCCGCTGAACGCCTGGTTGTAAATAAACACGCTGGTGGTCAGGGTCGCGTTGTCCGGCCCGCCCAGCAGGAACAGCTTGGGAATGTCGTACATGTTCAGTCCGCCGATCATGCTGGTGATCAGGGTGTAGAGCAGGATGGTTTTCAGGTTGGGAATGGTGATCTGGAAGAACAGCTGCACGTCGTTGGCCCCGTCGATCTCCGCCGCCTCGTAAATCTCAGGGCTGATGCCCAGGACGCCGGAAATCAGGATGATCATGGTGTAGCCGTACCACATCCAGAACTGGATAAAGGCCACGATGAGCTGGGCCGCCGTCGCATTGATGGAGAAGTTGAAGGGCGTGCTCAGTACTCCCGTGGTCAAAAGAAGATCGTTTACCGGGCCGGTGGGATAGCCGAAGAGGGCGTTGAACAAAATGGCCACGGAGGCCGCCG
Organism: uncultured Oscillospiraceae bacterium; assembly: GCA_949878425.1. GTDB lineage: Bacteria > Bacillota > Clostridia > Oscillospirales > Oscillospiraceae > Pelethomonas. The sequence continues at coordinate 3,046 of CATLAL010000053.1, forward strand.
TGATGATGTTGGGCATATAGAAAACGACCTTGAAGAAGCCCTGTCCGGCCAGCTTGTGGCGGTGGCTGGTGAACCAGGCCGTCAGCAGCAGGGCCAAGGTAATCTGGGGGATAAAGTTCATAATCCAGAGCTTCACGGTGTTGCCCAGGGATTTAATAAAAGAGGGGTTCTGAAGGACGCTGACAAAGTTCTTGAACGGCTCGTCCGTCAGGAAGTGCCAGGTCGTGTTTCCCAGGCCCTTGCAGTCCGTGAAGCCCAGGAGGGCGGTGTAAATGGTGGGATACAGGGAGAAGACGCAGAAGGCCACGATGAAGGGCAGGCTGAACAAATAGCCGTACCTCGCGTAGCTGAAGCCTTTTCGCTGCTTCATGAAATCTCAGCTCCTTGAAATCAGATTGGCCGGGCATGGCCGGAGAGGAAGAACGGAGCGAAAGGGGCCCGTTCCGGGCCCCTTTCGCCTGGAAGCAGTCTCTCATCATCTCGGAGCCCGCTCCGAGATGGTCTGGGCCACTGGCCCAGAAACCGGCTTAGCCCAGATCCACCGTCACATCCAGGTTGTCGGCCACGTCCTGCTTGAAGTCCTTGATGGCCTGATCCCGGGTCTTGGTGCCGGAGGTATACTGCCGGACCTGATCCCGCCACTTGGTGTTGATGGTTTCATCGTACTGGGTCAGGCATTTTCCGTTGGCGTACTGGTTGGCGGGGACAAAGGCGTCGAACATGTTCTGTCCGCCCAGGAAATCCAGGGAGCCGTCGCTCATTTCCATGACCGTGCCGGAGGCCACGCAGTCCTTGGTGCCGCCCTCGCCGTTCAGCGTTCCGTTGGCCCACATGTACTGGAGGCCGGTCTCGGAGCAGTCCAGGGTGATCCAGCGGATAATTTCGCCCACGGCCTCTTTGTTGGCGGAGTTGTTGCTGGCCATCAGCCAGGTGCCGCCCCAGAAGAAGCCCACGGGAGGCGCGCAGACCGCCCAGTCGCCATAGGTTCCCTCGCCCACGGCGGAGCCGCCGCAGTTGGGGGCGATGGTGTAGTTGATGAGCCAGGCGGGGCCGAAGAAGCCGAAGATGCCCTTGTCCCCTTCGCCCTTCATGTCGGCGAACCAGGCGTCCTGCCAGTCCTGGGTGTCATTGTGGTAGTTGTTGTCCTTGAGCTCCTTGGACAGGTCCAGGAATTCCTCCCGCTTGGGGTCGATGTTCAGCTTGCCGTCCACAATCCAGCCCTGCTGGGAGCTGTTTTCCACGGCGTGCCACAGGTCGCCGTCGCCGGAGATGATGCCGTAGCCCTTGCCCTTGAGGGTTTCGGCGGCCTCGTAGAACTTCTCCCAGCCGTTGCTCCCCGCGCCGATAGCCGCCCCGATGGCGTCGGGGTCGTCGGTGCCGAAGACCTCCTTGGCAATGGAGCGGCGGTAGATGAACGCGCCGCCGGTGGCCTGATAGCCCAGGCCCACCACCTTGCCGTCGTCGGGCCGGGTGCCGATGTCCACGGAGTACTGGGCGATGTCGGCGGCCTGGATATCCCCGGCTACGTCAATGCCCAGGTCCTCATAGGGGGCGGCATAGTGGGCGGCGTCGCCCTGGGTGTACTTCATGACGAACGCGGCCTCGGCGCAGTACATATCCGGGGCGTCGGAGCCGCCGCCGGCCAGGGCCTGGTCCAGGGCGGGCTGGTAGGCGCCGTCGGTGGTGGCGATGA
>CATLAL010000054.1 GCA_949878425.1 uncultured Oscillospiraceae bacterium
CCTGGACAAGCGGATTGAAACCGCGTGGAAACGCTGGTGCAAGGCCCGCAACTGCGACGTGACCGGGGAACAGTCTTTCAATGAAATTCTGCGGATGATGGTGGAGCGGAAAAAGGTGGACGGCGGCATGATCGTCCTGTACCGCTACACCCCCGGCGGCGTGGTCCCGTTCAAACTTCAATGCCTGGAGGTGGACGAACTGGACCAGACCCAGGCCACACCACACCAAAGAGGAAACAGGGTGGTGGGCGGTATTGAGTACAACATACACCGCCGCCCGGTGGGCTACTGGATCCGCCAGTATGACATTGAGGGTTGGCAGCTAATGGATCCGGTCTACATCGAGGCAAAGGACGTGTTTTTCTACAAAAGCAAGCACCGCCCCAGTCAGATCCGGGAAATTTCTGACATGGCCCCCACTATCACCAGGATCCGGGACACAAACGAGTTTATCACCGCTGTGGCCATCAAAGAGCGGATCGCCGCCCTGGTGGGACTGGTGATCAAAAAGACCATGCCGAGCGGAGGCACCGGGCGGAGCAACTGGAACAGCAAGGGCGGCCAGGTGGACTATTCCGGCAAGAAAATGACGCCCGGCATGATCATGGAACTGGGGGCCGGGGACGACGTGGAGGTGGTGGACCCCAAAGGGGCGGCCACCGACGCCACCGCGTTCCTGAAAACCCAACAGGGCCTAATTGGAGCGGGCCAGGGCCTTTCCTATGAGGCGGTGAGCCGGGACATGAACGGGGCCACCTATTCGTCCGCAAGGCAAAACGCCCTGGAGGATGAAAACACATACACGGAGGAAATCGAACTTTTAACCGCGTTCATGTCCGAAGTGTACGAAAATTTTGTAATTTCCGGGGTTTTGTCCGGCCTGTTTCAAATGCCGGGTTTTTGGGACCACAAAGAGGAATTTCTGGATCACACATGGGTCAAGACGCCTAAAAAGTGGATCGACCCGGCAAAGGAGGCCAGCGCGGACAAGATCGCCCTGCAAAGCGGTCAAAAGACTTTCCAGGACCTCCAGGCAGAAAAGGGCAAGGACTGGAAAGACGCCGTGGACGAACTGGCGGAGGTCCTGGAGTACGGCAGGAAAAAAGGAATTGATATGGGAGGTGTGATTTTTGGAACTGGAGCGACAGCAGCCCAAAAGGCCGGACCCGGAGCGGGACAAAAACCGGGGGACCCGGAGCATGGGGGAGATCCTGACCAGGGAGGCGAACAGCCCGGAAGCGGAGAACAGCCGCAGGCGGACGATTAGCTTTTCCAGTGAGGAGCCATACCGGCGCTATTTCGGCATGGAGATCCTGGACCATGCCGGGGGTGCGGTGGACCTGTCCCGCCTGAACACCGTGGGCGTGGTCCTGTTTAACCACGACACCGACAGAGTGGTGGGCAAGGTGATCCGGGCCTGGGTGGAGAACAACCGGGGCATGGCAGAAATTGAGTTCGACAGCGACGACGACGCGGAAAAGATTTTCAGCAAGGTGGCGGCGGGAACCCTGAAAACCACGTCCGTGCGCTACGCTGTGGACGCCTGGGAGGAGGTCAAGGCCGGGGCCGTGTCTGCGGACGGGCGTTTCACTGGCCCCTGTCAGATCGCCCGGAAATGGACGCCGCTGGAGGTTTCCGTTGTTTCCGTGCCTGCGGACGCAACCGTGGGCGTGGGACGGTCCGACGCTGGCCCGCCGGACCTGTCCGTGTATGAAAGGCAAATCCAGATCAACAACAACAAAATGGAGGTAAGAGCATGAAAAACAAGAAAAAGTGGATCGAGCGGCAGCAGGCCATTGTGGACGCCGCCCGCGCCGCCGGGCGTGGCCTGACGGCGGAGGAGCAGGCGGAGTTCGACGAACTCCAGCGCAAGATCGACGCGGAGCCGGACGACCAGGGCGGCGGGGAGCCTGCCGGCGGTCAGCGCAGCGTGGGCGGCCAGGACCCCGTGAACACCCCCACCCCTCCCCCTGCCGGGACGCCCGGCGCCACCAGCGAGGAGAGCGCCCAGCGGGCCGTGGCGGAGGAGCGCCAGCGGATCAATGACATTCTGGCCCTGTGCCGCCAGACTGGCATGGACCCGGCGGAGCATATCCGCAGCGGCGCCACCATGGACACCGTGCGGGCCGCCGCCGTGGAGCACATGATCAAGCATGGTGCCCCCGTCCAGACCGGCGCACGGGACACCGACGGGGACGGTTTCCGCGCTGGCGCGGTGGACGCCGTGCTTATGCGGGCGGGTGTGCCCCTGGAGCACCCGGCGGAGAGCGCGGACCAGTTCCGGGGTATGAGCCTGCGGGATATGGCCATCGAGTGCATGGCCAGGGACGGCGAGGGCAGCACCGCCAGCCTGTTGCGTATGGGCAAGGATGACCTGTGGAATATGGCCTGCCGCCAGTTCTTCAACCCCACGGCGGCGTTTCCGGCCATCCTGGACAACGCCATTAAAAAGGCCATCGAGCACAGATACAACCATATCCCCACCACGTTCCAGCTGTGGACCAGCAAGGGCAGCGTGACCGACTTTAAGCCCACCAAGGATCACAGCTACCTGATCGGCGGGGCCGGCGAGTTCAAGCGGGTGGGCGAAAACGGCGAACTGGTCCATGACACCCCCAGAACGGAACTGCTGCCCCAGCGCCAGATCGACACCTACGGGCGCCAGTTCTCTATGAGCCGGCAGGCGTTCATCAATGACGACATTGGTTTTATTACCGAGGTGCCGGGCCTGTACGCAGCCAGCGCAAAGCGGACCATTAACAAGGGCGTTTACTCCATCCTGATGAAGAACCCCGCCATTTTTGACGGTGCGCCCCTGTTCGACACCGCCCACAAGAACGTGGCCGCCACCCCCAGCGCCCCCTCCATCGACAGCCTGCAGAAAATGATGTTGAAACTTCTGCGGCAGACGGACCCGTTTGGAGAGGCCATCACCATCCAGCCCAAGTATATCATTGTCCCCGTGGGCTATGGTTTCCTGCTGTCCCAGCTGCTGGAAACCCAGGTCCTGGACGTGACCGGGATCGGCAGCCACACCGCCAACGCCCTGTATAACTACCGGAACCAGCTGCAGGTGATCGAGGAGGGCACCCTGAACGCCATGGCGGGCACCGGCGCGGTCCCCTGGTTTATGGTGGGTGATCCCAGCTATGCCAAGAGCCTGCAGGTTGACTATCTGAACGGCCAGGAGGCCCCCACCATCCGCCGCAGCGAGGTCCCCGGCCAGCTGGGCTATGTGTGGGACATTTGGCTGGACTGGGGCATTACCGCCGTTGACTTCCGGGGGATCGCCCGCAACAGCGGCGTGGTCATTACGGACAACTAAAGGAGGAGGACACCATGAAAGCGACTTATTACCAGAGAGGCGAAACCCTGGACTATACCGCCACCAAAAAGCTGGAGGCGGGGGACGTGGTGAGCCTGGGCAGCCGGATCGGCGTGGCGGCGGAGCCTGTCAGCACCGGCCAGGTGGGCCATGTCCATGTTGTGGGCGTGTTCGCCATGACCAAGGCCAACACCGAGGAGATCAAGCTGGGCGCCGCCGTCTACTATGACGCGGCCACGGACAAGATCACCACCACCGCCTCCAAGGAGGAGGGCGAGGGCGCCAGCAAGACAACGGTGAACAACACGCCCGCCGGGTATGCGGTGGAGGCCGCCACCACCACCGCCACCAGTGTGCTGGTCAAGCTGCTGGGCTGATCGGAGGGCTGAAGCATGAAAAAGCTGATTGCCCAGCGCCCGATCCAGTACATGGGCCGGACCTATGAGAGCGGGGAGGCCATCCCCGCGCACGACCCCAACATGGTGGCGGCGTGGTTAAGAGCCAACAGCGCCGCGTGGACGGGGACGGACCTGGAGGACACGGCCCGCGCCGCCGTCCGGGAGGCCGCCAGGCGCTCCAAGGTGAACGACCTGGCAGCGGAGGCCATCCGGGCCATGGGCGTGACCATTGAGGACGCCGCCGGGGAGTTTGTGGGGGCCTCCAGCATGGAGGAGCAGATCCGCGCCCTGTTTGCCCCTGGGAGCCTCCAGGACGGCGGAGAAACCAAAGAGGGGCAGGAACCCGCCGGGAGCGGCAACAACGTCCAGAACGGCCAGGAAACGCCGGGGGAGGCCGAAAACGGTGGGGGCAGCGGAGCGCCCGCCATGCTGACCGG
>CATLAL010000055.1 GCA_949878425.1 uncultured Oscillospiraceae bacterium
GGTGGGCCTGACCTCCCTGAAAGACTTCCGCGATTCGGACATCCGCCGCCGCTCCATCTGGGAGCCGGAGACACTGCCGAAGGATGACATCCGCTTCATCAACAGCGGCTATGAGGAGCAGTTCCGCATCCCGGACGGCGGTACGATCCAGGTGGAGTACCCGGACAGGACCTTCTCCGCCAAGTGCGAGTATATCGACGACTACCACACCTATGTCGGGAGCGAGGTCTACCATATCTGCCAGTTCGCCGAGGTGCTGGAGCGTGGCGGGGGCGTCTGCCGCCCGGAGCCAGAGCTGGATGCGGAGCAGGCGGCGTGGAAGATCGGCTGGAACGCCTATCTCGCCGTGGAGTGTGGGGCGGGCCATTGGGACTACCATCTGTACGATGAGAAATTCAACGAGACCAAGAGCGGCGAACTGGAGGTCGTGGGCTGCTCCATCAACGAGGTGCGGGATATGGTCCTCTTTGAGAACAAACTGGAGCGCCGCTCCATGACCCCCACCGACCACGGGATGCTGATGGAAAAGGCGGCCATGCGGGCGCAGGAGGCGCAGGACGAGAAGCGGGAGTCCGTCCTGGGCCAGCTTTCCGCCCTGAAGTCCAGCGCAAAGGAACACCCCGCCCCCGCCCCGGCGAAGAAGCGGGACGAGGCCAGCCTGTGAGCGGCCAGAAGCTGACCCTTGCGGAACAGGAGACCATCATCCTGTGGGACAATGAGCTGGACACGGCGGAGGTCTACACCCATGACGCAAGGCTCATCAATAAGCTCCGGGAGCTTTCCCGGCGGTTCCCGGAGGACTATGTCCTGGAGCGTTCCGGGCCGGGGCGGTCCGTGACCTACCGCATCCCCAAGCGGTGCGTGGGCGTCCGCCCGCCGTACAGCGAGGAACGCCGGCAGCGGCAGAGGCAGGACGCAAAGGAGAACGGCCTGCCATTTTTGAGGAAGGAGGAGCAGAATGTCTGACATCAGGAAATGGGATGAGGTGAACGGCGTGGACGAGGACCCCGGCCACCTGGCGGCGTTTCTGGAGAGCGCCACCGACTCCTACGCCATTTTGCAGTTGCGCCACACGGACGACACCCTCTATGAGCGGTTCGAGTCCTATTCCAGCCTCCAGCGGCAGGGGAAGGAGCCGGACATCGACCACTACGAAGTGGTCTACCATGGGGACCTGCCGAAGGCGCCCGACACGCCGGAGGCGGTGATGGCGCAGTTGGAGGCCCTCTATGTCCAGTTCAACACCGCCCGCCCGGAGGATTTCCGGGGACACAGCCTGTCGGTCAGCGACATCGTGGCCTTGAAGGTGGGCGGCGTGGTATCCTGCCACTATGTGGATTCCATCGGCTTCAAGGAGCTGGAGGGCTTCGCCCTGCGGGAGAACTACCTGAAGAACGCGGAGATGGCGGTGGAGGACGACTACAACTCCATTGATGGGATCATCAACAACGGGAGAAAGGATGAGCCTGAAACGGAGCGGCACTCTGTCCTGGACGCGCTGAAAGCCCTTTCCGGCGCGGAGCAGCCGGAGCGCAGGCCGCCCCAGAAGCAGGCCGGACGGGACGAGAGATGAAGGACTTTACACGGGACGAGCGGATCATGATGATGCTCTACAACCCCGGCACACGGGCGGGGCTGGTGGCGGAGCTGGAGGCCATGCGCCTCCAGCTCACCCCTTCGGAGCGGCGGCTGGAGCGCCTCTCCAGGAGCGTCCTCGACAAGCTGGGCGGCATGACGGACGGGGAGTTTGACAGCCTGGACCTGTACCCGGACATCTGACCCACGCACTCAAATCTGAAAGAAACGGAGGCAACCTATGGCATTGAACGAGCCTTTACGGGCGGACGGGGCGGCGGTGATACCGTTCCCCTCGAAAGCCGCCTATTACACCCAGATGGCGGAAGAAGCTGCCAGACAAGTGACCGGGAGCCGGGAGCAGTGGACAGCCTTCCTTACCACTGCGGCCCGGCTCTACAAATACCCCTACAACGAGCAGCTCATGATCTACAAGCAGCGCCCGGACGCCACGGCCTGCGCGGAGTACGACCTGTGGAACAAGACCATGCGCCGCTATGTGCGCCGGGGGTCCAAGGGCATCGCCCTGGTGAACAACACGGGCAGCCGCCCGAAGCTGCGCTATGTGTTCGATGTGTCGGACACCGGGGCAAGGGAGAACTCCCGCCCGGTCAACCTCTGGTCCATGCGGGAGGAGTATGTCCCCGCTGTGCAGGACGCGCTGGAGCGGGCCTATGGCGTGGGGGCCGGCGCGAGGCTGGAGGAACAGCTTGAAACCATCGCCTCCCGCCTTGCCGCCGAGTATTGGGAGGAGAACAAGGGCAGCATCCTCGGCATCGTTGACGATTCCTTCCTTTACGGGTATGATGAGTTCAACGTAGGGGTGTCCTTTCGGAGGGCGGCGGAGACCAGCATCAAGTATATGCTCTGCTCCCGCTGCGTGGAGGACCCGGAGGGCTGTTTTGAGCCGGAAGATTTCATGGACGTGTTTGACTTCAATACCCAGGCGGCGTCCAATGTGCTGGGTACGGCGGTCAGCGAGGCGTCCTCCCAGGTGTTCCGTGAGGTCGAGCGGGCGATCCGCACCTACGAGAGGGCAAAACAGGCAGAGTTATCCGAGGAAAGGAGCAAGGGACATGGCAGAGCTGACTTACACGAAGGCCGGGGATTACCTGATCCCGGACATCAGGCTGGAGGAGATGGAGGACCGTCCGCTGGGCAAGTACGGCAGGATGCGGAGGGCGTACCTGGAGGAGAACAACAGCCTCCTCTACAACCACCTGACGCTGACCGGGACGCTGTTCCCGCACCTGTGGGAGGTGCAGGAGACAGCCGCCGCCCGGATGGGGCAGTTGATGGAGGAGATGCTGGCGGCGGACCCGGCGCCGGACAAAAAGACCCGGCAGATGGACTGGGTGCGGCACATGAACGCACTGAAAGCGCAGGCGGAGGAGATCGTGACGGCGGAACTTATCAACAACTGACGCTGGAGGGGCTGTTCCCCTCCGAGATGGAACAGATCTCAATGATAGACCGACAGGCGGAGAGCGAAAAGCCCTCCGCCTTTGCTATGCCCAAAAAAGAGGAACAGGCCCCGGCAGAGGCTCCCGCCCCCGCTTTTTCTATTCCTGACGCGGAGATCGAGCGCATCCTCCGCCACGGTTCCCCCTATGACGGCGGCAAACTGCGTATCGCTGCCCTTTATTCGCAGGAGAACACGCCAGATGAGCGTGTGGAGTATCTGAAAGGCGAGTATGGGACCAACAGTGGGCAGAGCTGGCAATTTTCCGATGGCAGCCGGGGCGGTGTGCAGACCCGCCCTCAGGGACTGGTGATCCGTGACGCCAGCCACAACGCAGAGGTGCGCCTGCGCTGGTCCGAGGTCGAGAAGCGGCTCGGTGCGCTCATCCAGAGCGGCCAGTATCTGAGCGGCCCGGACAAACAGCGGTATGCCGCCCTTGAGAAGAATTACGCCGAGTTCGGCGCCGTCCCTCTCCCTGCTCCCGGACACGGGTTTCCCCCTACCCCGGCAGACATCTATGAGCGGTATTACCCTGTCATCCGGGACGCCCTCCTGCGGGACACGGCGTATCGGAACGCTTGTGACAACAACGACAAAGAGACCGCCTATGTGGAGGGCGGCAAGGCCATCGAACAGGCGGCGCTCACCATCCAGGACACGGGCTTCATGCGGCTGTATTTCGATGTGCCGGAATTCCATGACCGCCTCCACCAGTCCCTGCTGGACGAGACCTATGAGACCATGACCGCCGCCCCGGAACTGCCGGACCCGCCCGACTGCACAAGCGAGATGCTGACACAGGCGGCGCGGATGGCGGACGGCAGCAACTATGCCGCCCCGGAGCGGTTCTTCCTGATCGAGACCGATAATGGCTATGCCGTCTGGGATGACATCCGGGAGGAGATATATGTAGACCCGGAGGGCGTTTCCGAGGAGTTCACCAGCGAGTGGCAGGCTGAGGACTATCTGCTCCAGGTCAAGGAGGATGTCGCAAGGC
>CATLAL010000056.1 GCA_949878425.1 uncultured Oscillospiraceae bacterium
CGTGGAGGACGCGGCCCGCGCCGCCATCCGGGAGGCCGCCCGGCGCTCCAGGGTGAACGACCAGGCGGCGGAGGCCATCCGGGCCATGGGCGTGACCATCGAGGACACCGCCGGGGAGTTTGTGGGCACCTCCAGCATGGAGGAACAGATCCGCGCCCTGTGTGCCCCTGGGGGCCTCCAGAACGGCGGCGGAACCGGGGAGGGGCAAGACCACACCGACGGCGAAAACAACGCCCAGGGCGGCCAGAACGCGCCGGGAGAGGGTGAAAACGGCCAGGGCGGCGGAGCGCCCGCCATGCTGACCGGACACCTGGACGCGGCGGACCTGGAGAAGTGGAAAAAGGCGGACCTGGAGAAACTGGCGGAGGACATGGGCGTGGATATTTCCAGGGCCAAGAACAACGCCGAGCGGGCCGCCATCCTGGCGGCGGTGGAGGTCCAGGCCCCTGCCAATGACCCCGAAAACGGCGGGGGTGCCCTGTAATGGGCGCCCCCAGCTTTAAGGAGTGTATCGCGGCGGACGTGTCCAACGTCTTTTTGAACCGCCTGGAGTTTGCGGACACCCACACCGTCAACGGCAAAAAAATGGCGGTGCTGGTGGATGAAAACGAACTGCTGGAGCGGGACAAGGGAAAATTGGGCGTACAGCAGACCGGCCTTTATAAATCCCGCCGCTTGATCTATGTGGCCCGGTCCGACTTCGGGCCGCGCCCGGCCATCGGGGCAGTCCTGACACTGGACCGCCAGCAATACAGGATCGTTGACTGTAAAGAGGAGGCCGGGATTTTTTCCATTGAATTGGGGGTGCCAAAATCGTGAACCAAACGGAAAGCCTGATCCGCATTGACGTGGAGGAGGAACTGCAAAGGATTATTGCCCAACTGGACCGGCTGCAGGACCAAGTTGCGGCCCCCAATCTTTTGAAAAACGCCTTAAACGCAACGGCCCGCAAGGTCCGAAAGCAAATAGTCAAGGACGCCAAGGGACAATATTCCATCAAGAACACCGGGATCCTAAAAGACGAAAAGCAGGGCGCCCCCAAAGTCCTGACGGCCACGGCGGCCAGTATGTCCGCCGCTGTCCGGTCCAGGGGACCCATGCAGGACATTATGGCGTTTATGACCCGCCCAAACCAGGGGACTGGTGCGGCGGCGGCGCAGGTCCTGGCGTCCGGCGGAATGAAACCGCTGGAAAAGGGGAACCTGAAAGCCTTTGTAACCACCTTTGCAAGCGGCCACACCGCCATAGTCCAGAGGGACCCGCCCAAACAGTACGGGAGCGGGAGGAGCGCCCGCGCAGGGCGCTATGGGGCCAACGCCGATATGACCAGGATCAAGAAACTGCTGTCCCCCGCTGTGCCCTTTATGCTGGGCAACGAAACGGTGAGGAGCCAGGCGGAGGCGCTGGCCTATGAAACCCTGCAGGCGGAGATCGACAAGCGGATCGCCAAGGTTTTGGGCAAGGCATAAAAAACGGCGGCACATGGCCGCCGTGAATGGGTGCTATTGATCGCCGCAACAGGATTTACAGGGCCGCAGGCCGTTGTATTCCGCCATGGAAACCGTGGACCGCCGGGAATACCTGTTCCGCAGGCCCCGGCAATCCGGGCTTGTATGGTACACCCGGCAGCCGTCCGCATACCACACCACATCGGAGCGGGCGGAGAAAAAGGCGTCTGCGGAGTAGCCACGGGAAAGGGCCAGCTTGTAAATGTGCTTGCAGGGCAGGCCGCGCCGCTGGAAATCTTCGCAGGTGCAGCGGTCAAGGCTTGTCTGGTAAACGTCCCCGTGGGTGCCCAATATTTCGGCGGTGCCGGTGGCGGGATTGTAAGACTGGATCACGATATTCTGGAACAGCGCCCGGTCCATTCGCACGTCCTGACCATCCGCCCCGTGGATCGAAACGTCCCAGGAACCAAAGGACGAACCGCTGGAGCCGTCAAGATCGTGTGCAACAGAAACCGAGGGAGTGGGCCGGGGAATTTCATGGACGCCTCCCCTGCTGGCCACCGGCGGAACGTCTGCCGCTGTCCTGTGTTTTGATTTTCTGGAGCCAATGGCAAGGACGATCCCAGCGACGGCCACGCCGCCAAGGAACGCCTGAACATCACCGCCGCAAAGACAGATCACCGCCAACACCAGAATAACGCCGGAGGCAATCAACCAGCCTTTCCCAATTCCTTTCATGTCTGCGCCCTCCTATGTAGAACATTGTCGAATTGTGCTGATTATTTCAGCACCACAAAGCTATTATAAGCGGCAAAAAGTCACAAGTCAAGGAGGCGGGACCAGGTGACACAAGAATTTTTACAGGACGCCGTGGTGGCGGACCTGGAACAGCTTTTCCGGGGGGAAAACCTGAAAAATTCCGCAGGCGTGGAGCGGCGGATCCGGGTCTATCCCCAGGACCTGCCGATCCGAGCGGGGGCGGACATCGAACCGGAGCCGGAACCCGTGGAGGAGGACGCGCCGGAGGACCAGCCCACGGAGGAAACCGAGCCGGAGGACGTGCCGGAGCCTTATGTGATCGTCCGGGTGCCTGGCGGGGAACTGCCGGATCAGGACGCCCGCCAGCAGGTGGAGGTCATTCTGGTGGTGTGCGTCTGTGACCCGGATCCGGGCCGCCAGGGTTTCCGGGACGCGCTCCACATTGTCAACACCATTATGACCCACTACGGCAAAAACGGCATAGTGGGCCGGCGGTATGAGGTGCAATACCCCATAAAGTGGGTGACACAAGAGGAGGACACCCACCCCTATTATTTCGCCGGTGTGGCGCTGAACCTGGCCGCGCCGGCCATCTTCAAGGAGGTGCCAGAAACATGAGCAAAGACCCCAAAAAGACCGCCCAGGCCGCTGGCCCGGTGGTCTACTGCGGCCCCACCATCCCCGGCGTGGCCGTGCAGTTCACGACCTACACCAACGGGGTGCCCACCGCGCTGGAGGAGGCCACAAAGGAAAACCCGGTCCTGGGCGGCCTGGTGGTCCCCCTGGAGCAGCTGCCGGAGGTCCGGCGCCAGTTCCACATCGGGGCCGGGCGCTATTACACCCTGTACCGCAAGGCACAGGGGATCAGCTAAAGGAGGGAGAACAAAATGGCGTATTTTCACGGCGTATACAACAGCGAGATCGACACCAGCCTGACCGCCCCTATTCAGGGCAGCGCGGGCCTGCAGGTGATTTTCGGCACCGCCCCCATTCATCTGTCCAGGGACCCGGCGGCGGCGGTAAACAAGCCTATGCTGTGCTATTCTTTCGCGGAGTGCCAGCAGAACGTGGGGTATTCCGACAACTTCAAGGACTTTACCCTGTGCCAGAGCATTGACGCCTGTTTCCGTGTGTTCAACGTGGCGCCCATTATCTTGGTGAATGTGCTGGACCCCAAAAAGGCCAGCCACACCACGGTGAACGCGGCGGAGGACTGTCCCGTGGCGGACGGCCAGGTGGTCTATAAAAAGCCCTATGTCCTGCTGGACACCCTGGAGGTCAAGAACGGGGACGCCGCCCTGCTGGCGGAAAGTGACTATATTGCCGCCCATGACAATGACGGCAACGTGTTGATCACAATTCTGTCCCAGGCGGCCAAGGAGGCCCCCACGCTGTCCGTGGCGTCCAAGAGCCTGAACCCCGCCGGCGTGACCCGTGCGGACGTGGTGGGCGGCGTGGACGCCCTGACGGGCCAGGAAACGGGCATGGAACTGATCCGCCACATCTACCCCAAGCTGGGCATGGTGCCGGGCCTGCTGCTGGCCCCCGGCTGGAGCGGGGACGCGGTGGTGGCGGCGGCGCTCCAGGCGAAAACCGAGGCCATCAACGGCGTTTTCGTCTGCAACTGTCTGCTGGATATTC
>CATLAL010000057.1 GCA_949878425.1 uncultured Oscillospiraceae bacterium
TGATAACCGAGGCGGAGAAGTACCTGGGCTACCCCTATGTCTGGGGCGGCAGTTCCCCCAGCACAAGTTTTGACTGCTCCGGCTTCGTGTCGTGGGTCATCAACCACAGCGGCAACGGCTGGAACGTTGGCCGGCTGGGCGCCAGGGGGCTGAAAAATATCTGCGACATCATCCCGCCCGACCAGGCGAAGCCGGGGGACCTGATCTTCTTCCACCACACCTACGACGCCCCAGACCCCAGCGACGCTACCCATGTGGGCATCTATGTGGGCGATGGGATGATGATCCACTGCGGCAACCCCATCTCCTACGCCAGCACCGAGAGCAGCTATTGGCAGAGCCATTTCCTGTGCTTCGGGCGCATCAGGTGACGCCGCTGGCAAGACCACAAGACCATGGGAGGTGAGGAACAAGATGGATGAGATGGGGAAAGACCCGCGCCAGCCATCCGAGGCATATCCTGGCGATACCATCGGGAGCCTGATGGCCGAGTGTGAGCTGCTGGAGCAGTATATCGGCGGCGAAAAGGAGCGGCTGGAACGCTTCATGCTGGAGACAGGCGGCGCAAGTGACGCATCTGACCGCATAGAGGAGCGGATAGCCATCCTGCAAGATATGCTCACATCGGCGGAAGGCCGCTTGCAGGTGCTGTATGACGCCCAGGAGCGGGAGGCTTTTGCGCCGGAGAAGGAAACCGCGGGGCGGACATCAGTGATAAAGGACCTTGCGGAGAGAAAGGCGGCGGCAACACAGAAACCACCTGAAATGAAAAAGGAGAGGCACTCCCCCGGCATGGAGAGATAGCGGGGACACCCGCATCCCCGTTCCGGGCGTTTCAGGCACAGCAAAAAGGAGCGAAAATGAGCGAGAGACTGGACAAGATCGGGGCGGACCGTGACCGCGCAAAGGAAAAGCGCGACCTGTGGGACGCCCGCTACAAGGAGCTTTGCCAGAAGTACACCCAGCAGGAGAACACGGAGATACACGAGATGGTGCGGGCGCGGAACCTGACCCCGGACCAGCTTGCGGAGGTCCTGAAAGCCCTGCAAGGCGGGCTGATCCCCTTCCCGGCCGCTGTGCCGGGGGCGGGCGCGCCGGATGCGCTGGCTGGCCGTGACAACAATACTTCTGAGATCAAGGAGGATAAAGAGCATGAAGATTAAGAGCATGATCGCCGGCCTTCTGGCGGGCGTTCTGATGATGGGGAACCTCTCCGCCGTGTGCTTTGCGGCGGACAATTCCCCGGTTTCCACGGAGGGGGCCGCTGGGACAGAGGCCGTGGAGACAGCCCCCGCTGGAACAGACGGGACTGCCGGGGACGCTGTGGAGACTGACAGCCCCGCCCTGCCCGATGGCGCCACCCTCGGCACGAAGATCGTCCTGCCGGAAGGTGTGACGATCAGCGAGGACGGGAAGATCACCTTTTCCGCCCAGGGCATGGAGCAGATCATGGAGGCCCTGATGGGCGGCGATACCAGCAAGGACACCGGCGAGGAGACCGATACCGATGCTGACGCCGATGCCGGAACGGAGGCGGCGACAGAGACCGTTGCCGTTGGCACAGTCAATGTCCGCAGCGACACCTACCTGAACCTCCGCTCCGGCTCCGGCATGGAACACTCGGTGATCGGGCATCTGCTCCGGGGTACGGAGGTGGAGGTCGTTGGCGAGAGCGGCGACTGGTATGAGGTCGTGGTCCCGGAGGCCACCGGGTATGTCTACAAGGACTATCTGGATGTGGCGGAACAGGAGTCCCCTGCCGCCCCGCCCGCGGATGAGGGGCAGGATGCGCCTGACACAAGCGGCTTTGACGAGGACACCCTGATGATGATGCTCCTGCTGATGATGAGCATGGGGAATACCGATGCGGCAGGTCCTCCTTCCGCCGCCCTCACCCCGGACGGAAACCTGACGCTGGTGGACGATTATGATGAGGCTCATGCGGACGGCTCCGGCAAGCAGTTCATCACGCTGGTGACAAAGGCCGGGAACACCTTCTACCTCATCATCGACCGGGATGACGAGGGGGAGCAGACCGTCCACTTCCTGAACCTGGTGGATGAGGCGGACCTGCTGGCCCTGATGGACGAGGACACGGCGGCGAAATACACCAAGCCGGAGCCGGAGGTCCAGCCGCCCGCCGAGACCCAGAAGCCGGAGGACAACGAGGACAAGCCGGATGAGGAAAAGCCCGCGCCCAAGGCTAACCCCCTGCCCGCCCTGCTCCTTGTGCTGACACTGCTGGGCGGAGGCGGCTTCTTCGCCTATACGAAGTTCTTCAAGGGCGGCGGGAAGAAGGAACAGGCCAAGCCGGACCCGGACGCCGACTATTCGGAGGATGACGAGGACTACGGCCTCCCGGAGGACATTGGGCTTGACGATGAGGACGAGGATGGCTTTGACGGGTCGGACGATGAGCCGGTCTAAGCGGAGCCATCTGTATCTGATGGAACAGTCTGCGGCTGGCGGCTGAGACCAGCCGCAAACCCTTTTGTAGAACAGGAGGTGCGGCTATGCGTATTGACCCCCGAAGGTTTCTTGAACTTCTGGTCCTCCTGATGATCTGCCTGTGGCTGACGCTCATTTGTCTGAACGGCTTTCCAAAAGCCTATGGCGGATATGCCGTATCCATGTTACAATGGGTACAGTAATGCCGGGAGGTGGCGGATATGGGCGCGAGGGGCTGGAAAGACCTGAAAGCAAAACAGAAACAGAAGTTGTCCGAGGTCATGTTCGGCGTGGTCTGCGCCCATTATAAAGAGCATGGGCGGATGCCCGCCGATGCGGAACTGGAGAAGCTGGCAAAGGCGGCTTTTACCAAGATACAGGGCCGTGGGCTGGGGCTGTCCTATGAGACCGTCCATGATGTTTTCCTGAAAAAACAGGCCAGATTTGCGGAGCGGATCGGGAAGAACAGCCTCCCGGAGCCGCCGAAGCCCAGGGTGAAGAAAACCGAGGCGGAGAAGCTGGCGATCAAGCGGGCCGCCCGGAAACGGAGAAAGGCGAGGCTGGCGGCGCAGGAGCAGCAGAGCTTGCCGGAGCAGGACGGCCGCTTCTTTTATATCGCCGGGTACACCTCCGGGGGCGCCCCCTATGGTGTCACTTGGGAGGAGATGGGGCTGGAACCCTGGGAAGAACTGGAGTAGGAGGTGCGGATATGGGCCGCTACACGGAGCAGGAACTGAGGGACATCTTTTATGATGCCCTGGACTTCTTCAACGAAGCCCTTGACTCCGGCATCACAAGGGACAACACCGTCCTTGCGTTCTTCACCCCGGAGAACGGTCTGGAGGTCTACGAGCGGTTCTGCAAAGAGCATTTTCCGAGGAACCTGGACGAGGACTACAAGGCGGAGGGCTATTTCCAGTCCTTTGCGGCACAGGCTTTTGTGGGCAGGGGGCTATACGGCGTGATGGTACGCGCCGACATCAGCTTCCCCCTGCCGGAGCTGCACCGTGTTTTCCTCCATGAAATATCACACCTGTTCTGCTGTGAGAACGAGATCGAGGGCGGGGGCTTCTTTGACCGCTACTGCATGGGCAGCGGGGCGGAGGACGGCATGATGAACGCCGGGTACGCGATCTGGCGGGAGGCTGTGGCTGACATCATGGCCGATTCCATCCTGAGCGAGTACACGTCCCTAACGCTGGCGGATGTCCGGGAGGAGGTGGGGCGGCTCTACCGTATGCTGTCCCCGGCAGACCCGGACTCGAAGAAATGTATGTCGCTGATCCTCGTGTATGTCATGGCTACAAGGGAGGTCGGCGGCGTGACGGAGTGGGCCGATGCGGAGGCGG
>CATLAL010000058.1 GCA_949878425.1 uncultured Oscillospiraceae bacterium
AAAGGGGGCGGATTCTCATGCGTAAACGTGTCGACCGGCTGTTCCCCATCCTTCTGGCGGTCTGGATTCTGACCTCGCTGGTCCTGCCCGCCTGGGCCACGGAGGAAAGCACTGTCACCATCTCCAACGTAGCGGACCTCCAGCGTTTCGGGAAAAACTGCGCTCTGGACACCTGGTCCCAGGGCAAGACTGTTACCCTCACCGCCGACCTGGACCTGAGCGGGGTGGATTTCACCCCCATTCCCACCTTCGGCGGCACCTTTTTAGGCCAGGGACACACCATCTCCGGGCTGTGTCTCACCTCCGCCGGTTCCACCCAGGGGTTGTTCCGCTATATCCAGCCCGGCGGGCTGGTACGGGACTTGACCGTCAAGGGTACGGTGGCCCCCGGGGGTACCCGCTCCACCGTGGGAGGCATCGTGGGCAACAACGCAGGAACCCTGCAAAGCTGTGCCTTTCACGGCGTGGTTCAGGGGGATGCCACCGTGGGCGGCATCGCCGGATACAACAGCATCACCGGTGAGATTACCGGTTGTTCCGTCTCCGGTTCTGTCAGCGGCAAGAATATCACCGGCGGCATTGCGGGCCGGAATTTGGGGTTGCTGCTCAAATGTGAAAGCAGCGCCGGAGTGAATCTGACCCGGAAGGAAACCAATGTGGACCTGATGGACGCGGATACGGCTGCCATCCTGAAGGAGCGGGCCGCGGCGGACGACGAAACCTACCACCTGCTGGACGGCTGCTTTGATACCGGTGGCATCGTGGGCTATTCCAGCGGCGTGGTGCAGAGCTGCGTCAATCGCGGCACGGTGGGCTACCCCCATGTGGGGTACAACACCGGCGGCATCGCCGGGCGGCAGGACGGCTATCTGTCCGGCTGTACCAACAGCGGCACCGTCTACGGACGGAAGGACGTGGGCGGCATTGTGGGCCAGGCGGAGCCCTATGTGCTTGTGGACCCTGGCCGGGACACGCTGGAGCAGCTGCGCCAGGAGCTGAACACCCTGGAAAACCTGATTAACCGCGCGCTGGACGACGCGGAGCGCACCGGAGACAGCGTCTCCGCCCAGCTCAGCGCCATGGGAGACTACGCCGGCAGCGCCAAGGACAGCACCAAGGAGCTGCTGGACCGGGTTTCCGATTTTACCGACGAGAACATCGGCACCATCAACACCCTGACCGCCGACATCACCGGCGCGCTGGACAAAATTTCTCCCGCCCTGGACGATCTGTCCGACGTGGGCGGGCGGCTGGAGCGCCTGTCCCGCCAGCTGGGGGACGCTTTGGATTCTCTGGGCGGCGCGGTGGACACCGGCGATCGGGCCGCGCGGGACCTGCGTCTCGCGGTGGAGAAGCTGCGGCAGTCCGCCTCCGGGCTGACCACGGCGGTAAGCCGGCTGGAACGCGCGCTGGACGCCTTTCAAGGCTTTCTGGATTTGGGAAGCGGCTCCATCTCCGTCAGCTCTCTTCTGGCGGCGCGGGAGGAGCTGCGTCAGGCATTCCGCGCCCTGCGGGGAGTGGGGGATGATCTGGATGATGCCCTGTCTCAGCTCCAGCAGGCCCTGAGCCGCTCCGGCGCTCTGTCCAGCCAGCTGGGAGACGCCCTGGATACACTGGAGGAGGCCTCTGACACCTCCGCCGTCATCGGGCGGCTGCTGCGCCGGGCGCTGGATACCATTGGCGATGCGGTGGATACGCTCACCGAGGACGGTCCTGCGGAGTTCACCCCCCTGGGGGAGGACTTCCGGCAGGCCGGCGACAGCCTTTATGATGCCATGAGCGGCCTGCTGGAGGAGATGGACGGGCTGAACAGCGCCCTTCAGACCGGGAACGGCACCCTGACCGCCGACCTGCGGGCCATCAACCGGCAGTTTAACGCGGTATTCACCCTTCTGCTGGACGCAATGGATGACGCCAGGGACACCGCTGAAGGCGGCCTGGAGGGCATCATTCAGGACACCTCCGATGAGGACATCTCCGCCACCCGGGAGGGCAAGGTGGCGGACTGCTCCAACCTGGGAACCGTGGAGGGAGACCGCAACGTGGGCGGCATTGCCGGTGCCGTGGCCATTGAATTCGACCTGGACCCGGAGGACGACACGACCGGCCGGTTCTCCTTTGGCAGCAGCTACGAGACCAAGGCGGTGCTGATGAACTGCGTCAATCGTGGGGCCGTCACCGGCAAGAAGGACTGCGTGGGCGGTCTGGCGGGGCGCATGGACCTGGGTACTGCCTTGGAGTGCCAGAATTACGGCCCGGTAGCCAGCACCGGCGGGAACTATGTGGGGGGTGTGGCCGGCTATGCGGACGCCTCCATCCGCAGCTGCCATGTCAAGAGCACCCTGTCCGGAGAGAATTACGTCGGCGGCATTGCCGGCTGGGCCAGCCGTCTGCGGGACTGCCGTGCCATCGTCACAATCGAGGAAGGCACGGAGTATCTGGGAGCCATTGCCGGCGGCATAGAGACGGATGGGGCGCTGTCCGGCAATCTCTTTGTAGACACCGGCACCGCCGGGGTGGACGGCGTCAGCTACGCGGGGCGGGCCGAGCCCATCCCCTTTAACGCGCTGAGCCAGCTGCCCGATATTCCGCCAGAGTTCACCGCCTTTACGCTGACTCTGGTGGCGGAGGAAAAAACGGTGGCGCAGATTCCCTTCCTCTACGGGGAGGACCTGTCCAGGCTCGACCTGCCCCCTGTGCCAGAGCTGGAGGGCAATTACGGCGTCTGGCCGGAGTTTGATGTCTCCGGCCTGCGCTCCGACCTGACCGTGAACGCGGTCTATACCCCTTGGGTTACTGTGGTGGCCAGCCGGGAGCTGTCCGGAAAGCTGGCCCTGGCCCTGGCGGAGGGACAGTTTACCGGGGACGCCGTTCTCCATGTGACAGACAGCGTCCAGGTTCCGCCCCAGGAGGCGGGGGAGCAGGCCGTCGTGTGGGACGTCGTTCTCGCTGGAGCGGAGCCAGAGGATTCCGTTCCTTTGCGGCTGTTAAGCCCTGACAGCGGTACCCATGTCTGGCAGTATCAGAACGGCCAGTGGCAACAGGTGGAAGCCGTCCAAAACGGACAGTATCTATTGCTGACCATGACCGGAACCCAGGGCACTTTCTGTATCCAATCTACTCGGAGCGCCCTGTGGCTGATCCCCGCTGTCGTGGGCGGTTTGGCTGCCTTGGCAGCACTCGTGCTGATTGCCGGCAAACACAAGAGAAAGGCCGCCAAGGCTCAGAAAGGAAAAGAGGAGCCAGCATCGAAATAAAATGCCCCGCTCGCTGGATAGACTTATTTCATCCGGCAAATCGAATCCCGGCAAAAAGAGCAGGGGCGCAGTACCGGCCTGGACCATATTCTGCCGCTATAGACTCAAAGCCGCCGTATCACGGAGAAACGTGATACGGCGGCTATTCGTACTCTGAATCCACTATATTCCAGCCACCGCGCGGCGCAGAGAGCCAGGCAGACGGGACCGATGGCACACACTTGCTTGGTAAACTTCTAATAAGCACAAAGATGGGCTGTGGATAATTTATAAATCCATAACCCATCTTGCGCTTTTGCACTACGAATTGTCAGCCAACAGTCTCCTTGCGTGAGTTCCTTACCACTATTAACGCAA
>CATLAL010000059.1 GCA_949878425.1 uncultured Oscillospiraceae bacterium
AGGGCCTTCTGGTGCTCGGTGGGCTTGCAAACGACGGTGTGGTACTCGGCCTCGGGTACGGGTAGGCCCAGCTGGTCGGCGGTCTTGATGTCGGCCACTTCCTTGAAGATCGCCATGAGCTCAGGCAGGTTGAAGAACCTGGCGAAGCGGGTGCGCGCCCGGTAGCCGGTGCCCTCCGGGGCAAGCTCCAGGGCCGTGACCGTCTCTCCGAAGCGGGAGGCCCAGCTGTCCAACGTGCCCATGCCCATCTCCATCAGGCGGTCGTACTGGAGATACAGCTGGATGGTATAGCACTCTACCATGCTGTTGCTGATGGGCGTGCCAGTGGCGAATACAATACCCCGCCCGCCCGTGATTTCGTCCAGGTAGCGGCATTTCGTGAACATATCGGTGGACTTCTGGGCCTCAGCGGTGGACAATCCGGCCACGTTGCGCATCTTGGTGTACGTGAAGAGGTTCTTGTAGTTGTCGCTCTCGTCCACCAGCATCATGTCGATGCCCAGCTGCTCGAAGGTGATGACGCCGTCCTTCTTCCAGTCGGCTTTTAATTTTTCCAGCTTGGTCTCCAGGTCCTTCTTCATGCGCTCCATTTGCTTGACGGTAAACCTTTCGCCCTTGCTGGCCTTGACCTCGGCTATGGCGAGAGTGATGTCGTCAATCTGGCCGTCGATGATCTTCTTCTGGCGTTCATAGCTGACGGGAATCTTCTCGAACTGGCTGTGCCCGATGATCACCGCGTCCCAGTTGCCGGTGGCGATGCGGGCGCAGAACTTCTTCCGCTTCCGGGTCTCGAAGTCGCGTTTCGTTGTCACCAGGATGTCGGCGGCGGGGTACAGCCGGAGGAACTCGGCGGCGGTCTGCTGGGTCAGGTGGTTGGGCACGACCATGATGGCCTTGGAGCACAGGCCCAGGTATTTGCTCTCCATGATCGACGCGATCATCTCGAAGGTCTTCCCGGCCCCGACCTCGTGGGCCAGGAGCGTGTTGCCGCCGTAGAGCACGTGGGCGATGGCCCCCAGCTGGTGGGGCTTGAGCTGGATGGACGGGTTGATGCCATGGAACACGATATGGCTGCCGGTGTACTCCCGGGGTTTGACGGAGTTCATGATGTCATTGTAGACCCGGACCAGCTCCCGGCGGCGGTCCGGGTCCTGCCAGAGCCAGTCCCTGAAGGCGTCTTTTATCATCTGCTGCTTCTGGGCCGCCAGGGTAGTCGCCTTGGCATTGAGCACGCGGCGTTCCTTCCCGTCCGGGTCGGTAACGGTATCGTAGACCCGCACGTCCCGCAGGTTCAGGGACTCCTCCAAAATCTCATAGGCGCTACGCCGGTCGGTGCCGTATGTGGTATGCGCGGTAACGTCCTCATCGGAGATCCATGCCTTATTGGTGATGAACCATGCCGACGTGGCCTTGACATACACGACCCGAATGTGCTCCTGATGGTATTTCGTCATATGGAACGTCTCGACCATGAACTGCTGGATGTACTTCGGGGCGATCCAGGTGGCGCCCAGGCGGACCTCGATCTCGCTGGCCTCCAAGTCCTTGGGGATGGCGGCAGCAAGGGCGTCCACATTGGGCTGGTAGGCGGGGTTATCCTCCGCCGCCCGCTGGGCCTCCCGGAGCTTGTGGCGGACGTTGCCGGACAGGTACTCGTCGGCGGTCTGCCAGGTTTCGGTTTCCGGGTCCCGGTAGATGGTGCCGCTTGCGCCCAGCTCATCCGTCAACTCCGATACCGGCCTGTCCGTCAGCTGGGCCATGTAGGGCAGGTCCACCCGGGCCCGCTCCCCGATGGAGACGGCCAGGGCCTCCTGGGCGGTGTCCACGTGGGTGACGGGCTGGCGGTTCTGGATTGTCCGCTTGGTGAAGATGTCCGCCTTGCGCTTCAGGTTGCCGTCGTCGTCCAGCACCTCCAGGGAGCACAGCAGGTAGTAGGAGTTGTCCCGGCTGAAGGCCAGGCGGTTGCCCCGGCTGTTGATGAGGCCGTACCTGCCAGTGAAGCCGTCGTAAAGGGCGTTCAGCCGCCGTTGGTGGCCGTCCAGGGGGGCGTCCGGCTCCATCTGCGCCGCGATCAGCTCCTGGAGGCAGTCCCGCAGCTGCACCATGCCCTTGACGCGGGCCCTTGCCGTGGCGTTGAGCTTGGGCCGGACCATGACGCTGTTCTCGCGGAACCAGACCTCGCCGTCCACGACGGTGTAGGAAAAGTTCTTCACGGAGGGGTCGGCGGGGATGGTCTCGCCTTCGGCCTCCTTCGTCTCCAGCTCCGCAACCTCGGGGACCCGGTACTGGCCGTGGATGCGGGCGATGGCCCTTTGCAGCTGCTCGGCCAGGTCTGCGCCGGGGGCGGGGTGCACGGTGTAGTCGTGGCCGTACCGGGTACTCTCAACGCCGGGGCAGCCCAGCACCATCTCGGGGTAGTCGTTGAAATAGACGTTGATCGGGTAGCCGTCCTGGTTCTCCATGACGCTTACCCAGTCGGGCAGCTCGACGGCGGGTTCCTCCCGCTTCTGGAAAAAGATGATGTCCGCCACGACGTCCGTCCCGGCGTTGGCCTTGAAGGCGTTGTTGGGGAGCCTGATGGCCCCCAGCAGATCGGCGCGCTCCGCCAGGTACTTCCGCACGGTGGAATCCTTCGCGTCCATGGTGTAGCGGCTGGTGACGAAGGCCATGACGCCGCCGGGGCGGAGCTGGTCCAGGGCCTTGGCGAGGAAATAGTTGTGGATCGTGAAGCCCAGCTTGTTGTATCCGGGGTCGCTGACCTTGTAATCGCCGAAGGGTACATTGCCGACGGCGGCGTCAAAGAAGTCCTTGGGGTACGCGCTGTGCTCATAGCCCCTCACCACGATGTTGGCCTTGGGGTAGAGCTGTTGGGCGATGCGGCCGGAGATGGCGTCCAGCTCCACGCCGTACAGCCTGGACGCGGACATGGACTCCGGCAGGCAGCCGAAGAAGCTGCCCACGCCGCAGGAGGGCTCCAGGATGTTGCCGGACTGGAAGCCCATGCGGCCCAGGGCCTCGTAGATGGCCCGGATGATGATAGGCGGCGTGAAGTGGGCGTTCAGGGTGCTGGCCCGCGCCGAAGCGTACTCGTCCCCGGTCAGCAGGGCCTTCAGCTCGACGTACTCGTTGGCCCACTCGGCTTTGTCCGGCTCGAAGGCGTCCGGGACGCCGCCCCAGCCCACGTAGCGGGAAAGGATCTCCTGCTCGTCCGGCGTGGCCCCGCGCCCGTCGGCTTCAATGGCCCTCAGAGCCCGGATGGCGGCGATGTTGGCGGCATACTTGGCCTTGGGGCCCCCGACGCCCAGATCGTCGTCCGTGATGCGGAAGTTGCAAGGTGCGGGGACTGGTCTGGCAGGGGCCTCCTGACGGGCCTGTACGGGCTCCAGGACGGGCGTTTCCGGTTCGGGGTGTCCCAGTATGGAAAGCTGCTCCGGGGCCTCCTGCGGCGGCTCTGGGGCGGCGGCAGGGGGCGTTTCCGGTTCGGGCGCTGAAACGGGAGCGGCGGCGGGCTTTTCATCGCCCGCCGCCGGCGTATTCTCCTGGGGTTGCCGTTCTTCCGCCTGACGTACCGG
>CATLAL010000060.1 GCA_949878425.1 uncultured Oscillospiraceae bacterium
ACCGGCGTCGACCGGCTGGAATGGCTGAACGTGGCCCAGTGCGAGAAGGTGATCGAGGGGCTCAAGGCGATCCTGAAACGGCAGGAGCGGAAGGAGGGGGAGGGATGATGGCGGCAAGCGACCAGGACATCCTGGCTGCGCTGGGCGGCATCATTGAGATGCAGCGCACCGCCCGGAGCGATGTGGAGGTCTGTGCTGAGACCGGGCTTGTATTCCTCCGCACCTATTACCAGAAGCTCCCGGAGTCCGTTGCCCGCCGCCTCACAGAGCTCAACCCGGTCGCACTGGCGGCTATCCCCGGGGCGACCGGGCACAACGGCTCCGAGAAAGCGCGGAAGAACATCACCTCAAGCGTGGCGAGCGACGCGGCCTTTGCCCAGGTCATCCGGGCGGCGAACATCTACCGCAAGAAGCTGGGGCTCGGCCCCCTGGGGGCGGACGGCAGACCGGAACAGACGGAAGGGGGCAGCAGCAGTGAGTAACAGCGAACAGGCCGGGCGCGTGTGCCCGATCTGCGGCAGGAGGTACACAGAGCGGCCCGCCCTCTCCCGGGCGGACAACGCCACAGACATCTGCCCGGACTGCGGGATGATGGAGGCCCTGGCCTCCATCCCCCGAAGGCGGGAGGGGCCCGCCGAGCGCACCCGGAGGGCCGTGTACGCCACAGGCAACAGGTGGGCGATTGAAAACTTCAACGCCACCCACGGCTGAGAGGGGGCTCACATGGCCGGAGTATATAAGGGCCGGTACTGCGCCCGCTTCTACTGAGACAAGGTTCGTGAGCGGCGATGCTGCGCTGACTGCTGGCGTCGCAAGGCCCGGAAGTGTCGCGGGGCCTGTCAGAATGACCCGAGTCGGTGCGGATTGCAGGGCAAGCCCTCGGAGAGGAGGCGGCGGTCATGCTGACCATCACCCTCCAGGTGGGAGCTCCGCCCGGTCAGGCGATCGGCGTCAAGGAGGACATCGCTATGAGACTGGAGCCTCTGGGCGACGTGCGTGTGGTGTCCATCACCGAGGACACGCCGGAGCAGCTCCGCGTCGCGGGCTACGGGGCCGCACAGGGCCCGCCGAAGCGTTAGGGGGCTGGGATATGGCAAAGAAACAGAAGTGGCTCACGCAGCGCGAGAAGGCCGAGAGAGCGGCCATTAAAAAGCAACTCCAAGCGGACGGAGTCCTCCCGCCCAACAAACCCCGGCTCAATCGAAAGAAGTTCGCCCGGGAAGCGTTCGAGGCGTTTGAAGCGTTCTACACCTCCGAGCCCATCCGGGCGGAGCTCTCGCTCATTAAGGCGATCGGCTTCATGGTGGGGCCGGACATGAAGGAGGTCTCGCCGGAGGAGGTCGGCGTCCTCAAGCTGCTCAAGCTCGCGGTCGAGTACAACGTCTTTCTCAGAAAACTTGAGAGCGAGGGCCGCACGAAGTACACCTACGGGGAGCTCATTGACGAGGTCATTCTCCCCATCACCAACTTATAGGAGGTAAAACCACCATGGCAAAACTGACACCTGACGCGACGAGGACGGAGTGCGGCCTCGTCATCAACGAGAAGATCATCCCCTGGGGGGCCAAGTGGCCCAAGGACTCCGGGAAATATAAGAAGGGCCAGAAGTTCAAGGCGGACAAGCGGCTCTCCGGGGGCACCGGCAAGGTGGCGGGCGTGACCATCCACAACACCAACGACCTGGAGAATGTGGAGGAGGACGCTGAGCAGTACACCCGGGCGACGTGGCCCAATGCCAACATGAACGACGCCCGCGTCCATTACTATGTGGACGACATCAATGCGTGGCAGAACCTGGAGGACACCGAGGTGGGCTGGCACGCCGGGGACGGCGGCAGCGGCCCGGGGAATGGGACGACCATCGCGATCGAGATCATCATGGACGGCTCCGGGAGCAAGGAAGACCTGGGGGCCGAGGCCAACGGCGTTATCCTGGCCGCGCTGCTGCTGAAGAAGTACGGCCTGACTGTGGAGCAGCTTTACACGCACAATCACTGGATGGGCAACCCGGACGCGATCGTGCAGGGGGCCCGGAAAAACTGCCCGCTCTACATCCTCCCCCACTGGGAGCAGTTCAAGGCCAAGGTCGCCGCGAAGCTGGCGGAGCTCAACGGAGCGGGCCCCGACGCCCCCACTGAGGAGGCCAAGACGGCGATCATGGGCGAGGCCCGGGCCACGGCGCAGCAGATGGCCCTCTACTGCCGGAGCAAGAACGCCGAGCCGAAGATCACCAGCTGCTCCCTTGAAGAGCTGGCGGAGATGTATCTGGAGGAGGGCAAGGCCGAGGGCGTCCGGGGCGATGTGGCCTGGGCCCAGAGCCTCCATGAGACCGGCTTCTTCAAGTTCGGCGGCATCGTCCAGCCGGGGCAGAACAACTTCGCGGGCATCGGGGCCCTGAACGGGAACTCGGCGGGACAGGCGGCGACGTTCCCCGACCCGCGCACCGGCGTCCGGGCCCAAATCCAGCACCTGAAGGCATACGCCTCCAAGGAGCCGCTGGTGAACGCTTGCGTCGACCCGCGCTTCTCCCTGGTCGTCCGGGGCTCCGCTGAGTTTGTGGAATGGCTGGGGGCCTCCGACAACCCCCAGGGCAAGGGCTGGGCGGTACCGGGCAAAGGCTACGGGGCCAGCGTGGTGAAGCTGCTGGGCGCGGTTATGGCCCAGGAAACGCCACAGGGCCCCGCAGAGCCCCCGGAGCCCGACCCCCTGGCCCAGTTCCCCGAGTGGCAGAGGGAGGGCCTGACGCGGCTCGTGGAGGCCGGTATCATCAACAGCCCGGACGTCTGGGCCGCTCGCTACGGGACGCCGATCACGGTCGGGGAGATCTTCGGTATCCTGGGCAGGATGTGCCAGATGCCGGAGAAGTAACAGGAAAGGGGCGCGGGCATGGATGATCTCTCAAGAGAGCTGACTGTTGAGATGCTGCCGGACAACCAATGGAAGCAAGTGGCGGAGGAGATCGGCATTGATAATTTCTGCAAGATGCTGAAAATCGTCGGCGGGGCCACCCTTTACATCCCGCAGCTGGACAACATCCTCCGCCCCGTCCGAGACGCCCGCATCAAGGCCGAGTTCAACGGCTGGAATTACCTTGAATTAGCAAGGAAATACAGCATAACAGACCGGCTGGTTCGGAGCATTTGCGGCCCCGGGAACGTAGAGGGGCAGCTCGACCTGTTCGGCGAGCAGAGTGACACATCTTAGAAATAATTCTCTGAAATGCTTCATGCGGACATTTCACGGAAAGCATAGTACCCTAAGACTACAGGCTTCGCCTGTAGTCTTATTTTTTATGCTTGAAGGAGGCAGAAAAACATGAACATGGAGATTATCACCAGCGCGGCGAGCACCGCACTCGCCAACATCGTCCTGGCCGTCATCGCCCTGGCCGGGGCCTATGCGGTCTACTACATCCGGCTGGCCGGGGCCCAGGTGAAGGCGCAGACGAAGAAGATCGAGGACGAGAGTGC
>CATLAL010000061.1 GCA_949878425.1 uncultured Oscillospiraceae bacterium
CGGGCGGCTACACCGAGGTGACAAGCGATCTCTACTACAGCAACGGTAGCTTGGGAACCCTGAAGATCCCCGCTATCAACCTGACCGTCAAGGTCTATCAGGGGACGGACAGCGCCGCGCTGAAGAAAGGTGCAGGCCACTTCACCAACACCAGCATCTGGGACGGCAACGTCTGTTTCGCCGGCCACAACAGAGGTGTGAACAATCACTTCGGCAAGATCCACACCCTGGAGGCGGGCGATACCATCACCCTGACCACGGCGCTGGGGACCCGGACCTATGCTGTGACCAGCGTGGAGAAGGTCAGCGTCAACGATTCCAGCGGCACCGCCCCCACCACGGATAACCGTGTCACACTCTATACCTGCGTCATGGATCAGCCGGAGTACCGCTGGAAGGTCACAGCCATCCAGCAGGGGTAACGATGTCTTTCAATTCTCCGCGCTGTTCGTGAATCATGTTCGACTTTCCCCATCTTCTGTGGTATGGTTCGGTTTGCGAAAGCCCCACCATATTACGAAACGGAGGAATCGAGCATGAAAAGCAAAAAAATCCTGTCCCTGCTCTTGACCGGAGCTATGACGGCGGCCCTGCTGGCCGTACCCGCCCAGGCGGCGGAAGCCCCGCAGCCGGAACCCTACACCATCAGCGCGGACCACTGGAGCCGGGAGGACTTCAGCCAGGAGGCCAACCCCAGCGTGTTCACCGGCGCGTACAGCCGGGAGCTGTACAACGCCATCCGGCAGACCATGGTGGACGGCACCAGCGAGAATCCCGCCTACACTATGGTGTCCAAGGGCGATGACTACAGCGCGGTGAAGAACCTGATCGGGCGGATGGAAGGGGTGCTGCGGTATGAACACCATGTGCCGCGGAACTTCACCGACTACTGGCGGTACCTGGACTACTTCGCCGTGTCCGCCGAGATGCCGGAAAACTACCAAGCGCCCCTGGACTTTATCCAGTCCGCCCTTGACCATGCGGGGACGCTGGCCACAGACCGGGAACGGGTGGAAGCCTTCAACGACTACATCCGCACCCTGCTGGCCTACCAAAAGGGAAAAACAGCCGGCGTCACCCAGACCTTCGCCCCCCACGCCGGGGAGCTGAAAGCGGCCTGCGGGTCCTACGCCAGAGCGTTGAAGTTCCTCTGCGCCGCGGCGGACATCCCATGCTTCACCGTCAGCAGTAAGACCCACACTTGGAACCTCGTGTATGTGGATGGTCAATGGCTCCATGTGGATGTGTCCGCCAACGACCTCTCCGGCAGGAACGGGGTACTGCTGGTGGAAAGCTACCAGACCGGGAAGGATCAGGCTCCGGAAGCCACCGCCTTCCTCAAGGAACTATTCGTACCCGGATCAACGAAATAAGCAAGATACATCCTTCACGCTGGCAGGCCGGAAAACGGCCTGCCGCTTTTTTGTTCTCAAACAGATCGCAACAGAAAGGAGTTTTCATGAAACACAAGCCTTTTACCCGTTTTCTCTCCCTGTTGTTGGTGGTGGCTACGCTGGCCGGCCTGTTCACCTTGCCCGCCAGCGCCGCCTCGCTGAACGGCAGCGGCACCGTCAACATCCAGTACCTGGGCCGCCATGAGTACCTGTCCAAAAGCACGGGTGGCAGCCTGAGCGGCAGCAGTTGGAGCTACACCAGCAACGATGGACTCACCGGCACCGCCTACTGCGTCAACTGGGGCCTGTCGGCAGTCTCGCCCAACAAGGCCCTGACCCTGCAGGAGTACAACCGGAACCCCCAGACCATGGGCGTGTTCGCCAACGGCTATCCCATGCGCACCCTGGAGCAGTTCAAAGAACTGCATCCCGATGACGTGCGGGGCATCGCCAGTCTGACGGAGGACGAGTATAAATACGCCACCCAGGTGGCGGTCTGGGCCTCCTGCGGCCAGCTCTCCGTCCCCGGTACATCCTTCACCGCTGGCCGGGCCGCCCTGGTGGAACCCACCTCGGACGCCCAGAAGATCCGGGTGTATGACAGCGTCAAGGCCATGCTGAAATACTCTGCCCACTGGACGAAAAACCTCTACACTGGCCTGTCTATCCGGGCGGAGGAGGATAAGGATGTCCGCGGCGTGGAAGTCCTCAACGAGTACGGCCTGGAGGGCGCCGCCGCCGACAACGAGGACGGCATCAAAAAGGAGACCATCAACGGGAAGGAGTATTACACCCGTGTGATGTATCTGGCCTCCGCCACCTCCACCTGGATCGATGACCGGATGACCAAGGTCTATTCCACGGACGCCCCCCAGGGGACCATCTTCGTGGCGGAGAACAACTCCCCCCTGGAGATGGTGCAGGAGAACGGGGCCACCTGCTACAAGGTGGACACCAGCCGGTCCCACACCACCAACCTCAACTCCAACGGCGAGGAATACTACGGGACATTCAAGGTCTGTATCCCCGTGGACAATGCCGCCGCCGAGGGCAGCTTTACCATCAAGGCCATGGGCGGTGTGGCGCAGTACAACCTGTTCCTGGCCTATAACCCCTCCGCCTCGGAGCAGTCCTACATTGTGGCCGACCCCGGCTACACCACCCTGGAGGCCCAGGCCCCCTTCAAGTGGAGCGGCACAGACGCCCCGGACACCGCCAGCCTCCAGGTCGTCAAGGCCGGCGCGGGCGGCGCGCCCCTGGAGGGGGCCGAGTTCACCCTCACCGGCAGCGGCGGCACCACCGTCTCCGGCACCAGCGACCGCAATGGCCAGATCGTCTGGACGGACCTCCCCGCAGACGAGACCTACACCCTGACCGAGACCGCCGCCCCGGAGGGCTACCAGGTCATCGCCCCCATGAACATCACCCTCACCCCCGGACGCACCGAGTATGTGACCGTGACGGACGAGACAAATAAGGGCTTCACCATCAAAAAGGTGGACGCCCAGAACAAGGCGTCTCTCCAGGGGGCCGTGTTCGTCTTTGAGCAGATCGATGGCAGCTATAAGACCACCGGCGTCACCGGCTTTGACGGCACCATCTCCTTCCAGGGGGATGAGTTGCCCTATGGCTCGTACCGGGTGACGGAGCAGTCCGCCCCAGAGGGCTATCAGAAGGATACCCGTGTGGAGACGGTGGAGTGGGACGGGACCAGGGATGTGACCATCACCTTCGAGAATGTTCGTGA
>CATLAL010000062.1 GCA_949878425.1 uncultured Oscillospiraceae bacterium
GCAGAGTTCGAGTTCGTGCGGACAAATACCCTGTTTTTCCAGTCCGCGCTCCGTTCCCGGCGGCACATCAATGAGCGAGGCAGGAGAGGCGGGCACACCTACGAACCGTTACCGAAGGAGGACGCTGGGAAGTAGGCGGGTCAAGCGGTGGGCCATAGGCCCAGGGTGGAGATTTTGCCGTAAGGCAAAATACTACCCCTTGCCGCTTGACGTGCCGGGAGGTCACGGTGGGGATAATGGCGTAAAGGGGGCGGACGTAACGACCGCAGGGAGTGTAGCCGCCCCCTTGGTGACAATCCCCTACAGGGGGTCTTAGGGGGCCGCGGCCCCCTAACCCCGGTTGGTAGCAATGGGCCACGGAGTGGACTTTGCTACCAACAGTACGGGGTACTACTGGTAGCAAGCAATGGGCCACTGTGGGCCACGGTGGCCCATCGTGGCCCACGAAAGGAGGATATCATGAGAGCGACAAACCATCATGGGCGGGGGACGGCAAAGCACGCTTCCCGGCATGGATATACCGCGCCGCACATCGACAAGGCCAGGAGCAAAGATAACCGGTTTTGGACGTGGTGCGGCGGCGTGCGCGAGACTGACGCTGATGGTGCCTGTCCTGGCCTGGAGGGTGACGAGCGGTTATACTACTCATCCATGTTCCGTAAGGGGATAGAGGCCCAGAACGAGATATACCGCAAGCGTCGGCAATATGGCAAGGTGCGGACGCCTGACGATTTTTATGCGCGGCGCGTGACCCAGCCGGAGGAATCGCTTTTGTATATTGGCGATAAGTCTTTTCGGGGGGCGGTGTCCCCTGACGTCCTCTGGGACTGCGTTCGGGAGTATGTCGCGTGGGAACGCGAGTTCAGCCGGGCCCACGGGGATTTCTACGTGCCGCTATCGCTATCGCTACACGCCGATGAGCGCGGTCAGTGGCATGTGCACGAGCGCGGCGTGTATCAATACGCGGACGGTGCGGGCAATCTCCGCATAGGGCA
This sequence comes from uncultured Oscillospiraceae bacterium, assembly GCA_949878425.1. Taxonomy (GTDB): domain Bacteria; phylum Bacillota; class Clostridia; order Oscillospirales; family Oscillospiraceae; genus Pelethomonas. The sequence continues at coordinate 996 of CATLAL010000062.1, forward strand.
GGCGGCGGCGCTGGAGGCGGCGGGTTTCCCTCTGCCTGACCCGGACGCGGACAGGAGCGTGGACAACAACCGCAAGATGACATGGGACGCGGCCCGCCGGGAAAAGTGGTTGGACGTCGTGGAGGCCCATGGCTTCCAGGTGGAGCGGGAGCCGGAGGAGGAGCGCCCGCACATGGGCCTGGAGGCGTGGCAGGCGTGGCGGGACTCCATGGCCGAGGCCGAGGCCGTGGCCGGGAGGGCCGCTGTCGCGCTTCAGGAGGCCCAGGAAGCCCGTAGGGAGGCCCAGGCCGAACGGGAGGCCGTCCGGGCCGTCAAGACCGCCCAGGGGGCCATAGCGGACGCTATAGGCACGGGGATACTACGTCGTAAGCGGCGAGAGGCCGAGCTGGTGCAACGAGAGGCCGACGTGGCCGCGCTGGAGGCCGCGCTGGATGTCGTTGGGCGGGATATGCTGCGGCGGCGGCAGGAGGCCCAGCAACGACGGCAGGAGGGCCGCGCCAGGGCACGGGCTGCGGATGGCGATAGGATGCTTGACAGCGTGGACCCCGCTTCCCTGGATGTACCTGATCGAGGCCCGAAGGGCCGTTAAAGGCAAGGCCGGCCCAGAGGGCCGGCAGATAGACCATTCCTGCCCGCGCAAGCGCGGGCGGGCCCGCCTCCGGCGGGCGCGTACAAAGGGCGGGTTGGTGTGCAGGGTGGACGGGGGGATACTACGACCCCCCCATAGGGGGACTTCGGACGGCGGACGTCCACCCGGAAAAACCGAAGGAAACCCTTGCGTAGCAAGGGTTTCCGAGGATTTTGAGGGTGGACAGGGTGGACATCGTCCGAAGGACACCGGGGCTTGTGATATGGGCTTGTGATATTGCATGGAGCAACAAAAACCCCCGAAATATCAGGTAAAACGGCCTATTTTGCCGGGTTATCGATAGAAAAGCCCGCCCTGCCTGTTGACAAGGCGGGCGGGTTTACGGTATAATGGCCACAGGCGGCAGACATTGGCAGTGTCCACCGCGAATAGGTAAGAGGCTTGCACCCTCCGACATATCCACCACGGCCTTATTATAGCCTGTGGCGGGCGCTTTTGTCAAGCCGCCGTTGACGGCGGAAGCGTTGAAATATGCTGGAAAATGCGGCCTCCTGTCGGAACAGGAGGATTTTTTTATGCCATTGAGCAAGGAAGCTGACCGCGAACGGAAGCGGCGGCAACGGGCCGAGAGGACGGCCCAACAGACGCAAGAGGCCCAGGAGCAGGAACAAGAGGCCCAGGGCGCGGTCCAGGGACGCCCGGACATGAAGGCCGCCCAGGAGGCCATGGGCGACATGGCGAAGGAGAACGCGCTGGCGGCGGCTATCATGCGCCGCTATAACAAGTCCTCGTGCTGGGCGTTCGTGATGTACGAGGACAGCGCCCCGCCCGACTATGAGGACAAGCTCCGTATGCTGGGCGTCCAGTTCGCGCTGTCGCCGTGGCATGACAAGGACGTGGACGGCAAGAATCCGGACGGGACGCCGAAGTACAAGAAGAAGCACCGACACGGCATACTCCATTGGCCGGGTGGCACGACTACATACAAGACGGCGGCGGGGATCTCGCGCGACGTGCTTCACGGGACGATTCCCATCCCGCTGGTGTCGCCGCGCGGCTACTATCGGTATTTTTGTCACTTGGACAATCCCAGGAAAGCCCAGTACGAAGAGGCTGACATCATCGTGGGCAATGGCTTCGACGTCGGGGATTTCCTGGAGCTGACAGCCAAGGAGAAGAACGAGCTTTGCAAGCATATCGTCATGGATGTCGTTATCCCGCTGGAAATCGTGGAGTATTGGGATTTGGTCACCTACACGATGCTTAACGGCTCGGCGGCAGAGTTCGAGTTCGTGCGGACAAATACCCTGTTTTTCCAGTCCGCGCTCCGTTCCCGGCGGCACATCAATGAGCGAGGCAGGAGAGGCGGGCACACCTACGAACCGTTACCGAAGGAGGACGCTGACGACGTAGCGGGTCAAGGGTAAGAGGGAAAAATGCGTCCCCCGCAGCATTTTTCCCGGCCCTTGACGCGCGGGGCCCTGCGGGGACAATGGTGCAAGAGGTCAGCTTCCAGGTGGCAC
>CATLAL010000063.1 GCA_949878425.1 uncultured Oscillospiraceae bacterium
GTGGGCCCCTCCGCCCGCTCCATCCCCATGACGGGCACGAAGTCCGGGTATCCCTTGGGGATTTTCAGCTTCTTCCGGCTGCCGGAGTCCGTTTCGTAGGAAATGGTCCAGCTCCAGCGGTCTTCCTTCTCCGCCTGGATGTCCCGCAGCTCGGTGACGGCCCCGGAATCGCAGGCGGAGAGATCGCCGTTCAAGATGTTCTCCAGCTCCCAGAGAATGTCGTCCCGGACCACAGCCTGCCGCGCCGGTGGCAGGGCCTCCCAGTCTCCCACACGGCACAGCTTCATCAGATTTACCCGCCAGAGCCGCCCTGCCGCCCGGGCATAGAGAATCTGGAAGGCATTGCAGTACCGGGTGATGGTCAGAGAAATCCACATCAGAGGAATGAAGCTGAGGAAAATGCCCAAAATCATTCCAAACTCCAAGCGGATCTGAAAACGTTCCTCCAGCCTTGGCATCAGCATCATCAAGGCGACCAGCGCCACCAAAAGCGCCACAGCGGCCCCGCCGGCGCTGACGCGCACAGGCTTCATCCACGCTTTTCGGAAGGGATACAGGGTCCCCTGGAGCTCCGGCTTCTCTTCCTCCGGCTCCTCGCCCAGCAGCACCTCCTCCAACACTGCCTTGCGCCGCGCTTCCTTCCTGGGCTTCCAGAGGCTCCGCACCAGAATCAAGAGACTTCCGCAAAGGGTGAAGAGATATAATAACAACAGCTGGCCGTCGTACCAGGAGCGGATTTCCTGAACCTCCGGCAACTCCTCAAAACGCCCGAATGCCTCCAGAAAGTCCATCCCCTGTACGGCCTCCACGGTCTCCATAATCTCAATGGTGCAGTTGACCTGATTAGCAAGGGCACACATCACGGCCATGAGTACCAGGGAAATCGCCACGCCCTTTTTGCTCAGCCGTCCGGCAAGCTGAATATAGCCCTGGAGGGTGCAGGCCGCCATGACCACCCCGCCAATCAGGGAAAAGGTGTTCGATACTTGGTTTTCCAGCACAATGCTGACGCTCCCCAAGATAGACCCCAGCAGTGCGCCCAGTATACCCAGGAATACCCGCTCTTTCGTTTTCATCTCTCCGCCTCCTAATTCTGCTGACGGCCCAGGTCCTCCATGACGGACACCGTAATGCCGCAGACCTTCTCCATCTCCTTGAAAACCGCCCTGTACTCCCCGTCCATTTCCTCGGGGAGGCAGGTCAGCTCCTTGTAGAGGTAGCAGCCCTTCCACTTCTCCATAGCTACCATCGCCGTAACACGGGTCCGGCCTCCGTCGTAGTAGACGGCCACCCGGCAGGCGTTGTTGCCTTCCTCGTTGTAGGCGTCCTCCAGGAAATTCCGCTCGTCGTACTGACGCCCGGCGGCTTTCAGGTCCTCGTAGACCTCCCGCACCACGTCCAGGGCGGTTCCCTCATTGGGCACCACGGCGACGGACACCCGAAGGCCGTGGGCCTTGGTCATCATGGAGATGCCGCCGTCAAAATACTGTACCTCTCCGCCGCAGGGCAGGAAGGTATCCAGGTAAGCGTCGTAGGGAAACAGGCCCTCCGGGGCCTTGAAGAACGCCTGTCCGCAGTGGCTGAACCCCATGCTCACCGCCGGGCGGAGCTGGTCCTGATAGTTCTCCTCCGTTATGGCCGGGCCGGTGAACTGGAGGTTTTCCAGCATGTAGAGCATGGTCCCCCGGGCGGTCTCTTCCTCGGTTTCCTCCCCGTGGTCACAGGTGAGAATCAGCATGGTCCCCCGTTCCGAGAGGGCCGCGCCGGTGTGGGAGAGCCGTCCGTCCGAAAGGCGGACCGTCCGCAGGTTGTACTGATAAGCCACGCCGTTCTCTCCCAGCCGCCAGAGGAAGCCGTCCCCCTCCGGCCGCAGCCAGCGGACATCCTCCCCCTCCGTTTCCGTCAGGGCCAGCCGGGCGGCGTCCTCTCCCACGCCGAAGCGCAGTTCGATTTGATAGAACACGCCGCGCTCTAGGTCGTCAAACCCGCTGGTAGAAGCCTGGAAGGCGTCGTCGGTCCGCAGGGTCAGGCCGTTTAATATGTAGTCCCCAATGACCTCCGGCACGACTGGCTCCGTGGAGGCGGGGCCTGTCTTCTTAGGTTCCGCCGCTTCCACCGGCAGCTTCGGCGGCGGGGCCTCGGGGCGGCGCTGCTCCTGAACGCCCATGAACAGCCCCGTTACCAGACACACGGCGGTGACAGCCGCCGTGACGGCGGGATTGAGCCACCGGACGGCAGGCGCGGACTGGGCCCGTTCCGCCTCACCGGGAATCGGGGTAAAGCCGGGATAGACCTTCGGAATCATGTGCTGGCCGCCCTGGCTGTCGGACACCACCCACTCCCAGGGGGACTGCCGGATCAGCGCGGGCTTTTTGATTTCGCAAGTCTCCAGCTTCCCCTCGGCAATCACCGCCGCCACCGTGGACCGGAAGGCCGTCCGCCGGACCTGGGGCAATATGTCCCACGCCCCGGCCAGCCAAGCCAGGGAAATCCGAAGCTCCGGGTCCAGGACCTGGTTCAAGGGGACCCTCCAGAGCCGGTTTTCCTGCCGGACATAGAGCCAGTGCGCCCCGGCGCAGAGCCGTGCCGGGGGCCCCTGGAGGGAGCCGGTGATCAGCAGGCTGAACCCCATGCCCACGGCGGCCCGGTCCCAAAGTGCCTCTGTACCCGTCAGACGGCCCATCCAGAGGCAGAGGAGCAGCAGCGCCAGCCAGATTCCCCGGGAAAACTTCCGCACCAGGAGGTGGGGCCGAATCCAGCCGAGGTCCGGCAGAAAAAACTCCATCTCCGCCGGGGCCGGGTCCTGCTCCAGCCGGACAGGCTGGAGGGCCCGGATCAATCGCTTCCGGTCCTGCCCGGCCCCGTGGAACAGCAGCGCCCAGGCGCAAAGAGATACCGCCAGCAGCGCCGCCAGCCGGACCCAATACCAGCCGGGCAGAGGGCTGAGGAACGCCCGCCACACGCCCGCCGGGTCGCCGGGGGCGGTCTCCAGGGCGAAATAGAGATGATGCCCCAGGCAGTCAAAGAGAAGCACCCAGGGCAGGGCCAGC
>CATLAL010000064.1 GCA_949878425.1 uncultured Oscillospiraceae bacterium
CATCCCTACGAAAACGCTGGAGTCCGCCGACCTCGCCGCCCTGCCCTCCGGGGAGCTGGCGGTGCTGGACCTGATCGCCCTGCGCCTCGTCTGCGCCGTGGGCGACCCCTGCCGCTACTCGGAGACCGCCGTCACGCTGGAGTGCGCCGGACACCAGTTCAAGTCCAAGGGCAAGACGGTCACGGACCCCGGCTGGCGGGCGTATGCTGCTGCCAGCACTGATGAGAAGTCCGAGGACGACGCACCGCCCATCCCAGCCCTCTCGGAGGATGCGGAGCTGCCCCTCGCCAGGGTGGAACTGAAAGAGGGCAAGACGACGCCCCCCAAACGGTTCACGGAGGACACCCTTCTTCAAAGTATGGAGACTGCCGGAGCCGAGGAGATGCCCGAAGATGTGGAGCGCAGGGGCATCGGGACCCCCGCCACCCGCGCCGCCATCATCGAGAAGCTGGTGCAGAAGGGCTTTGTGGAGCGCAAGGGGGACAAGAAGGCCAAGGCGCTGGTCCCCACGGACAAGGGCCGCGCCCTGGCCGCCGTTGTGCCGGAGCAGATACAGTCCCCCTCCATGACGGCGGAGTGGGAGGAGAAGCTGCTGGGCATCGAGAAGGGCGGGTATGCCCCGGACAGCTTCATGCGGGAGATCGCCGGGATGGTGACGGACCTCGTGAAGAACTATGAGACGGTGAAAGGAGTGGAGATCAATATGCCGGGCAACAGCAAGGTGATCGGGAGCTGCCCCCACTGTGGGGCGGATGTGGTGGAGCGTGACAAGGGCTGGTTTTGCACTCATAGGGTTCCCACAAAATCGTCAGATTTTGTGGGAGAAGGAGGAGCAACGGAACGGAGCGGATGCTCGCCGCAAGGCGGGCGCAGCGGAGTGGAGTTTGTGACGACGCAGTGCCGCTTCGTCCTCTGGAAGGACAACGCCTACTTTAAGAAGATCGGCAAGCACCTGACCGGGAGCATGGCCGTGAAGCTGGTGAAGGAGGGGCGGGTCAGGCTGAAGGACTGCAAGAGCCAGCGGACGGGAAAGACCTACAACGCCGATGTCCTGCTCACCACCGAGGAGGACGGCCGGGCGAAGTTCCAGATGGAGTTCGACAACAGTGGGAAGAATAGCGGAGGGAAAAAGAATTGAATAGAGAGCAGCTTACGCTCGGTTCCCTGTTCGACGGCATAGGAGGTTTCCCCTATGCCGCCTCTTTTTATGGGATCAGGCCCCTGTGGGCCAGCGAGATCGTCCCGGAGTGCGTCTCCGTGACGAAGAAGCACTTCCCGGACATGGAACACGTTGGCGACATCACAAAGCTCCACGGCGGCGCCCTGCCGCCCGTGGACATCATCACCTTCGGCTCCCCCTGCCAGGACTTGTCCGTAGCATCGGGCAAGCGCCTGGGCCTTGCCGGGGAGCGGAGCGGCCTCTTTCTGGAGGCCATCAGGATCATCAGAGAAATGCAGGAGGCGACCAATGGAGAATACCCGAAATTCGCGCTCTGGGAAAATGTCCCCGGAGCCTTGTCAAGTTCTTCCCGGCGTGACTTTAAGGCTGTGCTGGAAGCGTTCACAGACGCCGAAGTTCCAATGCCTGGTTCTGGACGGTGGGCAAACGCCGGGATGGTACGAGGCCGAGGCGTTGACCTCGCTTGGTGCGTGTACGACGCCCAATACTTCGGAACAGCACAGCGGCGCCGGCGCATCTTTCTTATCGCAGATTTTAGAGGCGAACGCGCCGGCGAAATACTCTTTGTCCCCAAAAGCCTGTCAGGGTATTTTGCGGCGGGCGGAACGCCGCGGCAAGGACTTGCCGCCTATGCTCAAAACGGCGCTGGAACAGCAGGCGCGGGGATAGACGGCTACAATGCCCAGATGACCGGCCATGTGGCGGCCACGCTGGGGACGAACTGCGGGATGTCCACCGGGCGCAACGGCGTGATCGAGATGCCGGATGGCATGGGAGCGGCGGTCCCCGCCATCTCCATGCGTATCCGCTGCGGCTGTGAGGGCGGCGGCAAGGGGCCTCTGCTCCAGATAGAAAAGAGCGGCACTCTGGCGACCGGGAACGACCAATACCTCTTTGCGCCGAAAAATGCGGTGGAGATACTGAACGACCAGGGCGGAGATTCCCTCAGTGTGGAGAAGGGCGGCGTATCGCCCACCCTCCGCAGCCAGACCCACGGCAATCTGCCCATCACCGCATACGCCATCCAAGGCTCCATGATCGGCAGGGCGGACGGGAACGGGCCGCAGGGGGATGGTATCAACGAGAATGTGTCCTTCACCCTCAACACCATCGACCGCCACGCCGTCTGCATGGCGACCGGGCAGGATGAGCAGCCGCCCACTGTGGCCGCTGGCTTCGACCTCCAGCAGATCACCAGCAAGACGAACCGCTCCACCCTGAAGCCCGTCCAGCCCACCCTCTGCGGGGCGGGCAGCCCCCATGTTGTCACGGCTCCGCTGTGCATGGCGACCGGGCAGTCTAACGCCGAGATTATGGAGGAGAAGTCGCCCACGCTGGTGGCGGGGCATGAACAGCCCATTGTGACCCACCCCCAGATCGCCGGGACGCTCTGTGCCTCCGGCGCGGGGCTTTCCCGCCCTGCCGGACAGGGGAACGAGCTGGACTTCTGCGTGGTGAGCGCGGGCTTCA
>CATLAL010000065.1 GCA_949878425.1 uncultured Oscillospiraceae bacterium
TGTCCTCGGGGTCAAAGCCCGCGCCCAGGGTGGATGCCCGGAGCCGGGTGTACTTGTCCTGCCCCGGAGCGAGGAACGACACCACGCCGCCCCGCCCGTGCTTGACGGCAAAGCCGGACTCCTCCATCAGCCGGAGGAACGCGGCAAAGTCGGCGGGCTTTTTTTCAAGAGCCGCGATGATTGCCAGCCGCACCCGCTGCTGCGCGGAGGGCGGCTTGTCGCCTATCCACTGGCCATAGTGGAGGAAACGGCCCTTGCTGTGCTGTTTGGGATTTTGTATCACGGACAAATCATGCTCCAGACATACCCGGTCAGACAGCCGCCGGAGGGCAAAGCTGGAGCCGAGGAAGTTATGGAATTTCCGGGAGCAGTCAAAGGCTGTGGAGTTGAAATAGATGTGGTTGTGAATGTGGCCCTTGTCGGTATGGGTGCAGACGAAAAACTGGTATTTGCCTTTCGTCCAGCGCATCGCCGTTTCAAAGCCCAGCTTGTTTGCCTCCTCCGCCGTCACCTCGCCGGGCGGGAACGCCTGCCGGATCTGGAAGAACAGAGCCCCGCGCTCCATGGGCCGGGCCGTGGCCGCCTGGTATTCGCTTTTCACCAGCAGGAACTCGGCGGCGGCTGTGGCCGGGTCGCAAAGGTGGGAGGACACGGCCCCCAGCTTTTGGGGGTTGAGCCCATAGGCAAAACGCTCCTCCATCGTCTGGACGGCACTCAGTCCCGCCGCCTGCTTGTAGGGCCGGATGTAGGTCGTGGCCGTGGTAGCACCTCCTCTCGTTGGGACTTTGGGACAAAATGTCCCGAAGTACGAAAAGCCGGGGAGCGGCACAGCACCGCTCCCCAGCAGGTCACAGCTCCACCAGCGCGGAAAGCTGTTTCAGCAAATCAGACAGAGGCCCCCACAAGGCGGAGTAGTCCCGCTGGAGGGCCGATATTTCCTCGGGGTAGATGCCCCCGTAGGTGTTGGCATGGATGGCCACTTGATTGAGATTGTTTGAGCACCGCCGCTGGAGGGACACCAGCTCCCGGACGGGGGCAAGGTCAATCTGGAGCACATAGCCGCAGAGGGCCATTTTCCGCATATACGCGCCCATGTTGCGGATGCCCGCCTGGGCCATGCGTTCCCGGATAAGCGCCTGCTCTTCCTCAGATACCATCACATGGAGATGGATGGGGCGGCGGCGCTTTTTGCCAGCCACGCTATCTGTCGCCCCGGTCGGGCGCGTTCCGTTTAGGCGCAGAGGGGGCCTGCCGTTCCCCGGCCAGCCTTGCCGCCTCTTTCATCTGCTCGGCAATCGGACGGGGCCTGCCCTCCCGCAGTAGGCCGGACACCTCCGGGGCGGGCCGGAGCTCATAGTCCGCCGCCTGCTTTTCCGTCAAGGGCTTTGTGTAGGTCAGATGCCCCCACGCAAGGAACGCGCCGCCCTCCACGGATACGCGCTTGTCGTAGTTTACGATTTCGTCCGGGGCGTTGCCTGCAGGCTTGGGGAACGTACCGATGTCAACGGGCCGCTGGGTGGAATAATACTTGTAAAGGCCGGGGGCCTCAATCTGCGCCACCTTGACGGAGAACTGCTGCTGGTAGTTTTCCACACGCTCCAGCAAGTCCTGCTCCAGCGCGGCCCGGTCACTGCCATAATGCCCCCATTCATACTGCCTTGCGCCGTGTTCGTCATCATAGCAGGCCCACGTCACAAAGGGGGAGGGGGCCCGGGGATGCTCCCCCAGCGCAAAGCCCCGGCCATTCTCCAGCATGACGGCCTTTAAGATTGTATAGCCTTGATTTCTGTCCATAGGAACCTCCTCTCGAAATGTTAGCACTATTTTGGGAAATCGGGGCAGGACGTGTAAAAGTACGCCCCGCCCCAAAAGTGGCCCCGGAAAGCCTTGAAAACAGCGGGGTTCTATACCCCCAAATGCTCACGCCTCACCCCCGGTATTTCCGCATATATCCCCGCTGTTTCTTCTGCCTTGCGGCCTTGGAGCAAGCCTCGGAGCAATAGCGCCGTCGCCCGTCCGGGAGAAAGGGCCGCCCGCAGACAGGACAGGGCCGCGTTTCCGGGGCGGGCCCCTCGGTATTGAGGGCGGCCTCCAGCACCGGGTTCAGCGGCAGGACGGCCTCCCGGAAGTATCTGCAATAGGCCCCCGTCCAGCACTTCCCCAGCATATAGCACTCACAGTCCAAAGGCAAGCATCCCATTTCCCGGTCATAGTTGGCGCACCATTTTACTACAAGGGAGCGGATAGCGGCCTTTTCCTCACGGGTCAGCTCGCGCAAAATATCACCTCCCGCCCGGTTTTTTCAAAAGGCTCTGAAAGCAGGAGCCGCAGGGGATGCCGCGCCAGTAGGGACAGCCACAGCACCGGGAGCCCTCCCGGGGCTGTTCCGGGCGGGGAGCCCGGGGCCGTGGGCGGCGTTTCATTT
>CATLAL010000066.1 GCA_949878425.1 uncultured Oscillospiraceae bacterium
CCTCCGGGGTGAACGGCTTGGGGTCCGGGGGCTGCTCCACGGGCAGGGGGTCCACAGGCTCCAGCCCCACCCAGGGGACATACTCGCCGCCCTCGTCGCCTCCGCCCGCGTAGGCGGGAACGGTGAGCGCCCCCACCATCAGGACGGCGCAGAGCGTCGCCGCCAGCATACGGGATTTTTTCATTCCGCCCCCTCCTTTTCGTCGTCGCAAAGTCCGCTCAACTCCGTTTCCGCCTCTGGCGAAAACTGCGTTCGCTCCCTTGCTCCTCCTCTCCCCACAAAGTCATCCGACTTTGTGGGGGCCCCTTTATGCTTCTGGACACCGTGTCCAGAGCCGTCCCGGAGCTGCCGCAGGAGGGCGGGCAGCTCGTCCAGGGACACGCTCATGCCCCGCACGATGTCCACGATCTCCTCATTCTCGGCCTCCCGGTGCTTCTGCTCCAGCTCTTTCAGCCGGGCCTGCTGCTCGTTGATCTTGGCCTTGACTTTCTCCATCTCGGCCCAAATTTTCGCGCTCTTGCTGACTGCCATTAAAAACCTCCTTGTTCATGGTAAACGCCCCCAGGCGTAAAAATGGGACTGCCAGTAGCTTGTATTCAGACTTGTAAATTGCACCGGGTCCCCACAGTGGAGCATCATTCCGTCCCCCACATAGAGCCCACAGTGGGTCACGCCGTCCGGGTTGGGCGCGTCGTAGGTGTAACGGAAAAATACAAGGTCGCCGGGCCGTGGGGAGCTGACGGGGGTGCAGTAGTTATAGAGCCCCTGGGCCCCCAGGCGGCCCACGTCCCAGCCGCATTGGTTCAGCACATAGGACAGGAAGCCGGAACAGTCAAAGGACGTGGCCGGGGAGCTGCCGCCCCAGACGTAGGGGTAGCCGATGTACTTCTCCGCCTCGGTGAGTAGGGCGGCAAAGTCGGGATCGGAAAGATACTGCTCCGGCACGTCGTAGGGCTGGGGCGGGTTGGTGATGTACTTGTCCACATAGCCGGAATTGGGGAACAGGTCGGGCCGGTTGCCCAGGGCGGCCATGTAGAGGGCGTACCGGGAAAGCTGCTCCCCGCTCATGATGTATATGGGCAGGTGGGACAGGTCCTCGTTTTTCAGCGTTACCGTACAAATGTAATAGTCGTAGTACACGCGGTAGCTGCTGGAATGGGTGTTGCCCTCGCTGTCGGTCCAGGTGTCCGTTTCAATATAATAGCGCCGTTCCGTCACCACCTCCTCGGTCAAAATGTACTGCCGGTCAAAAATTGTCTGGAGGGTTCCCCGCACCTCCTCCAGCGTCCATTCCCCCTCGTGGAGCGCGGAGAGCATGGAGATCAGCACATAGGGGTCATGCTCGATTGCGTCCAGGTCAAAATGATATTCGTCGTAGTCGTGGGTGCTGGTGTAGGTGTCCAGATAGTGTTGCAGCTCCGCCTCCAACGCGCAGTAGGCGGCCTCGGCCCCCAGCATATCCCCGTCCTGGGCGGGGTAGGTGCTGGCCCCGATCCCCCCGATGATCCCATTCCCCAGCGTCACCAGGGAGGAGGCGCAGGACTGGACCGTGAACAGGAGGAGGACGCAGGCCAGGGCAATCACCACCCCGCCAGGGTGACGCTTGACGAAGCCCGCCGCCTTTTCCGCCAGCTTCTCCGCAGAGACGGCGGTTTTTTCGGCGGCCCTGGCCCCCTGCTTGGCGGCCTCCCGCGCCTGTTTCGCGTACTGCCGTTTTTGGCGCTGCTTCTGGGCGAACCGGGCCAGTGCGTTCTTGCCCAGGTCCGGCTGCTTCTCCAGCTCCACCTGGAAGCGGTGCTCCGCCGTGGCCTTGACATACCGGCTTTCCGCGCAGGCGGCGGCCTTGGCCGGGTGGTCCCGGATGGCCGGCCGCACCGTCCGGGCCGTTTTCCGCCCCACGGCCTCGCCCACAAGCTCAGAGTGGTGGGCCCCCTCGGTCCCCACGTTCTCGTGCTCCACCTCATACACCTTGCCGTGGACGAAGCCGTGAACGCCCCAGCCAGCCGCCCCAGCAGCCCGGCGTACCGGGCCGGGGGGCTTGGCCGGGGCCTGGGCCGCCAGCTTCTCCTGGGCCGCGCCCATGCGGAGCTTGGCCTTTTCCGCCTTGACCGCGCTCCGCTCCGCCCGCGTCTGGCCCTGGGCACTCCGCTTCTTCCCCTCCTGCCGCAGCCGTTCGGAGGGTCGGGCCCGTTCGCTCTCCTGGTGGAGCTTGGATTTGTACCCGGACCTCTGGACACGGTGTCCAGAGCCAGGCCGGGCCTTACCCCTGCCCATTGGCCTTGTCCTCCGGCTTGGTGGTCAGGAGGGTGTAAAGCTCGGTGTCCTGGGGGAAGTGGTCCACAAAGGGGATG
>CATLAL010000067.1 GCA_949878425.1 uncultured Oscillospiraceae bacterium
TCTGCAATTTCCTCCATCCGGCCCTCCAAATAGGGGCCGGGGCATTCGGTCTTTTCGTTGAACATCTTGTGGATGGTCAGGTTCCCCGCGGCGTCGCCGGTGTAAGTGAGCTTTTCGATGCCGTTGCGCCGGCAGATGTCGGCGCACAGCTCGATCAGCGCGTTGTACGACGTGTCGCTCACGTGCCATTGGCCGCCCGTCTCGTCGTTTGCCACCTCGATGGTCACCGCCCTGTGGTCGTTTTCCGGGCTGCTGGACGTCCAGGCCCGGTTGGCCTCCTCCACGTACAGCGCGACGCGCCCGTCCCGGTCGATGGCGTAATTGGACGAGGCCTGCCGGTCGATGTCGGCAAAGGCCTTGCCCAGCGTCTCCAGGGAGAGGTTGTCGTCCGCCATGTGGTGGATGGTGATGGTGTCGATCTTCCCCTCCCGCGGGAAGTCTGCGTTGGGGGAGAGGTAGGCGTACTCGGTCAGAGGGCTGTTGCGCGCGATGATCCCGGCCAGCTCTTCCTGGGTCAAGGCCCGCCCGGCGTTGTCGGGGGCGCTGCCGGCATACCGCAGGCACAGGGCGAGCACAATGGCGGCCAAGGCCAGGAACGCGCCCAGCAGGGCCCATACGGCGGGGTAATCCCGGAGTTTGTGTCTTGCGTCCATCCCGTGCCTCCTCAGCCCGCCCTGCCCCATAGGGCGTAGGCGGCGAACAGTGACCCGAACATGACGAATATGAGCCGAGGGACGGCGGCGGGCAGCTTCCTGCCGCCCTTTTGCGGTTCCGCCACGGTCATCAGCGCCATGGACGTGACACCCCAGTAGAAAAAGCTGGTATCCATCAAATTGTGGGCCACATAGGCGGCAAACCCGGCCACATGGCCGGGAGCGCTTTTTTTGAGGAAGCGCCGCACGAGCACCGTGACGGCCATGACCATGGCCGGTATGCCCAGCTCCACGCCGATGTGGAGGATCACATTATGGATGTGATACGTGTTGTAGAAGATGTCACTGTCGTGCAGGTTATAGAGATACCATTGATAGGGCCCCAGGCCGAACAGCGGCTTGGCGGTGAGGTACCCCAGGCCGTTGCGCATCATGGCCAGGCGCTCGGCGAAGGTGTCCACGGCGCTGGGCCGCACGAGGATGGCGGCGGCGGCGACCAGGACGCCCGCGGCGGCGGCCAGGACGCAGGCGGCGGGGAAGTCCCGCAGGAAATCCGTGACCTGATCCCAGAGCAGGGCGGCCGCGGCTGCCAGGAGCAGCACGGGCACGCACATCCAGGGTAGGCCGGTCCTCCGCGCGGCGATATAGGCGAGCACGCCGATGCCGATGCCGATACTGGCCCGGGCCAGCAGGCCGCAGGTGAAGGTGAAAGCCTCCCGCCAGGGCTTGCGCCGCAGCTCGGGAACGGCCAGCACCAGAATGCCCACGGCCATGGACAGAAAGCTGCCCATGGACAGCGTGAGGGCCAGCGCGGCGAGGATCAGCGGCTCCAGCCGGGTCAGACGGGCAGGCCAGGGGTTTTCCAGTTCCCCGGGCCCGGGGCCGCAGGTCCGCAGGACGAACCAGGACACCGCCAGGAAAATACCGAAGGCGTTGGGGTTGCCAAAGATGAAGCCGAGCCGGGCCGCGTGCCCCGTCACCGCCCGGAAGGCGAAGTAGGCCAGGCCCGCGGCGGCCACGCCGCCGGCCCAGAGCACGCACAGCCGCTTCAGGAACAGTAGGTCGGCCTCATCCAGATAGGCCATCAGCAGGTAGAACACAGGGTAGAACGCCTGGGTGGCGGCGAAGCCGGCCACCATGTCGCTCTGTGTGCTGCCGAAGGTGAGGAAAAAGGAGATCAGACTAAGCACCTGATATGTGATCAGAGGGATAAGCACCCAAAGATCGACTTTTACAGGCCCCTGGGCAATCCCGGCCACACAGAGGGCCAGGCCCAGAAGGCCCACCAAAAGGGGAGTTTCAGCGCTGAGCAGCGTCAGCGAAATCAGCGCCAGGAAAAGGAGCAGGACCAAGTAGCGGTCCAGCCAGCTTTCCGCCGGCGTGGCCGCAGGGCTCCGGTCCTCCGTCCCCCGGGAAGCGCGGGGCTTCTTTTTCCGGGAGGGGTTCCGGCCGCTCATTTGGGCGGCCCCCAGGCCTGGCGCATACGATATCCCCACAGCGGCCGCGTTCATTTAGACGCCGCGCCGTTTAAGCTGCCAAAAAGGGAGATCGATAATCCGCATCTGCGCAAACTTCTCCAGAGTTTCATAACAATACTTCCTTTCTTTGCA
>CATLAL010000068.1 GCA_949878425.1 uncultured Oscillospiraceae bacterium
GAGGTTTCCGGCGGGCAGAAGCAGCGCTGCGCCGTGGCCCGGGCCCTCATCACGGACCCCCAGATCGTCCTGGCCGACGAGCCCACCGGGGCGCTGGACTCCCGGGCCGCCGACAACCTGCTGGAGCTCTTCGGAGAAATTAACAAAGGGGGCCAGACCATCCTCATGGTCACCCACTCCGTGAAGGCCGCCAGCCACGCCGGGCGGGTGCTCTTCCTCCGGGACGGGCAGGTCTACCACCAGCTCTACCGGGGGACCCAGAGCGCCGAGGCCCAGTTCGCCAAGATCTCCGACACCCTGACGGTGCTGACGCAAGGCGGTGAGCCCCGTGCGTAAGTCCGGCTTCTTCCCCCGCCTGGCCCTGGTGAATCTGGCCAGAAACGGGCGGTTTTACGGCCCCTACCTCCTCTCCTGCGTGGTGACGGCGGCTATGTACTACATTTTGCTGTTTCTGGCCTATAACGAGGGGCTGGACAGTGTCCGGGGGGCCATGTACCTCAAGAGCTTCGCCGGGGTGGGCTGCTTTGTGGCGGCGGGCCTGGCGGCGGTAATCCTGCTCTACGCCAACAGCTTTGTCATGAAGCGCCGCCAGCGGGAGCTGGGGCTCTACAACATCTTAGGGCTGGAAAAGAGGCACATCGCCCGGATGTGCTTCTGGGAGACCGTGTTCTGCGCCGCCGTCACCCTGGCGGGGGGCCTTCTACTGGGCATCCTGTTTTCCAAGGCGGTCATCCTGCTCCTTTTAAAGCTGGCCCGCGTCCCCGCCCAGTTCGGCATGGAAATTTCCACCCGGGGCATTTGGGAAACCGCGGTGCTCTTCGGCGCGCTGTTCCTGTTCACCCTTGCGCGAAATCTATGGAGCGTCAGCCGGGCCAAGCCGGTGGACCTGCTTCACAGCGCCTCCGCCGGGGAGCGGGAGCCGAAAACGAAATGGCTGCTGGTCATCCTGGGGGTGCTGACCCTGGGAGGCGGATACTTCATCGCCATCGCCACCCAGAACCCCATTGAGGCCATGCTGTTCTTTTTCGGGGCGGTGTTCCTGGTCATCATTGGCACGTACTGTCTGTTCACCGCCGGGTCCATCGCCATTTTAAAGCGCCTCCGGGCCAACCCGAAATTTTACTACCAGACCCGGCATTTCACCGCCGTCTCCGGCCTTCTTTACCGGATGAAGCAGAACGCCGTGGGCCTGGCCAGCATCTGCATCCTCTCCACCATGGTGCTGGTGACGGTCTCCACCACCATCGCCATGAACATCGGCCTGGAGAACTCCCTGAATGAGATGTACCCTTATGACATCGAGTTCCTCCAGGACCTGGAAAACCAGCCGGGGGACCCCATGGACCGCTTGCGGGAGGTGGAGGTTGCCGCCAACGCCTCCGGGGGCTTTACCGATTCCCGGTACTACACCCGCTATTGGGTCTACTGCGGTGTTCGGGGCAGTGAGATTTCCCTGAACCTGGATCAGAACTGCCTGCGGGCGGAGTTGGAGGTGGTGACGGCGGAGGACTACAGCCGCCTCACCGGAAAGAATGTCATTCTGGCTCCGGACGAGGTGCTGGCCTGTTCGAAGGGCCCGGCGGATTTCCCGGCGGACTTCACCGTCTCCGCGAACTTTGGCGAGGCGGGCCTGTCCTTCCACGTCCGGGAGGAAATCACGGAGGTCATCCGCCACGCGACCAACACGCTGCTGGGCTCTGAGGAATCGTCGCTGTTCCTGGTGGTGGCGGACCGGGAGACGGCGGAGGCGCTCATGGACCTGGATACCTCCCGCAGCGCCCGGCAGTTCCGGGTTCAGATGAACCTGGCGGGGGAGGATTATGAGGAAAAGCTGGCCCAGACGGAGCGGCTTGTGTTCGAGCTGAGCAAGCGGGACGGCGGCGTGAGCTTCACCAGCAAGCAGGACAATGCCCAGGAGTTCTACGCCATGTACGGCGGGTTCCTGTTCCTGGGGGTCTTCCTGGGGCTCCTCTTCCTGCTGGCTACCGTCCTTATCATCTACTATAAGCAGATCTCCGAGGGCTGCGAGGACCAGCGCCGCTTTTTAATCCTCCGCCAGGTGGGCATGAGCGAAAAGGAGATCAACGCCTCCATCCACAGCCAGATTCTGCTGGTGTTCTTTCTGCCCCTGGGGGCGGCGGCGCTCCATGTGTTCATGGCCTT
>CATLAL010000069.1 GCA_949878425.1 uncultured Oscillospiraceae bacterium
GCCCGTCCTGCGGACGAACCCCAGCCCTCCCGCCTGATACCTGATGGCGGCAGTCGGCTTCATTTTGAGGGTTCGGAGGTCCCGGCCCCTGACGCAGAAGCACCCGTTGATGAAAAACGGGCGGTGATGAAGCGGCAGGTCACGGACCACGCCGCCCAGCCGGAGCAGTCAGAGGGTGGGGGCGACACCCACCAGCGGGACAGTCCCCCGGCAGGATCGCCGTCCCCCGCGCCGGATGACCGGGCGTATCAGAAGCGGCAGGCGGCAAAGTTCGCTGCCCACTCCGCTGCTGGCAAGGCGGATCGGCCACGGCTGCAATTTGAGGAACCGCCCTCTGCGGCGGACAGCGCCCCCACCCCTGCGCCAAAGGAGGACTCCCAGCCGCCCAGCCGGAACTATCAAAAGGCCGTGCGCCGGGTAAAACGTGCGGAGGGTCAGGTGGAACAGGCGCGGGAGCATCTTCCCACCAAGCGCCGGTTATCCTTCCAGCCGGAGGTGGAGGTTGAGACGGGCAGGACCCGCCGCCGTCTCCACTTTGAGCAGGAGGTTTTGCCGGAATATAGACCACCCTCTCTGCCCGCCCGCGCCGGTGGTATGGTGAAAACGGCGGCAGTGATGAAGCTCCACGGCAAGATACATGAATCCGAGCGGCAGAATGTGGCGGTGGAGGCCACCCACAAAAGCGAATTATTTATGGAGCAGGGTGTGGGCCGTGCCCTGCGCTGGCAGAGAAACCGCCGCCGCTCCAAGCCCTACCGCGCCCTGCGCCAAGCGGAGCAGCGGGCGGCAAAGGAAAATGTCAAACTGGCATGGCAGACTGCCCTCCGGGACAACCCGGAGCTGCGGCGCAAAAATGCCCTCGCCAAGTGGATACAAAAGCAGAAAATCAAGCGGAAGTATGCCCAGGCCGCGCATGAGGCCAAGCAGACGGCGCACTTCACCCAAAACGTGGTACACGCCACCGGGCAGATCGTCCGGGCGGTCCAGCAATACATAGCGGCACGAAAATCTCTGCTGCTGGTTGTGGCAATGCTGGCTATGGTGGTGGTGTTCTTTGCCTCTGGCATGACCTCCTGTACCGCCATGCTCTCCGGTTTCCAGTCCTCCTATATCTCCGCGTCCTATATGGCGAATGAGCAGGACATTTGCAATTCGGACCTCTACTACACGGAAATGGAAACGGATTTGCAGATGGACATTGACCAGACTGAGGAAAATTACTCCGGCTATGACGAGTACCGCTACAACATCGGGGAGATCAGCCACAACCCCTATGAGCTGATGGGCTACCTCTCCACCGTGTTCAACGCCTTCACCTTTGAACAGGTCCAGGCGGAGCTTGCGCGGCTGTTCGGGGAGCAGTACTCCCTCACGCGGGAGGTCATTGTGGAAACCCGCTATGACAGCGACGGCGATCCCTACGATTGGTATGTCCTGCAAACCACGCTGACGGTAACACCGCTGTCCACGATCATTTCCGGTACGCTGTCCCCTGGTGAGCAGACGGACCGCTACAACGTGTATCAGCAGACCCTTGGCAACCGGCAGGCGTATGGGAACCCCTTTGATTTTCCATGGCTGGGCTATGTGTCCAGCAGCTACGGCTACCGGGTCCATCCCATCAGCGGGGAGAAGAACCTGCACCGGGGTGTGGACATTGCCGTGGCGCAGGGTACGCCTATCCGGGCAATCCATGACGGGCGGGTGGTTTCTGCCGGGGACGCTGGCAGCTACGGGTTGTGCGTGGTGATCGAGGACGAAAAGGGCTATCAATCCCGGTACGCCCATTGCTCCAGCCTCTCCGTCAGCGCGGGCCAGGAGGTCAAGCGGGGGGACGTGATTGCCGCCGTGGGCAGTACCGGCAACAGCACCGGGCCGCACCTCCACCTGGAAATCATGCTGAACGGCGAGTACCTGAACCCCTACTATTTCGTGGACACCGGCTATGACGGTTCAACCGCTGGGGCCATTCCCGGCACACCGGGCGGCGTGGAGATACCCGCCTACCCTGGGGAGCCGGTCACGGA
>CATLAL010000070.1 GCA_949878425.1 uncultured Oscillospiraceae bacterium
CGGATACCTGCGTATCACCCACAAACACCACCATTTGGCCCGCAGTAGGATCACCCCTCAGACGTGCCGCCGCTTTTGTCGGAGCCTGCCCGGTTGCGGTGGGCGTGGCCTTGACGGTGATGTTGTCATCGGCGGTGAAAGTAGTAGTCTGCGTGTCGCCGTTGTAGGTCAGCACCTTGCCCTCACTCGTTAAGTCTGTGCCGGACTGTTTGACGGTAAAGGTTTTGCTGATGGTCTTATCGCCTTTCTTGAAAACAGCAGTATATGTCCCGCTTTCTTTCACCTCACCCAAATCTTGCAGTTCCCAGCCATCCGCGCTGGCCTGCACCCGGAAAGTCTGCCCGAAATATTCCGCTGTGCCGGTCTTGCTGTCGTTGATCCTGATGCCGGACACATCCAAAGCCTGCCCGGTGTAAACAAGGCCCTCCGGCACCACAATCATATCCTCGGTGGGGTCGCCGTTGATGGTGTAGGTTCCTTTGGAGCCGAGAGTGGTACTGTTGTCCAACATATCGGCAGAACTGAGCGTCAGGGAACCGTCGTTGTCTGACCCCTTGCCTCCACCGATACCGGGGGCACCATCGCTTGTTGCTTTAATTGTAGGCAGGACAGCCATAGCCCCAGATCTCGTAATGGCCCACACTGTAGCTGCGCTGGCGGCAGCTATCGCTTGTATTGCCCTCCACGGTGTAGACCACGCCATTCTCCACCCGTTCCACGATGCCCACATGGTCGGGAACATCGTCCTGCGGCCCGGAGCCGCCTTTTTCGTTCCAGTCAAAAAATATCAGGTCTCCAGGGTGCGGCTCATAGTCGCCATCCTGCCACTGGCCCCGGTCTTTAAACCAATTAGAGCCGCCTGTGCAGCCCGCAAATTTGGGGATTACCCCGGCGTCAATGTAGCCGCACTCGTTGGCGCACCAGCTCACGAAGCAGGCGCACCATTCCACCCGGCTGTTGAAGCCGTACCAGCTCCAATAGGGCTGGCCGCCCACGTTGCCCACCTGAGACAGCGCCACGGCCACGATCTCGCCGCTGGAGCCGTAGAGGAGGGTATTCCACATATCACGGGTGGCCGCTGTCAGCAGCTCGTCCAGGGAGGCGTTCTGCTGGTCCGTGAACGCATAAAACACCCGCATATCGTCCGGCGTCCTGGGCGTGACCGTGATGGTCAGTACCTTCTCCGTCCAGGCGGCGGTGTCGCCCCCGGCGGGATGCTCTACCTCCGACTCCGCCGTGGTGATCTTGGTCATATCCCAGAACACCGTCCGCAGTTTCTCCACTGTATCCGTGTCCAGGACGGACACCTGCGCTCCGTCCGCCCCTCCGGCAGTCTTGGCGGCGAACACAGCGAACACATCTGCCCAGGAAGGTGGGCCGCCTTGGATCTCCACCCGGTCATAGGTCCCACCGGTCTGGAGGCTGGACAGCCTGTCCGCATACTCGCTGTTGATCTGGGCGATCACCGCGGTGGGGGAGGCCGCGTCCGGGGAGCCACTGCCGTCCGAGAAGAAGATGCCGAAGGGCGAGGCGATGAGCAATCCGATCATGCAGATCACCAGCACCACCACAATCACCACCCAGCCCCCGGCGGCGATGGCGGCGATCAGCTCCTGCATGGCCGCAATGGCCGCTTTTATCGCCGCCACGGTGGCTTTCGCCGTGGCCTTGGCGGTGACCGCCGCCGCTTTTGCCGTGGCACGGGCGGTCTGTACGGCCCGCTGGGTGGCCTTTACGGTGGCCTGGGCGGATCTCTGGGCGGTCTTGACCGTCTGCTGGGCAGTTTTCGCCGTCCGCTGGGTGGTTTTGATGACCTTTCTGGAGGAGCGTTCCGCGGTCTTGATAGTCTGGCGGGCGGTGCGTTCTGTGGTCTTTCGCCCGGAGCGGGCCGTTTTGATGATCGTCCGTCCACCATCCCGCACAGGCCGGGTGTCCGGTTCTCCCGGA
>CATLAL010000071.1 GCA_949878425.1 uncultured Oscillospiraceae bacterium
TGGTGGCGGACCTGGAACAGCTTTTCAAGGGGGAAACCCTGAAAAATTCCGCAGGTGTGGAGCGGGAGATCCGGGTATTCCCCCAGGACCTGCCGATCCGAGCGGGTGCGGACATTGAACCGGAGCCGGACCCCGTGGAGGAGGATCCGGAGGCGGAACAGGCGGACGGCCAGCTGGAGGAACCCAAACCGGAGGACGTGCCGGAGGCTTATGTGATCGTCCGTCTGCCATCCGGGGAACTGCCCGCCCAAGATGAACGCCAGCAGGTGGAGGTCATTCTGGTGGTGTGCGTCTATGACCCGGACCCAAACCGCCAGGGTTTCCGGGACGCGCTCCACATCGTCAACGCCATTATGACCCACTACGGTGAAAACGGCATAGTGGCGCGGCGGTATGAGGTGCAATACCCCATAAAGTGGGTGACACAAGAGGAGGACACCCACCCCTATTATTTCGCCGGCATGGCGCTGAAACTGGCCGCGCCGGCCATCTTCAAGGAGGTGCCAGAAACATGAGCAAAGACCCCAAAAAGACAGACCAGGCCGCTGGCCCGGTGGTCTACTGCGGCCCCACCGTCCCCGGCGTGGCCGTGCAGTACACCGTTTACACAAACGGAACGCCCACCGCGCTGGCGGAGGCCATCAAGAAAAAGCCGATCCTGGGCGGGCTGGTGGTCCCCCTGGACCAGCTGCCGGAGGTCCGGCGCCAGTTCCACGCCGGGGCCGGGCGCTATTACACCCTGTACCGCAAGGCCCAGGGGAACGGCTAAAGGAGGAAAAGGAAAATGTCTTATTTCCATGGCGTTTATAATTCGGAGATCGACACAAGCCTGACCGCCCCCATTCAGGGCAGCGCGGGCCTGCAGGTGATTTTCGGGACCGCCCCCATTCACCTGGCCAAAGATCCGGCGGCGGCGGTAAATAAGCCCATGCTGTGCTACTCTTTCGGAGAGTGCCAGCAGAATGTGGGCTATTCCGACAACTTCAAGGACTTTACCCTGTGCGAGAGTATTGACGCCTGTTTCCGCGTGTTCAATATCGCCCCCATTATCCTGGTGAACGTGCTGGACCCCAGCAAGAGCGGCCACACCACCGTAAACGCGGCGACGGACTGCGCCGTGGCGGACGGGCAGCTGGTCTATAAAAAGCAATATGTCCTGCTGGACACCCTGGAGGTCAAGAACGGGGACGCCGCCCTGGTGGCGGACAGTGACTATATTGCCGCCCATGACAATGACGGAAACGTGTTGATCACCATTCTGTCCCAGGCCGCAAAGGAGGCCACCACGCTGTCCGTGGCGTCCAAGAGCCTGAACCCCGCCGGCGTGACCCGTGCGGACGTGGTGGGCGGTGTGGACGCCCTGACAGGCAAGGAAACGGGCATGGAACTGGTACGGCACATCTACCCCACCCTGGGCATGGTGCCCGGCCTGCTGCTGGCCCCCGGCTGGAGCGAGGACGCCGTGGTGGCGGCGGCGCTCCAGGCAAAAACCGAGGCAATCAACGGCGTTTTCGTGTGCAACTGCCTGCTGGATATTCCCACGGACGGGGAGAACGGCGCCAAGGTCTACACGGAGGCAAAGGTGGCAAAGGAGAAAATGGGGGCCAGTTCCAACCATGCCATGGCCCTGTGGCCCATGGTGGCGGTGGGGGATAAGATTTACCACTATTCCGCCGTGTTCGGTGCCCTGACCGCCTACACGGACGCCAGCAACGCCGATGTGCCCTATGAAAGCCCGTCCAATAAGGACCTGCGGATCACCGCCACCGTGCTGGCGGACGGCACCGAGGTGGTTCTGGACCAGCAGCAGGCCAACGATATGCTGAACGCCAACGGGATCACCACCGCCATCAA
>CATLAL010000072.1 GCA_949878425.1 uncultured Oscillospiraceae bacterium
GAGGCCAACACGGGAACGCTGGGCATCGGTTTGAACCGCATATATCAGTACAATAAGCGAGGTAGCGAACAATGAAAAGACGGATTTTAAGCATCATCACCGCTCTGGCCCTGTGCCTGAGCCTTTGTCCCACCTGGGCATTTGCAACGGAGGCGGACCCCGCCCTCTGCCGCCACCACCCGGCACATACCGGGGAGTGCGGCTATATCGCCCCCACCGAGGGCCAGCCCTGCGGCCACCAGCACACAGCGGGGTGCTACACCCTGGGGGTACTACCCGACGCGGACGGCGGCGCCCCCTACGAGATTGGCGCGGATACGGAAAACCTGCTGGACTGCCAGCACGTCCATGACAGCGAGTGCGGCTATGTCCAGGCCAACCCCGGCCAGTCCTGCGGGTATGAGTGCCGCATCTGTCCCATTGAGGATTTGATCGCCGCCCTGCCCGATACGGTGATGGAGGACAACGCGGACAACGTGCGGGCACAGCTTGACCATATCCTCGCCCTCTATGGGGAACTGTCCTGGGAGGAGCAGGAGCAGATCGACCTTTCCCGCTGCTACGAACTGCAAGGGGCGCTGGACGGGGCCAACGATCCCGACCCGGTAGAGGGCGAAGTGTCCGCAGATTATCAGGAGGCATCCTGGAACAACAGCGGGGTTATATACACAACCAAGACCGCCGCTAACTGCACCCCTGTGACAGACAGCACAACGGAGTGGAACGCGGGCTGGTATGCAGTCAGCGGCAACGTCACCATTTCCGAACCCATCACCGTCAACGGGGAGGTACACCTGATCCTGACAGACGGCTGTACCCTCACAGCGGCAAAGGGCATTGTAGTGACGAGCACCAACAGTCTGACCATCTATGCCCAGTCAGAAGATGGCGGGACGTTAAATGCCACCGGCACGGCTGACGATAGTGGTAATGCCAGCGCAGGCATCGGCGGTAGCACATCCTCCTTTGATAGCGGCAGCATCACCATTCATGGCGGCGTGATCAATGCGACCAGTGGTGCGTCTCGCTGGTATAGCGGCGCAGGTATTGGCGGCAGCACCCCCAGCTCTGGAAATGGCGGCAACAGTGGTGCCATCAAGATATATGGTGGTACGATCACCGCTGAGAGTACAGGATATACCACTGGCGCAGGTATTGGCGGCGGCGGTAGTGGCGGTACTGGAGACGGCGGTGCCGGAACTAATATCATCATCTACGGCGGCAGCATCACAGCGACATCTCACTCGACTGGTAATGGCGGGGCTGGTATTGGCGGCGGTAGTGGTCAACAAAATGGCGGCACCGGGGATGCTATTGCCATTCATGGCGGCGTAGTACGGGCCACAGGCGGCTCTTTGGGTGCGGGTATTGGCGGCGGTGGCGGTAGTAAGAAGAGCGGAGATGGCACCGTCACCATCAGCGGCGGCACTGTAACTGCTGTTGGAGGCAGCAATGCCGCAGGCATTGGCGGCGGCGGTGGGTATAGTGGTGACTATGGTATGAATATTACCGGCGGCACCGGCAGCGTCACCATTACCGGCGGCATTGTGGACGCTACAGAAAACGGAGGTGGCGCTTCCATCGGCAACGGCGGGAACACAACCGCAGCGGCGACCGTCAGCAAAACCAACGCCATCGTGTTTGAGAACGGCGCGGGCACTGTCTGCGGCGATGTGACCCTTAACGGGAGCTATCCTGTCCCCGCGGATTACACGCTGAACATCCCCGCCGGGGCCAGCCTGTCCGGGAGCGGAACTTTGACCGGCGGCGGAACGTTTACCGCCGATTTGTCGGAGGATATGGTTTCTGTCCCCACCGATTT
>CATLAL010000073.1 GCA_949878425.1 uncultured Oscillospiraceae bacterium
CTTTCGATGCAGCCCGAGTATTGGGCTCTGATTGACTATCTGGTCGAGAAGGGGATTCTTGATGAGAAAGAGTTTTCAGCGTTCTTGGGTCGGCATTTCAAGGCGCAGGTGTCTGTCGCTGAGCGTTTTGCCCAGGAGAAGGGTGAGAAGTAGTGTCTGAGCTACAAGTTGCGTAAGCGCGAAGCGTAAGCTGAGCTCTGCGGTGTGCTTTGGCGTACATCTCGACGAGGTTGGGGTGCAGCCCTTCCTCGTCCGGGGCCGTCTGCTTGTCGGACGGCCCCTTTTCCTTCGGGGGCTCGCCGGTGGCCAGCCATGCCAGCCAGCACTCCCGGCAGGAGAGCTTGTCGCAGTGTTCAGGGGTGACGGGCGGGCAGTGTTCCGCGATGATGTCCGCGATCTGCTCCACTGTGGTGCCGGGGGCTCTGATAATCTCCAGGCCGGTCATTTCTTCATCCCCTCCTTGTACTGCTGGACGGCGTGGTTCTTGCTGTACATCTCCCAGAGCTCCCCGAGCCTGTCCATGAGGGCCGACCGCAGGGCCAGGGTCGGTGAGGTATTCCCCTCCATCATTCCCAGGGCGGCGTCCAGCTCTCTGGCCATGTTGAAGATGTTAAGGTAAACCTTGCAATCGTTCTCCGGGCACTCCTCGACGAGCGCGAGCCCCAGGGCGTAGACCTTCTTCGTGTTGTAGTCGTTCCGTATTCCCGAGGGTGCGTTCTCAAAAGTCTCCCGGGGCGACTCTCCGCTTTGGGCGGCGTTCATGATCTTCTGGAGGGTTTCGGGCGTAATGCGCTCCGGCAGCTTCACTTCCAGCCGCCGCGCACTGCTCCCCGGTGTTGCTGGCCCGCCATCGTTGACGTAGTCGCTCACCTCCTTCAGCAGCCCCCGGAGGTGGCGCAGCTCCCGCACCTCTTGGGGCGTCAATGTGGGCGGGGCCCCGGCCCACCTGTCCACCTTGCACTTCGCACAGATCCCGTCCAGCTCCTCCTGGGTGCGCCCCTCTCGGTACTTGCACACCTCGTCGCAGATGTACGCCAGGGCCTCCTCCTGCTGGTCGGGCGGCGGGGCCGTCGCGCCGAAGGTGTCCCGCTCCACCAGGAACCGCTCGTCGTGGCCGTCGATCATTCCCAGGTCTTCCAAGGCCCTGGCGTAGCCGTGGAGCTCATGGGCAGCGGTGAGGGGGTCGAGGTCGAGGTGCGGCCCATGCCTGAGCTGAGCCTCCAGCGTGGCCCGGTGCCCTTTGAACAGGCTCTCGGGCTCCACGTCCTCCTCGCTGACCTCGGTCTCGCCCTCGATGATGACGGTGATCTTCACCTCCGGCTCCACCACGTCCAGCTCGGACTCCAGGCCCCGGGCCTGTTCCAGCGCGATCTCCAGGGTCTCGATGTCGTCGTACTCCATGACGCTCCGGTCGACGTCCAGGATGCCGGTGTAGAGCTCGGCGTCGATCACGCCGAAGTTGCCCAGGCCGGTGCCCTCGTACTCGCGCTTCTCCCGGTCATTGAACCGGACGACCAGATAACCGTTGATCTTTTTCATTTTTCTCATTCTGCTTGTCCTTCCTTTCTGTGTGCCCTGCCATCGTCAGGCCGGGTAGGGCTCCCCCCGGCGACGCCCTCTCGGGCGTTTCGGCTTATTCGCTTTTGGGCTCCAGGGCGTCCAGGGCGTTGGCCCGCTGCTCCATCTCCTCGGCCCTGGTCTTCTCGGCGCGGTAGCGGGCGACGGACTCCTTGAAAAGTACGCAGCC
>CATLAL010000074.1 GCA_949878425.1 uncultured Oscillospiraceae bacterium
TCGGTCTTCAGCTCAGCCACACTGCCGGCGGCAGCCTCCTGTTCCTTCTGGAGGGTCTGCCAATTGGCGACCATAGCGGCAAGCTCCTCATCCGTGGCATTGGCCATGCCGGCAACTGCGTTCACACTGTCCTCGCTGCCGTCCGCAAAACTGGCGATGACCGCGCTCAGGCCCTCAATGTCCGCGCTGCGCTCCGTCAGGGATTGCAGGTTGGCGTTGTAGTCCTGCCAGTAGGTGATCTGGCTCTCCAGGGCGTTGTTGATGCTCCCGGCGCTGGTCTCGACCACGTCCGCCGCTTCATCCCAAAGGGCGTACTGCCCCGAAATGGAATCCAGCGCGGCCGCATATGCCTCGTTGTAAGCCTCCGCCAGCGCCGCGATCTGCTCGGCGGTATCACCGATGACGGCCTGCAGCTCCTGGGTCTGCGCTGCGGCCTCGGCCTCCGCCTCCGTCTGCTCCTCGGTAACGCCGGTTAGCTGCTCCACCGCCTCCTGAGCACTCTCGATTTCGGCCTCAGCAGCGGCCACTGCTTCCGCATCCTTATCTATGGCCTTGTTGAGGTTGTCGATTTCCCGCTGGGCGGTGTAGATTTCATCGTTATAGCCGTAGAGGGCATTTTCAAGCTGGTAATACTCCTGGCTGAGAAACTCCCCGTTTTCATATGCCTCCTGGGAGAGCTCGTTCATCCGCTCCAACGCGGCATCCCGATTTTTCTCTGCCGTTTCCAGCTTGATTTGAGCTTGGGTGAGCTTGATGCTGTTCTCGGCGGACTCCGCCATGACCTCACCGTACTGGTCATACAGAGAATTGATGTACTCTTGGTACGCCTGGGCCTCTGCGTCCTTTTTCCAGGCTTCGGTGTGCTGGCGCAGGGCCTCAGTGCCGCCCTCAATGGCATTGTTCTCCAGGTCGATGTAGTCGGCCAGTTCCGGCACTGTACGGGTGAGCAGGGCCAGAATGTTGTGGTACTCCTGGTTCTCGGCCACATTGCCGCTGGTGGCGGCCTCGATCTCCTCCAGCTTGTCAATGTAGATGCTGGCCACTTCCGCTGTGGCCATGGTCTGGGTAGCCGTTTCCTCATAGGAGGCGCCGGCCTCATCCATGGCCTCCTGCATATCCCGTGCGGCCTCGGTCAGCTCCTTCACGGAGGGGACGCCGGCATCGGCGGCGGTGGCCAATGCGGTCACCACCCCCACGACGCCCGCCACAGCCGCAGTCACGGCTACCACCGGGCCTAGGGCCACACCCATGGTCCCCGCAAAGATTCCACTGGCCACGGTCGCCAGTTTCATAGCAGCGGTGACACCCGTAATTGCAAGCGCAATTGCGCCAAATGCGCCCCCTGCAGCCATAGCTCCTTTTACCAGCGCAGGGTGCTCCTGCACAAAGCCATTGGCCCAAGTAAGCACATCGGTTCCGATCTCAGCTGTTTTTCGCAGTTCTGGGTTGAACTGCTCCCCAATGGTGACGCGCAAGGCATCCCATGCGCTGTCCATCAGGGTCAGCTGGCCGTTGAGGTTGTCCAGCTTGACATTTGCCATACGCTGGGCCGCCCCGGTGCAGTTGTTGATGCTGTTGGTCAGGGAGGCATAGTCAGCATCGGTGGCGTTCAGGATGGCCAGCAGGCCGTTGTAACCACGCTGGCCGGCGATAGCCTGGGCGTTGGCCACCCGTTCTGCCTCGGTCATCTGCTCGAAGTATCCGCGCAGCTC
>CATLAL010000075.1 GCA_949878425.1 uncultured Oscillospiraceae bacterium
CTCCTGCGGCAGCTCCGGGACGGCTCTGGACACGGTGTCCAGAAGCCCGGCGAGAGAAAGGAGAGTGCGGAATGAAGAAAAAATCCCGTATGCTGGCGGCGATGCTCTGCGCCGTCCTGATGGTGGGGGTACTCACCGTTCCCGCCTACGCTGGCGGCGGCGACGAGGGCGGCGAGTATGTCCCCTGGGTAGGGCTGGAGCCTGTGGACCCCCTGCCCGTGGAGCAGCCCCAGGAGCCCAAGCCGTTCACCCCGGAGGGGACGGGGACGGTGCTGGACAACGCCACGGACCAGGACGGCAAGGAGTTTTTCACCATCACCACGGCGGACGAGGCGGTTTTCTATCTTGTGATAGACCGGCAGCGCGGGGCGGAGAATGTGTATTTTCTGAACGCTGTCACCGTCTCTGACCTGATGGCCCTGGCGGAGCCTGGGCAGGAGCCGGAGGCCCCGCCCCCCGTGGTGGAGCCGGACCCGGAGCCCGAACCGGCCCCCGAACCGGAGCCGGAGCCCCAAAAGTCCGGCGGGGCCGGGATGCTCCTGGCGGCCCTGGCGGTGCTGGCTATCGGCGGCGGGGCCGGGTGGTACTTCAAAATCTACCGCCCCAAGCAGCAGAAAGCAGCGGAGCCGGAGGAGGATTTTTCCGAGTATGACGAGCCGGAGGACTACGACGACGCGCCCCCCTGGGACGTGGACGACGAGGACGAGGGAGGGGACGAGTGAACTTCACTGACAGCCCCTACGAGCCCTTTATGAAGCAGCCCACCTACCACCGCCCCCCGGAGCCTGCCCAGGCCCCCAGGGGATCGGAGTGCGAGGGATGCCCCTACTGGCGGGGTCTGCGGTGCGTGACCTGCTTCCGGGCCTATCTGCGGAGCCGGGCCGGACCCGGCGGGGGGAGGTGACGGCATGGAGCAGCGGGAGCTCACCCGCGAGGAGCGGGCGGCGATCCGGGCCCTGGTGGTGAAGTGGTGCGCCAATTATGACCGGGCCGTGGGATGCTTGCCTTTGGACTGCGAGTGCTATATGCTGGGGAAAACCTGGACGGGGCCCCTATGCCGCTACTTCCGGGCGGCGGTTCTCCCTCTGGACCCGTTGCTGGAGGCCGCCCTCACCGCCCCCGGACCCGTGGAGACGCGGGCCTGCCCCCTCTGCGGGCGGCCCGCTCTCCTGGACGGGCGGCGGCGCTACTGTTCCCCCGCCTGCGCCCAGGCCGCCCATAGGAAACAGCAGCGGGACCATATGCGGAAAAAACGGGGCTGACCTGTTGACAATTAGGCCCTAAAAAGTCCAGTGTTTTCAAGGCTTTCCAGACGCCGGACGGGGGCGGGCCGTATCATTTCACGTCCCGCCCCTGTTTCGGCCCCATACTGTCAACATTTTGGAGGAGATCAACATGGACAAAAATCAAGGCTATGCAATCTTAAAAGTCGTCATGCTGGAGAATGGCCGGGGCTTCGCCCTGGGGGAGTGCCCCAGAGCGCCGGAGCCCTTTGTGACCTGGGCCTGCTATGACGACGAACACGGCAGACGGCAATATGAGTGGGGGCACTACGGCAGCGACCGGGAGGCGCTGGCGCGGGACCTCACGGAGCGGGTGGAGGACTACCAGCAGCAGTTTTCCGTCAAGGTGGCGTGGGTGGAGGAGCCCGGCCTTT
>CATLAL010000076.1 GCA_949878425.1 uncultured Oscillospiraceae bacterium
CATCAACGAAGCTATTTCCAACATCGGCGTGGTGCCTGTCATCAAGCTGAACCACCCGGAGCGGGACGCTGCCCCCTTGGCCCGCGCCCTGTGCGCCGGCGGCGTGCCGGTGGCGGAGGTCACGTTCCGGGCGGCGGGAGCCGCCACCGCCATCAAGCTGATGGCCGAGGCCTGCCCGGATATGCTGGTGGGGGCGGGCACCGTGCTGACCACCGCCCAGGTGGACGAGGCGCTGGCCGCGGGGGCCAAGTTCATCGTCACCCCCGGTTTGGACCCGGACATCGTCAAATACTGCCAGTCCAAGAATCTGCCCATTTTCCCCGGCTGCACCACCCCCACCGACTACCACACGGCGTATAAGCTGGGGCTGGAAGTCCTCAAGTTCTTCCCCGCCGAGCAGTCCGGCGGGCTGGCCAAGATCAAGGCCATGTCCGCCCCCTTCCCCATGTTCAAGGTCATGCCCACCGGCGGCATCTCCCTGAAGAATCTGGCGGAGTACATCAAGGCCCCGGTGATCTGCGCCTGCGGCGGCTCCTACATGGTCACTGCCGACCTCATCGACAACAACAAGTGGGATGAGATCACCGAGCTGTGCAAAAAGTCTGTGGAAATCGTAAAGGAGGCCCGAAACAATGGCTAAAGTAGTTACCTTCGGCGAGCTGATGATCCGGCTCCAGCCCTACAACTATGAGCGCTTCGTCCAGGCGGATCACCTGGAATTCACCTTCGGCGGCGGCGAGGCCAACGTGGCCGTCTCCCTGGCCAACTACGGCCTGGACGTGTCCTATGTCACCAAGCTGCCTGCCCACGCCATCGGCCAGGCGGCGGTGAACTCCCTGCGCCGGTATGGGGTGGACACCAGCAAGATCGTCCGGGGCGGCGACCGGGTGGGCATCTATTTCAACGAGAAGGGCGCCTCCCAGCGGGGCAGCGTGTGCATCTACGACCGGGCCCACTCCGCCATCCAGGAGGCGGCTACCGCCGACTTCGACTGGGACGCCATTTTCGAGGGCGTGGACTGGTTCCACTTCACGGGGATCACCCCGGCTCTGGGGCCCAACGTCGTTGAGATCTGCAAGGAAGCCTGCAAGGCGGCAAAAGCCCACGGCGTGAAGATCTCCTGCGACCTCAATTACCGTGGCAAGCTGTGGACCCGGGACCAGGCCCGCGCCGCCATGACGGAGCTGTGCCAGTACGTGGATGTGTGCATCTCCAACGAGGAGGACGCCAAAGACGTGTTCGGCATCGAGGCCGAGAACACTGACATTTACGGCGGCGAGATCAACCACGAGGGTTACAAGTCCGTGGCCAAGCAGCTGGCCGACAAGTTCGGCTTTGAGAAGGTGGCGATTACCCTCCGGGAGAGCCACTCCGCCTTTGACAACGGCTGGAGCGCCATGCTGTACGATGTGGCGGGCAACGAATATTGCTTCTCCAAGAAGTACGAGCTGCACATCATCGACCGGGTGGGCGGCGGAGACTCTTTCGGCGGCGGGCTGATCTACTCCCTGCTGACGGGCAAGAGCACCCAGGCGGCGGTGGAGTTCGCCGTGGCGGCGTCCGCGCTGAAGCACTCCATCGAGGGCGACTACAACATGGTCACCGTGGCCGAGGTGGAGAAGCTGGCCGGCGGGGATGGCTCCGG
>CATLAL010000077.1 GCA_949878425.1 uncultured Oscillospiraceae bacterium
TTGCCGGAGGTGCTTTTCAGCCGTTGGGCCAGTTCGCCCATGAGCTGCTCGATGCGGGGATTCTCCAGCGTGCCGGAGAGCATCTGCCGGATCAGCTCCTTCATGACCTCGCCGGACTGCCGCACCAACTCATCCCGGCACTGGGTCTGCTGCCGGTAGATCTCCGTCAGCTCCTGGCGGAAGATATTTTTTGCCAGTCCGGACTTAATCCTGGCGATGCCCTCCTTATCCAGAAAGCCGGAGCGCCCGTCCGCGCTGTAGCAGACCATGTGGACATGGGGATGCGCTCCCTCGTCGTGGTAGGAGGCGTACCACCGAAACTGCTCCCAGGGGATCTTCATGGCATCCGCAATCTGTGGGGCGTAGGTGGAGAGGAGGGCCTGCCACTGTCTGGCGTTGTCGTAGCCGAGGCGGGCGGCATCCTCCCGGCGCAGGGAGATAATAGGCAGCCACACATTGCCGGGGTGGTTCGCCACCTCCTCCGCGATCCTGGATAGCTCCAGCGCATCGCCTGTGCCGTTGAACAGACCATGCGCGCCGAGCCGCTCCGCACGAGGGCGCTGGGCAATGTAGCTGACGTAGTTCTCCCGCTTGGCGATCTGATCGTAGTTGTCCTCGATGGCTCTGGTGATAAATTCCGAGGCGGTGGCGCGGGTGGGGGAGGACTGGTAGTCCTCGTACTCAAACATCCCGCGGCACATGGGGAAGTCCCGGAGGAGCCGCTCCACCATGGCCCGCTGTTTTTTTGTGGCAGGCTGGCCGGCCTTGTCCGGCTTGAGGAGATCCGTACCGTCACGGGTAGCGACGTAGCGGACGTAGTTGTTCAGGTGTGCGGCGGCTCTCTCTGTCCCCGGTTTGATGTAGGGGCACTTGAATATGATCCGGGGCATGGAGCGTCACCGCCTTTCTGTCACACGCCGCCCCGCTGGTACTCCACCGCCTTGTCCAGCGTGACGCTGCCGCTGGTCTTCTTCACGTTCTGGACGCACCGGCCGCGGAGACTGCGGAGCGCGTCGTCGCTGATCTCCATCCCCGCCGCCAGCACGTTCATCACCATGTCCAGCTCCACCGCCAGCTTGAAGAGCAGACGGCAGATGCGGTTCTCCGTGTCCTGCACAGTACCGCGCAGGACGGAGGCCAGTGCGGGCGGCAGGTAGGCGGTGGCCTCCTGACCGGAGACGTACCCGGCGTAGAACCGGATGGCCCTCTCGATAAACTCGTTTTGGGTACGGCAGTTGTCCCGCGGACACATCTCCTTGACGAGCTGCTGAGTCTCAGGTGAGATCCGCAGCGCGAACTTGATTTTTTCTCTCGGCATGATGTTCCTCCTGAAATCCGTAAATATCCCCGCCGGGAACCCGCAAAAAGCGGGCAACGGCGGGCTTTTTGTGAAAGCAGACCCCCGAGCTGACCCCAGGGGGTGAAAAATGACCCCCGTCTAAACGTCCCCGACCCGCTCTGCGGGGCGGTGTTCCCCGCGCGGAGGGGCGCTTGCGACCCCCGCGCTTTATCCTGCACTTTTTTCGACCCCCCGGTTCACCTGCACATTTTGGGGACGCCGATTTTCTCTCTTTCGCCACACGGCCGCGCAGGGCGGCGTGTCAGTCGGGAGGGGCAGGGATGCTGCCCTGT
>CATLAL010000078.1 GCA_949878425.1 uncultured Oscillospiraceae bacterium
AAACGGCGGTTGAACCTCTCGTTCTCCATGGCCTCGCCCTTCCAGCGGGAGGCGTGGAAACGGCTGTGCGCCATCCCCTCCGGGCAGCGGACGGACGCTGTGTGCCGCGCCGTCTGCCGGATGTATGAGCAGGACACTCTGCTGGAGGCTGTCCGCCAGATCATCCGGGAGGAGCTGCGCGGCGTGGAACTTATCTCAGCAAAAGAAAAAGCAGAGCAGCCGCAGGCCGGGGACGTGGATGACAACGTCCTCGGCTTTCTGCTTGCGCTGCAAAACGATGGAGGTGACGAATGATCTGATCCGCTATTTTGATATGTTCGCGGGGATCGGCGGCTTCCGGGCCGGACTGACCCGCGCGGGCGGTTTCCAGTGTGTTGGCCACTGCGAGATCGACAAGTACGCCGACGCCAGCTACCGCGCCATCCATGACATTGGAGAGGAGGAAAAATACTATCCAGACGCAAGAGAGATCGACCCCAACGATCTGCCCCCCTTTGACCTCCTGTGCGGAGGTTTTCCCTGCCAGGCGTTTTCTAACGCTGGCAAAAGAAAAGGATTCGATGACGCCAGAGGCACTCTCTTCTTTGAAATTGCCCGGCTGGCTGAAGCCCGGAGACCTGCGTACCTGCTGCTTGAAAATGTTCCCGGCCTTCTCACGCATGACCAGGGGAGGACGTTTGCTGTCATCCTCTCCGCGCTGGATGAGCTGGGGTATCATGTCGAGTGGTCAGTGCTTAACAGCGCCAATTTCCACGTCCCCCAATCGCGGAAGCGGGTGTTCCTTATCTGCTATCTTGATCCCCGATGCGCCGGCCAAATACTTCCTGTCTTCGGAGATGACGCAAAAGCTCTTATACAGCTCATCGGCGGGCCACAGGGATCGAGAGTCTACGACCCGGAAGGGTTAGCCTGCACCCAGACCTCCGGCGCAGGCGGCATGGGCGGCAAGACAGGTCTGTACCTGGTGGACCTGAGCAAAGGTGCGCCGGAACAGACGGAGATCGCCCGGTGTCTCACCGCCCGGTACGGGCAGACGAGCCTGTCCACCCACCCCAGGGAGCGCTCCGGGGTGCTGCTGATCAAGGAGGCCACCAAGCGGGGCTACAAGGAGGCAGGCCCCGGCGACACCGTGGATCTGGGCTACGCCGGGAGCAACACCCGCCGCGGCCGTGTGGGCCGCGACATCGCCCACACCCTGGAGACCAGCAGCATCCAGGGCATCGTGGAGCGCGGCGGGCGTATCCGCCGCCTGATGCCCAGGGAGTGCCTCCGCCTCCAGGGCTTCGCGGAGGACCAGATCGACCGGCTGCTGGCCATCACCTCGGACGCCCAGGCGTACAAACAGGCCGGAAACTCTGTCACCGTCAATGTGATCGAAGCCATTGGCCGCCGCATCCGGGCGGTGGATGAGCAGCTCCGAAAGGAGGCAGCGGCATGAGCGAGATCGGCATCAAGGATCAATGCTTCGGTGTAGAGGTGGAGATGACGGGTATCACCCGCAGACAGGCCGCCGAAGCACTGGCCGC
>CATLAL010000079.1 GCA_949878425.1 uncultured Oscillospiraceae bacterium
TGTACCGGGCCTTGCTCAAAAGAAACTCGCTGCCGGCGGTGAGGGGGTCGCACTCGTAGGAGCGGATCAGGGCCCCGTCCAGGGTCTTTTCCGGGTTCTGGCCGTAGTCGAAGCGGTCCGACAGAGAAGCAAAAATCGACTTGTCCCCGCTGATATGGTGGGTTATGAGACGGGTCGTCGCCAGGGACAGCACCCCCTTTCAAAATCGGTTCTCCCTCCCTCTGGACACGGTGTCCAGAGGCGGGGACAGCCGGGGAGCGGCCAGGGCCGCTCCCACGGGTCACAGGGCCACCACCTGGGCCAGCTTCTCCAGCAGTTCGGAGAGAGGCCCCCATAAATCGGCGTAGTCCTTTTGGAGCGCCTGGAGCTCGTTGGGGTAGAGGCCGCCGTAGGTGTTCACATGGAGCGCCGCCTGATTGAGATTGTTGGCGCACCGCCGCTGGAGGGACACCAGCTCCCGCACCGGGGAAAGGTCCACCTGGAGCACATAGCCATTGAGGGCCATTTTTCGCATATAGGCCCCCATGTTCAAAATCCCCACCTGGGCCATGCGCTCCTGGATTTGCTGCTGCTCCTCCGGCGTCACCATCACGTGAAGATGAACAGAGCGGCGGCGCTTCTTCCCTGCCATACCTACCGCTCGCCCCGGTCCGGGGCCTCCCTTTTGGGGCTGGGCGGGGCCTGCCACTCCTGGGCCTGCCGCCCCGCCTCCTGCATCTGCCGGGAAATGGAGGGTTTCCGCTCCATGCGTTTCCCAACAGCCGGGTTGTCCTTTTTTAAGATCGCGTAGCCTTGATTTTCTTCCATAAAACCTCCAAAATGTTGACAGTATGGGGCCAAAACAGGGTCCGGGCGTGAAATGATACGGCCCGCCCCTGTCCGGCGTCTGGAAAGCCTTGAAAACACTGGACTTTTGGGGGCCTAATTGTCAACAGGTCAGCCCCGCTTTTTCCGCATATGGTCCCGCTGCTGTTTCCTATGGGCGGCCTGGGCGCAGGCGGGGGAACAGTAGCGCCGCCGCCCGGTCAGGAGAGCGGGCCGTCCGCAGAGGGGACAGGCCCGCGTCTCCATGGGGCCGGGGGTGGTCAGGGCGGCCTCCAGCAACGGGTCCAGGGGCAGGACCGCCGCCCGGAAGTAGCGGCACAGGGGCCCCGTCCAGGTTTTCCCCAGCATATAGCACTCGCAGTCCAAAGGCAAGCATCCCACGGCCCGGTCATAATTGGCGCACCACTTCACCACCAGGGCCCGGATCGCCGCCCGCTCCTCGCGGGTGAGCTCCCGCTGGTCCATGCCGTCACCTCCCCCCGCCGGGTCCGGCCCGGCTCCGCAGATAGGCCCGGAAGCAGGTCACGCACCGCAGACCCCGCCAGTAGGGGCATCCCTCGCACTCCGATCCCCTGGGGGCCTGGGCA
>CATLAL010000080.1 GCA_949878425.1 uncultured Oscillospiraceae bacterium
TTGGCGGGCTGACCATCACGGCGGCGGAGCTGGCGGCGGGGCTGGCGCTCAACCGCTGGCTGGGGCTGGGTATCTGGGATTATTCCTCCCTGCCCGGCAGCCTCTGGGGACAGATTTGCCCGCAGTTCACGGCTATTTGGTGCCTCCTGGCCGGGCCGGTCATCGTGGCCTTTGACTGGCTCGATTATTGGCTCTGCGGCGGAGACAGGCCGCGTTACAGGCTGATTTAAGGGCCAGGCGGGACTTCCCGTTCATTGTGGAAGTCCTTCCTTTTTATGAGGAACACATTCAAATTAGACTGGCAGTCAGAAAGGAAGGGGATGGAAATGAGCGACGCGGTGCTTGTGGCGCTGATCGGGCTGGCGGGGTCCGGCATTGGCTCCGTGCTTGGCATCCTGGTCAGCAGCAAGCTGACTCAGTAAATGTGTCCGATTCGGGCACCGGAATTTAAGGAGGACATACCATGGAAAACATCTATGAAATTATCGGCAATCTTCTTGCGGCCTTTGTGGTTGGTCTTTTGGCCTACCTGGCCCCCATGGCAAAGGTGTGGCTGGCCGCCAACGCAGACGCGGCGGCCCAGAAACGCATCCAGGCGCTGATCCGGTCCTTCGCCCGGGCGGCGGAGCAGCTCTACCACGACCAGGACCCGACGGGGGAAGACCGGCGGCGATTCGTCCAGGAGCAGCTCCGGGCCATGGGCGTGGCAGTTACCGAGGCTGTGATGAACCTGATTGAGGGGGCCGTGTGGGAGATCAACACGGAGAACCGCAGGGTCCTGGTCCAGGCGAAGGAGCTTGTCTCTGGAGGCGCGGAATGACAGCGGAGAAGGTGCTGGCCCTCGCCCGGGCGGAGCTGGGGACGGTAGAGTTCCCGGCGAACTCCAACCGGGTCAAATACAATACCTGGTTCTATGGCCGGGAGGTCTCCGGGGCGGCCTATCCCTGGTGCATGGCGTTTGTGCAGTGGTGCTTTGACCAGGTGGGAATCCCGCTGCCCCTGAAGACCGCGTCCTGCTCCGCGCTGCTGAGCTGGTATCAAAAAAACCAGCCGGAGAGCGTCCGCAGGAAGCCTCAGCCGGGAGATATTATTATCTATGACTTCGGGCACACAGGCATTGTGGAGAACGCGGGCTCGGAAACCGTCACCGCCATTGAGGGCAATACCAGCCCCGGCGCGGCAGGGAGCCAAAGCAACGGAGGACAGGTGTGCCGCCGTACCCGGAAAACGACGTTGGTAACCGCCTACATCCGGCCCGATTATAAGGAGGAAGACGATATGCTCGATATTGACAAACTGACGGACGAAGAGCTCTTGAAGCTGGCAGACCGGATGCAGGCGGCGCTGGGGAAGCGGGCCGTGAGTTCCAAGCTGGCTTCGGAGCTCCAGGAGGCCAAGG
>CATLAL010000081.1 GCA_949878425.1 uncultured Oscillospiraceae bacterium
AGGAGTGGCCCGCCTGGAGCCAACCCCTGGGGGCCCATGACGCATACAGCGCCGGGGCTAAGGTGAACCACAAAGGCAAGCATTGGACCTCTACCGTGGACGGCAACGTCTGGGAGCCCGGCGTCTACGGCTGGGATGAGGTCACCGAATAAGGAGGGGACATCATGGTCATTGAGCTTTCTGTCGGGGGCCTGGTCACGCTGCTAGGCCTCCCCACCGCTATTACCGCTTTTTGTTTCTGGCTGCTCCAGCAGCGCATCACAAAGCGGGACAAGGCCCAGGAGGAGCGGGAGCAGGCCCGTGAGAAAAACGAGGTGCTTATCATCAAGGGCATGGGGGCCGCCATCGCTCTGGGGGAGGCCACGGCGGAGGCCGTCCAGCGCATCCCGGACGCCCACTGTAACGGTGATATGCACGCCGCCCTGGAGTACGCCCGCAAGGTCAAGCATGAACACAAGGAATT
Source organism: uncultured Oscillospiraceae bacterium (assembly GCA_949878425.1). Classification (GTDB taxonomy): domain Bacteria; phylum Bacillota; class Clostridia; order Oscillospirales; family Oscillospiraceae; genus Pelethomonas. The sequence goes on from CATLAL010000081.1 coordinate 464, forward strand.
TTTGACAGAGCAGAGCGTCCAGGCGCTTTACTGAGGAGGGCGGCATTGGATGGAGTTTTCCAAAAAAATGCTGGTGCTCCACATCTTCATCTCCGTGGTCCTGTGCGGCATCACCGTGGCCGGGACCCTCCGGGGGTGGGATGTCACCGCCATTGCCGTCCTTGCGGGCACCTCCCTGGTGACAGACGGGACCTGGGGCGGCTTTTACCTGTGGAAGTCCAAGAACGAAAACCGGGCCAAATACGCCCAGCGCTTTCTCAACCGCTTTGCGGACAAGTATGGGGCGGACATCGCCCTCCGTGCGGCTGAAATCGTGCTGAAAGACTAAAGGAGGAAATCACGTCATGAGCAAAATGAAAGCCCAGACCCTTGTGGACAAGGTGGCGGACATCGCCAAGAACCACAAGACGCTCTATGTCATGGGGTGCTTTGGTGCCCCCCTGACCGGCGGCAACGTGACCCGCTACTGCAACAATCACAACTACAACAAGGCGGCTGACCGCACCCGGATGATTAAGGCCGCCGCCAATCAGAGCCCGCCCGTGTACGGCTTCGATTGTGTCAACCTCATCAAAGGCGTGCTGTGGGGATGGTGTGGTGACCCCTCCCGGACCTACGGCGGGGCCGCCTACCCCACCAAGACCACGCTGGCCGCCGGGGCCTGCCCGGATGTGGGGGCGGACAGCATGATTAAGCTGTGCAAGGACGTGAGCACCACCGGCTGGGCCTCCATGCTGCCCGGTGAGGCCGTTTGGTGCTCCGGGCATATCGGCGTCTACATCGGCAACGGCCTGGCGGTGGAGTGCTCCCCCAGGTGGGGGAACAAGGTGCAAATCACCGCCGTGGCCGGATGCGGCAAAAAGGCCGGATACAACACCCGGACCTGGACCAAGCACGGCAA
>CATLAL010000082.1 GCA_949878425.1 uncultured Oscillospiraceae bacterium
TCAGGCGTCCTTGCCCGGCCCCAGTTTGTCCAGCACCTGCCGGGCGGTGTCCGCCAGCCGCGCGCTGTGGTCCATGCTCCGCTTTTGGAGCCATCGGTGGGCCTCCGCTTCCGTCATGCCGTCCTGTTCCATCAGCAATGCCTTGGCCCGCCCCACCAGCCCCTGTTCCTCCGGTGTGCGCTGGACGGGGGCCTGACTGGTCTGGGCCAGCTGGGCCAGCATGCGCACCGAAGCCAGCAGCGACCCCCGGCCCACCGGGGCTGGCAGCTTGAATATGCCCGGCGCGGCGCACAGTTCCAGCCTCGCCTGGGGCGCCACCATCAGCATGGCGCACCGCTGGGGCAGGTCGAAATACAGCGTCTCACAGCTCTCATCCGTCAGCTTGAAGCCGCACACCACCAGGTCCAGCCGCAGCTTGGCCACCGTCCGCTTCACCTGGGCGGCACTGCGGCAGGTGAGGCAGGAAAATTCCCCGGTGCTTTCCAGCGCCTCCCGGAGCCGGTCGCAGTTGGACTGGCGCTCAAAGGCCACCACGATTTTCCGCATGGCCGTTTCCCCCTTCGCACGCGTTTTCGGCACGGCGCCGCCCCTGCCCTTTGGGGCGCTTAGCCGCGACCGCAAGCGCCGTCAATAGTTGGTCATGTATTTCTCGCGTTCCCAGGAGGACACGCGGGTACGGTACTCGTCCCACTCCGCCTCTTTCCCGGCGATGTACTGGGTGCTGACGTGGGGGCCCAGGGTGTCCATCACCAGCTTGTCCTTCTTCATGGCGATGAGGGCCTCCTCCAGGGAGCCGGGCAGGGCCTCGATGCCCTTGGCCTGCCGCTCCGCCGGAGCCATAGCAAAGATATTTTCGGAGATCTCCTCCGGCGGGGTCATGCCTTTCTCGATGCCGTCCAGCCCCGCCGCCAGGCACACCGCCAGCGACAGGTAGGGGTTGCAGGCCGGGTCGGGGCAGCGCAGCTCCACCCGGGTAGCCTGTCCCCGGGCGGCGGGGATGCGGATGAGGGCGGAACGGTTGGAGGCGGACCAGGCCAGATAGCAGGGAGCCTCGTAGCCGGGGACCAGCCGCTTGTAGGAGTTGACCAGCGGGTTGGTGACGGCGGCCATGCCCTTCATGTGGGACAGTATCCCCGCGATGAAAGCATACGCCTCCCTGGACAGGCCCTTGGGACCGTTCTCATCAAAGAACACGTTTTTCCCGTCCCGGAACAGGGACATGTTGGTGTGCATCCCCGAGCCGTTGATGCCGAAGATGGGCTTT
>CATLAL010000083.1 GCA_949878425.1 uncultured Oscillospiraceae bacterium
ATGCGCTGGACCAAGGGGAAGCACGCTTTCTTCGTGGTGTCCCACGCGGACCGGCCTCACCCCCACGTCCATATTTACTACAACTCCACCACCCTTGACTGCACCCGGAAATACCGGGATTTTTTAGGCTCTGCCCGCGCCCTGCGGCGGCTGTCCGACCGGATATGCCTGGAGCATGACCTGTCCGTTATCAAAAACCCCAAGCTCCATAGCAAGGGAAAATTCCGGCACTACGGCCAATGGCTGGGCGCGTCCCGGCCTCCCTCCTACAAGGAGCAGCTAAGGGGGATCATAGACGGGGCCCTGGCGGAGCGGCCCGCCGACTTTGCCGGGTTCCTCCGACGGATGGAGGCGGCGGGGGTCCAGGTGAAGCGGGGCCGGGGCGGGGTGATCTCGTTCCGGCTTCCCGGCCAGGACCGGGCCACCCGTTTCCGGGCCTCCACCCTGGGGGACGGCTACGGCCCGGAGGACGTGGAGGCGGTGATCGACGGGCGGGCCCCCGTCCGCAAGCCCGCCCAGGGGCGGCCCCGTTCGGCGGCTCCCCGGCGCGTCAATCTGATTATTGACATTCAGCAGCGTATGGCCCAGGGCAAGGGCCCAGGCTATGAGCGGTGGGCAAAAATATACAATCTCAAACAGATGGCCGCCGCCCTCCAGTTTCTCCAGGAGAACGGGCTGACCGACTATGACGCCCTGGCGGAGCGGACGGCGGAGGTGGTGGACCGGGCCCACGCCCTGGCCGGGGAGCTGCGGGGGGTGGAGGAGCGGCTGGCCTCCACAACAAAACTCATGGGGGCCGTGGTGGACTACGCCAAGACCCGGCCCGTGTTCGACGGCTACAAGGCCGCCCGGTACAGCAAGAAGTATCTGGCGGAGCACGAGGAGGCCCTGGCCTCCTATCGGGCGGCAAAGGCGGCGATCAACGATATTCTGGGCGGGGCCAAGCTCCCCAGGATGGACGCGCTGAAAAAGGAGCGCCGGGAGCTGGCGGAGCGGAAGAAAAAACTCTATGCCCAATACCGGGCGGCACAACAGGAAATGCGGGAGGCGGTGGCGGTCAAGGCCAACATCGACCACCTCCTCGACCTGCCCGGAGGGCGGGAGAATAAGGCCCAGGAGCGATAGCGACGGGGCCGCAGACAGAAGCCTCTGGACACGGTGTCCAGAGGCTTCCGGCGGGTTTGGGGTGCAACCCCAACAAGCATTTTTGCGGAGCAAAAATGGCAAGTGTGGCTACACTTGCCCTGCTTGCC
>CATLAL010000084.1 GCA_949878425.1 uncultured Oscillospiraceae bacterium
CCCAGGCGGCGTAGGGGAACCCCTGCGCCGCAGCGAGTGTGTACAGTTCCAGCGCCTTTCCATCATCCTGCGGCACACCCTTGCCCCGGCTGTAGAGCCCGGCGAGAGAGTATTGGGCGTACTGGTAGCCCCGCGCTGCCGCCTGGGAGAACCACTTCGCCGCCGCAGTGTCATCCTGCTCTGTCCCAAGCCCCCCGGCGTACATCTTGCCGATGCGGTACTCCACATAGCGGTTGGGGCGCTGCCTCTCCACGGTCTGGAAGGCGGAGAGTGCCTTGGCGTACCACGCATGGGACTGCTCCGTGTCAGCCTCCACGCCAGTGCCGTCCACAAACATCCTACCCAGGTCATGCATGGCCAGGGCGTTGCCGCCGAGGGCCTCCTCCATGAAGAGGCGGCAGGCTTGCTCGTGATCCTGGGGCGTCTCGTCATCTCCGTACAAAAAAGACCGCGCCCGCTTGTATCGGTCACTCCATACCACGGCGGGTGGCGCTTCGCTGGCCTCCTCCGGCACATCCGAACCTTCCGACTCCGCTTCCGGCTCGGGGCCGTCGTCCTCGCCGGCCTGGGGCGGCTCCTGGATATCCGCCGGCGTGAACACCTCGGTATGCTCACCAAGCCGCGCCGCCTCCTCTACCACCACATTCTTTATCCGCTTGAACTCCGTTTGCCGGGAGAGAGGGAGCCGGTCTGGAAGGTCATCCCGGTACGTCCGCAGCACTTCTTCCCGCAGCTGATACCACAGGTCATAGGCGGAGGAGACACGGGAGTCCTTTGCCAGCTCGTCCACAATCTCATCCACCACAGCCTTCAGCGACGCCTTGAGGTAGCCGTACTGTTTTTTGCCGGAGGTGCTTTTCAGCCGTTGGGCCAGTTCGCCCATGAGCTGCTCGATGCGGGGATTCTCCAGCGTGCCGGAGAGCATCTGCCGGATCAGCTCCTTCATGACCTCGCCAGACTGCCGCACCAGCTCATCCCGGCGCTGGGTCTGCTGCCGGTAGATCTCCGTCAGCTCCTGGCGGAAAATATTCTTTGCCAGTCCGGACTTGATCCTGGCGATGCCCTCCTTATCCAGAAAACCGGAGCGCCCGTCCGCGCTGTAGCAGACCATGTGGACATGGGGATGCGCTCCCTCGTCGTGGTAGGAGGCGTACCACCGAAACTGTTCCCACGGGATATTCATAGTGTCCGCAATCTGTGGAGCGTAGGTGGAGAGGAGGG
>CATLAL010000085.1 GCA_949878425.1 uncultured Oscillospiraceae bacterium
CCGCCCTCCGGGCACCCGGCCAATATGCACGGCTCCACCAGGCGCTCCGGGAACGTGGCGTAATGGGCCGCCTTAAACTGGCCCGTTGCTATGCTCCAGACGCTCCGCTTGTTCCGGCCTCCGGTGCTGTTTACCGTGTTCCCGTGGCTCTCCCGCTCCACGCGGGCGCTGTTCTGGAATGACCTCCCGCCGGTATAAGCGCCGCCGCCCCGGAATGTCCTGGCGTTCCCTTTTTTCCCGCACGGCTCCCGGATGGCCGCCGCGTCGAAATAGTAATGGGCCGATTTTGACAGCAGGAAAATATATTCATGGGCTTTTGTGCAACGGTCCCGGACGCTCTCCGGCATGGCGTTGGTCTTATGCCATATAATATCCTGCCGCAAATACCACCCATCAGCCCGCAGGGCAAAGGCCAAAAGCCACGGGATCCCCATCAGATCCTTGCACTTGTAGCCGTCCGGCGGTTCTTTTCTGGTGTGTCCGTGGGCGTTTCTGGTGTTGGCCGGTGGCTGCGGCCCGGACCTTGTGGCGTAGCTGTCCCCGATGTTTACCCACAGCGTCCCGTCCGGGCGCAAAACCCGCCGGACCTCCCGGAACACGTCCACCAGCTTGGCTATGTACTCCTCCGGCGTTTCCTCCATGCCGATCTGCCCGGCGGCCCCATAGTCCCGCAGGTTGTAATAGGGCGGGGAGGTCACGCAGGTGTGGACGCTCTCCGGCTCCAGGGTCCGCAGCTGTTCCAGGGCGTCACCGCAAAGGATTGTTTCCACTGTCCGCCACCTCCTGGGCCAGAAACCACGCCGGGCTGTTCCGCTCCGCCTGGTGGGGGCAGTTTTCCGCGTCGCAGTTCTCCGCCGAACAGGCGGCGCAATAGGTCCGCTGGAAAAGCCCATCCCACGGGGTATCTAATGCTGGGATGGAGGCCAGAAACTCCGCCAGGGCCTCCTGGGAGGCGGTGATCTGCTCAAAATACGTTTTCGCCATGGCCTACTCCTCCTCTTTGTGGAGATCCACACCCTCCAGGGCCTCCCACACGGCCCGCTCCCAGGCTTTGGCCCACCCGGATTTTGCTTTCCGCACGGCCTCCACCGCTATGGCCTCGGTTCCGTCGTCCCACAGCAGGCGGCAGTTGTCCACCACTATGGCGCTGTCATGCTCCGCCGCGTCC
>CATLAL010000086.1 GCA_949878425.1 uncultured Oscillospiraceae bacterium
GCGTGGGTGGTGCCGAAGCAGGGGATGTCCTCCCCCGCCTGGGCCCAGGCCACCGCGTGGGGGCTGTGGGTGTGGACAATGCCGCCGATGCCGGGGAACGCCTTGTAAAGTTCGATGTGGGTCTTGGTGTCGCTGGAGGGCTTCCATCTGCCCTCCACCCGTTCCCCGGTCTCCAGGCTTACCACCACCATGTCGTCGGCGGTCATGCCGCCGTACTCCACCCCTGAGGGCTTGATGACCATCAGGCCCTTTTCGCGATCCACTCCGGACACATTGCCCCAGGTGAAGGTGACGAGACCGTGTTTGGGAAGCAATAAATTGGCCTCACAGACCGCTTTTTTCAGTTCTTCCTGCATTTACAGCACCTCCACCGCTTTACACTCCACGTGGAGCAAAGCCTGATACCGCTCCATGTAGGCGTTGAAGCCGTCCACCGTCTCTCCGTCCGGCTCGACGGTGGAGCCGGACACGCCCGCGAATACGTGCTTGTTCAAGTAGTCCTCCAACGTCTCGCCGTCCGATTTCCACACCCGATAGGCGGCCAGCAGCGCCATACCGTAGGGGCCGCCCTCCCCGGCGGTGTCCATGCAGGTCACCGGGGCGCTGCAGGCGGCGGCCAGATACTTCTGGCCCACCAGCGGGGTTTTGAACAGCCCACCGTGGCCGGTCAGCGAGTCGATAGCAACCCCCTCCGCCGCCAGGATGTCCATACCGATTTTCAGCGTGGCCAGGGTGGAGTAGAGCTGGGCGCGGAAGAAGTTGGCCAGGGTGAATCTGCTCTCCGGCATCCGCACTACCAGGGGCCGCCCCGCATCCATGTGGGTGACGCCCTCCCCCGCCAGATAGTTGCAGACGGTAACGCCGCCGCAGTCCGGATCGCCGTCCAGGCTCTTTTGGTACAGCCGGGTGAACAGCTCGCCGGCGGGGGGCGCGGCCCCGAACAGCTCCGCCGTCTCCCGCAGCACCCCAGCCCAGGCATTGGTATCGTTGGTACAGTTGTTGCAGTGCACCATGGCCACCGGAGCCCCGGTGGGGGTGGTGACCAGGTCGATCTCCTCATAGACCTTGGACAGCGGCCGTTCCAGCACCACCATGGAGAAGATGGAGGTGCCCGCCGACACGTTGCCCGTCCGGGGGGCCACGGCGTTGGTGGCGGCCAT
>CATLAL010000087.1 GCA_949878425.1 uncultured Oscillospiraceae bacterium
TCCCACTACGTCTGCGATGCGCGGCTGGAGCAGCGGCTGGGCCAACTGGATCTTCAAAAGAAGAACTGGAAAGCCGGCGCGGCCCTGCTCTCCCTGCAGGGACAGCTTGACATGGACGAGGCGGCCCATCTCAGCGGCTATGACCGGGAGCGCGTCTGCGTCCCCCGAATCTGCGACTGCGGGCGGGAGGACTGCCGATATCACGCCTTTTTGGAGGATTGTGACTCCGGGCGCTATCTCTTCCAGATATGCAATCACAACCTGCTGCTGGCGGACGCCATCCACCGGGGCAGCGGGCGAAAGCCCATCCTGCCGGACGCCTGCGCCCTCATCGTGGACGAGGCCCACAAGCTGCCGGAGACTGCCCGTCAGATGTTCGGGGTGACCCTGGCGGCGGAGGATATCCGCGCCCTCACCCACAGCCTGCGGGGAGAACGCTTCCTGCTGGCGGCGGAAGTGCTGACCGATAGCGCCAAATCCCTGCTGCGGAAGCTGGATCGTCCGCCGGAGGGCAAGCCCTTCGACCACTACGCCAAATCGCTGGCCGCGCCGGAGCGAAGCCTGACGGTAATTAACCGGCAGCTCCACGGCCTGCTCACCATGCCAATCCGCAGAAAACTGGACCGGCTGTCCACCACAGTGACCCTGTTCCACCAGGGCCACCCGGATATGGTTTTCTACACGGAGGAGGACGCCCACGGCGGCACCATGCTGTGCGCCACCATTGCCGACCTGACCGCCCAGCTCCGCCAGACACTCTGGCGGCAGGAGCGGCCCGCTGTCCTTACCTCCGCCACCCTGGCCGTGGGCGAGGACTTCCGGCGCTTCAAAGAGGAAACAGGGCTGCTGACGGATGGCCGTGTCACGGAGTCTGTGGCATCTTCGCCCTTCGACTACCAGCAAAACTGCCTGCTGTACTTACCCCAGATCCCGCCCAGGCAGAAAGCCACGGCCTACTATGACGAGCTGGCGAAGGAGATCGCCGCCCTGCTGGACGCGGCCCAGGGCCACGCCCTGGCGCTGTTCACGTCCTACGCCGCTATGTCGGCGGTGAAAGAGCGTCTGCCGAACTACGGCCTGCGCTATCCGC
>CATLAL010000088.1 GCA_949878425.1 uncultured Oscillospiraceae bacterium
TTCTATGTGGAGGGGACCCACCCGGCCATCGTCAGCCAGGAGGTGTATGACAAGGCCCAGGCCCTGCGGCAGATGAAGAAAAAACAGTCCAAAGGCCCGGACGCGGTCTACCCGCTGTCCCGGAAAATGTGCTGCGGGATCTGCGGCTTCACCATCTACCGAAGGGTGACCCGGAGAGGCACTGGTGCCTGGAGCTGCGGACGGCATCTGAGAAGCGCCGCCAACTGCCCCACAGGCCCTATCCCGGAGGAAACCATCTACGATGCCTTCCTGCGGATGTACAGCAAGCTGCGGCTCCATGATGGCATTATCCTCAAGCCTGCCCTGAGCCAGATGGAGGCCCTGGAGACCGCCGTACAGCGGGACAACCCCGCCATGCTGGAGGTAAACAAGGCAATCGCCCAGGCCACCGAGCGCGGCTATAAGATCAGCAAGCTCCGCGCCAACGGCCTGCTGGATGCGGACGCCTGCGCCGCTCAGATGGCCGCCAACACCGCTCAACTGACCCAGCTCCGGGCCAAACGCCGGAGGCTGCTGAAGAATGATGACATTGGCGAGGCGGCGGAGGCCCTGCGGCAAACGGTGGACGCCATCCGTCAAGGCCCGGAACGGCTGGAGCGATTCGATGAAGCCTTGTTCGAGGAACTGGTAGAGCAGGTCGTAATCAGCCCCACCGCCCTGCGGTTCCGGCTGTACGGCGGCATCGAGGTAACGGAACGGATCGGGGAGGACGCAAAATGAATCGGAAAGTGCTGTATGGCTATCAGATCGAGGACGGGAAGCTGGTTCCCCAGCCCCAGGAGGCGGCGGTGGTCAGCCGGATATTTGCCCTCTGCCTGGAGGGGAAATTTCAATGGGAAATATCGGACATCCTGAACGCGGAGGGCATACAGTACAGCCTGGACTGCCCTGCGTGGACAAAGTTCAAGATATCCCTGACCCTCAGAAACCAACGATACGCCGGCGCTGACGGCTACCCTGTCCTGATCGGCAGCGAGACCTTCCAGTCCGTCCAGACGTTCCTCC
>CATLAL010000089.1 GCA_949878425.1 uncultured Oscillospiraceae bacterium
TGGAACACTGTGCCGGTAACCCGCTGGAGCAGGACTACAAGGGCAAAGTGCTGGTGATGCGTCCCGACACGCTCCGGGAGAGCTGCTGGGACCCCCGCAATATGCTCTGGCTGGCGGAAGGCGGCTTTGGCTGTTCTCCCCACGCCAGAGGTCAGGCGGTCTACGCCACCTGCCTGGGCGACGGCGAAAAGACCCGCTGGAACCGCTCCGACTTCGCTGGCGTTCTGGATGAGCAGTATCTGCCGGACTGGGCGCGGGAGAAGCTGGAGGAGCTTCGCACTCCCCAGCAGGAACAGGACACTGGGCCCGCCATGGGCGGCATGACCATGGAGTAATTCCATTTTACCAAAAATTTTTTAGGAGGAACCGACAATGAAACAGGCCCCTGACCCGACCCTCACATCTCAGCGGGAGACCCTCCCCATGCAGGTGGATGTGAAAATCCACTCCCTCCACGCCAGCGGTCCCGTCCTGGCGGACGCCTCCGTCAACCTGAACGGGTGCTTCGCTATCCGGGGCGTCAAGGTGGTGGAGGGCAGCAACGGCCCCTTCGTCTCCATGCCCAGCTACAAGGGCAGGGACGGCTATAAGGACATCTGCTTTCCCTGTACGAAGGAGTTCCACCAGCAGTTCCATCAGGCAGTGCTGGACGCCTATCAGCAGACTCTGGCTCAGATCCCACAGCGCCAGCAGGAGGGCCAGAGCCAGGATGCTCCGCCCGCCCCGGAAATGAAAATGTAGAGGAGGAAACGACGATGAAGAAACTGACCGCAGTCTGCGCCCTGGTATTGGCGCTGACTATGGCCCTCGCTCCCGCCGCTTACGCGGCGGAGTGGGCCGACCCCGCCCAGGTCTGCTACCCCAGCTCCGTCACCCAGAGCGAGGATGGGGCCGAGATCCGCAAATTCTATGACCTGTCTCCGGAGGACGATCCCACCGGCATCCCCCGCTCGGACTTCGAGCAGGACGGATACCACTACACCCTGGTGGATCTGCTCAAGCAGGAAC
>CATLAL010000090.1 GCA_949878425.1 uncultured Oscillospiraceae bacterium
CGGAGGAATATCACATGAAATTCATCAAAGAGATCACACCCAAGGGCCTCCTGCTTCCAGTGACCGCCGCACGGCTGGCCGGGTTCAACGCCGGCGACAAGGTGGAGTACCACACCCTGGATGGGGCCATGCTGGTGCTGAAAGGGCGGATGAGCGCGCCGGAGCTGCTGGCCGTTGTCCAACAGCTCACGAGCACGTCGGCCCAGCTGCTCCACTACCTGTCGGAGGTCTGCGGCCCCTGTGAGGACTGTGATAAGGACAGCTGCCCCTACAACGACTTCGAGGAGGAAGCCGTTCAGGTGAACGAGTATCTGCGGGAGGCCGCCGGCATCCCCGATGGGGCCAAGCTGTGCGCCGAGGTGGACGAGGAGGCCCACACCATCACGGTTCTGGCGGCGGAACACCGCTATGACCTGCGGGACCTTCCGGCGGATCTGCTGGAGACCTTCATGGTGGTGGGCGCCTGCCTGGGCAGGCTGGAGGAGCATCTGATCGCGGAGGATACCGTCTATGGCGGCTGATTTTCCCTATCTGTACCCCTACTCCCGCGCCGACGCCCGCCGTCTGAGGCAGACGCAGATGCACGAGGACAGCTTTCGGGTGAATGTGGACTGCGCCAGAGCCATCGAGCAGGCTGTCCGGGATCATTTCAACGCGGCGGACGAGTCGCTGGCCGAGGGCTGCGCCCAGTCTGTGCTGGAACAGTTCGGCTTTAAGCGTGTAAACTTCGTTCTCGCCAACTCCCTGCAGGAGTTCCGCGAGTCGGCCTGCAAGCATCTGGTCAGCGATGAGACCTATCGGTGGGGCAGGAAAACCTTTGTTCCCCAGGACGGCAAATATAACCGCTGCTACGCGGTGGATACCGCCGCGGGACTGCTGGAGTCGTTCATCGGACAGGCCAGGGACGCATACCAGGCGCTGGGGCTGTTCGGCCTGGAACACTGTGCCGGTAACCCGCTGGAGCAGGACTACAAGGGCAAAGTGCTGGTGATGCGTCCCGA